>CAIVSY010000064.1 GCA_903908715.1 uncultured bacterium
GAACCGAAACCCTTAAATACTTCAGCGCAACTCCTTTGGCGTGACAACTATAACTGGAGAATTTTCTTCGTGAACAAAGCCGCGCATTCGCGCGCATGTTCCGAAGATTCTCCCCCCTTAACCGGGCTACCGCAGCTTCGGCATCCGCAAGGAAAGACCGGCTGACGCCCACAACAATCAACGAAAAGGAGATGAACATGAACAATCGAGACCCTGATCGGTCTCCGGCGGACTGTTCCGTCGACAACGCGAATTTGGAGAGCGATAGCTCTCGCCGTTTCTGAATGAATCCAAAACCATAACAAGGAAAGGATGAACCATGATTATTCGAACGCGATGCAAGAAATGTGGCGTGACCATCAAACTGGATTTTGGCGGCCTGACCAGGGACGAAGCCTTGGCCGTTGCCGAAAAGATGGATAGGACCCCGCGCGAGTGTCCTGGCCAGCACGTCGAGTTAAGCGGTTGGAATCGGATGTGGGATATCCCAGCGGCCATTCACCGGGCCTTTGACCTGGGCGAAGGAGATGAACCCACGCCTGTCCTCAGCGATCGGAAATATGTGGAACGTCTCATGACGGAAGGCAAGACCATCATCGATGGCGGCCGCAATACCGTCCCGGAACTGCTCCTGCCCGCCATCCATGAATATGCCGGCCTCATTCATATGGGGTTTGGCAACTTCCGCAGCGAAACCCACCTGTTTCTGCGTATGGACAGTCCCAAAGGCAGTCGCTTCTATGAACGGATTGCCTTGGAGGATTCCAAGCCTGTGCGCATCCCCGCCTAATTGCCACGACCTCCCGTCTCGCGGCGTTTTCTTCAGAGCCCAAGAAGAATCTCGCAACTACCCGTATGACCGTCCGACCGTGTCCCCGTATGAACGCACGGTGGGATGATCGTACAGAACAACCCGAACCGGCCCGACAGGAGAACCCTGCCCTGTCGGGCCTTAACCATGTAAGGAGGTAATCGCCATGAAGCTCTATGGACATGCAGAAGAAGTGGGCCAACGCATTGTGGAAACGTTCCGGCATCCGAAGTTGTTGCCGCAGGCGCTTGCCCCGATTTTCATCCACCGAAAGGATGATGTCCCATGCCGGAAATGGAGCTGGCACAACCAACTCATCGCCGCCCTGTGCGCGACCACCGATGCGCGGGGCTTCCGTCAATGGGAAGACGCCAAACGCAAAGTGAAGAAAGGCGCCAAGGCCATCTGGATCTTGGGGCCTTGCGTCAAAAAGATTCGGGAAAAGGATGGCATCACTGGCGAGGAAACCGGCCGTCGCATCTTGTACGGATTCAAGGGCATTCCTGTGTTCGCTTACGAGGACACGGAAGGAGAACCGCTTCCGGAATCAGACGACCGGTACGACACCTGGCTTAAAGAGCTTCCTCTTCTGGATGTAGCCCAAGCCTGGGACATCACCATCGGAACTTATTCCGGAGGCGGGGCAACTCCCCTTGGATACTTTCGGGCCAGTGCCGGAAGCCAAGCTGTCATGCTCGGTGTGGAGAATCTGTCCACCTGGGCGC
>CAIVSY010000065.1 GCA_903908715.1 uncultured bacterium
GATTACGAGCAACAGCATCAGTCTGACATTGCCGCAGGGATGGAACATGAGTGCCTGGCCGTTCGAAGGATCTAATGACCTTAATGTTGCCAGTTCCGGTTTGACGACTGAGGGTAACGCTGGGGATTTTATATGGATTTACCGGAATGGAGCCTATAAGAAACTGAGGAACCAGCCGTCCACGATAAGTTGGTTGATGAGTGGAGGCGGAACTATTCCTGCTGATGTGAGATATCTGCGGTTCGGCGAGGGTATATTCTACTCCAATACAACAGCGGAGTTGACGTGGAGTCCGACGGATTGAGAGCCGTGATGGTCGTTTAGATGGGGGATAATGATCCGAAGCGGAGGCGAAAATGAAGGATAATATAGCCAAATTGATTGTGATAGCGACTGTGTCCTTTGGGGCGGCCATGTGCTTTGCGGAAAATGCACCGTACAGCCCGATCGCAAACCTGACGGAGCGGTGGACCAACGACCCTGCTTGGACTGTATGGCGTGGTGGTACTCCCTCCATTATTGATGAGTCGATGGCGGTTTCATTTATGACCGATCTGCCCAATCCGGTCTCGGGTTCTGCAAAGGCGGATGGATTATCGTCCGGTGGTCGCTTTGTGGGGAACTATGTTGCGTCCGGAATCGATTTTGTGTCTTTTGACGTCATGCGGGTTGGATTGGATTCTATTGCGCAAGTGCAGTTTGTGGGTAAGTCCGGAGTCTTGTGGTATAGGAATTTCAGCCTACCGGAAGAACAGGGTGTCTGGGAGAACAGGGAGATTCCCGTTACGACAGCCGATGGTTGGAAATGTACTGATAAGGCGAACGCCTTGAGTTTCGATGAGGAAAAAACGGATATCAAGAGTATGGAGGTCTGTGCGTTGACCAGTGGCAGTGGAACGCAGCAGATCCGTGTCGACAACTTCAAAGTTGTCGGTCCTTGGGAACTGGGGCCTCTAACAGATGACGAGATGCCGCTTTACTGGCTGCTTGAGAATGGGTTTGCGGTTCAAGGCGGTTTGGCAATACTGGACAAGGATGGGGATGGCTTCAGCAACTATGCGGAGTACCTGGCTGGGACCGATCCCAACGACGCGAATTCCAAGTTTGTCGTGAATATCGAGAGGGGCGAAGATGGAAGTCTGGCCCTGAGCTGGCAGCGGGAGAACTATCGCTCCTACAGGGTTCTCAAGAGTACGGATCTGGTTTCATCCGGAAGCTTTATGGAGGAAAATGGGTCCATTCAGGCTCTTGGTGCCAGAAACCGCATGGCGGTTAATGGGAGCGCTGATGCCTTTGGTTTCTACCGCGTACAGATTGAAAAGTAAAAGGGGGAGGAATGAAAAAGAATTTTACCTGCATTGTGTTGTTTTTGCTTGTACTGGGAGCTTGCTTGACTGTTGTCGCTGCGCCGGTCATACCAAATAGTATAGATGAATTCGACGGGGTTCCGGCTTATACGGCTTGGCAATCTCTGGGGGGGGCCTCCATTAACAGTCAGAACCCGAATCTAAATTTCACGATTGACACGGTGGGCGGCTTCCCTGGTGACGGATGGGTGCATACGGTGGATTCATCGTTCACGGGAAATTACCTTTCGGATGTTGGGCCAACTGCGATAGTCAATTTTAATTTCATCGGGTCATCTAGTGCAGACCAGTTAAGCCTTTACTTCTATTCAAGCGACGATAATGCAACATGGTATTATCCATTATCGGTTTCGGACGGTTATCACTCAGTACTGATTGGTAATTCATCAGGTTGGGTGTCGTTTGATGCTGCTCCGGATTATTCATTAGCCATTCAGGATGTCGATAGAATCGGCATATATGTATTGAATGAGAACACGGGCCCTTTCGTGTATCAATTGGATGATTTTGAAATCACATTTGCTGTTCCTGAACCGGAGACGGTTTGGATGTTTGTTGCCGTGCTGGTTTCGCTGGGGATTACGTTCCGCGCACGGATTTCGGAACTCGCGGGGCAGATGAAGGCTCGCTTTGTGAAGAGCTGATAGAAGAAAACGCACACAGAAGGGCGCCGGTAACGGCGCCCTTTTTGTTCGGATTCATGATTCTTGGCGCGTGCGCAGTCTATTCATACTCCCTTCGCGCTTGACCCGGAACGCTGTCTGCGCTTCAATCCGCCCGTTATGAAAATAGGAATCCTTGGTTATCCGCAATCGGGCAAGAAAACCCTTTTTACCCTTCTGACAGGCCGACAGGTGCCACCCACACGTAAGGAAACGGAAGTGCTGGAGGGTATTGCACCCATCCGGGACCCGCGAGTGGATGTGTTGTCCCGCCTGGTGAAGCCGGAACGCACACGCTACGCGGAGAACAGCCTGGCCCTCCTGCCGGATGTGGCGTGCGGCGGCGGTGAGCGCCCGTGGCTGGAGGCCGCACGCCGCACGGATCTGCTTTGCATCGTCGTGCGCGCCTTCCCGACTCCCAGTGTCTATCATCCGGCCGGAAGCGTGGACCCGGAGCGGGATCGGGCGAACCTGGATGCGGAGTTGCTGGTCGCCGACTTGGAGATGGTGGAAAAGCGGCTGGAAAGGCTCGCCAAGGAGAAGCGGGGTGGGCAAACAACCCAGCAGGCAGTCGAAGAACAGGCCCTGATCAAGTGCCGCGGTGTGCTGGAGGCAGGCAAGCCCCTGAAGTCGGTTGCGCTGGAAGAGCATGAGGAAAAGACAATCCGAAGCCTGGGCCTTGTAACCATGCTCCCGATCCTCTGGGCGTATAATGTGGGCGAAGAACAGCTGGGGGTACCGGAATGGAAGAACCGGCAGGATGCCTTCGTGGTGTCGTGCCTGATCGAACAGGAAATCGCCGCTCTGCAGGATGAAAAGGAACGACAGGAATACCTTCAGTCACTCGGATTGGAACATTCGGGATTGGACCGCCTGAATGCGGCCGCTTATGACACCCTCGGCCTGATGTCGTTCTATACCATCGGCAAGGACGAGGTACGGGCTTGGACCATCCGCAAAGGCACCCGCGCTCCGGAAGCGGCAGGCAAGATACATTCGGATATTGAGCGCGGATTCATCCGTGCGGATGTCATCCGGTATGATGAGCTTGTGGCCCTGGGCGGGGAAGACGCGGTTCGCAAGGCCGGCAAGGAACAGCTCAAGGGCAAGGATTATATCATCCAGGACGGCGATATCTGCCACTTCCGCTTCAGTGTCTAGCCCTGCAGCATTTCCATCGCGATTTCCCGGGCACGGGAGGATTCCAAGTGATACGCCAGAAATCCTCCCAGCAATTTGTCCATGATCTTCCGCTGGGCCGGGGTGCAGGCTGTCCGCTTGGCGATCATAGGGGTGGGGGTCTCCTGCCATCCACGCATCATCGCCAGCGTGTCGTGCTGGATTGGCACGAGCGCGCCTTCCGACTGGTTCCGGCAGGACTGGCAGAGCAGGCCGCCGCGCGGTATGGAAAAAGCGGCCACCTGCGCGGTGGGGAATTCCCGGCTCCCGCAACCGACGCAGGCCGTCAGACTGGGGCCCACACCCACAAGTTCAAGCAGTTTGAGTTCGGCCCAATGCAAGGCGTTCGCGTTTCCTCCCTCTTGCGCCAGGAAATCCAGCATCCTGCCCGCGAATCGATATAGACTGCCGTTCGCCACACCTGCGGGCGTAAGGCGGTGGAGCAGATCGGAAAAATAGGAGGCCGCAACACAGGCTTTCCAGTTCTCGCGCAGTTCAGGCCGTGGCCGGAGTGCCGTGCATTCCTTGAGGATTCCCAGCGAGGTGCGAACGCCGGGGTAGTAAACCAGCTCGCAGGTATAGAACAAGTCGTACTGCCCAAGAAAGGCGCTACGCGGGCGCTGAGCCCCCTTGATCAGGGTGGTCATCCGTCCCTTATCCGGACAAAGCCAGGAGACAACATGGGAAGTCCGCGAGAACGGGTCGATCCGCAAGGCTATCGCATGGGTCTTTGTGATCATGGGCCGGTACGGGCAAGAACTTCCTGTCTGTCATTCAATGTGGAAAAAGTCTGGCAGGGTGCAACGAAAAGGCAAGGGGATAATCGCGTTGCCCCCGCCGGGATGTCGGGTTGCTGGATAAGGTTGCCGGGATATTGGTTGACTTCAAACCGGTGCTCCTTCAATCTGATTACATAAGCCGCGCAGGATTTCCTGTACGCGGGAAAGGAAGAATCCTCATGCCTTTGCCGTTGCATTCCGGATCCGAAGGGATTTCTCTGATGGAATTGACCCGGTTGACTGCCATGGCAGCCGGGGCTGTGGCGGGGGCGGGCGCGGGATGGTTTTGCAAGCGCAACCCGATTTTTGCACTGGTTGCCTTCATGATGGGATTGATCGGCGGTTTATGGCTCGGTACGGGGATCGGTGGCTGGTTGTATGTTACGGCGGATGGCGTGGATTGTTATGTGAACGCCGGCATGGGTTGTCTGGCCAAAGCGTTGGCCGCATCGCTGGCCGGATCGGTGCCGTCGGCGCTCGTTATCTCAGCGGTGATTTCCTTCCTTGCGCTGCGCCACATGCATCCGCGTCCGCCCCGCTTGCGCACGGGGCTTATCGCGACGTTTTGCGGAGTGGCGGGCGGACTCCTGACCGGAGTCGTTTTCGCCTTGATCTGATCCGTGGAATCCACACGCCGTTCCCAACGGGCGGGACAGTCGCAACGGGCATTCTGTTCAGGCTTTGACGATATTGCGCGCGGGCTTGAGGTAGACACCCCGCGTATCCACAATCAATTTCGCATGCTTCTTCAGGAGCTTGTAATCGAAGGCGGAGTGATGGGTTGCGACCAGCACGCAATCGAAGGAAGAAATATTACGCGGCGTGAGAGGCACGCTCTTCAGCTCGAAATGATGTTCCCGCATCCTGGGGAAGACCGGGAAATACGGATCGGAATATGCATATCGGGCGCCCCGTTTGCGTAAAAGCTCCAGCAGGACCATGGAAGGCGATTCCCGCGGGTCGTCGACATCCTTCTTGTAGGCGATGCCCAGAACCAGGATACGGCTGCCTTTTACGGACTTGCCGCGTTCGTTCAGCGCATCGGCAACTTTTCCGATGACCCACTCGGGCATGCCGCTGTTCACTTCCCCCGCCAGTTCGATGAACCGGGTGTGGACGCCATATTCCCTGGCTTTCCATGTGAGGTAAAACGGATCTATGGGAATGCAATGACCGCCCAGCCCCGGCCCCGGCTGGTAGGGCACAAACCCGAAAGGCTTGGTGGATGCCGCCCGGATGACCTCGTGGATGTCGATGCCCATGCGGTCGGCTACAATCTTCATTTCGTTGACCAGGCCGATGTTCACGGCGCGATGAATATTCTCCAGAAGTTTGGTCATTTCGGCCACTCGTGTGGAACTCACCGGGATCACGCGGTCAATCGCCTTGCTGTAGAGGGCCACGCCGACCTCGCGACAGGCAGGGGTAACGCCACCGCAGACCTTCGGGATTGTGCGCGTGTTGAACTTCGGGTTGCCCGGATCCTCGCGCTCCGGCGAGAATACAACGAAATAGTCCTTCCCGATGGTCAATCCGCAGGCACTGACGCGGGGTACCAGTTCCTCATCCGTTGTGCCGGGATAGGTTGTGCTTTCGAGCGACATAACCTGACCGGCCCGGATATGGGGGACAAGCGATTCCACGGTATTGACTACAAAACTCAAGTCCGGCTCGCGGTGCTCATCCAGCGGGGTCGGCACACAGATGATCAGCGCATCGGCCTTGCGGGCGAGCGAAAAGTCAGTCGTGGCCTGGAAACCGGATTTCCGGGCACGCCGGAGCGCCTCGGAAGGGATGTGCTTGATATAACTCCGCCCGGCGGTGAGCTGTCGAACTTTCGCGGGATCGATATCAATGCCCAGAACCTGGAAACCTTCCTCGGCGAACCGCAGGACCAGCGGCAAGCCCACATAACCCAGACCCACCACCCCGATGACCGCGCTCTTCCTGTCGAACCTGTTGATCAACCTGGTTTTGTAGTCCATGACCGTTTCCCCCTGATGTCAGTTCATGAAAAAGGCTCGAATACTTTCCACCACCCATTCCGCCTGTGCGTCGGTGAGTTCGGGGTAGATCGGCAAGGCGAGTGTTTCCTGTGCGGCGAGCTCGCTCTCCGGGAAATCGCCCTTCCGATAACCGAGATCGGCAAAGCATTTCTGCATATGCAGGGGCAGGGGGTAATACACCTCCGCGCCGATTTCCCGCTTCTGCAGGAAGGCGCGTAATTCATCCCGGCGCGGCGTGCGGATGATGTACTGGTTAAAGACGTGCCGCGACATCACCACCGGCGGCCGGCGGATCCCGGCGGACTCCAGCCCGGCCGCGGTAAACAGGCGGTCATACCGCGCCGCATTGCATTGCCGCTGGCGGGTCCATGCATCGAGATGGCGGATCTTGACGGCCACCACGGCCGCCTGCAGGGCATCGAGCCGGAAATTCCCGCCGATCCACTCATGAAAGTATTTCGGCTCCATCCCGTGCACCCGCAGGATGGATAATCGCGCGGCAAGCTCCTTGTCCTGCGTTGTGATGGCACCGCCATCCCCGGCGCCGCCAAGGTTCTTGGAGGGGAAGAACGAGAAGCATCCGTAATCACCGATCGAGCCGGCCCGCTTTCCCTTGTACTCCGCGCCAATCGACTGGCATGCGTCCTCGATGACAACCAGCTTATGGCGCTTGGCAATCGCCATGACGGGGTCCATGTCGGCCATCTGGCCATACAGGTGAACAGGCATGATGGCCCGTGTGCGCGGGGTGATGGCGGACTCGATCCGGCTGACATCGATGTTGAAGGTGGCTGGTTCGATATCCACAAATACAGGACGTGCGCCCATGCGGGATACGGATCCGGCGGTGGCAAAAAACGTGTATGGGGATGTGATGACCTCGTCGCCGGGGCCGATGTTGGCCGCCATCAGGGCCAGCAGAAGGGCATCGGTTCCCGAGGAAACCCCGATGGCATGGGGGCATTGCGAGTACTGCGCAATGGCGTCCTCGCAGGCCTTGACCTTCGGCCCGAGAATAAAGTGCTGGGACTCGAATACTTCCGCAACTGCGGCGTCGATCTCGTTCCGGATGCTCCGGTATTGGGCCTTAAGATCCAGCAAGGGTACGTTCATGTCTGTTCGCTCCTGAGCTCTAGCACTTGTGATATTCCCGGTACCAGGACACGAATCGCGGGATGCCCTGGGCGATGGAGGTGGTGGGCCGGAACCCCAGCTTGGCGCCCGCCAGGGAAACATCGGCATAGGTGGCTTCCACGTCACCGGGCTGCATGGGCAGAAGTTCGGTTTTCGGTTCCACGCCCAGCGATTCGGACAAGACCCGGATCATCTCCAGGAGGTTCTCCGACTGGTGGTTGCCAAGATTGAAGATCTCGTAGGGCGCCAGGCCGGGTTGGAACAGGGAGGCCTTGACGCCGGCGATGATGTCGTCGATATAGGTGAAATCCCGGCGCATCCGGCCGTGGTTGAACACCTTGATCGGGCGGCCGGCCAGCATGGATTCGGTGAACATCCACAGGGCCATGTCGGGGCGTCCCCATGGCCCGTAGACGGTGAAGAACCGCAGCCCGATGGTCTGCACGCCGAACAGATGGGAGTAGGTGTGGGCCATGAGTTCATTGGCCTTCTTGGTGGCGGCATACAGGCTGACGGGGTGATCCACGGGATCGCTCTCGCTGAAAGGGAGCTTCGTGTTGCCGCCATAGACGCTGGAACTCGATGCATATACCAGCCGCGGGGTGCGGGCATGGCGGCAGGCCTCCAGAATGTTCAGGAAACCCTCGAGGTTTGCTTTCTCGTAGACGAACGGATGCGTGAGCGAATAACGGACACCGGCCTGCGCGGCCAGGTGGCAGACCACATCAAAGCCATGCTCCTTGAAGAGCGCGGTGAGAAGGCGGGCGTCGCACAGATCCCCCTCGACGCCGGTATAGCCGCCTTGACAGGTCAGCCGCTCGTGGCGGTCCCTCTTGAGCCGGACACTGTAGTAATCGTTGAAATTATCCAAGCCAACCACGCGGTGCCCATCCTGCAGCAAAGAAGCCGCAAGGTGCGAACCGATAAATCCGGCCGTTCCGGTTACAAGGATCTTCATTTGTCTCCATGCCTCGGATCAAAAAAGTGGCATCAGACTACGCCAATTTACAAAAACAGGCAACCATGCGTTCGGCGGCCTGCCCGTCCCACAAGGGCGGGCGATGCATGCGGCGGAAGCGGCCCAGACTATCCTTGAAAGCAGCACGGATGGCCGGGATGCTGTTGCCCACGAGAATCCCGGTCCCCCCATGTTCACGGAGCGTGACGGGACGCTCGGTGTTCCATCTGAGGGTCAGGCAAGGAGTGCCCAGTACACAGCACTCTTCCTGGAGTCCTCCGCTATCGGTGAACATTACCTGAGCCCCCATTGTCAGGCGAAGCATCTCATGGTAACCGACGGGCTGGGTAAGGACGACTCCGGGACAGTCCAGAAGGAGATTCCAGAGGCCGAAAAGCTCGAGTTGCTTGCGCGTACGGGGATGAACGGGCCAGACAAGCGGGGTAAGGGGGGAAACTTCCTCTACAAGGAACCATGTCAATGATTTCAGAACATCCGGGCTGTCGACGTTGGACGGCCGATGGAGGGTTACAACAGCGAAGTGGTCATCCCGTAAATCGGGCAGTACTCCCTGTCCTTGAACTGCCTGCTCGCGGCAGAATATGACGGGATTCAGGCTGCTGGCAACCGGACGCTGTTGCTCAAGAGTGTCGATCATGATGTTGCCGACCCGCTTGATCTTTTCCGCGGGTACGCCTTCCTGCAGAAGGTTCCGGTCGGCCAACTCGTCGGTTGTGAAAAGAAGATCCGACAGTCGATCAGTAACCATGCGGTTGATCTCCTCGGGCATGTCGAGGTCAAAGGAGCGCAGGCCCGCCTCAATGTGGGCTAACTTGATATGTTCTTTCTTGGAGGTAATCGCGCAGGCGCAGGTTGCATTGACGTCCCCGACAACGACAATCCAGTCGGGAGTGAAACGGGCAAGGATCTTTTCGAAAGCCATCATGGTGCGGCCAACCTGTTCAGCATGTGTGCCGGAGCCGATGCCAAGATCCACATCCGGGTGGGGGATCCCAAGCTCACGGAAGAAGGATTCAGACATAGCCATATCGTAATGCTGTCCGGTGTGCACAAGGATATGGTCAAACCGGTCCCTGCAATGGTTCAGTGCGCGGGCGAAGGGTGCGATTTTCATGAAATTCGGCCGGGCGCCGACAACCGACAGGATCTGGACTTTACGAGCCCCCATGGTCGTTATGTATACGGCAATAGGAGTCGAATGTCGAGTAGCGGCTGCATTCAGGTGCAGGGGAGCGCGAAGAAACGTTCGGCGTTTCCCGTCGTGACGGCCGCAGCCTGCACGGGTGTCCAGTTCCGGAGAGTGGCAATGGCTTCGACCACATGCACGAGATGGGCCGGCTCATTGATGTCGGAATGGGGCAGACGGAACCGATCAGGATGTTTATCTGCGAGGCAAGGCATAAGATCGGGCGCATCGGTTTCCGCCACGATCCGGTCCGCGGGGACAACCGGAACAGCGGCACGTCCGCGAACGTTCTTTTCGTGTGTGATGGCGCCGGAGAAAGAGAAAAATGCGCCCCGCCGGACAAGCGGGGTGACCAGTTCGGGGCCCCCGGAATAGGAGTGGAAAAGGATGCCGTTCGGAGGCCACCCACGGTGATCCAGCAGTTCAAGCATACGGCCCCAGGCCCGCCGGCAATGTACGGAGACCGGTCGCCTTAATTCCGCAGCCAGGGAAAGCTGGGTCAGGAAGACCTGCTCCTGATCCTCAAAGGTTTCCTTGCCAAGCGCATGGTCCAGCCCGATCTCGCCAACGGCAGCCGGATATTCCCGTAACAGGGCGCGGAGTGACTCCAGCCAATCCTTCGTGCGATGGCTCGCATGCCAGGGGTGCAATCCGAACGAGATGCGAATACCCGGAAAACGGCGGGCCAGCATCCGGATCTCGTCCCAGTCGGATTCACAGGTCCCGCAGCACATGCATGCCGTAACTCCCGCGGCCACGGCTCGTTCCATGACAGCATCCAGATCCCGCGCCAGGCGCTCATCCTGCAGGTGGCAGTGGGCGTCAAACAGGGAGGGCTGCTCCTCTGGCACCGGAATCCACGCGCCATCGGTTTTCGGTGTATTCATCCTGGACCCCTCCTGTGCCTCTCGTGGCAATAGTATATCCGATCCCTGAAAAGGAAAGCAGCAAGAGGAAGGACGGGCAATAACGCGGTTCAGCCTGCAGACGCCTGGTAGAGCCGCAGGATGGCTTCCGCCACTTCCTTCGGTGACAGCGTTTCGGTGTCGATCCGGTTCGGGATGGCCTCATAGAGGGATTTCCGCTTCTCCAGGAGATCAACGATGCGCTGGAAGCGGTTCTCTTCTTCCAGCAGGGGGCGGTGACGCGCCCGCGAGGTGCGTTGAAAGAGGGTCTCGGCGCTGGCGGTCAGGCAAACGACCATGCCGGTGCGCTGGTAGTCTTGCACATTGTCCGGGTTCAGGACCACGCCGCCGCCACATCCAATGACAAGTCCGCTGCGGCCGGAGAGTTCCACGGTGAGTTCACGCTCCATCTGGCGAAAGCGGGGCTCGCCATCCTCGGCAAAAATCCTCGATATGACCTTGCCGGCGCGTGCCTCGATGACATGATCCATATCCACGAATTCCATGCCGAGCATCGAGGCCAGCCGCTTGCCGACGCTGGTCTTGCCGGTTCCCATGAATCCCATCAGGACGATGTTCTTATTGCTTGAGTTCATGGGGTCGGGGTAGTGGAGTTGGGGAAATGACAGAGCCGGCCCGCACAGAAGGTATAGGCGGCGCGTCCACGAAGGGTCCATCCCTCAAACGGCGTATTTCGTGACTTCGACGCGAAAGAGGAGGAGCGGACCTCCCACGGGGTCTCAACATCCACGAGGGTTACGTCGGCCGGATACCCGGTGGCAAGGCGCGGGGCCGGTAATCCCAGGATTGCGGCAGGTCCTGTTGTCCAGCGCGCCACCCAGTCAAGAATTCGCATCCGGCCAGAAGAGACGAGTGTCGAGAACGTAACCCCAATCGCTGTTTCCAGCCCGATAATGCCGAAGGGAGCGCCGAGGAAACCACGGGCCTTGGATTCAGCCGTATGGGGGGCATGGTCGGTCGCGAAGCAGGCAATCGTCCCATCCAGGAGCCCTTCCTGTAGAGCGTCGCGATCCGCCCGGCTCCGCAAGGGAGGGTTCATCTTGAACCGGTCGGCGCGGTCGGCAACGATGTCGTCATCGGTCAGGGCCAGATGGTGGGGTGTCAGTTCGGCGCTTGCGCGAATCCCCTTGCGTCGTGCGTCCCGAATCAGGGCCACGGATTCCCTGGTTGAAAGGTGTTGGATGTGGACGGCTCCGCCGGTCTCTCCGGCCAAGGCCAGGTTCCTGGCTACAATCACGTTTTCCGCTTCGGAGGAGATGCCCGGGAGGCCGAGCTTGGCCGACCGGGCGCCTTCGTGCATCACGCCATGTCCCGCAATCTTCGGGTCCAGGGCGTGATCCATGATGGGCCGGTGCAGGCTTGCACCCTGCCGGAGCGCCTCCGCGAGAATGGCGGAATCACCCACCGTGGAACCATCGTCGGTAAACGCTACCGCCCCGGCCCGCGCCAGGGCAGGGAGATCTGCCATCTGATGGCCGGCACGACCTTGCGTGACGCAGGGTGCGGGCAGGACATGGCACAGGTTGACGGCTGCTGCCTTCGCGGCAAGGTTCCGGACTTGTTCAGGTGTATCCATGGGCGGGTTTGTGTTAGGCATGGCGACGATGGTTGTAAACCCGCCCCTCACAGCCGCAAGGCATGCGGAAGCCACGGTTTCGGCCGCCTCGTTGCCGGGTTCCCGCAAGTGCACATGCAAGTCAATCAGGCCGGGGACCGCCACGAGGCCCGCCGCCTCGACGATTCCGCAGTCGGCGGGCAGGTTGGCCGGGACCTCGGCAAACACCCCGTTATGGACGAAAAGGTCCCCCTTTTCATCCCGGCCTGAGGCGGGATCCACGATCCGCGCGCCCTTGATGTACCATGATGAGTGCATGACCGCCCAGAACATACACCACCCTTGGCTTGACAGAAAAGCAGGAAATGGTAGTCTGACGCGCTTTTCAGTTTGGATCAGAGGTTAGTGAGGGACATACGATGAAGATGACATATCAGCCGGCCAGGAAGAAGCGCCAGCGCAAGCATGGATTTCGGAAACGCATGAAGACGGCCGATGGCCGCAAGGTGATTGCCAAGCGACGCCAGAAGGGGCGTAAACGGCTCACGATTTGACACGCCCGTTGACCCGAAAGGGCAGGGGACGCCAATGAACGCCGTCACCCGCGGGCGGGTGGATGATTGTATCCACGCGTGCGGGTGGCACTCTGCCAGGTGGGCGGGGTCGGCGTTCATTTCGTGTTTCAATGGGTGCTGGAGGAGATGACCGGCGAGGTTTTTGCGGTATGGAAGAGAGCCGGATAAGCGGGGTGCAGGCCAGGCGGCCGGATGTAGGGCTGGGCCGTTCCCGACGGTTGACCGCAAGCGACGATTTTGCCGCCACTTATGCTCAGGGTCGGTCCCTTGCGGGCCGATACATGGTGCTATGGGTGCGGCAGGGGCCGGGCGCGGCCCTGCGGATCGGGGTTGTGGCCAGCCGTGTGGTGGGGGATGCGGTGCGGCGTAACCGGGCGAAACGGCGCCTGCGCGAAGCCTGGCGACTGAACCGCCATTTATGGGCGGCAGAGGTGGATGTGGTGATTGTGGCCCGCCGCGCGATTCTCGGGGCGAGTTGGGAGGATGTTGTGACCGAACTGCGGAAACTTGCACAAAAGGCCGGGCTGGCGGCATGATCGGTCGCCTGATCATCCTGTTAATCCACGCCTACCGGGGTAGTCTGTCCCTGTGGTTGGGAGGGCGTTGCCGTTTTTACCCTTCCTGTTCCGCGTATTGGATTGAAGCGGTTGTAACCCACGGCGCGATCCGCGGGTGCTGGCTCGGGGTGAAGCGCCTGTTGCGTTGTCATCCTTTTCATGCGGCCGGTGCGGATCCAGTGCCTGCGGTAACCGCGGATCAAACACGGGCCGGTGCCCGGGCGGCAACAGGAATGCAAACGATAGTGGAGTGCAGGTAATGAAGAAGAAACTACCGATCAAGGATATCCTGATCATCGTGATCCTTTTCGCCGCGATGCTGGCGTGGGGTCCCCTTTACCAGAAGTTCCTGGCACGGCCGGCGGGCCCGGCGCCACAAGGCAAAGTCGACAGCGGATCAAACGCGGCGCCGGAAACAGTGGTGGCGACCTCCGCTCCCGTCGCACCGGAGAGTGTTCCGCCGGTCCAGACGGTACCCGCGGAAAATCCGGCGACACCCGTGCTCCAGCAACCCTCGGCCGTGCGGGCCCCGGAGGAAACCCGGATCCTGAGCAACGGATGGGTCCAGCTTACGATTTCCTCCCGCGGGGGCGGAATCGTTGCGGCGGAACTGCCGGGATATGCGCTGACCAAGAAGGATCCCAGGCCGGTCGTGCTGGACTTCCGAAAGGTCCCGGCACTGGTGTATGAAGGGTGGAAGGAACTGGACGGTGTGGATTTCTCGATCACGCTGCTCTCCGACGGCGCCGCTGCCCGGCTGGATGCCGTGGGGGCCGATGGCGTGCGTATCGAACGATTCATTTCACTGGGGGAACGCTACGAGGTCACCGTTGAGGATCGGCTGATCAATGCATCCGACGCCGCGCGGCAGGTTCCCGGAATGGCGCTGACGCTGGGAAGCATGGAAATGCTCGAGGGCGAGAGCGCAATGAAGGGGATGCAATTCCTTGGCATTGACACACTGCCCTCCACGGGAGGCGAAGGGGTTCGGCACTGGTCCAGCAAACGTTTCTTTTCAGGCGATC
Source organism: uncultured bacterium (assembly GCA_903908715.1). Classification (GTDB taxonomy): domain Bacteria; phylum Verrucomicrobiota; class Kiritimatiellia; order CAIKKV01; family CAITUY01; genus CAIVSY01. Next base: position 13,931 of record CAIVSY010000065.1, read on the forward strand.
TGACGCTGGCGGATTACTTTCAGGAGGAGGCCATCCGCGGTCATGGTTGCGTGGGCCGTCCGAAGATGACCCGGATGCTCCCGCCGGAAATCCGGGAACGGATCAACCGGGACACGGACTGGATGGCGGTCAAGAACAAGTTCTTTGTTCAGATCCTGGCGCCCAAGGACGGGGCGGTTGGTTGTGACCTTATCGCGGACCGGGTCATAGCACCCGGAGAGAATCCCGCGGATGCCCGCACATGGCAGTCGGCGGCGGCACCTCGGAGTGTGGCCGGTGCGCTGAGGTTTTCGGAACAAACCCTGAAGCCCGGGGAGAGTATGACCCGTTCCATGCAGTACTACGTGGGACCCAAGGAGCTTTCCTCGATCAAGCCGATGGGCCGTCACATGAAGGAAGTGATGGAATTCGGCATGCTGAAATGGGTATGCGAAATCCTGGTGATGGGCTTGCGCGGCTTATATGGCCTGATCCCCAACTACGGGATCGCGATCATCCTCCTGACTCTCCTTGTGCGGATTATCTTCTGGCCCTTGACCCACAAGGGTACGGAAAGCATGAAGCGGATGCAGGAACTGCAGCCCAAGATGAAGGAGTTGCAGGAGAAGTATCGCGACAAGCCCCAGAAACTCCAGCAGGAGATGATGGCCCTGTACCGGGAGCATAAGATCAACCCCATGGGCGGCTGTCTGCCGATGCTTATCCAGATCCCTGTTTTCTTCGCGCTCTTCAACGTGCTGAGGAGCGCGATTGAATTGCGTTTTGCCGGCTTCCTGTGGGTGGGCGACCTCAGTGAGGCGGAGAACCTGTTCGCGGGGGTGCTCCCGCTGCCGCTGAACCTCCTGCCGCTGATCATGGCGGCCACACAGGCCTGGCAGCAGAAGCTGACGCCTTCAACGGGGGATCCGGCCCAGCAGAAGATGATGATGTTCATGCCGGTGATCATGCTGTTGTTCCTGTACTCGATGCCATCGGGGCTGGTGTTGTACTGGACAGCCAACCAGGTGATGATGATCATCCAGTTGCTCTGGCAGCAGCGGGCAAAGCGGAACAAGTAGGCGGCGACGCGGCCTGGACTGCCGGAGCCGCGCTGCAGCCTTGATGGCGCGGACTGCAAGGTGAGAACACAACATACGGAAGGCCTGTGATCATGAGTTCATGTGTCTGCCAGGATGTGGGGGTTATGGGAATGGCCGGGTTCGGGTTGTGCGCCTATCTGGTTGGCGCCATTCCTTTCGGTTTGCTGCTGGCCCGGCTCAAAGGGGTGGATATCCGCAACGTGGGAAGCGGGAATATCGGCGCCACCAACGTTTTCCGTTCGGTCAGCAAGACGCTGGGAATCCTGACATTCCTGGCGGATGCCCTCAAGGGCTGGGTGCCTGCCTGGATTTTCCCCCGTCTGGCGGAGGGTTTGACCGGAGTTGCGGTTCCCGATTGGCTGGGGCTTTGTTATGCGGCGTTGGCCATAGCAGGGCACACGTGGCCCGTGTATCTGAAGTTCAAGGGCGGGAAAGGGGTGGCAACCAGTGCCGGCGCCCTGATCGGTATTGCGCCTGCCGCAACCGGAATCGGGCTTCTTTGCTGGATTGTGGTCTTCATCCTTTCAAGGTATGTCTCGGTGGCCTCCATCCTTGCGGCGGTCTCGGTGGCTGGATCCGCCTGGTTCCTGTACCGGGAGGAGGGGCTCGGATTGCCGGTGGCCCTTACGGTCCTGGCGGCCCTGATTGTGTGGCGTCACAAGGCTAACATTCAGCGCCTGCGGAACGGCACCGAACACCGTTTTGACAGGAAGAAATCCGCAGCGAAGCAATAGGGAGGCGGAATGGCCAGGGTGGCGGTTATTGGCGATGGAGGCTGGGGTACTGCCCTCGGATTGATCCTGCACCGGAACGGACATGACGTGCGGATCTGGGGGCCTTTCCCGGAAGGGATCAGGGCGATTCGCGAACGCGGGGAAAACACGGATTATCTTCCCGGCGTCCCATTACCCGCCGGCTTGCATTGGACGGCGGATCGGGATGAAGCCGTTGCCGGAGCCAACGTGGTGGTCCTGGCGAGTCCCACGAAATTCATGCGGCCGGTGCTGGAATCCTTCCGCGGACGGATTTCCCGTTCCGCCCTTCTGGTCAGCGTGGCCAAGGGGTTCGATGCGGCAACGCATCAACGGATGACACAGGTGGCGGAATCGGTGCTGGACTGCGGGCCTGTCGCCGCGCTTTCGGGACCGAGTTTTGCGGGAGAGGTGGCGGAGGGAGCCCCCACGGCGGTCGTCGTTGCATGCCGTGACCATGGAGTCGCCGTGGCCTTGCAGAATGTGTTCAACAACCGCCGATTCCGGATTTACACATCCGACGATCCGACCGGCGTGGAATTGGGTGGCGCGTTGAAGAATGTCATTGCCGTGGCGGCAGGGGTCTGCAGCGGGATCGGCTTTGGGCACAGTGCGCAGGCGGCGCTGATTACGCGCGGCCTCGCTGAAATGACGCGGCTGGGTGTGGCACTGGGTGCAAACGCCGTGACCTTTGCGGGCTTGAGCGGCATGGGGGACCTGGTGCTGACCTGCACAAGCCGTTTGAGCCGGAATTATTCCGTCGGGGAGCGGCTGGGGCGCGGGGAGAAACTGGATACGATCCTTGGCGGCATGAAGCAGGTGGCGGAGGGGATTGTCAACTGCGGGACCGCCAGGGCCTTGTCGCGGGAGACCGGTGTTCCGGCTCCGATTGTCGAGGAGGTCCACGCGCTGGTCAACGAAGGCAAGGAACCGCATGAGGCAGTGGAATCCCTTCTAGGCCGCGATCCGCGCCCCGAACGGGACGCGTGAGGGATCAGCTGAATGGCGGAGGGGGAGGGATCACTAGGGTAATTGTTATTCTGCGTGGTCATGACTCTTGCTTAGCTCATGCAACTGATCCTTGTTGCCTTCGATCAAAGCCCTCTTCTTCGCGCGACTCCAGCGTTTGAGTTGTCGTTCACGATGGACGGCATCCAGTTCGGCAGGAAAGGATTCCTGGTAGAGGATTGTAAGTGGCGCATTGGTGGCTGTATGAGTGGCGCCTGTTCCGCTGCGATGACGTTTAAATCGGGCAGAGAGGTCGTGAGTGTGGCCTACGTAGAAGCTGCCGTTGTTGCATGCAAGGAAGTAGACATACCATTGCACAGGAAGAAGCCCTTCGACGTACTCACGTTGTTCTTTTGCTCAGGGCATTCGACGCATTCGCTTCATGCTCCCGTGGCCTGCCATGAGCAAGTGAGCGCAGCGAACGCGTCGAATGGCGGAGGGGGAGGGATTTGAACCCCCGTTACCAGTGAAGGTAAACATGATTTCGAGTCATGCGCATTCAACCGGGCTCTGCCACCCCTCCGTTGTGGAGCGTTCAAAGCGGAGATAAGCTAAAGGGGCGTTCGGCAAAAGTCAACCTTCGTGTATCGTGTGAGTAACC
>CAIVSY010000066.1 GCA_903908715.1 uncultured bacterium
CGCGGAGAAAGCCGCTTCCGCCTATTACGACAAGGGCGATAAGCAGATGCTCCAGAACCTGAAGACGATCCTTGATAAGCGGAATGGAGTCACACGGGAGAATGACCTCAAGTCGGCCGAAGGCGACAACGAGGCAAACGCCGATGGAAAGGGCGGCAAGGAAGAGGGCGGTTCCGCCCTGGACAAACTTGCGGATGCCCGCAACCAGAAGAGTTCCAACAAGACCCGTGATGCCCTGGGGAACATGGGCGCCAATTCGCAGATGAACCAGGGTTCGACCGCGGGAGATCAGGAAGCCAAGGATGCCAGGAGCAAGGTCAACCAGGCCGGGCAGGAAGCCCAGGACAAGCTGGATCAGACCAGCAAACAGGTGGCCGCCGGCGACCGCAAGGACGCCTTGGGGAACAAACTCAAGGACGCAGTTGCTGATGGCTTGGCCACCGGCGGCGCTGCCGCAGGGACCGCCGTGGGCGGAGCCGCCGCCGATAAGACCGCCGGCGCTGTCTTCGGCGACAAGAAGCCTTCCGCTCCGGACGGGAAGAGCGACGGGACAAAAAGCGACTCCGGCAGCACATCCGGCGAAAAGGGACCACAGGTTGCCACCACCAAGAAGGACTCCAAGCAGAGCGGCGGGGGGGGCGGCAAAATGACCAAGTCGGGAGGCGGCGGCAAGAAATCCTCCGGCGGCAAAGAAGACGGCCAGGACAGTCAGGGCAAGCCGATGGTCACCTGTCCCGGCTGCGGCAAGAGGTTTGAAGGTGTCGCCGGACAGGGAGTGGAATGCCCCTATTGCGTCACGATGACCTGCCCCCGCTGCGGACATTCCAAGAATTATCCGCGAGGCCAGGAACCTGAAAGCTGCCCCATGTGCTATACCACCACCTGCAATCTTTGCGGCCACACGGGTTACGCGCGCCGTGACCAACCTGCCTCGCAATGTCCCAACTGCGTCCGAGTCCGTTGTTCAGGATGCGGATCCCTCCTGTATGAAGGCAGTGAGGCATCCAGACCTTCTTCGATTGAGTGCAAAGTCTGCACGGAACGGGCGGCTGCCGCAGCGGCAGCCGCGGCAGCCGGCGGAGAAGAGTAATGAAATTTCCCCTCTGGCTGACTTGCCTATCGCTCTCAATATGGTTCGCCATCCGCGTCACGGCGCAGGATCATCCCACTGCAAACACTGAAGGGGATCGCCTGGATAAGATCGAAAAGCACGTCGCGGAACTGGAAGCGCGCCTGGGGCGCACCACCCAGTTACCCACTTCCCTCAACAGCGTCGAAAAGCGTTTGCAGAACATCGAGAAACAGTTGGCCGCGCTGGAACGCGACCTGGAACGGATGGAAAACCGATTGAAAAAACTGGAGGCCCGTAAATGAAACGCTGGATCCCGCAACACCACCTGTTCCTGCTCACCCTGTGCGGCAATCTTGCCGCCGGCCTGGTCCTGGCCTCTACCCCGAAAGTCATGCTGCTGATCGACGAGAAAAGCCTCGGAACCATCCCGACAGCCGAGGTCGAAGCCATGGCAACCCGCCTCCTACTGGATCAGCAGGTGAATGTCGTGGACCAGGACATGGTCCGCGCCAACCTGCAAAAGACCCAGCAGGCACTCAAAAGCGCGGGCGACAACCGCGGCGCCGCCGCCCTCGGCCAGCAGTTCGGTGCGGACATCATCCTGATCGGTGAAGCGGTCGCCAAGCCCTCGGCGCGCCGCATCGGCGATAGCAACCTGCGTACCTACCAGGCCGTCGCCACCCTGCGCGCCGTCCGCACCGACAACTCATCCACGATCGCATCTGCCTCGGAGGACGCTTCCGTCGTCGGCCTCGACGATGTGGCCGGAAGCTCCAAGGCCCTGAAGGCCGCCGGACAGAAATCACTCGGAACCCTCATCCCCACCATGCTCAAGGCATGGACGGAAAACACCGGATCATCGGCCGAAGGCAAGTCCATCCCCGTGGAACTGACGGTCGGCGGTGTGGATCAAGTCTGGAAACTGAAGGCCCTGCGTGACCGCTTGCGCGGCATGCCTGACTCCATCGAAACCACCACACAAAAGCAGTACGCCGCCGGTGTGGCTTTGTTCGACGTCAAATCCCGCGTTCCGTCCGAGGAACTCTCCGAGGAACTGGTCCTGAATCCTCCCGACGGCCTGAAGATGCAGGTTCTGGAAGTCACTCCGGGCAAGATCAACTTCAAGGTCTCAATCGCGGAGGTGCAGGAATGAAAACATGGCGGATGACATTCTGCGTTTCCCTGATCGCTTGCGGCGCCCTTTCCGCGAATAGGCCGGAGAACCAAGCTTTGGTTGAGTCCTACTTCCGCTACCTCCTGGGGCAGCAGATTTCCGTCCAAGCCTCCGGCCTGGCCGCCGGGGCCCCGGCGGCGATCCAGGCCCAGGTGAACCAGGCCGCCGAGCAGTGGACCGGCGAATTGATGAACCGTGTGCGCACCTCCCTGGAGCAGCAGCTGAAGGAGGATGCCCGCTCGAAATTCTCGATTTTCGTCGCAACCTATACCATGGCGGAAAAAGATGGAGACATCGCCTACCTGGGAAACCTCGCCCGCGATACCGGCCTCTCTAGCCCCACACCGAAAACCTACACGGAATTTCACGACAAGGTCACCACCGGCTGGCTGAAATCCGATGTGGACAGCGGAGCGGCCCTGCTGGGCGAAATCCAGACTTGGATGGATGTGCAGGCCGGGAATCCCGAAACCCCGCCCCTGTCCGCATGGCTGGGCCGTCATTCCAGAATGGTCGCAACCCCCACAACCGTCGCCAAGGCGGAACCGCCCAGGCCAACGCGTCGGAATGCGCTCCGGAACGCCGAAGCCGCTCCGGCGGAGTTCCAGGGCGATGAGGGGGAAAAGCCCGCCGCGTTCGACACCTTCGCGCAGGCGCGCCAGGAACGGCGACAGCGCGCCCTGGAAGAGGCGCAGGCCGGAATGGAACAGGTCGCCGCCGAACGGGACGCCGCCGAACGGGAATATGCCGCAAAGAAAACCGCCGCGGCCCAGGCGGAAGCCGAAGCCATCAAGCGACAGGCCGACAAGCTCGCCGCCGCCGAAACCGAGGCGCTGGAACAACGCAAGGACAGCTGGAGCAACAAGCTCAAGGGCGTGCTGAGCGCCACCGTCGGCGCCGCCACCGGCGCCTTCTCCGGCGGAATCGGTACCGAGGCCGGAACGCGACTGGCTGACGCGATTTTCAATTCCGATTAAAGGAGGCTGCTTGCGGGTATTGCGTCCAGATGCGGACATGGTGCGGCTCCTGATCCGGGAACTGCGCGCACCCTTTTTGACCGCATCCCTTGTCCCAGGTTCCCTTGGAATCGCCCTCGCCTACTGGCACACCGGCACTGTGGATATCACCCTCGCCTGGGTCACACTGCTCGGCATCCTGGCGGTCCATGCGGGGGCAAATACCGCGAATGACTATTTTGACCACCGCTCGGGAAACGATGCCGCCAACACCCGCTTTGTACACCCCTTCACAGGCGGAAGCCGCCTGATCCAGGAAGGACAACTCGCCCCGGCAGAAGTCTTCGCCTTGTCCATGGCCTGTTTCCTGGCGGGCATTGCCTGTACATCCTATCTGGTCTGGCGTATCGGCTGGGGCCTTCTTCTGCCTGCCGCTGTCGGCATTCTCGGAGGGTATGCCTACACAGCCCCGCCTCTCAAACTCGGATATCGCGGCTGGGGTGAACCCACGATTGCCCTCCTGTTCGGAATCCTGCCGGTAACCGGCGCGTATTATGTTCAAACCCGGATCCTGGACACATCGGTCATCCTCGCTTCCCTCCCTCTCTCTCTGCTGGTAACCGCCATTCTCTTCGTGAACCAGTTCCCCGACTACGTGGCGGACAAAGCCGTCGGAAAGCGGAATTGGGTCGTGCGCCTCGGCCCGCGTACCGCACGCATCCCTTATGCTGTCCTCATGCTGGGCTGGGCACCTTTGCTGGCCTGGGGCGTGATCCGGAATGCGATACCAGCCAGTTCGCTGACCGCGCTTGTCTCGCTGGCCCCCTCAGCCCTCGCGCTGGGAATCGTATGGCGATATTACGAAAAGGAGTCGCGACTCGCGCCCGCGAGCGTTCTGACCATAATCTCTCATTCGCTGACCGGCCTGATCCTGACCCTTTGCCTCTTCCTATGAAACGAATCGTCATCATCGGCGCCGGATTCGCCGGACAAAGCGCGGCGCACACACTGGCATGGCACAGCGCGGAACTGGACATCACACTCCTCGATACACGTTCCCATTTTGACTTCCTGCCGCTCCTGCCCGATGTCCTTTCAGACCGGGTGTCGGCCGACGCCGCATCGACCCCGCTTTCCGCCCTTGCCCGGGGATCCCGTATCCGGCTTATCCAGGACCGTGTGACCGGCATCGACCCGGCAGCGATGCGCATCACCGGGGAATCCGGTCCATATACATACGATTATGCCCTTCTCGCCTGCGGGACCGAAACCAACCTTTATGGCCGGATCGATGCCGGGCAGCATGCATACCGGTTCGACTCCATCGCGGATGCCGCTCGCTTGCGTGCCGCTGTGCGATCGCACCGCCACAGCGCCTATGTTGTCGCGGGCGGCGGTTACACCGGCATCGAGGTTGCCAGCCATCTGCGGCTGATGATTCAGGGAAAGCACATACCGGTCCTGATCGTGGAAAAAGGCTCCTCGATCGCCTCTGCCCTGCCGGAATGGATGCGGCAATATGCACGTGCCAACCTGGAACGAATGCACGTTCAGATCCTGGAGAACCGCGAAGTCACATCCGTGGAGGCCGCCGGATGCAGCCTTTCCGACGGCCGGACGATCCCCGGTGCCGCCGTGGTCTGGGTTGCGGGCGTCAAGGCACCGGACTTCACGCGCAGTCTCCCGTGCGGAAAAGGAACCCAAGGCCGCCTGGCCGTGGACCCCTGCCTGCGGCTGGATGAACATCTCTTCGCCGCCGGCGATTGCGCCTGGATCGCACCCGCCGGCCAGCCACTGCGGATGTCCGTCCAGTTTGCCCATGCCGGCGGCCGAAATGCCGCGGCAAACATCCTGCAGTCCCTGCGCGGCCGACCCTTGCATGCCTTCCACCCCCTGGATCCGGGTTATGTCGTACCGATGGCCAACGGGCGTGCCTGCGGTTCGGTGTTCGGGGTCTCCCTCCGCGGTCGACTGCCCTCTGTCCTGCATTACGTGATGTGCGCCTTCCGGAGTCACGGCTATTCCCGGCGCCTCCTCATTCTCCGGGGCCTGCAAAGCAGCAGGGTTACACCGGAACCGGAGGAATAGGACAGCAGGCGGGAAGGCGCTGTTGCGCTACAACGGGTATTCCGGTATTTTTTTAGGACTTCATGATAGGAGGAAGAAATATGACATTCAAGTACAGTGCCTTGCTCGTCGCAGGCTTGATGACCGGATGCATGCTGACAGCCGGTTGCGACGACGATGGGGATGGCAACGGGGGGGATGCCGGCGATATTGGAAACAACAATCCGGCTGTCGTCGTCTGCCTGGGGGACAGCCTTACCGAAGGAACTCCGGAAGGCGGCGTGCCCTTTCCGGCGCGCTTAGCCGCACAGACAGGCAAGACCGTCATCAACGCCGGTTCAGGCGGGGAAAAGGCAAGCGGTGGCGCCGCCCGGGCAAATTCGGTCCTTCAGAAGTACAAACCTGCCGCGATGACCATACTGTATGGGGCCAACGATGTCATCCAAGGGCATAGCAGTGCGGAAACCATTGCCAGCCTTGGCAGCATCATCGCTGCGTGCCGCAACAACCAGACGCGCCCCATACTGGCCACCCTGCCTCCGATGGTGGCAGGGCATGCGATCTGGAATGGCGGAGTGCTTGCGCTGAACGAACAGATCCGCAGCCTCGCATCTTCAGAGGGTGTAACCCTCGTGGATCTTGAGCAGGAATTCGGGTCTGAGCCTTATATGTTGCTGGCTCCCGACGGGCTCCACCCGAATGATACCGGCAACATGGTCATCGCAGACACGTTCGCGGGCAGACTCTAAAATGGTCTTGCACTGGAATCCGAGGGTCCGGCAAGTCATCTGCCTGGTGGTTCCGGTATTGTTTCTCGGGTTCGCGTTCGGGCCGTCCCTGCTGGAGCACGTGCATCTCGCAATGGCCCCAAACGCCATCAATGGGGATGCATGCCAGCATGTGGCTCCCTACCTGCAATATTCCCACCCGGAAATCTTTGCGGGCGATTATGTTTCCTCCTATTTTGAATCCTGCCATCCTGTCGGGTACCGCATCCTCATGCGGATCGGCGCCCGTCTGACGGAGCCCAGACAATTCGGCATTGCCCTGTCGTATTTCATGCTTTTCTGGCTGGTTGTTGCCGGCGGGTGGGCCGCGTACCGCCTCGGCGGGAAAACAGCAGGCTGGTTCACAGCCGCCTTCCTCCTCTCCTCGCCCTTCTTCCTGCACAACATGACATCCGGCTTGCCCCGCGGATTCCGCAGCCCATTCCTGGCGCTTCTGGCTGCCGCCATGGCGACAGGCAACCCCTACGCCATCGGCTCCGTCCTGATGGCAGCAACAGCCTTTGATCCCGCCGTGACCCTGGTCGGAGGAATGGCCTTCGCCTGGGTCTTGCTGGCCACACCGTCCCGCTGGCGCGGGAAAACCGCTTCATGGTCTTTTCTGCGACGCCTGGCATTTCTGGCCGTGACCGGATCACTGATCGTGCTTGTTCATCTGCCGGTGGCCATCAGCACCCGCTCCTTTGGCAGCCAGTTGGGAAAGAAGGACTGGGCAGCCTATCCCGAAGCGGGGCCGGGCGGCAGGACGGAAATCCATGCACAGAAGGATCTCCTGGCCATCCTTCCCCAGCATGTCCGGGAGGGGATAGGCGCCGGACTATTCAACACAAAGGCCGCTTATTTCCGCATAGCCGGACAGTGGATCTCCCGGTGGATCCTGCGCACATCTGCGCTCTGGTGGATGGCCGCCATCCTGCTTCTCCTGTCATTCTGGAAAGGGAAAGACAGGGCCGCTATCTGGCGACTGGCGGGAATCCTGCCGGCATCCCTTGTGGCCTATCTGGCTGCACGACGCCTGTACCCCTTGCTGTTCGAACCGGACCGGCATCTGGTGTACCCGCTTGCGTGCATTTCCGCAATCCTCCTGGTCACTGCTGCACGCGCCATAGGCCTCGGGTTGGAGCAATGGCTCAAACGGCATTCCACCCCGAAAGCCGCATCCCGGGCCGGCATGAGCGTTAGCGGCGCTATCCTGATCGCACTGTTCCTGGCCATGGGCGGAACCATCCCCCGGACCAATGGATTGACCCGCCTTACGCCGGAAAGCATGGAATGGATTTCCTTCGCTTCCACCCTGCCGGAAAACTCGCTCATCGCCGGCTATCCGCAAGCGTTAAACGCTGTCCCCCTGCTGGCCCATCGCAGGGTCCTGTTGAATTACGAGACCCTGCTCCCGTATCACAGAAACTACGTGGACCGGACACGCGAACGGATGCAGGATACGATCGCAGCAACCTACGCAACCAACACGGCACCCCTCCTGGCCCTTCGGCAAAAATACGGCGTTACACACCTTGTGCTGTCCCGCCGCCAATATGATGATCCTCCCCCCGCAATCCACCCCCCCTACCAAGCATGGATCGCCGGGGCCTTTCGCTCAGGAAAGAACGCATCCTGGGAGGCAGTCGAGCAACGTCAGAAGGCTCTTGTGTTCGAGAACAAAACGCTTTCAGTCCTCGACCTGCGCCGCATCACGAGCGAAACTCCATGACTCATGGAGTTCTTGCGAGCGGTCGGCACCAGGGCGCCATCCACTCCTCCAGAACGGGAATCTCCACATAAAGCAACACCGCGCACGCCAGGAAAGCCAACCCCGAAAGCAACACCAGTTTCCGCTCACGATACAGTCTTTCAGGATGCTGCACCGGACTGTTCAACTTGAATCCCAGATGCATATAGTACGCCATCGCATACGCAACGAGCGGCGTAGCCAGAATAAGCTCGATGTGATACCGGGCCATGAAGAAACCGGACAACATACCGAAGAGCGCGCCGTAGAAGAATACGCACTCCATCAGCCGTTCCTCCGAGTAATGGCGGAAGGAGGACCGGTATTGCCCCGCCATTCCTGAGTGCCGGATCATCCGGTATTCCGCATAACGCTTCATGGTCATGAGAAAAGCGCCGAACGCCCAGTAGGCCAGCAGGATGGAAACGGGCGGCAGGACATCAATCCCGGTGGAAAACCATCCTATCGCCATCCGGATGGGATTATTGACCGACTCACTCAACACGTCCGCGTACGGCAAATCCTTGAACCTCACTGGCGGCGTGTTGTACAGCAACGCCGCGATCCAGAAGACGACGATCATCCCCCCAAGCCGCGGCTGAATGACGAAACCCAAGCCGAATGCCGCAGCCGCAAGGAGCAGCCACTCCAGATAGGCAAGCGGCAGGACAACTTCGCCGGCTACGATCGGACGGTTCCGTTTCTCAGGATGAAACTTGTCACGCGACGCATCCAGAATCTCGTTCAATACATAATTGCTGGATGCCACCAGGCACGACGCCACAATGCCGCCGAGAATCCCGATCCACATGGAGGACACATTCAAGTGCGGGGCATAAAAAAGGCCCAGGATGACCCCGGGAATAATAAAAACATTGTTCGTCCAGTAATCCGGACGGGCAATGCGCACATACGCGAACCACTTCATTTAGCCCTTTCCCCCCTGCTCTAGCCACGACACTATCTTTTCAGTCCCGGCCATACAAGCCCAACACAACCGGCTTCACTTTGGCGACGTGCCGGATGAAACGGCGCGAGATTTTTCTGGATATCGGATTCTGAATGCTGGATTCTGTGACTACAGACCATGTCGACAACCCACCACCTTCGAGTGACCCTCGTTCAAACCAGCGCCGGGCTGGATATGCAGGCGAATCTCAGTCAACTGAAGCATCTTATCTCCAGAATCGGCACAACCGATGTCATTGCGCTCCCGGAAGTCTTCGCCCTGCGCGGCAGCGAGCAGGATTACCGGAACAGCGCCCAAAGCCTCAATGGCCCGCTCGTAACTTTCATGGCCTCCATCGCGCACCGGCATAACGCATGGGTTCTCGCGGGCTCCATCATGGAGACGGCCGGTCAAGGCATCTATAACACCAGCGTCCTGGTCAACCGCCGGGGTGAAGTCCACGCCTCCTACCGCAAGATGCACCTGTTCGAGGCCGAAATCGAAACCGGCCAGGTCATCCGCGAGAGCGATACCTATACGGCAGGCGATTCGCCCGTGATGACGGAACTCGACGGCTGGCAATGCGGGCTGGCTATCTGCTACGACGTGCGTTTCCCCGAACTGTTCCGCCTCTATTCCGCTCGCGGCGCCCAGCTGTTCTTCATTCCCGCGAACTTCACCCAGCGCACCGGAAAGGACCACTGGGAAGTCCTCCTCCGCGCCCGCGCCATCGAAAACCAATGTTTTGTCGTCGCACCCAACCAGTGCGGGATGAACCCGCACACCCGCGTGGAAAGTTACGGAAACAGCATGATCATCGGTCCGTGGGGCGATATACTGGCCCGGATCGAGGAAGGCGAGGGAGCGGTTACCGTCACGCTGGATATTCACCAGCTGGACCAGACCCGCCGCCGTATTCCAGCACTGACTCACCGGAGGCTCTGATCTTGCCGGATACCGTTGCCATATCCCCTCGTGCCACGCTGAATTCCACTCCTGCGGCCACGCCTGCCGACCCGGCTTTTTCGGTCCTGGTCACCTGCGGCCGCGGTATCGTCCCGTTCCTGCGCGAGGAACTGGCAGCCCTCCGGTTCCCCGTGAAACGCGAGCTGGAAACAGGGATCGAGGGGCAATGCAGCATGGCCGACATCCTGCGAATGAACCTGGTGCTGCGCACCGCGAACCGCGTCCTGCTCGAACTCTGCAAGCGGCAGGTCCGGGACGCCAACGCCCTCTATTCGGCTGTCCGTGACATTCCCTGGGAACGGTGGATCCCCGAGGACGGCTATTTCACCATCGCATCCCACGTCAGCACCCCGTCCATACGCGACAGCCGCTTCGCGAATGTCAAATGCAAGGACGCGATTGCCGACCGGTTCCGCACCCTCACAGGCCGCCGCCCGGACTCGGGCAACGAAAGATGCGGGGTTGTCGTCTTCCTGCATTGGGTCAATGACCTCGCAACCCTGTACATCGACACGTCCGGGGAATCGCTGTCCCGACGCGGCTACCGGAAAATCCCCATGGAAGCCCCCATGCAGGAGGCCCTCGCATCCGCAGTCATCCTCGCCACAGGCTGGCAGGGTTGCGGCCATTTCGTCAACCCCATGTGCGGAAGCGGAACCCTTGCCATCGAGGCGGCTCTCCAGGCGCAGGGCCGGGCACCCGGCCTGCTCCGCAGCCAGTACGGATTCCTGCACCTGAAAAACCACGACCCACTCCTGTGGCAGAAACTCCGCACCGAAATCCGCGCGGTCCCGAAACAGAAGCTGGCAGGCCGCATTATCGCAACCGATAACCGGCCGGAGGCCGTGCAAGCCGCCATCCAGAACGCACGGACCGCGGGCGTGGAGCAGTTGATCGAGTTTCAGGTTTGCGACTTCACCGAAACCCCCATCCCGCCTCCCGAAGGCGTAATCATCCTGAACCCGGCCTATGGCGAACGCATGGGAGAAATCACCGCCCTCGAACCCGTGTACAAGCAGATCGGTGATTTCTTCAAGCAACGCTGCCAGGGATATCGCGGATTCATCTTTACCGGGAACCTCGACCTGGGGAAGAAAACCGGGCTGCGATCCTCCCGCAAGGTCCATTTTTACAATGGAAGCATCGAATGCCGCCTGCTGGGATTCGAGCTCTATGCCGGATCGCGGCGCAAGTGCAAGCAAACCCCGCCGCAGGCGGAGTAGCAGGAAGGATTCAAGAAGAGCTTGCCCAGCCATTCCAGGACGATCCACCCATGTCGATCACTCTCCATATTGACGAGATCGCCTTCGGGGGCCGCGGCATGGCACGCCAGGACGGCAAGGTTTGCTTCGTGCCGGGCGTTCTGCCCGGCGAGACCGTGGAAGTGGAGACCGTCCGGGATCGCGGTGATTTCCTGGAAGCCCGAGCCCTGCTTCTGCATTCATCTTCCCCGCACCGGATCAACCCCGCCTGTCCATTGGCGCTCCGGCTCCCTTCCGGCAGGTCGCGGCCGCCAGTCATGCATTCCCTCGTCTGCCCGGGATGCTGTTACCAGCACATGACCTACGCGGAGGAACTGCTTATCAAGCAGAGCCAGCTTTGCAGCCTGCTGGAGCACCGCTTTCCGGGAGTGGCAGCCTGTTGCGCTGAGCCTGTCGCCGCCCCCGCCCCGCTCGGATACCGGAACAAGATGGCCTTGCATACCGCCAGGAACGGATACGAGACCCGGCTCGGATACTTCATGGAGGACAACAAGACCATTCTCGATATCCCGGCCTGCCCGCTGGCCATGACCGCACTCAATGAATGCCTGGCCGAACGCCGCTCGAATGCGTCCTTCATGCATGGATTGCGGGATGGGATGACCCTCACCTTCCGCTGGACAATGCGGGATGGCGCGCTCTGGTGGCGCGGCCGGGCCGCGGAAAATGATGTGTGGCTCGTCGAAGATTCCCCCATCGGCCCCCTTTCAGTGCCGCGCAACAGCTTCTTCCAGACCAATCCCGCCGTGTCCCGCCTGCTGGTCGAGGAAGTCACCCGCCTGCTGGCGGCGGAGCGACCCGAACGCCTGGTCGACCTGTATTGCGGGGTCGGGGTCTTCGCACTGGCCGCCGCCCAACAGGGCGTTCCCACCGTCGTCGGCCTCGATGTGGACGGGCCGGCACTCAAGGCCGCGCAATATAACGGCAGGAACCTCGGCTATCCCGGCATCCAGTGGGTGGCCGGCAGCGCTCACAAGACCTCCCTCGCGAACCTTCCGGGGAAACCCAATCTCCCAACCACCGTCATCGTGGATCCCCCGCGGACAGGGCTCGGACGCCCCATGGTCCGTGAACTGGCAGTGCTTGCCCCAGCCCGCATCCTTTACATTTCCTGCGCCGCCGACACCATGGCACGGGACATCGGGTGGCTCCGGGAAGCCGGTTATACAATCCGCCAGTCACGCCTGTTCGACATGTTCCCCCGCACCCCTCATTTCGAGTCCCTGACAGAACTCCGGAACGACCGATGAATGATATAGCCTGAACTTTGCCTTGACGCCCCCACGCCGTCTTTCCATCCTTGGACCATGAACCTACGCCAGATCCTTGACCAGGTGTCCAAAGGCACGATGTCCCCTTCCGCAGCCTCCCGCCAGATCGAGGCGACACGCGAGAAGAACCTTGGCGGTTTCGCCCGTGTCGATACCGACCGCATGCGCCGTCGCGGTTTCCCGGAGGTGATCTTTGCCCAGGGCAAGACACCGGAGCAAGTACGCAAGATCATGGGCGCACTTGCGGAAGCCGGCCAGAATGTCCTCGCCACCCGCGCCTCGCGGGCACAGTTCGAGAGCGTGAGGGAATTTTTTCCGTCCGCTGTCTTCCACGAAACCGCCCGCATTATCGCACTGGATGTCAAACCCTCATCCGTGCCGGTCGGGCTTGTCGGTGTGCTGTGCGCCGGCACCACCGATATTCCCGTGGCCGAGGAGGCGGCTATTGTGGCCGGGAAAATGGGCGCCCGCGTGAAACGTTTTTTCGATGTCGGTGTGGCCGGCCTGCACCGCCTGATCCACCAGCTCCCGGAACTCGACAAGGCCCGCGTCCTGATCGTTGCCGCCGGCATGGAAGGCGCCTTGCCATCCGTGGTGGGTGGCATGACCCGCTGCCCGATCATTGCCGTCCCCACCAGTATCGGTTATGGAACCAGCCTGCAGGGAATGACCGCACTGCTGGCCATGCTGAACACCTGCGTGCCGGGCATCACCGTTGTGAACATCGATAACGGCTTCGGGGCCGGGGTTGCCGCCGCCATGATCAACCGTCTCCCGGAGCAACACCGCACCGCCCGGCGAAAGGCCATCCGATGAGCCGCACCTTATGGTTCGACAGCATCGGAGGCGCCAGCGGGGACATGATCCTCGGTTGCCTGATCGATCTGGGCGTAAAGCCCGGCAACCTGCAGGAGGCGTTCGCGGCCCTCGGCGATTTCCATATCACGCTCAAGGCAGCCCCCGCTTCAGAACATGGCATGCAGGGTATACGCGTGACGGTTCACGCGCATGAGCCCGCTGCACATGGCCATTCCCACACCCACGCCCCGCACCGGGGCCTCCGGGAAATCACCGCGATGATCGGAGCGAGCAAACTGCCGGATCAGGTCAAACAGCAGTCCATCGCCGTTTTCACGCGCCTGGCCGAAGCGGAGGCCGCCATTCACCAGACCACGCCGCAGGCAATCCATTTCCACGAGGTCGGCGCGCTGGACGCCATCGCCGACATCGTCGGCGCCTGCCTCGGTCTTTCCCTCCTGGGGATCGACTATGTTGGCTTCGCCCCCCTCCCCGCCGGTCATGGAACCATCGCCTGCGCCCACGGAACCCTTCCCAATCCAGCCCCCGCCACAGTCGCACTGCTGCAGGGATTCCCCATGGTCCGCGTGGACGAACCCTATGAACTCGTAACCCCCACGGCAGCCGCCTTGCTCACCACCTGGGCCGGGGCCGGCGGCTCCGCATCGCGGGGTATCGTCCGAAAGACGGGAAACGGATTCGGGCATCGCAAGCTTCTCAGCCGACCGAATCTCCTCCGCGCCATTATCCTGGAAAGCGATTCCACCCCTTCCACGGACGAATGCCTCGTCCTGGAAACCAACATTGACGATTCCACACCGGAGATGGTCGGAGCACTGACCCAGAAGCTTCTTTCGGCCGGCGCCATGGATGTTTTCACGACCGCCATCCAGATGAAGAAGCAGAGGCCGGGAATCCTGCTGACCGTGCTTTGCCCGCCGGATCTCAAGCCTGCTGTGCTCGACCTGCTCTTTACTGAAAGCACGACATTCGGTGTTCGCGAGCACCTGACCCGACGCACCATGCTGGAACGCCGATGGGAGACCGTCTCCACACCGTACGGGCCCGTTCGCGTGAAGCTGGGCTCATGGAAAGGCCGGGTCGTCACGGCATCACCGGAATACGAGGACTGCGCAGTCCTGGCCGAAAGGGCAAAGATCCCTCTCCGCCAGGTCTACGACGCCGCCCGGGCCGCCCTTGCGTCATGACCCGCCGCCGGCACTAATCCCTTATGCCCGGCAAACGGCCGCGCCGGGATATGTCGGGAAAGATCACCCGCAGTGATGTGTTGGATGTGATTTGCTTCACGTAGGCAACCATCCGCTCCGCTTCCGTCTCACTGTGGCCCATCGATAACGCAAGATCAAACATCTCCTGGTCGCGCTCATTATCCAGCAGCGGGGCAAGCGCCACCAGATTACTTCGTACAGTCGCCATAGCTTGCCGTCGATCCTCCGTCGGCAAGCCGGCCTGCATCTGCTGGACGACAGACCGTGTTTCCTGCATCAGGGCCAGCATTTGGAGGAAATCCTCCCGGTCCGCTTCGGACATATTGCGGGTATCACGGAAGAGAAAATAGTTTGTCGCCCCGGAAAAGGCCCGTTCCGCCTGGGCCTTGGACTCCTCGCGCCGCCGCTGCATGGCTTCATACCGGCCGGGGTCGTTGGTTCGGAACCCGGTCAGCCACTCCCCTTCCCGTCGCGGGGCCCCACCCCTCTCCTCCGGGCTTCGGCGCAACGCATTCGTTTCAGATTGCGCAGGCTTTGGCTCCTCAACGGAGACCTGGACCGTTACCGGGGGAAGGATTTCCGCCGGGACTTCCTCCTCCCATTCCACCGCCTCCTCCCGCGCCGGGCCCCGGTTTGCGCTGGATGCCTGGCCGGCACGATATATCGCGGCCAACTGCCGCCACTTGCGCTCATAACTTGCGGCCTGCGCCCGGTAGTACAAGGCGGGAATCAAAGCCGCGGCCAAGCCGGCCATGCAAATCACCGCGAGGAGAACACCCCGGGCAACACGCTGGATCATCCTGCCCCCTTCCTTCCTTTCGTATGCGCCCCCCCATGCCCGGGCAATCCCGCGGACGGAAGCGAAAGCACCACCCGTGTGCCTTTCCGGGGCGCCGAAGAAATTACCAGCTTCCCCCCAAGCAGTTCGGCCCGTTCCCGGATGCTCAACAGCCCGAATCCGGTGTTGGATTGGACCAGGTCGGCGTCCGAGGCGTCGAATCCCATGCCGCGGTCGACAACCTCCAGTTCCATCCGCTTTTCAGGGAAACGCAGGCCGAGGATCGCCCGGGAAACTCCGGCGTGCTTGACCACGTTCAACAGTAATTCCCGGGCCGCCGTGAACAGCAGGACGGCCCTTGCATCATCCATGGCGGCGCATATGTCAGCGGCATATACCTCCACTTTTAAACGATGCCTACGCTGCATGTCACGGGCCAGCCAGTGCAAGGCCGCGTCCAGATGCCTCTGCGGCACAACGGGTGGAGCCAGATCCCGGGTTATCGCACGCGACATTTCCAGCGTCTCGCCCAGGATATGCTGCAAACGACGGAACTGGCGGTGACCGGCAAGCCCCCTCTCCTCCGTGATGGCATGCAACTGCATGCGCGCCCCCACCAGGAGTTGCTGCAAGTCATCATGCAACAGGTCTGCCAGTCGCCGCCGCTCCCCGTGTTCCGTCAGGATCAGCCGGGCAGCCAGTTCGGCCAACTGCTGGGATCTCTTCTTCAGCATTTCCTCGGTCCGTTTCCGTTCCGTTATGTCCTGGGAAATCCCCAGAACGCGGACCGGCCGGCCGCGCTGCCATTGAACCGGCTTTCCCTTGCCCAGAATCCAGTGGTACCGCCCATCCTGCATTCGTACACGATACTCGCATTCAAGATCGCTTTTCCCCGACTGGGTCCGCCTCACAGCTTCCGCCAGGTTCCGCCGGTCTTCCGGATGCACATTCCGGAGAAGATTGTCCACGGTGTCATAGTCGGCCACATCCTCCCCCCGGGCAACTTCCGGAACGTTATCGGAATAATGAATGATGCCCGTCTCGACATCCCACTGCCAGGTCACCATCTCCGCGGCCTTGAGCGCCATCTTTACGCTGATATCATCCACCCGCAAGGGCGGTACGGGTCGGCGAGCGGCCCTGTTTTTTTCTTTTTGCTTCCGTTGCATCAGAAACTCCCGCGGAAACCAGAACCGGAAACACCCTGCCGATAACGACACCCGAAATACCCGCCGGCAACCGGATCAAACATTCGAGCCGCGCCAGTGCAATTTCTGGCGCAGCAGGGCAAAGTAACTCTGGCCGGGTAGGTGAATCAGCCGCACCCCGGTCCTGCTGCGACGCGCCTCGATGCGGTCCCCGACATCCAGATCCTGTCCAATCTGCCCATCCACCGCCAGCTTGGCACCCAGGGAACGATGCACCACCTCCACGGAAATCACCGCGTCATCCGGAATGACCAGCGGCCGCGTACTGAGCGTATGCGGACAGATGAGGCTTGTCACCAGACCTCTGACGGACGGCATCAGGATGGGCCCCCCCGCCGAAAGGGAATGCCCCGTACTGCCCGTGGGCGTGGAAATCACCAGGCCATCACAGACAAAATCACCGACCTCCTCGCTATCCACCGTCATCCGGAGAGTCACCACGCGGGACTGGACAGAGGAAAGCACCACGTCGTTTAACGCCCGGTACCGCCCCAATTCAACATTGCCGCGGAACACCGCGCAGTCTATCACCGCCCGGACAGAGGTGGAATACTTCCCGGCAACAAGGCAATCCATGGCATGCTCCAGACGATCCTCGGTCACACTGGTCATGAATCCGAGCGAACCCAGATTCACACCGATCACGGGAATATCGCGCCCCTCCAGTTCCCGCGCAGCCCTCAGCATGGTCCCATCGCCGCCGAGCACCATGACGATATCCACTGTGCGCAACACCTCACGGGCCGGCCCGCAGGAAGGTATGCGTAGCAGGTCCGCCGTATCAGGATCGGGCAGGAGGCGGAGGCCCAGTGAATCCGCCTTGATCTTCAGGCGGGCCAGCACCTCCGCCGCCTTCGCCTTCCCGCAGTTCGCCACAACGCCAATCGTTTTCATGATTCACCGATCACGGATAACGGTCACCGACTTCCTCCACCACGCCAGAAATTCCACATTGCCCGCCGGGCCTTTCAACGGCGATTCGCAAATTCCGAGCCATTCCAGCCGCAAAGTCCCGGTCCCGAATTCCCGGATCCGCCGGATCACATCCTCCCGCGTCGCCGGATCGCGCACCACGCCGCCCTTGCCCACCTGCTCCCGCCCGGCCTCGAACTGCGGCTTGATCAGCGTCACCAGTTCGCCGCCCGGCTCGATCAGCGTTGTAACAGGGGGCAGGATCAGCGTCAAGGAGATGAACGAGACATCCACGACCGCGAACCGGAACGGTTCGGGAATGTCGGACGCCGAAAGATAGCGTGCGTTGAGTCCTTCCCGAACCACAACCCGCGGATCGTTGCGAAGGCGCCAGTCGAGTTGGCCGTGCCCCACATCCACGGCATAGACCTTCGACGCCCCATGCTGGAGAAGGCAATCGGTGAAACCGCCTGTGGAGGCGCCAACGTCGACACACACCTTGCCGGAGACATCGAGGGAAAAGTCCTTGAACGCCGCCTCGAGTTTGCCGCCGCCGCGCCCGACAAACGGCTCCGGCGCAGCCACCTCAACCGCTGCATCCGCCTCCACCTCGCGGCCGGGCTTGTCAGCCACCTGGCCGCTCACACGCACAGCGCCTGCCAGGATCAGCCGCTGGGCCTTCTCCCGGCTCCCGACCAAGCCCCGTTCGACCAGCATCACGTCCAGCCTTTGTTTCGCCATGCAACGGATGCTACCCTGTCACGGCGCAAAGTCAACGGCCCGGCGAGTCTTTCACCGCCTCCGCTTTCTTCAGCACCAATTCATCGAACTCGATCAGCGCCTTGCGGACGCCAAGTGTCACAGCCTTGGTTCCGATGGTTCCATCCTTCCCCGCCGGGTCCTGAAAGGCATCCGCGCCTTCCGCCGAAAGTCCCCGAAACTTCGCCAGGAAGGATTCCTCCCGGAAACTGCGGTCACGCTCCCGCTGACGCTGGATGTACATCCCCGTCACGCGATGCTGTGGATCCATCCCGAACACAAATTCAATGGCACCAAATTCGCCTTTCTGGGTCATGGCCTGGGTGTGACCGATCACCTTGCCGTCCCCGTCCAGCATCTCGAAGTACTGGTATTGCTCGCGCTGACCCGGCAAGAGGGCGGCCCCGGCGCGTTGCTCAATGCGGGCCAGCGTGGCTGGCGCGATCGGCACGGTCACGGTCCGGTAATCCCGCGCTTCCGGGAAAAGGCGGGTCATGGTCCTCTCAGGATTACGCCACACGCAGATGTACACTTCCTGCGCCCGCGCGAACTCGCTACCGCACAACAGTAAAAAGGCGATACAACTGAACCATAACGCGGTGATCGTCGGTCTCGGTCTTCTCATATTCATAGCCTCCCCTGATTGTGAACCATGCCGTTGGAACCGAAACGCCTCCATAGGCGCGGCCAAACATGTGTGCGGCCTCATGTTCATATAACTGCCCCGCCGCCTGCAGGGTCAGCTTCGGCAACAACGCATAGTCGACGGCGCCGAACAGCGTTCCATGCCATTTCTCATCCGTCCTCCGCGACCCGCCCTCAAAGCGGTAGGTTCCGCGCCCCGCATACCAGGTGCAGTCCAGCGCCACGGCCGTCCGCTCCTCCTCATCCATGCCGCCATCCATCCCTTCCTCCATACCGTGGCCATGTTCGGTGGGATAGGCCGTTCCCGTCGCGAACGACAACCCCGCGGCAACATTCCCCTCCACTCCGGGCGTCGCTCCAAGCCTGCCTGTCAGGTTGCCCGGACCCGGGAACTCCCGGATGTCTTCCATCCCGTACCCCTGGGTAAGGGCCA
>CAIVSY010000067.1 GCA_903908715.1 uncultured bacterium
ATTCCTAACCATCGCCTCATACGGCGCCAACACATCTTTTGTTTCCTTGTTTGCGTCAACACAAGAAACGCAAAACACAAACGAGGAGACATAATGAAGAAGACGATGATGGGGATGGTGATGGTGGCGGGATTGGCCTCGTGGACGGCCAGCGGACAGCAGGCGGCGCCTGCGCCGGCGAAGACCTGGGCGGATTCACTGACAGTCAAGGGAGATGTCCGTTACCGGTATGAACAGATCACCGAGGATGGCAAGGACGATCGCCAGCGCGACCGTGTGCGCGCCCGCCTCGGTGCCTCGGCCAAGATCAATGACAAGGTCAAGGCGGAGGTTCAACTCTCCACTGGAGATGATGATCCGATCTCAGAAAACAAGACAATCGGTGACGGGTTCCTGAAGAAGGACATGGGCCTGAACCTGGCCTATATTGACTGGGTGCCCCAAGAGGGGCTTACCCTTACGGGCGGCAAGATGAAGAACCCGTTCCTCTGCGTGAGCGACCTGGTATGGGATAGCGATCTGACCCCTGAAGGCGCGGCAGCGAAGTGGGAGCGGCAGGTCGGGCCGATGACCCTGTACGCCAACGGCGGATACCTATGGGTGCAGGAGAGGGCGACGGCTCCGGAAGAGGACACCAAGTTGTACGCGGGACAGGCGGCGGCCAAGTTCCAGTTCAGCGACGAAGTCTCCCTGCTGGTGGGCGGAAGTTACTACACTTATGACAACATCGAAGGAATGGGTGTGCTCGACTGGGAAGGCAAGAACAAGACTTACGGCAACAGCTCGAAGGACAAGGTTTCCGGAACAACCACCAACAAGATCTACGGCATGGGCTATGACCAGGTCGAGGCGTTCACCAAGCTGACCGCGTGGGTGGGGACCCCCGTGGAATTCTATGGCAACTATGTGGTCAACCAGGAAGCGGACGCTAACGACACCGGCTGGCTGGCAGGCGTCACCGTCGGCAAGGCCAAGAACGTCGGCACAATGGAATTCGGCTACAACTACCGCGAACTCGAAAAGGATGCCGTGCTCGGCGCGTTCACGGACTCCGACTCCTGGGGCGGCGGCACAGACGGTCGCGGACACAAGGTGTTTGGCCGGTACCAGATCGCCAAGAACGTGCGACTGGGCGCGACCTACTTCATGAACGAGAAGCCGATCGCGGATTCCAGCAAGACGCACGACTACGACCGGCTGCAACTGGATGTGGTGGCGAGCTTCTGAGCGGAGGATGGAAAAACGGCGGGCGTCGAGTTGTGGCGTCCGACATACAGAAACTGTACAAGAGAGAGGAAATTGAAAGAAATGAAAGCGAAACTGGCGGTGTTGGTGGCGGTTGGATTAATGGGTGCGGCGGTGGGGCGGGCGGGTGACAACCAGGCGATCGCGGTGGATGGTTCGACGACGGTCGGGCCGATCGCCAAGGCGTTTGCCGAGTTCTACATGAACCGGAACCCGGGCGTGAATATCACGGTGAGTGAATCCGGAAGCGGCAACGGGGCCAAGAGCCTGATGAACGCTTCCTGCGATGTGGGCGCGATGTCCCGTCCAATGAAGCCTTCGGAGGTTAAGGGGATGGAAGACAGCGGGCGGTTGGCCAAGGCTCACATCGTGGCGATGGACGGACTCGCGATTGCGGTGCATCCCAGTAACCCGTTGAAGGGGCTGACCCTGGCGCAGATCCGCGATATCTACACAGGTAAGATCCGAAACTGGAAGGAACTGGGCGGACCGGACCAGGCAATTGTGGTGATCAGCCGGGATACGAACAGCGGAACGTATGAATGTTTTGAGACGCTGGTCATGAACCAGGCCAAGATGTTCGAAAAAACGGAGTATGTGGGCAGCAACGGCGCGGTACGTCAGCGTGTGATGGATACTCCCGCAGCCATCGGATATGTTGGACTGGCTTTCACGGAAGGTGTGAAGACGGTGCCTGTGGATGGCGTGGAAGCGACGATGGACACCGTGGTTGAGAAGAAATATCCGATCGCGCGGCCCCTGTTCTTCTACACCAACGGGATGCCGAAGAAGGGGACGCATCTGGAGTCGTTCGTGAACCTTTACAAGACGGAGGAAGGCCGGAGGATCGTGGAGGACACGGGTTTTGTTCCCGTGGCTCTCTGATCGGGTTTGCAATCTTTGGGGTTAGTTTGGCCGAACCGCGATTCAGCGGTTCGGCCATTGTGCAGGAAGAGGCAGGAACATGATCGATTCAACGGGGTGCCGGTGCAGGCCGAGTCTGGTGCTGGACGATCGCACCCGGATCCGGCAGCGGATACTGGAAACCGCGGGACGGTGGACGCTGGGCGCGGTCACGTCGCTTTCCCTGGTAGCGGTCCTGTTCATTATCCTCTTCATCGCCCGTGACGCTCTGCCCTTTTTCCGGTTGCGCGGCTTGATGGAGTTCTTCGCGGATAAGCAATGGTATCCGTCGGGGGCGCCACCCCATTTTGGCGCGTTGACCATCCTGTACGGGAGCGGATTGGTGGCGTTAGGGGCAGCGCTGGTCGCGGTGCCGCTAGGGATCGGTGCGGCCATTTGTCTGAGTGACATACTCCCGTTCCGGGCGCGGCAGGCGGTGAAGCCTGTAATCGAGATGTTGGCGGCGATACCCTCCGTGGCGTACGGGTTCTTTGCGCTGGTGGTCTTCGCGCCGGCCCTGCAGGAGAGGGGCGGATTGATTCTTTCCGTGGTCGCGGTGGCATTGGGCGCTCCGTTGGCCCTGTTGGCTGGTTTCGTCGCGGGGGACCTGGTCGCCGATGCGGTCCCGGAACAGCGACGCGGAACCCACCGTGTTCTGGCGGGATTTGCTGTGACAATCACGGGGTTGCACCTGCTTGGCGGGCTGGTGGAGCAATTGGCGGGCTTGCGCATTGCCAGCGGAACCAACGCGCTGAACGTGTCGTTGATCCTGGGCATCATGGCCTTGCCGACGGTGGTCAGCATTTCGGAAGATGCGTTGCAATCGGTCGGGCGTGAACTGCGTGAGGGCAGTTATGCATTAGGGGCGACGCGTGCGGAGACCCTGCTGCGGGTGGTGGCGCCGGCGGCCGGCAGCGGGATTGCTGCGGCTGTTATCCTTGGCATCATGCGAGCCATCGGGGAGACCATGGTGGTCTGGATGGCCTCGGGTAACGCTGCGCAGATTCCCCAGCCCTGGTTCAATTTTCTCGAACCGGTACGAACCCTGACCGCCACCATAGCCGGTGATATGGGTGAGGCCGACCAGATGACCGGTTCCGAGCGGTACCATGTCCTTTTCGCAATGGCTCTGGTTCTTCTTGTCTTTTCCTTTGCCTGCAACACGACCAGCGAACTGATCCTTCGCCGGTCGCGGCGGAAGTTGAGGGGAGGCTAGACGATGCGCACGGAAACAAGAGGCATGCTGGACCGGGCCTTCACCGGGACGGGTGTATTCTCCATTCTGCTCCTGGTGGCGGCGTTGCTGGTCATTCTGGCGCCGCTGGCGGTCCGCGGGTTGAAGGCTGTGGTGTTTCAGGGCACCGTGGAGCATCGACGGGTATTGCTCGATAAGTTCGGACGCGGCGACCGTGCGGCGGTGCAGGCCGAGATTGCGGAGGTCGTGGAGGCTCGCGCCCCGGTCTATGTGATGATGGACCGTTTCCAGAGCGAGGTTGAGGCGATGCCTTTGTCACAGCGCCGGAAAATGAGAGCCGAATTCCAGGAGGTTAGGAAACTCGTGGGAGCCATTTTGGGCGACCGGTCCGGTGGTCCGGCTTCCCTCCTCATGCGGAACCAGTACGGCGCTACACGCTGGGACCGGGCCCAGGTGAAACTGCAGGCCCTGCTGTTCGCCGAAACATGGGACTACTCCGATAACTCCTCCTTCGGGAAAAAGGTTCACACGCCGCGGGCGGAGCGATTCAGCGGCACGGCGCTGGAGCCGATGTTCGGGTACTTCCGGGGGAACATCGGACGCATGCTGTTGCCGCGGCGGACGGTGTACTGGGGATTCTTCACGGACGACTCCTTCGATTCGCACCTGTTTGGCGGCATCTGGCCTGAGTTGCTGGGGACTCTTTATCTGGCGGTGGGTGCCATGCTATTCGCGGTTCCAGCCGGGATTCTGGCGGCTATTTTCTTTGCCGAATATGCGGGTGATTCCTGGGCGGTGGGATTCCTGCGCACGTGTGTCAGCACGCTGGCGGGGGTGCCCAGCATCGTGTTCGGGCTCTTTGGCCTTGCGTTCTTCATCGGAGTGGTTCGGGTATCGCCGTCGAAGTCTGTGCTCGCTGGGTCATTAACGCTGGCCCTTATGATTCTGCCGACGCTGATCCGGACGGCAGAGGAGGCGATACGGGCCGTGCCGCAGACATACCGCGAGGCGGCCCTCAGTCTGGGCGGGAGCCGATGGCACACGATCGTATCGGTGGTATTGCCGGCCGCGTTGCCGGGGATTCTGACAGGTGTCGTAATCAGTCTCGGGCGGGCGGCGGGCGAGACGGCGCCGATCATTTTCACGGCGGCGGTGAGTGTGGGCAAGCCGCTGCGACTATGGCAGACGCTGACCCAGCCGACGCCGGCCCTGCCTTGGAACATCTACAATCTGGCCACGGAACACGAGGCCGTCGAGGAGGTCCGGCACGTGCAATACGGGATGGTGTTCGCGCTTGTGGGCATGGTCCTGTTGCTCAACCTGGCAGCCATCGTGCTTCGCGCGCGGGTGGCGCGGAAACTGAGGGCCTGAGATGTCGGGAGTGAAGAAGGAGGAAGCGATGACAGGAGTCAATGGGAGCAGCAAGACAGCGGTGATGCGCGGTTCAGCCGAAGGAAATGGAATGGACGCCGAGGCCCATGTGACGGCTGAAAGGTTTTCCGTTTTCTATCACAATCGTGAGGCGGTGAGGCAGGTCAGCCTGGCGATTCCGGCCCGAGGTGTCACGGCGATCATCGGCCCGAGCGGATGCGGAAAGAGCACATTCCTGCGTGCGATCAACCGGATGAACGATCTGGTGCCCGGCTGCAGGGTCAGCGGGCGGCTGGTTTTTGACAAGGAGGATATTTACGGGCCTCGGATTGACGTGGTGGCCCTGCGACGTCGTGTGGGCATGGTTTTCCAGAAACCCAATCCGTTCCCCAAGACGGTATTCGACAATGTCGCCTATGGTCCGCGACTCTGCGGGCTCACGGGCCGGGCGCAGCTCGAGGAGATTGTGGAGCGCAGCCTCAAGTCCGCCGCCCTTTTCGACGAGGTTAAGGACCGGCTGGGGCAGAACGCCATCGGATTATCCGGCGGGCAGCAGCAGAGGCTCTGCATTGCGCGGGCACTGGCGGTTGATCCCGAGATCCTGCTGATGGATGAGCCCACCTCGGCGCTCGATCCGCGGGCGACATCGCGTATTGAGGATCTGATCGCCGAATTGCGGGGGAAATACACGATCATTATTGTGACCCACAACATGCAGCAGGCGGCACGCGTATCCGACCGCACAGCCTTCCTCTACGAGGGAAACCTGATCGAATTCGGTCCGACGAAGCAGTTATTCACAAAACCGAGAGAGAGTCAGACAGAGGATTACATAACCGGCCGGTTCGGATAACCGGGCGCGGTCTGGAGCAAGGAGGCACACCATGATTCGATTTCAGCTTGAATTAAGCCGTTTGCGGAGGCTCATCCTCGAAATGGGGGCGGACGTGGAGGATAATGTGCGGGATGCCATGAAGGCGCTGGAGCGGCACGACGAGAATCTGGCCGCCATTGTGGAGCGGCGCGAGAACGAAACGGACGAGAGGGAAGTGGACATTGAAGAGGAGTGCCTCAAGCTCCTGGCGTTGTACCAGCCGGTGGCCGCGGACTTGCGTTACATCGTCGGTGTTTTGAAAATCAACGAGGATCTGGAGAGGGTGGGGGATCTCTCCCAGCACATTGCTGAGAGGGCGATGGCTATTACCCGCGGCGGTGAGGCGCCCGGCGATGTGGACCTGGCCCGGATGGCATCGAAGGTCACGAACATGCTGGCCCGGAGCCTGGAGGCTTTCGTGGATCTCAAGCCCGAGATGGCACGGGAGGTGCGGGCAGGGGACGCTGAAGTGGATGCCATACACCGGCAGCACATATCGATTTTGCTGGAGGCGATCAAGGCGCGTCCCGAGTCGGCGGACGTGTTGTTGAATGTTATGCATATTTCGCGGCATCTGGAGCGCATTGCCGATCATGCGACCAACATTGCCGAGGATCTCATCTACATGGCGGAAGGTGAGATCGTGCGCCACAAGTAGGCATGGCGGGGGGATGACGGCATTCTAACGGATGCCGCTACGGGGGCAGGAGGGAAGGAGCCAGGAGGCGATGAGGGTGCCGAGGATGACCAGGGCCAGCGTCGCCGCCGGGGCGCCGTTCGGGCTGTTCCACCACACCGAACCCAGCACACCCACCAGAGGTCCAGCCAGGTTGCCCATGCCGATGACGGCCTCATGCAGGCCGCCGTGCTCGCCCTTGCCCTCGCCGTAGTCGAGGGAATAGAAGATCGAGGAGGAATAGGTCAGCCCCAATGCCAGGCCGAACAGCGCCATGGATGCCAGAATGAGCCCCAGCGAGGGTGTCAGCATGATGCCCGCGAAGGCCAGCGGGGCCGTCAGAAGGGCCGCGAAGTTCCAGCCCCGATGGTAGTGCCAGGCTTCCCACCGGCCGAAGAGTACGAACGCCAGGGATCGTGTGAGATAAAAGATGCAGGTCATGACGATCACGGTGCTGGGAGAGCGGCCAACCTTTTCCGCAAGAGCAGGCAGGAGCGGCAGAAGGACTGAGATCATGACGTAAGTGAGGGCATTACCCAGCCAAGCGGTGTGCATGAACCGGCGCTTGATGGAGGGTTGGATGCCGCCCGTGGCGGCGGCTGCGGAGGCCAAGATGACTCCGGCTGCCGGAACTGGAGCGGGGCGGGATCCGGTGCGGATCAGGAACAGCAGGGAAACGGCATGCAGGATCCCGGGGACCCAGATGACCGACGCCGGGTTCCATGCCACCAGCAGACTGCTCGTCAACAGGCCCAGGGTATTGGCAGACGACCAAGTGACATTATAGATCGAGAGGCGCTGGGGTTTCGAGAAGCGCGAGGGGGCGTGGAAGATGGCTGACTCCAGTGCGGGCCAGCAAGTGCTGACCACGCAGGCGTAGAGGAGGGCCACGGCGAAAGGCGTATAGCGCCAGGCGGGCAACCAGCCGGTGAGCAACAACAGGGCGTCGATGGCGAAGGCCCAGGCCAGGAGCCGGTCCGGTCCGATGCGGTCCGCAAGGCGGCCCCCGTAACGGGCGCCGGGAACGATGGCCAGTCCGACGGCCATGCTGAGCCAAAGGTTTTCGCGGTCCGTGTAGTGGAAGACTGATCGCGTCCAGAAAAACATGGTGGCCACGATAATGGTCATGCAGATCGAGTTCATGACCGTCAGGGCAAAATAGCGGAACAATGAATGCGCGGCTGGCGGCGGTGTTCGGTTTGGCGGTGTCATAGGCTTCGCGAAGGTAACGGAAGGGAATCCTGAATGTCAAACGGCATGAGGCAGGCGGCTGGTGGCGGGCCCTGACTGTGCCCGCGGTCGGTGATCCCGCCCGGTCGGAATTCCGGCTTGCGGATGGGGACCTGAGCCAATACCCTGAAGCCCATATGTGGAATTTGATGCAGTTCGACCGGATCATGGGCTATTCGATGACCGCGATCGTGGCCTTGGTGCTGCTGGTGGCGCCCTGGTTGTTCGGGGCTTGGGAAGCGTGGTATTTCTGGCCGTTTGCCGGTTTGATATTCCTTGTGACAGCGGGTCTCGGACTGCGCTTGCTGTTGTCTGCCAGGGTGGGGGTCAAGCGGTTGTCCCTGACTCCGGAACTGGGCGGGCTGGTTCTTTGCTGGGTCCCGTTCCTCGCTTATGCGCTGATCCGCGGCCTGCAGGCTCCGGTCCGCATGGATGCGGAGCGCAGTGTGCTTCTGCACGGGACCGCATTCCTGCTCACGCTGGCCGTGGTCGCGGGGATTGACGAGAGGTCGCGGCGCTGGCTGGCGGCCTTGTTGCCGTGGAATTTGTTTCTGCTGGGGGCCTATGGGATCGGCAACCATTTCCTGTACCACAACGCCAAGGTCCTTTGGGTGCCGGGATTCACCCAGTATCAGCAGGGATATTTCCGGGCGACGGGAACGTATTTCTGCCCCGACCATTTTGCCGGGTTGATGGAACTGGGGTTATGCCTGGCTGTATCGGTGATGGCGTATCGCGGGACTGCCGGGTGGCGCAGGGCAGGGATGCTGGCCCTGGCGTGGGTCTCGGTGACTGGGATTATCCTCAGCAAGTCACGTGGCGGCGGCATTGTCCTGCTGGTTATTCTCGTCCTGGCGCTGACCTGGGGCCTGGTGACCTGGTCCGGGCGGCGGAGGTGGATCATCCGGATTGCCTTTGCGGCGTTGGCGGTTTGCGGAATGGTTTTGATCCTGGCGGCGGGGACGCGCTATATGCACCGGTTCATGCAATATCCCTGGCGTCAGTTCGAGCAATCCGACCGTTACCAGATGACGGCTGCGGCGTTGCGCGGATGGAAGATGGCGCCGGTTTTCGGGGTTGGGCCCGGGATGCACCAGAATATCTGGCCGCATATTGCAGCGACCGGGGATGGGGATCGTGCGAGGGGGATCTGGCCCCGGAATCTGAACAACAGCTTTCACTCCTATGAGGCGCACAACGACTGGGTTCAACTTCTCGAGGAATACGGGGTGGCGGGTTTTCTGCTTTTCCTGCTGGCTGCGGGGATGACGTGGCGCCACATCCGGCGGTTGGCGGTATCCGGTGAACCGGCGGCGGTTGCCGCCCTGCTCGCCCTGGGGGCCATGGCGGTGCATTCCCTCGGGGATTTCAACCTTCAGATTCCCGCGACCACCTGGCTCCTGGCGTTGATGGTAGCGTTCGGCATTGCATCGGGGAATGACCGGGATCGGAGGGGCGAAGCGATGACCGTCGGCCGGGGAAGCGGATGACGCTCTACATTACAAGCGATGTGCATCTGGGTTCAGGACATTGCCGGCTGGATACATTCCGGCGGTTCCTTGAACGAATGCCGCCGGAGGCCGTTCTGATGTTGAACGGCGACACCGTGGATCATGTCCGCAAGCGAATGCCGCGCGGCCACCGGGAAATGCTGAAACGATTGGTGGACGAAGCGGAGCGCCGCCGCGTGGTTTGGGTGGGCGGGAATCATGATGAGGAGTTTCGACCTGACGGCAGTGAGAAGATTGAATTTGTGCCGTCCTTTTCCATTCCCGGCCGGATTCATGTGGTACACGGGTTCTACCTGCATCGCTATGTTCCCGGGTACAAGCCGTTCGTGATCCTGGTCAGGGGGTTACACCGGTTGCGGATCCTGCTTGGGGCTGAGCCGGTGCATGTGGCGGAGTATGTCAAGAGCTGGGCCACCTTGTATGGCATCCTGCGTCGCTATGTGCGGAACAGCGCGGTGCAGCAGGCTCGCGCATTGGGGGTTGGGACGGTGGTCTGCGGGCATGTGCATTTTGCCGAGGACACAACGGTTGAAGGTATCCGGTATGTGAACACCGGATCATGGACGGAGACTCCTTCGTGGTGTTTTCGCGTAACGGAGGAGCGAGCCGAACTCTGCCCGGTGCTGCCGGATGGGGAACTCGGGGAAGAGGTGCTTGATCCGGTGCCGGGGCCTCGCCGGAGATAAGGATTGAGAAAGTTGCCGAGAAGGTCATTCCCGGATTGAGAACAAGCATGCCGGGTGTCCCGGAAGGGTTGCCGGTGGCCGAGAGCGGGTCGTTCTGCCAGATCATTTCAGGGGCCGCGGGGTGCGGAAACTGGCCTGTTCAGCCCCTGGGATTTGACTTCGATGGCGAATCCTTCGGATTGTGTTGTAATCGTGTTCACCCGGCGGCGGGAATGCTACCCTTGGTGTTATCCGGGTCCATGAAGGTGTCTCGGATATGCTCTGCTGTTCCGGCGTGTTGTCGCAAGGAATCAACGCATGCGGAGTCAAGCTTGCCGGCGGCGACGAGGCGGTCGAGTTCCTCGAAGGCTTTTGCCACAGGCCAGGGTTCCTTGTAGGGTCGGCGGGTAGTCAGGGCATCGAAGATATCCGCCACGGCGGTGATGCGCGCCTCGATGGGGGGGCGGGTGCCGTCTGGCGTTTCGGGGTATCCGGAGCCGTCGAGGCACTTGTGGTGATATTCGACGATGTTTCGCATGATGGTGACATTTGGCAGGTTTTCCAGGTTCAGGCCCCGGGTCATCTTTTCGATAATGGCACGGCCACGGCTGACGTGGGACTTCATGATTTCCCATTCCTTTTCATCCAGTTTCCCGGGTTTGAGGAGTATACTGTCGGGGATCCCGATCTTGCCGATATCATGCAGGGGGGCGAAGAGGAAGACATGTTCGACGAATTCGTCTGGCAGTCCCTGGTCGGTAGCGATGTCCTTGGCGATCAAACGGGCATAGCGTGCCATTCGCTCGAGATGCGCGCCGGTTTCGAAATCACGCATATCGCAGAAGGCGCGTGCCACCTCGACGGATCCGGAGAGTGCCTGGATGGTGAGGAGTTCATGGGCCAGCATCAGCGAGATCAGGTTTGTGTAGACCAGCAGGACGTTTTGGTCGGCCGGGGCAAAGGCGTTCTTCTGGCGGGAGTCGAAGAATGTGAAACCAGTGAAGTCATCCTGGTCATACATGGGGACAGTGAATGACGACAGGTAGCCTTCGCGTAACAGCCAGGCGGAGTGGGGGGTGACGGGTTTCAGGACGGCGGGCAGATCGGGCAGGAGCCGGAGGGAACCGTTGCGGGCGAGAGTTGCGAGGGAGAGGCATTCGGACATCCGGATCTCGTATCCTTTCAGGGCTTCTCCGGAGCGGGTGCTGTTGATGAATGTCTTCAGGACATCCTCGGCCTTATCGTAGATTGCGCACCCGATCCGGTCGACGGTCGGGATGCTATGCAGGAGATGAAGGTGGAGGGTCGACAGGCGTGCGGTAAGGTTGTCCGTCTTGCTTCCAAGGATTTCGGACGGTGCGTTCATTGCAATGCCTCCTTCCGGCCCCATTGTGTTTTCCGGTCATGAATCAAGCCGGACGCCATAGCCGTATGGTGGGGCTTTGCGGTTATCTTGTCGAGGAAAGAGTTGAATGGCGGAGAGGGAGGGATTTGAACCCTCGGTACCGGTTGTTACCAGTACGACGGTTTAGCAAACCGTGACAGAAAAACGCGTTCCGATCAATAAAGACGGGCAAAACACGCATAGAGAAAAAACCGCTTGTGCCGGAAGTGTGCCGGGTGTAGTCTATTCCTTGTGCCCCTATTGGCACACAAGCGCAAAACAGGAGGGCGGACAATGGCGGACAAAAAGCGGTGGACGGAGGCGGGTTTTGTTATCCGGCTGGTGAAGCGGGGCAAACCATATCAGGCGGACTTCGGCGCGGTGGGGGGCAAGCGGGAGCGCAAGCGGTTTGAAACCCTCGGGGCGGCCCGTCAAGCGTGCGGGCAACGCCGGGCGGAATTGTTGAACCGGGGGACCGCCGCCCTGGCCTTGCCGGATCGGGACCGGCTTGACGCGGTAGAGGCCCGGAAGTTACTCGGGAGCGGCTCAATCCTTGAAGCGGTGCGTTACTACGTCAAACACCACACCGCCGGGGCGGGGGCGCAAAAGACCGTGGCGGAGCTTGTGGAGGAATACTTGACGGCACCGGGGCGGCGCGGTGGCAAGGCGATTACCCGGCGGGAGCGGACTATCCGGGAGGCCCGGAACCGGCTGGCGGTATTCGTGACGGCGTACGGGACCCGCCCGGCTGGGGACGTGACGCGGGCGGACGTAGAGGGCTGGCTTTCCGCCGGGGGATGGTCCGGCTTGCACTTGCGGAATTACCTTGCGCCCGTCAAGGCCCTATTCGGCTATGCGGTCCGCAAGGAATACTTGACCGCAAACCCGGCGGAGAAGATCGAAGTGGCGGCCCCCGACAAGAAGGCCCCCGAGATAATGGCCCCGCGTGACGTTGCACGGCTCATGGCGGCGGCGGTGAAGCATGACGCGGACCTTGTGCCCCGGCTGGCCTTGTCGTTCTTTGCGGGCTTGCGGACGGCGGAGCTTGACCGCCTTGACTGGCAGAACGTCAATCTTGCGGCGGGGCTGGTGACAGTGACCCCCGAGGCGGCAAAGATGCGGCGGCAACGGCACGTTTCCCTTGCGGCGAACGCGGTGCAATGGCTGATTACCCGCCGCAAGGCCGCCGGTCCGGTGTGGCGGTTGTCCGCCGTGAGTTACCAACACCGGGCGGCGGAGCTTGCCCGCAAGGCCGGGGTGAAGGTCCCCCACAATGCCGGGCGGCACAGTTTCGCAAGCTATCATTTCGCCTTGCATGGTGACGCGGCAAAGACGGCGGGGGAACTCGGGCACGCGGACGCCCGCCTATTGCTGGATGTGTACCGGAACATTCACACAATGGGCGGCAAGCCGATCACCGCGGCAACGGCGACGGAGTATTTCGCAATCAAGCCGAAAGGCGCGGCGGAAATCATACCCATGGAGGCGGCGGGCTAATCCTCATGCCGATGCGGGCCCGTTCCGCCAGAAATGCCCCAATGTCATCTTCGTCTGTTTCTGGAGCGGCTTCATTGTGTTCAATCCGGCCGCCCCAGACTCCGTAAAGCGCCGCGAATTCCGGCCATAGGCCCGCCTTCCGTAACTTGCGCAACGCGGAACGGTAAAGCCGATGCGCGTGCATCCTGGAGCATCCGAGCACGCAGGCAATGGCCGCCGGACCGGGAAAGGTATAGAGTTTGCCGATCGCCTGCTGGCGCCGCCTGGCATACTCCCGTACCAACAAGGGAGCTTCGATGTTTGGAAAATCACCCAACAAGCGGGAGAGTCTATTTTTCGCGCGCAAGGCCCCCAGCGCTTGCCCGTACTGGCCCCGCCCCAGGTGCAAAGCCTGATTCATAGCCTCATCTTGATAGACCGTCCCGTTAGGGCCGACGCGCATACTATTGGGGAGCGGTTGCCCGCTGACTCTGCATTTTTCGGGATCCTTGCGGTACGCGGCCCATGAACGTTTGCCGACTTCTTCCGCGTATCGGCCCCAAGCCCGGCGCACGCGCTGACTGACTTGAAAACGATATTGGAGCGGAAACGCCGATGCAGGAAAGAAGGCGAGAAGCACCCGCATTTCAGGCGCGGTCAAGGTGGCTTTGCACGCAAGCGCCAACTTCCGAAACGAGGATGGAACCGACTGTAGAAGGGGGAGCTTGTTGTTTGCCCGGAAGGTATGGCCCACGATGCGGCCGGCGATAATGTCCGGCGCCGGCGGAGTATCATCGAGTTTCGCGGTCCCGCGCAAGAGGCCGTCATAGCCTGTTCCATAGACGCTCAAGTTGTCCGTACGGGTTGTGCGCGTCATGTAGAACCCGGTTGCGATACGGGCGAACAACTCCGCCGAATCATGCTGCAAGGGTTGCCATAGTGGGGAGGGCTTCCGCGTGCCACCCAGGCCGCCGCGAGTGGAACCATGCACGGCCGCAAGGCGCTTGACGGCGGCCGCATTGAAAAGCATGGCCCGCCCTTGCCCGCCTGTACCTGGCAAGGGGCAAAGGCGGTTGGACTGTACCCACGCGCGCAACGTCTTATCGGAACGAATCCCGAGACGCTTCATGGCTGCTTTGGCCGTCAATGTCTCATTCATACTTCGGTAAGTTACAACACATAGCGTGCATATGCAAGCGTTAAAACGCGAAAGGAGAAGGAAAAATGACTCATGCAGTTGAAACGTGCGGAATGAAGCCCGGCTATCTGCGGCGCGAGGACGCGGCGCGGTTTCTCGGGGTGTCTCTGCGGACCCTGGCGGAGTGGCAGGCAGAACGGCGAATCCCGTTTGCCAAGCTCTCTCACCGGGTGTGTTTGTTCAAGATCGCCGACTTGGAGCGAACCGTTGATTCGCTCGTGACCGGCGCGAAAGGCTAAACCCCATGCCCGCCACACGCCAGAAAACCATTTCCCCCGCCGTCGCGTCCGGCCCCTCTGCTGGCGTGGTTGTGCCGACCGGCGGCGCGGGGATTCTCACCCAGAAGGCGCGCCACCACCGGACTCAAGGTGCGCTTTATCCATCTAGCCGGATAAAGACAAGGGGGACTCAAAGTGATGTTTATCCATCTAGCCGGATAAAGCGCACCCGGAGAACCCAGGCGGCAGTCAAGCGGCTGTTGGCAGCGACGCAGGCGATTCTTTCAGAACAGGATGGCCCCATCTCAATCCGCCATCTTTTCTATCTGCTGGCAGCCGCCGGGGCCATCCGCAAGACGGAACAGGACTATCAAGCTGTTGTCTCTTTCCTGGACAGATGGCGGCGGGCTGGCGTTGTGCCCTGGTCCGCTTTTGCTGATTCGTTGCGTGTGCGTCTTGGAAAGGATCACGCCTGGTCTCTCGAGGATGCCCTGCAAGACTTCAAAACCGAGTACGCCCTAAACCCTTGGCTGGGGCACAACGTTTATGTGGAAACCTGGGTCGAAAAGGATGCCATGGCTGGAACCCTCCGGCCCATTTGTGACGACCTCGGGATCAAGCTTTTCGTGATGCGCGGCTTTGCATCACTCACAAGCCTGTGGAACACCTCTGAACATTTCAAGCGATATACTCAAGCCGGATACCGCGTCGTCGTCTTCTATTGTGGCGACCACGATCCATCCGGGATCACTATCGAGGAAAGCGCGGTCCGCACCCTCCGAGAAACCTTTAACGCGACGTTCGATTTTCAGCGCTTGGCAGTACTACCCGACCAGATCACGCGCTACCAACTCCCGACCAGACCAACCAAGAATAGCTCGCACTCCAAAAGTTTCTCGGGTGATTCCGTGGAACTGGACGCGATGCCGGTTGCCGTTCTGCGTGAAATCCTGGTGACGGCAGTTTCGGCATTTGTTGACCCCGAAGCAGTAGCCCACACCCGTAAGCAGGAGCAGGATGACCTGCGTTGTCTGGGGGAGTTGATCGAGCGGTTCACGAACCGAATGGAGTTCGCAACGTGAACAATGAACGAAAACTTTTCCGGCCCGCTTGCAACGGACCGGACGCCCCTTCCCCCGCCTGGCTGGCCCCAGTGCCGGGGGTGGGGCACTTGCAACACCTGGCCAGAGGGAGCAGACCAAATGGGCTTGAAACTACTCCATGAGCTATTCTCCTCAAACGACGGAACCACGGGCGCCACACGGGCGGTCCTCATCATCATCCTGCTTGCCGCCCGTGACGATACTAGAGGCGATTCCTGGCCGTCCCTGGCCACAATCGCCAGGCGGGCAGGGATTACTCGGGCAACGGCATTCAAGGCCGTCAGAGAATTGGAGCGGCGCGGGCTTATCGTCAAGCAAGGCCGCGTTGCCATCCGGCGGGGAGCGGGGAGCAAGGATCGATCGCTACAGCAATACGTCAACCAATACCGAATACCGGATGGTGTATTCCGTACGCATACACCATCCGGCGGGGAAGGTGTATTCCCAGGTAGACACAATAACCCATTCCAGGGGGCAAGCGTCAAAACATAAGACGGAAGGGGTTTTTCCTCATGAGCGAACAAGCCAAAATGATTTTTGAGGCCCAGACCGGCAACACCGCCGCCATGCTCCTACCCGGTGGGAACGTGGTCTTCTTGACCCCGGACGAGGCCCCCTCCGCCGATGTGGCCGCGCGCCTGGTTCAGCACTTGGCGGATCGGTCCGGGCTCCCGGTCCGGTGGAATGGACAGACATACCGGCCCAGGCCCAGGCCGGTGGATGAGGCGCAAATATGGGCATGATTTCCCGTCCGGCCGTGCGGCTGGCGGGTGTGTAGCAACAAGCCGGACAATCCGGCAGACAGAAAGTGAGTGACGTATGAGTGGACGAGATGACGGCGGCGCAACGTTGGCGAAAGACCTGGCTTCGCAGTTGGATACGAACGATGTGCTGGCAAAGCGCCTGTGGACGGCGGGCGGCCCGGTGCCGGTGACGCGGGATGTTTATCTTCCCTGTGCGCGCACGCTGGCGGGGCAGTTGGCGGTTTCCCAGGCTGTCGGCAGCGTGCTTTCCCGGCAGCTGGCCAGCATCGGCGGCGCCGGATCGGCAGCAATGGCGACGGGCGCCAAGACCAAGGCGCAACTCGAAGCGGAGTACGCCAGCATTCCGGCCAATACCATGGAAGGCGCGCGGCAGCGCGAGATCTTCCGCCAGAAGTTTGCGAAAGAATTGGGACTGTAAACAACAAAGACGAAAGTACGAGAAGACAATGAACCAGAAAGAACGTGAGATGTTTTTGAGCCAGTTTCCCCTGTCGAAAGACACCGACAACTTGCGCGATGCGTGCCGGAAACTGATGAACGACCGCGACGGCGTGACGGCCAAGATCGGGCAACTGATGGACAACGACACCGGCGACGCCGAGGCCGTTGCCCGGAAGATCACCGATATGCAGAACCAGCGGACCTTGATCGAGAACCGCCTGGGCAAGAAACGCGAGGAAGCCCGCCAATCTGCGCTGGTGGACCTCCGGGCGCATGAGAAGGTTTTCCACAAGGCGCTTCGCGATTGCCGCGGCCGCCTGTCGCGCGGCCGGGAAGCGTGGCAGGAATCCGCCACCACGCTTTTCGGTGCGGCACGGGCAAAATCGGTTGTGGGCGATTCAAGCTTGGAACCGCCGACTATCGCGTCCTTGCGGAGCGATTTGGCCGACGCGACGAATCGCTACAAGCGCCTGACGGACTTCCTGTGCTGGACCGATCCGTTGAGGCCCCGCGCCGCGGCCTTCCCCACCGACGGGAGCCCGGAGCATCCGACCGACGCATGGTTCTACAACAACCTGGCCAAGCTGATCGTGGAGCTGGTTGGCTGACAATCCGGGGCGGCTGGCCTTCCCTTCCCATCCGGGAGCGCATTCTGCGCGGGCTGGCCGCCCCACCTCAAAGCATGATCGAAGAACTACACATTGAAGACCTGGCACCGCTGGCCCGCCTGGCGATTCGATTGGAAACGGCGCTGCTGGTCCTGCTGGACGGCGAAACCGGGGCGGACACCCCCCCTCCGGTTGGGTCCTTTGCCGAATACCACCCCTTGCAGGTGGCGCAAGCGCCCTTTGTGCGCAATTCTCACCGCAACCTAAAGCAGTAAGGCAACACTATGAGGACAAAATCGAAAGACTCTCTCGCTGAAATC
>CAIVSY010000068.1 GCA_903908715.1 uncultured bacterium
ATCAAGCATTACAAGGGGGTGTGCCATATCTACGTGGATGTCTCTGCTGACCTGGAGATGGGGCTTTCCATCTGCGAGAATGCCAAGTGCCAGCGACCGGGTGTTTGCAACGCGGTGGAGACGCTCCTGGTGCATAAGGAGATTGCAGAACGCTTCCTGCCGATGATTGCGCGCCGTTTGGGAGAGGAATGCGGAGTTGAATTGCGAGGAGACGAGTCATCCCGTGCGATTGCGCCTTCGATGAAGGCGGTGACGGAGGACGACTGGCATGCGGAGTATCTGGACCTCATCCTTGCAGTCCGGGTCGTATCCTCGGTCAAAGAGGCGGTGGATCACATCAACATGTATGGATCCAACCATTCGGATTCCATCATTGCCTCCGCCGTGGATGCTCAGAAGGTATTCACCCAGGATGTAAACTCGGCGGTCGTGTATATCAATGCGTCCACGCGTTTTACGGATGGCGCCGAGTTCGGCATGGGTGCCGAGATAGGGATCAGCACGGACAAGCTGCATGCGCGCGGCCCGATGGGGTTGGAAGAGTTGACGACATACAAGTATGTCGTGCGTGGAAGCGGACAGGTACGCGAGTAGGGCTGACGCCTGTGGTGCGCGACGGGTTCACGGCAGGGGAATGCCGAAGGCATTCGTGAAGCTTGAGGGCGTCACTCGCGCCGCGGGGCGCTTCCGCAACCCGCAAAATTCGCGGATCAATGTTTCCCTGACATCCGGAAGACAGGGACATCGATCGCCCAGCAGGAGTTGCAGGGACGTTACGGACTCGCCATGAAGTCCGCAGGGCACAATGTGGGTGAACCCCGTCAGGTCAGGCGCCACGTTAAAGCTCATGCCGTGCGAAGTGACCCAGCGTCTGATCTTTACGCCGATGGCGGCCAGCTTTCCCTGCTGAGTCCATGCGCCGGTTTTCCCTTTCCTGCGCTCGGCTGTGATGCCGTAGTGTGCTGCGGTCCGGATGGCCAGTTCCTCAAGCATGGATACATACGCGTGGGCATCCGCTTCTTCTCCCGCAAGCTTCAGTATCGGATAAACAACGAGCTGGCCGGGGGCGTGATAGGTGACATCCCCACCCCTGGGTGAGTATTCAAAGTCGATACCACAGCAACGGAGAGCCTCCGGCGGGATCAGCAGGTGTTCGGTGCGGGCACGCATGCCCATGGTAACAACAGGCGTATGTTCAAGGAGCAGGACGATATCGGGGATCAGGCCCTGCTGCCGGGCTGCCACAAGCCGTTCCTGGAACCGGCTGGCGTTCGCATAGGGTACGGGGGATTCAAGAACGATCACCAGGGTTGGGCTCATTTGGTGCGGTTGACGGTATATCTGGCAAGATCCTTGAGCGGTGCTGTATTGCCTGGCAGGATTGCGAGGCAAGCGACGGATTCCTCCGCAAGTTCCATGGCCCGCTGTCGACTCTTCTCCATGCCGTGGACGGCGATGTACGTGAGCTTTTTCAGGGCAGAGTCGCTGCCGACAGGCTTTCCGAGATGCTCTGGAGTGGATGTGA
>CAIVSY010000069.1 GCA_903908715.1 uncultured bacterium
CACAAACCTGAGCATCAGCGAGATTGCCGAGCAACTGGGCTATGTCGACATCTACGGATTCAGCCATCAATTCAAGAATATCATGGGTATCAACCCTCTCGGCTGGCGGCGCCGGAACTCCAGCCACCCTCGCCAGAGCGGAGCATTCACCCCCCCGCAATAACCCGTGGTTTTACGACCGCCCCAAGGAGTGTAACCATGGGGTCATGCGGATCTGCATCGAACACTGATACGACGCGACGGCAAACGGTGTGTTCAACCACTGTCACTGCAAGCATTCTCCCCGTCTCCCCTCCGCACGCCTGTTATCCCTCCAAAGCGTTGCCCTGGCCAATGCAGGCTGACTGAAATCTTTCTACCGCTGGCGGCCCATCACCACCATCATTCCTTCACGCGCCAACCACGAACGCCTACCTTACTGCCACCAGATGCTCCAACAGATCACTCACCTCGACATTCGCACCCGGATCACGCCCTTCCTCCCGCCCCCGGTCCGGGTCCGGCGCCAGCATGAACGGGCTCCTCCGGCTGGCGGCACCCGCGGCATCCCCTTCAATCTGCGCCAGCAGCATTTCCACAGCCCAACGCGCTTCAAGCTCGGTATCATGCATGATGTGCGTCACCGGAAGTCCGTAGGATCCCAGCTCCTGCTTCCCGGAAATCACCGCCACCGGGCACCGTCCGTCGTACCAGCCTGCCTCAAAGAGCACACGCGCGCCGCCACGGGCAAGGATGTCGTCAAGAAACACAAAGGCCAGAGGGCCGCCGGCATCCACGCAGAGTTTGCGGATGTAACGGCAACTCCACCGCTCGCATTCACAAACGGATAAATGGTTCGGCACGCGCAGGTGCCGAATCCCGCCGGGCACCAGCCTCGCAAGAGCCTCCACACCCCCGTCTTCGCCCCGCACCGACACGACCACAACCGGCAACCCTCGATTCATGACCTCTTCGCGCATACGACCCCACGCCAGGCTTGCGGCTTCAGCCATGTCGAACCAGATTGTCCGATCCCCCTCGATCGTCTTACCAAGGTTCACGTGCTGTATCCCCTCGAGCCGGGCGCGCTGAAGAAGCGGATGCCGCTCGTCGCACCCCAGGAAAATAAAGCCGCTGACGGGCTTGGAAAAGACATCGGCACGGTTCGGTGTTGTCGGAACGTCCGCATAGCTCCACTGCCATATCGTTTCCAGGACGAGCCCGCGTGCGTTCGCCTCTTCATGACAGAAGCGGATGCTGTTTGCGTAGTACGGGCTGAACATCTCCATGCAGGCCACTCCCGAATGCGGCCCCACCCCGCATACCAGCACCAGCCTCCGTTGCTTCGCTACCTGATCGGAGACAAATGTTCCGAGGCGCCGTCTTTTGCAAATCAGGCCTTCATCCAGAAGCGGCCGCTGGGCATGCCGGATGGTCATCACCGCCACACCATAGCGCCTCGCCAGTTCCTGCTCCGTCGGCAGCCGATCCCCCGGCAGCAGCTTGCCGGTAAAGATCTTCTGCCTCAACTCAAAACCGATCCGATCAGCTCGAGTCGGGCCTGACCCTCGCGGCCGTCCTCGCTGATTTCTGGAAACGATCACATCTTCATTCATCTATTTACACTATAGTAATCATCCATATGGATTTCAATATCTTTTGAATAGCGCTGCAATCACACCTGAGGGGCGTCAGGCTTGTCCACCTGCAGGCCTCATTCGTTCAACACATCCAGGATGGCATGAAAACTCGGCAACATGCGGTCGACCGGCACGTC
>CAIVSY010000070.1 GCA_903908715.1 uncultured bacterium
ACCGGACGCGCAGGTGGATTATGAGGCTGTGGCCCGGCTGGAGGCGATGCTGGGCCGTGGTGCCGGGAGCGAGTCCGTCGACCTTGGTGGCGGTTGGTCCGTGGATCGGGTGTACCGGGAACTGCAGGTCAGACATGGGTTGGCGCAGCAAGGGTTCCGGATCCGCTTGCGGGTTTCTGGCGTGACGGTCCTTCCGGGGCTCGGGTTGAGAATCAAGGCGGTGGTCGGGACAGGCATTGTGCGGGAGCGTGGTGTGCGCGTCGGGGAGTACCCGGCGACGGCCACCCTGGATGCGGGGGTATGGGCGGGGCGTGTGCTGGTTGTGCGGTCACGCCGGCCCGGTGA
This sequence comes from uncultured bacterium, assembly GCA_903908715.1. Taxonomy (GTDB): domain Bacteria; phylum Verrucomicrobiota; class Kiritimatiellia; order CAIKKV01; family CAITUY01; genus CAIVSY01. Next base: position 346 of record CAIVSY010000070.1, read on the forward strand.
CAGGATGCGCCCCTATGGGATGCGGGGCACGCGCAAGCTGCAGGATATCCTTGTGGATGCGGGTGTGCCGCGGTCCGGGCGGGACCGGATCCCATTGGTTGAATGCGGGGGCGAGATCGTGTGGATTCCGGGTTACCGCATTGCCCGTGAGTGGGCGGTGCGGGGGGGCAGTGCGAGGTCCCTGAAGTTGGTGCTGGAACGATCTGCGGTGTAATGCGGCGGGTGACAGCATCCGTTCAAGGTCAGGGACGCCGATGTTCTTACCCAACTGTACGCCGTCGCGAGCAAGGACTTGAAGTTCTTCGGATTCGTTCCTGCCAGCGCTTTGGGTTTCTCGACAGTCTCAACGTTCGGCCTCTGGTTCACGAGCTTGCGAGCGAAACCAGGAGGCAGTGGTGTACGCCCAGCATGGGCACAAACTTATGGGGTTCAAGTCCCCTACAGGAGGTCAGAGTATATGAACTGTTAGCGAAGGACAAGGTTGGAACCGCGAGGTTCCGGCTGAAGGAAGTCTGGAGCAAATCCGCGAACTCACGAACAGAAATGCCATACAAGGCTCAGCCCGAGGACGAGCAGGCACAACACGAGCGAAGTCCGACTGATCTAGGGCAGGGTAAATGGCGGGGTTGTGCGGAGGAAGTTTGTGCACCTTATCTGGGGAGACCTGCCCGGCATTGGCTGGGGGCGAACGCTTGCGTAGCCGCCGGCGCGGCGGATGGAAACATCTGCCGGTCTTCGGGCAGGAGTCAGCGGAGGCCGTAGTAGCGTAGAAGTTCCTGTAATGGGGATGGAGCGAAGGGCCGAACGGAAGGAAGAGGAAGGAACCTATGACCGCAGACGCAGTGAAGAAGCCGAAGGGTGGAGCCAGCGGCTGTCTGGACAGGGAGAAGCCTGCCTCCAAGGCGGACCTCATGGCGCAGGTTCTCACGCGGGAGAACCTGCAACGCGCATGGGAACAAGTCCGGGCGAACCGCGGAGCGCCGGGAATCGACGGGATGAGCGTCGAAGCGTTTCCCGACTTCGTGCGTTCGCCGCAGTGGGTGAGGGTGAAGGAATCGCTCAAACGGGGAACGTACCAGCCAAACCCGGTTCGACGGGTGTATATCCCGAAGGCCAGCGGCGGCCAACGTCCCCTGGGCATCCCAACCGTCATTGACCGCGTGATACAGCAGGCACTGGCGCAAATGCTGGGGCCATTGTTTGAGCCGGGATTCTCTCGGTTCAGCTATGGTTTCCGGCCCCGACGCGGTGCGCATGATGCCGTGCGGCAGGCACGGGCATACCTGAAAGAGGGATACACGGTGGCAGTGGACTGCGATTTGACCAAGTTCTTTGACACGGTCAACTTCGATGTCCTCCTGTGCCGGGTTTCCGCCAAGGTGCCCGACCGGCAAGTACGGCGGTTGATCTGGCGTTATTTGCGCGCCGGAGTGGTGGAGAATGGGCAGAAGAGACCCACGGAACAGGGAGTCCCGCAAGGGGGGCCACTGTCGCCGTTGCTGGCCAATATCCTGTTGCACGATCTGGACATGGAATTGGAAAAGCGCGGCCACAAGTTCGTCCGTTACGCGGATGACTTCCTGGTATTGGTCAAGAGCGAGCGGGCCGGGCAACGGGTGATGGCAAGTCTGACGCGGTTCCTGAACAAGGTGTTGCGGCTGACGGTCAACCCGGTGAAGAGCAAGGTCGCCAAGCTGGGCCAATGCCGATTTCTGGGTTTCACGTTCCGGAGCAAGAAGATTGTCTGGTCGGAGAAATCGCTGGCGCAATTCAAGCGGCGAGTCAAGGAATTGACAGGCCGCAGTTGGGGCGTCTCGATGGAATACCGGCTACGGAAACTCTCGGAGTATCTCCGTGGGTGGATGGCGTACTTCGCGCTTTCGGAATACTACCAACCCGTTCCGGACCTCGATGAGTGGATTCGCCGCCGGGTGCGGATGTGCTACTGGAAACAGTGGCGACGGTGCCGCACGCGCGTGCGCGAACTGCTCAAACTGGGTGTCGCGGCCAACTGTGCCATCCCTACGGCGCTGAGCCGTAAGAGCTACTGGCACATGGCCCGTACCTTGGCTACGCAAAGCGGTATGACCAACGCATGGCTGGCATCACAAGGCTTGGTCTCGGTGCGAGACCTGTGGATCGCCTATCACTACCCGGCAGCGAGTCAGTCCGGGTGACCCGTCCCGACGGGGAAACCTTCTGAACCGCCGGATGCGGTCCCGCAAGTCCGGTGGTGTGGGAGCGGGGAGCTAATCACTCCCCGCGACCCGCTTCAAGCTTCCCGGTTTCAGGCGTTCAGGACAGTCTTGTCCAGGGATTCGTAGCGCGGCAGCATTTGCGTGTACAGCGCATGGAGTTCCCGGTCCGGCGCCGCGGCCACCGCGAAGGCGGGCGCGCGCTGCATGACTTCGGCGAACGGGACAAAATGCTTTTGCGTGTCGCACGTCCACCCGTGCAGGGCGCGGTAGGCGGCCCCGAAGGCGGCCGAGTTCGGCTGGTTGGCGGTGTGGACGGGGCAACCGAAGACATTCGCCATGATCTTGAGGATGCCCTGGTTCACCGATGCGCCGCCCGTCGCCAGTACGCTGCGCGGCCGGATTCCGACGTTTGCGCTATGCAGGCGCATCGAAAGCATCTGGCCCTCCACAATGGCGCGGACCTCGTGATCGGCGGGGAACGCGGGGATGCGCTTCGCATCGGGTCCGAAGCGGTGGATGCCGGGGGTCAGCACGGGAGGCGTGATTTCGGGATCCTTGAAGAAGAACCCGATATGGCCGCCATTGCCCGGCGCCGTCCGTTCCAAGGCGGCATTGAACTCCTGCCAGGATCCCCTGGCGCAACGGTCACGCACGTCCTCGCGGGTGAGCGAGCCGTTCTTGTACACGATCATGGCCATGTAGCCCTCCGGGTCGATCGGACTGGCGAAAACATGGCCTTCCGTGGCGGAAGGGGCGGGCTGGGTAAGGGCGCCGAACAGCGTATCGCTGGTGCCCAGGCTGATGGCGACATCGCCCGGGTTCTGCAGGCGCAGGCCCGCGAAACTGCAGGGGTTGTCGCCCGAGAAGGCGATCACCCGGCACCCGGCGCAAAAACCATACCGTTCCGTGAAGTAGCGATGGATGGCGCCGATGACGGTGTGGGATGCGCACAGCGGGCTGAGCCTGCCTTCCAGGCCGGGCGCCGTGGCTTGCAGGGCCTTGGCGGACCAGCTTCTGCGCCGGAGGTCCATCAGGTTCATGCCGGCCGCGTCACTGACGTCGATCGGGGCGTA
>CAIVSY010000071.1 GCA_903908715.1 uncultured bacterium
CTCGTGGAAGACAATCTGCGGCGGCAACTTCTGGCCGCGGATCCAGGCGGCCGACAAAGGAGTCGGATCAAAGCAATGCACCTCGCATCCGTACCGGTTCACCAGGGAAAGATCCAGGGACAACTCGCGACCGACACCGACGGAATACACCACCGACTTCGCATCCAGTTTCCCGGACGCCACCACCCATGTCCCGATCCCCTCCCCATGGGCCTCACACGGGATCCCGCAGTCCACCACGATTCCCGCGCGACGACATTGACGCATCCGCCACGCCTGCTTCAAGCCGGCCAGCGGCTGACGGAAAAACCGCCGCATCCGCTTCCAATTCATGTCATTCACCATCAACCATTCCCCATTAACCATTCCCATTCCCTACCATTTCCGGCGGATGGGAATACCCGCGGCAGACAGTTCCTTCTTGATCGCTGAAATCGTATATTCCCCCGTGTGGATCATGCCCGCGATAATCGCCGCATCGGCCTTCCCTTCCCGGAAGGCCGCCGCCAGATGACCCGGATTGCCCGCCCCGCCGGACGCCACAACCGGAATCCGCACATTTTCAGCAATCAGCCGGGTCAGCCGAATCTCATATCCGCTCCTCGTCCCGTCGGCATCGACGGAATTGACCACGATCTCCCCGGCCCCGAGCCCCTCGGCACGCCGCGCCCACTCCAGGGCATCCATGCCGGTCCGCTCCCGGAATCCGCGAATCGTGATCTCATACCCGCTGGGGAACCGCGCCGGATCCTCCACCCGTACCGGATCCATCCCCAGGACAATGCATTGCGCTCCAAAAGCCCTGGAACCCTCCGCGATGATCCCGGGATTCAGTACCGCAAGCGAGTTCACGGAGATCTTCTCGGCGCCCGCCAGCAACACGCGCGACATGTCTTCCAAATTGGATATCCCGCCGCCCACGGCGAACGGAATGTGAATCGCCCGCGCCACTTCCCGCACCATCTCGATATCAATCGGCCGGCGCTCCGCCGAGGCGGTGATGTCATAGAACACCAGCTCGTCGCACCCGTCCTCGTAGTACTTCGACGCCAGCGCAACGGCGTCCCCCAGAACCACATTGTTCTGGAACTTGACGCCCTTGGTGACCTTCTTGTCACGCACATCCAGGCAGGGAATGATCCGTTTCGTCAGCATCGCCCGTCCCATTGGCTGAAGTTCTGGAAGATCCGCAGTCCGATCCTTCCCGATTTTTCGGGATGGAACTGCGTCGCCACGAGGTTGCCGTGCCCGATCACCGACGCAAACTCCACTCCGGCATAATCGGTGACTCCCGCCACATCCGCGTCCATGTCCGGACTGGGATAATAGCTGTGCACAAAATAAAACTCGCTCCCGTCCTCGATGCCTTCAAACACAGGATGCAGCCGCCGCAGGCGAACGGCATTCCACCCGATCTGCGGAACCTTGTCCAACGGCGATCCCGGACGGAACAACCGGACATTCCCCTTCACAAGGCCGAGGGTTTCGACTCCGCCATCCTCTTCCGAGTGCCCCAGGATGATCTGGGTCCCCAGGCATATGCCGAGAAAGGGCGTGCCACGCCGGACGACTTCACGCAGCGTATCCTCCAGCGTGAGCGCCTTCAGGTTCCGCATGGCCGAACCCGCCGCACCCACGCCGGGGAACACCACGCGATCCGCCGCCAGGATCTCGGCGGATTGGTCCGTCACGCGCGCAGGGATGCCTAGTGCCTCGAAGGCAAGGCGTACGCTCGTCAGGTTTCCAGCCTTGTAATCAACAATCGCTATCACAGGCACATCATCTAATGCAGGCGTTGCTCTTGTCGAGCAATCTTGTTGATGCCGCCTGCCCGAAGAAGGCAGGCTGCCATCAACCGGTCACGGAATCACAGGCATCGACAGGGATGCGCCCGCATCCAGACAAAACTCTTCGCGCGGGCGTCTACCGCCGGGATCGTCCGCGGGACCCGGCGCCGCCCCCACCCTTGACATGATGACGTGGCGGAGGCCGGGCCGCAGCCCCGGTGGCGTTGCGAGCCGTTTCCGAATGCAGGGCGTGCGCCGCATCCACGGGCACCGCCTTGCGGATCAGCCTTTCGATGGCCCGCAGGAAATCCCGCTCCTCGGCACAGCAAAGGGATACAGCATCACCCGCAGCCCCGGCACGGGCTGTCCGTCCGATCCGGTGCACATAGGTCTCCGGCTCATGCGGCAGATCATAGTTAATCACATGGGTGATGTTGTCCACATCCAGCCCGCGGGCGGCAATATCCGTCGCCACCAGCGCGCGGATCTTCCCGCTCCTGAATCCCGCCAGTGCCTGGGTCCGGGCGCCCTGGCTCTTGTTGCCGTGGATCGCAACGGCGGGAATACCGGCAACCTGCAGTTTCCGTGTGACCTTGTCGGCCGCATGTTTCATTTGCACGAATACGATGACGCGGTTGATGGCGGGATCCTTCAGCAGGGTGGCCAGCAGGGCATCCTTATGGGGACGGTCCACAAACATCACCTTCTGCGCTATCCTCTCCACCGTGGGTTGTTCGGGCCGGATGGTCACATGTACAGGATCCACAACCATGGCACGGGCCAGTTCGACCACTTCCGGAGCCATCGTGGCGGAGAAAAAGAGCGACTGGCGTTTCCGCGGAAGCGCCGCCAGAATGGACCGGATATCCCGGATGAACCCCATGTCCAGCATACGGTCGGCCTCATCCAGAACCAGCACCTCCAGTTGACTGAAATGGACATGCCCCTGCCGCATGAGATCAAGGAGCCGGCCCGGCGTGGCCACGACAATATCCACTCCCCGACGGAGAGCGGAAACCTGCGGATGCTGGCCCACGCCACCAAAAATTACACAATGGGGCACATGGACGTGCCGGCCATAGGCACGGATACTGTCGCCTATCTGGGCGGTAAGTTCCCGGGTTGGCGCCAGCACCAGCACACGGGGACGTCCGGATGTCGGCCTCCTTGACCGGGTTCCCAGATGCTGCAAGATCGGGAGCATGAAAGCCGCTGTTTTTCCGGTACCTGTCTGCGCCACACCAAACAGGTCCCGGCCGTCCAGGATATGAGGCATTGCCGCTTCCTGAATGGGGGTAGGCACCGTATAGCCCTCCTCCGCCACCGCCCGGCGCAAGGGCTCTATCAAAACCGAAAAAACCGAAGAACCGGTAGACGGCGCCTCCGGTTCCGCGGCTTCATTTCGCCCTGACTGGCCGTGGATGGATGTCGCAGGCGCGGTCCGGTTCGGCACATTCGGCCCGGCATGGTCCCCTTGGGCATGGGGCCGGTGTCGGACTGGGCGGGTTTCAGGGTGGTGGGTACGATTCATGGTTCTCTTCCTTCATCCGGCTTTGATCAGTTCTCGTCTCCGGATGAGTGAAAGAGAAAAGGCTCTGCGACGCTCGCAACCAGCAATAGTGCAGCCATTGAACCGTTTATGCCCCGAAAAGTCAAGAGATTCGGACAGTCCCGGCCAGTCCTGCCAAACAAACATTACCCGAAAGGCCTGGCGTACGCCCGCCAGGTTTCCGACCTGCAATCAACCATTGCTATCACGGGCTCATCATCTTATGCTGACAACGGTTTATCGAGCGAACTTGTTTGGAGCCTTTTGCGAAGGAGACAGGTTATGTTGACCCGGTCCTGTATCTTTGTGCCTGCCATGGTTATAACCCTGGCCCTATCCCCCGCCGCCCACGGGAACCTGATCCATGAAGCCGTCAAACGGAATGACACCCGGCAGGTAAAGTTCCTCTCCGCCGGGGCGGCGCCGGAGATGATCAATGCGGCCGACGCGGAAGGGAATACCCCCCTGCAGATCGCCGCCGCACTGGGAGCAATGGAGTCCGCTGAACTCCTGGTTGCCGCAGGGGCACAGGTGAATCAGGCTTCATCCAGCGGTCTGACGGCTTTGCACTATGCGGTGAACAAGAACCAGACGGGAATGGTCAAGTACCTGTTAAGCCTGGGCGCAAACGTCAATGCCGTCACCACAAAGGGTTCCGCACCCCTGCATTGGGCCGCCTATAACGCCAACATGGCCATTGCCCGGCTCCTGATCAAGGCCGGCGCCGATGTGGATGTCAAGGCCACCAACGGATTCACCCCGCTCCATTGGGCTGCCTATGTCAACGCCGGTGATATGGCGGAACTGCTCCTTTCCCATCATGCCGATCCATCCGCCAAGGACACCGATGGCCGCACCCCCGCTGCTATCGCAGCGGAACGCAACGCCCCCCAGGTCGCGGAAATCCTCACGCCTCGCCCGCAGGGCAAGCTGAGCCGTCTTTTCCGCCGGTCCGCCACCAATGAATCCCCAACGGCCGATGCGAATGCCCAGCCCACTCCGCCCCCGGGCGATGCGGGCAGCGGCAAGGTGGTGATTGACCTGAAGGATGGCAGCCGTTACGAGGGGCAGCAGCCAGATGACAACGCGCGGTACACCGGAACCATGGCCTATGTCAGCGGGAACCGCTACAGCGGCCAATGGCTCGCCGCAGTGCGCGACGGGGTTGGCGCCATGACCTATGCCAATGGCGACAAGTACCAGGGTGAATGGGCCCGCAACCGCCGTGAAGGCAAAGGCCTCTACCGGTATGCAAACGGTGACTCCTATCAAGGAGAATGGTTCAACAACCTGATGCACGGCCAGGGTGTGTACACCTTCGTGTCGGGAGAAAAACTGGAAGGTTCCTGGCAGAAGGGCTCCCTGAAGGAAGGCACAGGCGTATACGTCTTCCCGGAAGGCGACAAGTACGAGGGGCAGTGGCTGAATGACCGTATGCACGGGAAAGGACTGTACACCTCGGCCGACGGCACACGCATCGAAGGTGAATGGGAACAGAGCCGGCTCCTGCAGCCCCGCTGATTGCAATGGTCGGCAGCTATGCCGCCATCAGGGCCCCGGCGCTGGTTGTGGTCGGGAACCTGATGGTCCGCAATGTTTCCAAGATTGACAGGAACCCACCGGCCACGCCTGGCCTTTCGGGACTCAAAACGGATTCAGCCGGCCTTCCGCGGCAAATGCGGCCACAGCCGGCCCGATGACCTCCACATCGGGACATCCCCGCATGGCTTCCCAGGCCGCCCGGGATACAAGCATCTCGTCGAGGCGCAGGGTGTTGCGGATGCGGAGGATCCTGGCCTGCTCTAACTCAGGCATGCCCGCCGCCCGCATGGCCATATCCAACGCAGCCCGGTCGGACTCCGCGATGAGCGGAATCTTGGCGCGCTCAAAAAAACCCGTGGTCAATACATTCTCATAGGTTGCAGGGAAGTCGATCCGTTTGAACAAACGGGCAGTGATGACATCCGCCAGCCCGACTCCGGCGGCATTCCCCCTCGTCTCGTCCGTCAGGTCCAGCGCAATAATCATCCGGATATCGGGTGAATCCGGCTCCGGCTGCCCCTTGACCTTCATCCGACCGACGACATTCGTGTCCATACCCAGTCCACTGATGTTCTTGCCAATCTCATCCACGATGAGAATGTCGATCCTGTCCAGCGGCAGGCGGGGCATGTTGCACCGGGCCAGTTCCAGGAGGGCCGGCTCCTCCGCCGCAATCCGGTCCGCGGGAATGGCACGCACATGAAGCGGCTGGTCATAGGCGTTTTCGACAATGGCCAGCCCCAGCCGCACATTGGCATGGCGCAGGACTTGCGTAGCGACCTTGGGCATCACGTTCCGGAGCCCCTCAATGCCCAGCGCATGAATGGCGACGGCCTGCCGGTGCTTGCCAAGCCCGATGGCCATCATCTTCATCAGGCCGCTTTCATACGAGCCGCGGAACGAGGTGTGTGGCTTGACCCGGTTAATCACAATCGTGGCATCCGCCTCCGATGCAAGCCGGTCGAAAAAGACCGGCACAGGCGAATCACCCTGCGGCAACCGGACAACATCGAGGGAAGACCGGATCGGCGCGCCAACCGCCTCCTCCGTGATCCCGTATTCGCGCAGGACAGCCGCCTGCCCTTCCGGTGTGGCTCCGCCATGACTCCCCATCGCCGGCACAAGAAAAGGCTGCCCGCCCTGCGATCGGATCCAGCGCACAGTTTCCGCCACGATCACCGGCAATCCGGCGATCCCGCGGCTTCCCACCGCCACTGCAACCCGCAAACCGGCGGGGATCACAACCCCTGAAGCGTTCAGGCTTTCACGCACGGAACCAGCAAGGTCCGCAATGTGCGCGGGCGGGAACCTCTGACGCACAGGTAAAAATTCCATCGGATTCATTGATCGGTCCCCACTCGCTTCATCCATGCCCCCGCCACCGAGCCTATTGATTCTTTTCCCGTCCTGACATGGCCCGCCATGGCAACATGAGCATCACAACCGCCAACGCACTGATGGAAGCGATACCCAGTGCCCATACGATCTGCATGGGGGTCTCGTGCCGCCATTCCGCCGCCGCCACATAACCCGCGGCGCAAATCGCCATCGGTAACGCAACGATGAACCTTCTCTGCGCCACCTCATGAGAAAGTATCGCCGAGACCAATGGCAACGGAGCCAGCGCAAGCACCATCCCGCGAACCACCGGGATCATCGCGGGATCCGCTTCGCCTGCCAGCAAACGCAACATGAACCCGGGAAACAACAGGCAGAACCCGCCCGCCACGGCAACGATCAGACCGGTCAGGAAAAACGCCTTGATCAGCGTGCGCCCGCTGGCATAGGAAGCATCCCCTTCCGACACCACCTTGGGGAACAGCGCCACCGCCACCGGTTGCGGGAGGAAAAAGACGATCCGCGCCACAAGAGCCGCCTTGGCAAAAGCCCCGGCCTGGGCCGGTTCGAAAAAGTGCTTTACCAGCACAAGGTCCGCGTTGCTCAACACCGCATATCCCGCAAAGGAAGTCATGTAACCCGCCAGATAAGTCGAGGCTTCGCGCATACTGACCTCGACCGGCCTACCGGCCTCCGGTGACATCGGGTCGGCGCAGCCTTGCCGACTCGCCCGCAACAGGCGCCTGCAGACCCACACCGCCGCCACCAGGCCGGCGAAACCGCTGAGGCCATGCGCCGCCAATGCGCCGACCGCCCCGCAACCCGCCCAAACCACCAACACGCCCAGCCCCAACCGCACCACACCGATCCCGTTGCCGATCGTCGTACCCCATCCGAACGCCTGCATTCCGGTAAGGATCCCGCCCGGCACCATCCCGTGCGGAATCGCAAGGGCAATCAGCGCCGCCACGTAGAAGGGCCACGGATCCTCCAGTTGGAAATAGCCGATCAGTTCATGACGGCCACCCACGAAAATCAGCGCCATGACCACCACCGGCACGAGGAGAGCCTCCATGATCCGCCGCAGGAACAACGCCACGCGATCCGGCCGTCCCGCCTTCATGTAGCGCGCCGCAAAATGCGTCGCCGTGCCGCTCAGGGCGCTGAACGGCGTGCAAAGGCCCATCAGCGCTCCCAGCATGGCGGCCAGGACTCCGTAGTCAGCCCCGGACAGCATCCGGACCATAGCCAACTGAAACAGGAGGTTACTGACATTTCCCACCTGGGCACCCACCAGGAGCACGAAGGTATGCGACAACAGGTGGTCACGCTCCACCCCGGGAGGATGCAGGATCCGGCCCAGAGTACACTGGTAGAGCGGAACCACCCACCGGAACGGCGAATACATCAGGCGCAACCGGGTCAACGCCAACACCATTTCCATGGATGCCTGCACCACCTTGACCTTCGAGCCATGGACATCCTGCCATGTCGTGGGAATCTCCCGGATGGCATAGCCGGCCCGCCTCAACTGAAAAAGCAGATCGACATCAAAGGCCCACTGCGTAATTCCCAGCGTGGGCAGGACCGCCAGCATCGCCTCCCTGCGTAGCAACTTCGCACCACACTGCGTGTCGGTGAGTTTGAGCCCAAACAGCAGACGGGTGATCCAGTTGAAGATTCTTGAGGCGATCCGGCGATCCAACGGCTGGCGCGGACTTACCTGGGCCCCCGCGCACCAACGCGAGGCAATGATCCCGCCCGCATCCCCAATCCCGTCCATCAAGGCCTGGAATGCCTCGGGCGGGGTGGCGCCATCGGCATCCACGAACCCCACCCAAGCCCCACGCGCCATCCGGAATCCCATCATCAACGCCCCGCCCTTGCCAATCGACTGGGGTTCGACCACAATCCGCAGACTGGGATAGCGCTCCTGATAGGTAGCCACCACCTCTTCCGTCCGATCGGTCGTTCCGTTGATGACAACAATGAACTCCACCTCGTTCCCGTATCGCCCGGCGAAAAAAGGAAGATAGGTGTCGAGCATACGCCCGATCCGCTTCTCCTCATTATGGGCGGGGACAATGATGGTCAGCCGCATGAAATGCATGATGCCAGAGCCACCCCTGAAGACTCAAACCCTATTTGGGCAAAGGATGGAGCCAACAGTCGGGATCGAACCGACGACCTGCGCATTACGAATGCGCTGCTCTACCAGCTGAGCTATGTTGGCTTGGTAATCGGAGCCCTATACCATAGCGAATTGATCGTGCCTGTCAATAACCGCGTCCATGCCGAATGACCGAATGCCCCAGCCCGGGGAACATCCCCAAGGATGGGGCCGGACCGGGGTGGAATTCCGCGAAAACGTCCACCCCCCCCCACTCCGTGATTGACAAGCCGACGGCCTCAGGGAAAGATTGCATCCTGTAAATATGCACAAAGACACCGTAGAACTGGTCTGCAATGTTGGTGAGTTGGTTTCGCTCTTTGAAAGCAAATCCGGCATTGAAGGCTTCTTGCAAAAAGTGATCAGCCTTGTGGCCTACCACATGAAGGCCGCAGTCTGTTCGGTGTTCATGTACGATGAGGCCACACAGGAACTGGTGCTGACGGCGAATCAGGGATTGAATCCGGACTTCATCGGCCATTTCCGCATCAAGCTGGGGGAAGGTTTGGTTGGCCATACCCTCAAGACCCTCCGGCCGGTCCGTGAGGCGCGCGCCTACGAGAATCCACAGTTCAAACCGGTCCACGGCATGGGAGAGGAGAATTATCAGGCCTTTCTGGCAGTTCCCATCACGCTGGGGAACCGCCGCGTGGGCGTGCTGGCCGTCCAGGATCCCCAGCCTGATTATTTTGACGATAACGACGTCAAGGCCCTGCGCGCCATTGCGGCCCAGTTGGCCAGCGCCATTGAAGGCGCCCGCCTGCTGATGGGAATCGAGAAACCCGGCGCGCCACCCGTACCCAAAAACAACACAGAACCGGAACCGCACGATACCGGATGCCGCCGTTTCCTGCGCGGTATTGCCGCTTCCGAAGGCATTGCCATGGGAACGGCTCTGGATATTACCGCCTCCAGCCGTGATTGGTTGAACACACCCGCGTCTCCCGCAATGGCCTTGTCAGAGGAGGATTTCCTGCGCGCCTTGCGGAAAACCGAGGAACAATTGGCGGATATCCAGCGGCAGATCGGCGAGCGCATGTCCGATGTCGCCACCTTGATTTTTGATGCCCATGTCCTGATCCTCAAGGATTCGGGTTTTTCCGGCGAGATGCTGGAACGGATACGGGGTGGCCAATCCCCGGATCAGGCTGTTCGGGAAGTGGTCACCAAGTACATCGCGCTTTTCTCCAAAAGCTCTCACCCCGCGATGCGGGAGAAGATCACCGATATACAAGACCTGGGACTGCGATTGCTCTCCAACCTGCTGGCGACACCGGACGAGACCGTGGATTACTCCGGTCGAATCGTTGTTGCCAGCGAAATGCGTCCTTCCGACCTGCTGAAACTTTCGGCCCAGAAGGCCGAAGGCCTCATCCTGAGCGGGGGGGGTGTCACGGCCCACATCTCCGTGCTGGCCCGCTCGCTGAGGATTCCCCTTGTGGTTGTCTATGAGCCCGTGCCCCTCCATCCGACCGCCAGCAGGGAAACCCTGCTGATCCTCGACGCCCGGCAGGGTAGCGTCCTTGTGGATCCCGCCCCGGATGTTATCGAGCGATACCGCGTCCTGATTGAAAACGACCGCAAGACGCTGGAAACCGGCGGCAATGTTCTCCCGACAACGGAAACGCGTGATGGGGTGCGGGTGCAACTGCTGGCCAACATCAATCTCCTTAGCGAGGTTTCCGTGGCACAGCGTTTCAAGGCGGAAGGTATTGGACTCTACCGGAGCGAATTCCCGTTCATTGTCCGCAACTACGTCCCTTCGGAGGAGGAGCAGTACCGCATCTATTCCCGCCTGCTCGAATCCATGCCGGACCGGGAGGTGGTCCTGCGCACCCTGGACCTCGGCGGGGACAAGATTCTTTCCTATTACCCATCCGCCGGGGAATCCAATCCATTCCTGGGTTTGCGGGCCATCCGGTTCACCCTTCGCAACAAGGACATTTTCTGCCAGCAGCTGCGCGCGATGCTTCGCGCAGGAGCCAACCGCCAGTTGAACATCATGTTCCCCCTGATCTCCTCGCTGGATGATTTCCGGCAGGCCAGGCAGGTTGTGGAATCCTGCGCCCAGGCCCTCCGCAACGAAGGAGCCCCCCACAACCCTTCTCCCCGCCTGGGAGCCATGATCGAGATCCCCTCCGCGGTTGAACTGTCGGCTGACATAGCCCGGGAAGCGGACTTCCTCTGCATCGGAACCAACGACCTGATCCAGTACACCCTGGCCGTGGACAGGACCAACCAGATGATTGCCGACTATTATGTCCCGCATCACCCGGCCGTCCTGCGGTCCATCCAGCGCGTGGCCGCCGCCGCCATGTCCGCCGGAAAGCCGGTTTCCGTCTGCGGTGATATGGCCGGCGACGAGCGCCTTGTGCCGTTCCTGATCGGGGTCGGTATCCGCAAGCTCAGCATGGAGGCCAACCGGATCCCGCGGATCCAGGCCGTGATTTCCGCCGCCACGGCTGAAGCCTCGCGCTGCCTTGCGGATGACCTGCTGAAGCTGGGAAGCGTAAAGGATGTGGAAAGCCGCCTTGGAATGACCTCGTGACTGGATCAACCCGGCGGCGGATGCGAAGGACTTAAACCGGGTAGACCGGCAAGGCCTCCGGAAGTATCTGCGCCAGCGGCTTAAGGTTCTGGTCCCGAGGGGAAACAACCGGATCGGTCACCGGCCACGGGATATTCAGCTCGGGGTCATTCCAGAAAATGCCCCGCTCATCCGCAGGCGAATAGAACCGACTGCACTTGTACATGAAATCCACCGTCTCGCTCAACACGCAGAACCCGTGGGCGAATCCCGCCGGAATGTACATCTGGTAGTGGTTGTGCTCCGAAAGGTAGGCGGAAACGCAACGCCCGAACGTCGGCGAGCCGCGCCGGACATCGACAGCCACGTCAAAAATTTCCCCCCGCACCACCCAGACCAGCTTGTCTTGCCCGTTATTCAACTGGTAATGCATCCCCCGGACCACCCCACGGGTGGAACGGGACCAGTTATCCTGAACAAAGGTGGCCGGAATGCCCAGCTTCTCATAGCGATCCCGCTGGTAGGTTTCCTGGAAAAATCCGCGGGGATCGGTGAACACATCCGGTGCGATCACCTTGACATCGGGAATCGCCTGCTGATGGCAGCACAGGGTCATGCGCCCTCCTCGGCAAGACGCATGAGGTATTGCCCGTATTCATTCTTCGCCATGACATTCCCCAAAGCCTTCAACTGCTCCCTGGTGATGAATCCCTGTTCGTACGCGATCTCCTCAATACAGGCGATCTTGCATCCCTGCCTGGCCTGAATCGTCTGCACAAAGCTCGCCGCCTGGTACATGGCGTCATGCGTGCCTGTATCCAGCCACGCGAAACCCCTGCCAAGGCAATGAACCCGCAAGTCACCGCGGCGCAGGTAATCAAGATTTACATCCGTGATTTCCAGCTCACCACGGGCCGAAGGCTTCAGTTGGGCCGCCACCTCCACCACGCGGTTGTCATAGAAATACAATCCCGGAACGGCATATCGCGATTTCGGTTTCAGCGGTTTCTCCTCAAGCGACAAGGCGCGTCCGTCCGCATCGAACTCGATGACCCCGTACCGCTCCGGATCCATGACAGGATAGGCGAAGATCATTGCCCCTTCCTTCAAATTTGCGGCCTCCCGGAGGACCGCAGTGAAATGCATACCGTAAAAAATGTTGTCCCCGAGGACCAGCGCCACCCGGTCGCGCCCGATGAATTCCCGGCCAATGATGAACGCCTGGGCCAAGCCCTCCGGCCGCGGCTGCTCGGCATACCTCAGGCTAAGACCAAGCTGGGAGCCATCGCCCAGCAGTTCCCTGAACATCGGCAGGTCATGCGGCGTACTGATCACCAGGATCTCGCGGATGCCCGCCAGCATCAGGACCGAAAGCGGGTAATAGACCATCGGCTTGTCGTAGATGGGCAGCAATTGCTTGCTGACCACGCGGGTCAACGGATACAGGCGTGTGCCTGAACCACCGGCAAGGATAATACCCTTCATACACTCTCCCCTCCCACTCCGGCCGGTGCCGCACGGACAGGCAACAGCCATGCCGTATACTCTCGAAAACCAGCCCCGAATGTCGAGCGGTGATTTGCCACATCCTTGTAGCCGGGACCGCGGTCAAACCGGCAGACTCCAGGTGTCGCCTGTTACATACGATAACTATGGGGTAGCTATTTATTCGTCGTCCCTATAGTATCTTCGGCTTCATACGGAGCTTTCAAGATGCTGGCCAAAGTACATTCAGGCGCGGTCTACGGTGTTGATGCCTACCCTGTGGAGATCGAAGTCAATGCGGGGCATGGCGAGCCGTGCGTTGTGATCGTCGGCCTGCCGGATACAGCGGTCAAGGAAAGCAAGGACCGCGTCCACACCGCTATCACGAATTCCGGTTTTCGCCCGCACGTGGGCCGCACCACGATCAACCTTGCCCCGGCGGACATCAAGAAGGAAGGCCCCTGCTTTGACCTGCCGATCGCGATCGGGATCCTCGCCACGCAAGGCCATATTCCCGCCGATCCCGTGGGACAATATGCGATGATCGGGGAACTGGCCCTGAGCGGTGCCGTGCGGAGGGTGAAGGGGGTTCTTCCCATCGCCCTTTCCGTGCGGCGCCAGGGACTCCGCGGACTGCTTGTGCCGGCGGAAAATGCCGAGGAAGCCGCCGTGGTCAAGGGGCTGGAAGTGTATCCGGTACGGAATCTGCGTGAAGCCGCCGATTTCATCGCCGGGAAACTGGCGGTGACCGCGCACGAGGTCGATCTCGAGGACATATTCACCGCCTCATCGGACGGTGAGGAGGACTTTGCCGACGTCAAGGGGCAGGAGCAGGCGAAGCGTGCAGTCGAGATCGCCGTCGCAGGCGGTCACAACCTCCTGATGATCGGTCCGCCGGGAACCGGCAAGACGATGCTAGCCCGGAGAATCGCTTCTGTCCTGCCGCCCATGTTGCTGGAGGAGGCGCTCGAGGCCACCAAGATCCACAGCATTGCGGGGACTCTCGCCACGCACCAGGCATTGATTGCACGACGCCCCTTCCGCTCCCCGCACCACACCATTTCCGACGCCGGGCTTCTGGGGGGAGGCGCGCACCCAATGCCGGGCGAGGTCAGCCTTGCACACCGCGGGGTCCTTTTCCTTGATGAACTTCCCGAATTCCACCGCAATGTTCTGGAGGTTCTCCGGCAACCCCTCGAGGATGGATCGGTCACCATCTCGCGGGCTGCGGCAACCGTCACATTCCCCTGCCAGTTCATGCTTGTGGCCGCCATGAACCCCTGTTCCTGCGGCTACTACGGGGACCCGAAGCGGGAATGCAGGTGTACCCCGAACCAGATCCAGAATTACCGCAACCGCATTTCGGGACCTCTGCTGGACCGCATTGACCTGCATGTCGAGGTACCCGCCATCCGCTACCAGGATCTGGCGGCCGTCGCGCCGGGCGAATCCTCCGCCGCCATCCGCGAGCGCGTCCAGGCCGCACGACGCGTCCAGCAGGCACGGTTCAAGTCCCTGCGCAAGATCCACAACAATGCAGGTATGCGGTCTCGCGAAATCCAGAAGTTCTGCCCCCTGCCCTCCGATGCGCAGGACATGCTGAAGATGGCCATCACGGAGTTGAACTTCAGCGCCCGGGCTTATGACCGTATCCTGAAGGTCGCCCGCACCATCGCCGACCTCGAACACTCCGAGACTATTGCCTCACACCATGTCCAGGAAGCCATCCAGTACCGCACACTGGATCGGCAACTGTGGGTTTAGACCCCTCCACACAGCACAGGAATCCGGCATTGCCTTCCGGGCAGGACAGACCTCCGGCAGGGTCGGTGGGGCATGAGGTTGGGACAGGACGTCCCGTTCAGGCGGGATTCAGGACGTCTCCAGGGTCTGCAGGGCTGTTTTCCACTGCCGCACGGTCAAACCACGCCGTTTCGCAGCGGCAGTAATAGGATCCAGTTGTGACGCCTCAAGAAGGTCCACAATGCAGATTTCTTCCGCGCGGGTCATCGCCAGGACAGATTCCAGTTGGTCCAGGCCGCCAAGAACGCGATAGCCATACACCCATCGTCCCCGCAACCCAGGATCCTCATCCAGAATCCCCACGACGCGGATCCGGCCGGCCAGCGTATGCTGCAGGCTGGCCTCCTTGAGAAACAACTGGCATTCCGGTCCCGCGCCGATAAGCAGAATGCGCCGCGCATCCTTATAGCCCGATGTCACACGCGATCTCCACGCCATCCCATCCTGGACCACACGGAAAAATGCGCGAGCCCCGACAATCGCCGGCACCGCCATCCCGATGTACAGGAAGGCCACCGTGATACATTGCCGGACCGGATGCTCACAGAAAAATACCGTTGCGCAAAGCGACAGAAGCATTCCTCCCAGCGCGGCTCCACCTGTCAGTGCATACTCCGAAACGCGGGCCCGGCTCCATACCCTGCTGTATGAGCGACTGGCGACAAGCAGAAGGAACGGGATCCCGATCACCCAGGGGGCCGCCTGCATCCACTCCTTCTTAAGGCTCCCTTCTTTTAACCCGTCATCGGCAAGTAAAAGAGCTATGGCAAGGGAAATCCCCATCCATACCACATCGAGAACCGGATAGAACACGACAGCCCGGCCCCGTGGCCTGCGGCGCTCCACACGCGCCAGCACCGCCAGACCGCTATCCCAGAGCTCGATCCACGCAAGATGCCGTATCACCACATAGACACCCACCAGGAAAGCCATCAGAAGTGTGCCGAGTGCGTATTCCTGCTTGATCGAACTCAAGACCCCCATCCCGCCCAGGAACGCGCCAAAGGTATAAAGGACCAGCGCCACCTGCTTTTGGGAAAATCCTTTACGCAGGAGACGATGGTGAAGATGCTCGTCATCGCCCTTCGCAAGACCCCAGAGAGGCTCAGCCTCAGATCCATCCGGTCGAAGATAGGAGCGCACAGAACGTCGCCACACAGCCAGGCCGGCATCCAGGATCGGAACTCCAACCGCAAGAATAGCGACACCAATGCTGGCCATGGCCGTTCCCTTCGAGGCAGTCCCCAGCGCAATCGCTGCAATCGCTGTCCCGAGGAACATGCTGCCCGTATCGCCCATAAACACCCTGGCAGGATGGAAGTTGTGATGAAGAAAACCCACGCATGCGCCCGCAAGCGCAAGACAAATCAGGACATCACTGGGGAAATGGCGGAACAGCAGGGAAAGGCCCAGCCCGGCCGCCGCCACAACCCCGAGCCCGGCCGCCAGCCCGTCCATACCATCAATCAGATTGAAGGCATTCATCAGGATGAGGAACCAGATCACAGTGACAGCTATATCCACCGCCCAGGGAAGCGGGACGCCGAACAAGTTCCCGACATGCAGTCCCTGCCAGTATGCCACCAGGGCGACCACAACCTGGCCAGCAAACTTCGTCCGCGGGTTCAGCCGTAGCCGGTCATCTACAAGCCCGATAAGAACCACGCAGGAGGAGATCGCCACGAAATCCTCCCACCAGTCCAGTGATAATTGCCCTTTAAAAGGGAGCCAGGGCAGGAAATAGATCGCAGCACACGCTGCGTGAAACGCCGCAAAGATCGCGATGCCTCCACCCGTGGGAACAGGCAGGGTATGGATCCGCCTCTCGCCGGGCGCATCGACAAATCCCAGCGGACGGGCCGCGAGACGCCACAGGAATGCGGCCACCGAAGCGACCAGGAGTCCTGCAAGAAAAACAAACAGGTATTTTCCCCAGACCTCTATGGAATCATGATTCATAGGCTACGGCTATTTATGTCTCTTCACCGCACAATTCTCAATCCATTCCACCAAGAGAGCACGATTTTTGTCCCGGTCAAAACAGCGGCATGCGTACTGGTAAGCTGCAGCGCCCTTCCGTTGCCGCTCCTCCGGATTGCAACTCTCCCGGATCGCATGCAGGAGCCCTTCCTCATCCTCTGGCGGCAGGGACCAACCTCCGCCCGATTCACGGATCCAGCGGGCGGGATCACTATCCTGAGGCCCGACAAACACAACAGGGCGCCCGGCGCCAAACGCCGCCTGAACCTTGCTCGGCACAATCAGTCCGGACCATTCCGGCCTCATGCTGACCAGATGCACATCCGCACTCGCAAGATGCTCCCTTAACCGGTGCGGGCAGGCGACAGGCAACGGCTCGACACGTGTCCCCGGATGGCGCCGGATGAAGTTCTCCACCTCAGCCTGCCGCTTGCCCCAGCCTGCGAAGACCATCCGCCACGCCTCCTCCGGTTTCGCCTTCAAAGCGGCCTTTAGGAAAGCTTGGATCTCATGGCCCAATCCCATGTTGCCGCTATACATCAGTACAGTTTCGTCCGCCGGCCAGGCCCGTTCCCGGCGCAGGGGAACCGGTTTTCCCTGAGGCCAAGGATCGTGTGAATCCAGCAGCCAGAGAGGGATTTCCTCGAGTTGTGTATCCGGGGCGACCAGCTTGTCGCACCGGATCCTTTCCGCCATACCGGCGCCGGGTGTTACAATCAATCCGGACCGCCGCCACTCCCGCCGGGTCATACGCCGCAGGAACCGGTAGGCAAGGGAATCTTCCCTCAACAGGTTATGCGCCGCCAGAACCTGCGGATACAGGTCCATGACCCAGTGGACCCTGGCACTCCGCCGTCCGGCAGCGGCTGCTGCCAGGCCAATCCACGGGGGAGTGGTCATGGCCAGCACCACGTCCGGACGGGGCCTTATCCGGAACAGCGTCCACCCTGCCGCGGCCAGGAACCCTGCATATCCAACCGCCTTCGCGGGAAGATTCCTGGCCACCTGCGAGACCGCGCCGATCCGGATTACGCGGATTCGCTCCGCGGCCGTCACCATTTTTCCGGCGGTCCCGGACCCGTAATCGGACCGCGAACAGACCACGGTAACGGAATGGCCGCGATCCGCCAGCGCCACGGCAAGATCCTGCAGATACTTGCCTGTGGGCGCAAGGCTCGGAGGATAGAACTGATTCACCAGAAGGATGTTCACGGGCAAGAACCTTGATTACCGTTGCCGTAATTCACGGACTTTGAGGGTAATCATCGTTTCGTAGATCGCCTGCAACCGTGCATACGTCCAGCCCTTATGGCCATCAAGGAACCCGCACCGCAGCACGTACACATAGACGAACCGGAGGAATGCCCGGCAAGGCAGGCGATACGAGAGTCTCCGCAACGCGGCTCGGCGCCGCACGGGATCGGAGCTCCAGCAATGACGCAAATCCAGCGCCTCACAGCCGGCCACGATCCGCTCCGCCTCGCGCGTGGAATAGCGGTTATGCCGCTCAAACCAGTCCGACCATCCCTTCGAGAAGTTGTAATGCAGGCAAGGTTCCCTCAGATACTCAAACGATCCGTCCGCCCGTTCCACGCGCTCCCCGTGGCCGCACGCCGCATAACGCACCCTGTCCCGGTGCACCAGTCTCGGCACATAGACGGGATAGGTTGCGCTGAACCGCAGCCAGCGCTCGCCCATCATGGTCTTGCGCGCCAGTTGGAATCCAACCGTTCCGGGGCCCGCCATCTTCAGTCGATCGGCCATTTCAGCGGCCAGTTCAGGTGTCACCACCTCATCCGCATCCAGGTGCAGCACCCACTCATGTCGCAGGCCCGCCGACTCCATCGCCCAGTTACGCTGTTCGGCGAAGCTGACCATCCCATGCTGCACCACGCGCGCGCCGTGGCGTGCCGCCACGGCCGCCGTGCCATCCACGCTGCCGTCGTCCACCACCACCACCTCGTCCGCGAAGGCAAGGGCGGGCAGGCACCGCTCGAGATTCCGCTCCTCATTGCGGGCAAGAACGACCACTGAACACCGTGTTTTCATTGTTCCGTACTGCCCGCACGCCAGTGCCTGTCCTTGACGACCCGCGCAGGATTCCCGGCAACCACCTTCCACGGGGGAACGTCCTTTACCGCCACGGCCCGGGCACCGACAACGGCACCTTCCCCAACCGTGACGCCAGGCCCGACAAAAGCGTCCGCGCAAATCCAGGCGTCATCGCCAATGGTGATCGGAGTACGGATCAGCGGCAACCTCGGATCCGTGTGGTCATGCGTCCCGGCACAAAGATGGGCATACTGGGAAATGGTTACCCGTTGTCCAAGGGTCACCTTCCCCAGGTCATAGATCCGGGCTTCCTCGCCGATCGCCGACCAATCGCCGACAGCCAGATTCCACGGCTGCTCGATCCGCGCCGTCCGGTAGACGTGGACATGGCACCCGATCCGCGCCCCGAAACACCTCAGCAGGAATCGCCGCCAGCCGAACATGGGACGGAGACTGTGGCGGAAGAAAAGCTCGCCGACACCCCATGCCATCCGCCGGGCCAGCTCCACCATGGAATAGGCCCCCTGGGCCCGGTTTGATGCGATATCCGTCTCCATCATGAGCGACGAAACTCCTTGTGCTTGTCGAGAAATGCGGCCGGGGTAAGGATGGGCATGGAGCGAAAGAATTCCATATATGCGTTCATGCGTCAACGCACCAGCCAGCGAACGCGTCCAAAACGATCCAGCACCTCGCATGTGAACCACGCCCCGGCGAACGACACCGCGATCACTCCGACCGTGGCCGGAAATGACTCCAGGGCAAACCCAACCCGTCCTGCAACCATTTGAAGCCCCTCAACCCACAATCCGTGGGCCAGATAGATGCCGAA
>CAIVSY010000072.1 GCA_903908715.1 uncultured bacterium
CTCGCCTTGCGTTGATCGCTCCCGGTATCCAGCCCCGCCCAGAAAATGTGCACGTGATCGGGCATGAGGCAATACATGGGACAAATGAGGCGATAGCGATGCAGGAGGTGGACCTGCAGTTCCCGAAAGCGGAGATGGGTTTCACGATCCAGCCAGCCGGTTGCCCGGCCGGCAACCGTCATGCTCCAGTGGACAAAGGCATAACCAGCGTAGTATTCCGGAGGCATACGACGCAGATAGTCATGCAAGGCGGCGGGCATGACGTAAGAATATCGGAATCCCAACGGATTACGCTACTATATTTCTACTTTATAGCTACATTATCATGCACCATAGCGGCATTCGTGAGAATGCCCCCATCCCCCGGCGGAATTCTCACGAATTCCGCTACAGTTCCTCAACAGGCAGCGTCCTCCTCCCCCGTAGCGGCATTCGTGAGAATGCCGACAGTCAAACCCATGCGACCGCCCCCCGGTGGAATCCAAAGAATTCCGCTACAGGAGGGCGCCCCTTTACGCCCCGGGCTTCGGAAGGCGGATCGTGAAGATGCTGCCTTCACCCGGCACGCTGCTGACCGCCACACTTCCGCCGTGTGCCAGCGCAATATGTTTAACGATGGACAGTCCCAGTCCCGTGCCGCCCGCTTCCCGGCTCCGTGCCGGATCCACCCGGTAGAAACGCTCGAACAGGCGGTCCAAATGCTGCGGCTCAATCCCGCACCCCTGGTCCCGCACGGAAATCTCAACCGCATCAGCCGTGACGCCTGCCCCCACCGATACGGAGCGCCCCGGCTCACTATACTTGATTGCGTTATCCAGCAGATTCGCCACCGCCTGCTCCAGAAGCGACACGTTGGCTTCCACCCTCAGCGAGTCCGGACAGGACACCCGGAGCTCAACTCGCCGTTCAGCAGCCGGCACACGAAGGCTTTCCGCCACACCCCTCAACAGGTCCATCAGATCCACCGTCTCCAGAACAATCTGCCGTGACTCGATGTCATGCTCCACGCTGGAGAGTTTCAGCAGATCGCCCGCCAGATTCACCAACCGGTCGACCTGCCGCGCTGCCATGTCGACAAACTGCCGCTCCTGCCCGGGATCGCCCAGCGCCCAGTCCTGCAGGGATTCCACCGCCCCCTGGATCGCCGCGATCGGCGTCTTCAGCTCGTGCGAGGCATTGGCCACAAAATCCCGGCGCATGTTATCCAGCCGCCTCGATTGCGTGCAGTCCTCCGCCACCAGCACGGCGCCGATCCGGATTCCGGTCGCATCCGTTAACGGCGCCCCGCGGACCTTTAACCACCGGCCACGGTCGACTCCGTATTCCACTTCGACCACCGCTGCGCCTCCATTCTCCAGCACCGAAGCCATCATCGCCTGAATATCGGGGTCATGAATGACCTCGTACAGGTTGCGGTCCCGGTCCCGCGCCTCGTCCAATTCGAACAGCCGCGCCGCTGCCTTGTTGATGCGGGTCAGGCTGCCCTGGGCATCAAAGGCAACCACCCCTTCCACCATGCCGGCCAGCACCGTTTCCAGTTCGTTGCGCTGCCGGGTCACCGTCGCAATCCGGTCCTGCAGCCGTTCTGCCATCTGATTCAGCGAACCCGCCAATTCCGCCAGTTCCACCCAGCGCGACGAGGGCGCCCTGACTGCGAAATCGCCGTTCCCATACGCTTCCGCCACGTACCGGAGAACTTCCACGGGACGGCTGACCCTCCGCGCCGCCACGTAACTGGCCAGGGAGACGGCCAGAAGGATCAGAATCGCCGCCACCCACACGCGGTGCCGCAACGCGCCGGCCATTTGCTCCAGGACCGGAACCGCGACCGCCGCGCGAACCACTCCGGCTACCGCGCCGCCCCGGAACACCGGCACCGCGACATACATCGTCCGGGCCCTGACTGTCGCGCTGTCGCGAGTAACCTCGCCCGTTCGGCCGGCGAGCGCAGCGGCCATTTCAGGGCGGGTGGCATGATTCTCCATGGCGGCGGGATCCCTTTCGGTATCGGCAAGTACATGCCCTGCCCCGTCCATAACCGTCAGGCGCACATTCGCCACGCGCGCCACATCCTCGCACACGGCTTGAGCCTCCGCCGGCCGTTCAAATATGTCTGAAGGCAGGAGACGACGTGTCAATTCCGCCCGGACCGTCAATTCCCGCCGGGCCTCCTGCAGGGCGCGATCATCCATCACGCGGAAGAAATGAGCCGCTGCAGCCATCACCGCCACCAGCGTCATGCTCAACGCCGTCAGATAAAACCCCCAGAACAATCTGTGCTTGTTCATGATCCACCCGCGCTCTTAGTCGTCCCGGAAACGATACCCCACGCCCCGGACTGTTTCAATGGATTCCCCGCGCGGCCCCAACTTGCGCCGCAATCCGACAATCTGCACATCCACGGCGCGGTCGGTGACCGGATACGACTCGCCATGAATCGATGTTACAATCTGGTCGCGCGTGAACACCCGGCCCGGATACCCCGCCAGCAGGCTGAGCACACGAAATTCCGTAAAAGTCAGATCGAGGGGTTTCCCCTTCAACAGCACCTCATGGCGCTCGGAATCGATGGTCAGGTCGCGGATCTTGATCACCCCGCCCTCCACACCTCCGACACCTTCCCGGCGCCGGAGCGCATTCCTCAGCCGGGCCACGAGTACACGCACACTGAAGGGCTTGACGATGTAGTCGTCGGCCCCGACCTCGAGCCCGGTGACCACGTCCACATCCTCGGCCTTGGCGGTGGCCATCAGCACCGGAATACCCGCCGTCAGCGTGTCTCGCTTCAAGAGCCGGCAGACCTGCAATCCATCCATTCCTGGAAGCATAAGGTCGAGTACAATCGCATCCGGGGCCTCGCTGCGAGCCAGCTTGAGGCCCGCTTCCCCGTCCTTGGCGGTCAACACCGAATAACCTTCCTTGGCGAGATTCGACTTCAGGATCTCGCGAAGATCCGACTCGTCCTCGACAACCAGTATTTTCTCTTGCGCCATGGCCTTCTTCAACCATAAGCGCCGTCCGCTGTAAAGCGCGGAGATTAGATCACGCAACATCGCAAACAAGCGGAATTCCGTTTTGCGCTCCGGCGCGGTTTTGATATAAGGGATGGTTTATGGAACCTCGTAATTCCTTCACGTTCACGTTGGACGAAACACAGCAGGCGGCCCTGATCCTGCTTCTGGAACAGGGAAACTACCGCCCGGCCACCGTCCCCTACGCCACCATCGCGGCGGACGCCGAACACTGCCGCATCGTCCTCTACCAGTCGGGCAAGTGCGTCGTCCAGGGCAAGGGCGCGCAGGAATTCCTCACCTTCGTGCTGGAGCCCCAGGTCCTCCTCTCCGCCAAGGTCGGCTATGAGGAGGTCGTCAACCCCGAAGCCTTCGCCCCTCACATCGGCGTGGACGAAAGCGGCAAGGGCGATTTCTTCGGCCCACTGGTCATCGCCAGCGCCTACAGCGACAAGACCCTCGTCAAGCCGATGCAGGAGATCGGCGTGCGGGACAGCAAGACCATCTCCAGCGATGCCCGCGCACTCGATATCGCAAAGGCGCTCCGTCAGCTCCTGGGCAACCGGTTCAGCATCGTGGCCATCGGCCCGCGGAAGTACAACGAGCTCTACACCCGCATCCGCAACGTGAACTCCATTCTCTCCTGGGGCCACGCCCGCGCCATCGAGAACCTGCTGGAGAAGATCCCATCCTGCACCCGCGCCGTCTCAGACCAGTTCGGCAGCAAGGAACAGGTCAAGCGCGCCCTGATGCAGAAGGGCCGCAAAATCGAACTGGTCCAGATGCACAAGGCGGAATCGGATATCGCCGTGGCTGCCGCCTCCATCCTCGCCAGGGAAGCCTTCCTTGTGGGACTCCGCAAACTGGGCGAGCAGTACGAGGTCAAGTTCCCGAAAGGCGCATCCGACCTTGTCCAGCAGGCCGCTGTCAACGCCATCGTAAAACATTCCCCAACCATCCTCCTTGAAACCGCCAAGTGCCATTTCAAGACTACCGACACCGTCCTCTCGCGCATGAACCTGACCCGAGCCGCCCTCGGCCCCGACGGCGCCGCCCAATCGGCTACCGCCAACGGATTCCGCTTCCGGCGGAAGGAGTCAGGCGCAGGGGGCGGAAGCCAGTAATCGTCAATCTGTCCAATATCCAATGTCCCATGAAGAGAAAATGACGAAAAGGAGGACTGCGAGTGATGGATTCGCCTGTCTCTCATCCCCCTTGGAAGTTGGACATTCCGTGTCGGTCATTGGACATTGAATTACAACGAGTCACGCATTGATTTGGAAATATGAGTCCGGTCCCTGGTCAACCTACCCTCCACGTGGCGCGTGTGGAAACTTCCACGGCAGTGGCGGATTTCGTGGATGAATGCTCGGTCCTGGAGGCGGATGACCAGTGCACAGCATGGATCGATGCCGACCGCGATTTCGCGCGGATCGAATATTTCTGCGCCACGGAGGCCGAAGCCAGCCATCGCCTGGCGGCTCTGGAAGCGCTTGTCCGCAAACCATTCCCATACGCCCCGTGGTCGGCTGTCATCTCCCCTCTCCCCTATGAGAACTGGGCGGAAACCTGGAAACGCTTCTTCCACGCCGAAAAGGTATCCCCCCGCCTCTGGATCAAGCCCTCCTGGGAAACCTGCGTTCCCGCACCGGACGAGTTCGTGCTCGACCTGGATCCCGGAATGAGCTTCGGAACCGGCCAGCATGGCACCACCCGCGGTTGCCTGGAATTGCTGGATGAAATCTCACGGGAACATCCCGGCCTGCGCCTCCTCGATGTCGGATGCGGCTCGGGCATCCTCGCCATTGCGGCCGCCCGGCTGGGCTTCACCGGGATCACGGCTGTGGATAACGATCCCGACGCCGTCCGGATCGCCACCGAAAACGCGGACCGGAACGGCGTCCTCAACCGTATCCGTTTCCAGGTCGCCGATCTTTCAACCTTCGTCCTTGCGGAGCCCTGCGACGTGGTCGCCGCCAATATCCTCGCATCGGTCCTGATCGCAAATGCCGCCATCCTTGCGCAACTCGTGGCCGCAAGCCCGCACTCAGCCCTTATCCTTTCGGGAATTCTAAACCCCCAGGCGGAGGAAGTGGTGAACGCCTTCCAGGTAATCGGCTTCGCCCCCGCCCAAACCGTGCAACGGGGGGAATGGACCACCCTGCGAATGAAACGGATGTCAAGCTAACCCATGTCGCAAAGACTTCCCATAACGCACAAGGTTCTCGTCAGCTGGGCCGGCGAACGGGTATTCCGCGACGCCCAGACCCTGTCGGAACGGAACCTGGTCCAGGATGTCTCCTTTCAGCCGCCCCTGATCACCGGCACCATTCTCTGGAGCAACCGCCCCCTGAAAACCGGCGTCCGCATCCTCCCGGGCGGCTCCGCGGAGAACCTTTGCCCCTGCCGCGACAGCAAGGAGCGAGGCATCATCTGCGCCCATGTTGTGGCGCTTTGCCTGGAACTGATCCACCGGAACAACAACCCCGAACTGGAAACCATGAAGCGGGAGGAAATGCGCCGAGCCGAGCGTCTGGCCAATGTCTCGGAAACTGCCTACCTCAAACGCGCACGCGCCGGGGAACCCGGCAGTGTCACCGCCCACCTTGTCCTGACCCTCCACGCCGGCTGGCGCGACGGCGTTGCATCCGGGCGGATCCCTCTGTCCTGCGCCCTTGCCATGAATGGCGACCCCATCCCCCTGGACCAGGTTTCTCCCGACATCTGCCTGGGCCTTTCACAAAAGGATGAAGCCATCCTGTTCGTGCTGGAGGATATCGCCGGGGGCCCCGTCGGCGGAACCCTCGGACTCAGTCCCCATGACTTCCTTTCCCTTCTCCATCTTCTGCAGGGTTTGACCTTGCAGGAGGAAGGTTATCCTGATCCGGTTACCGTGGGCGCGGCGCGGCTTCAGTCCTACCTGCACCTGGATCTCGATCATGAAAACGGTGACCTGATCCTGATGCTCCACACCGAGGTACCGTTCCTGAAGGCTTCCGAGACTCCCTTTTATGTGGTGGCGGGCCGCCACGGCTGGGTATTCGGCGCGCGCCATTTCTGGCCACTGGAGAAGGTCCTGCCTGAACCCATCCGGGGCATCTATACCGACACCGTCACCATTGCCCGTCCCGCGGTGCCACGATTCATGCAGGAGGAACTTCCGATCCTCGGGGGCTTCATGCGGATCGAAAGCGATCTGTCGGCGGATCTCTTCACCATCGAGCCTGCCGAACCTCGCTTCCGCATGATGGTCCGCGGCAGCCCCGCCTCTCTGGCGGCCACCGTCTTCGCCGAATACAACGGGTTTCGACTCGTGGCGGGCAAGAAGGATCCCGCCGGCCATTTTGCCATCCCGGACCCCGCCGATCTCATGCGCTACACCGTCCGGAACATGCAGGCGGAACAGACGGCTCTCCAGAGCCTTTCCGCATTCGGGCTGAAGGGCGCAACCGGCGATTCCCTCGATCCGGTGGTCGGCTGCCGCGAGGTCCTGAATTTCCAGGGCAGTCATATCCCGGCCCTGCGTCGCGCCGGCTGGCGCGTGGAACTGGAAGGCCGGATTTCAGAGGTTATGGATTCCATGGACTTCGCCACACCGGTGGTCCATATCCAGAACGACTCAACCCAGCCCGGATGGTTCGATGTCGGCTTCGATTTCGAGGACGGCACCGGGCATCGCCTCTCGCCGGTCGAGATCCAGCGCGCCCTTCTAAAGGGGGAATCGTTCATCCAGTCCGGCGGACGCACGATCCTGCTGGATTCCTCCGCCATCGATTCCATGATGGAGGTGTTCCGGGATTGTTCCAGCGGCGAGGGCGGCACACCAGGCTCCTTCCGCATGTCCGCCGTCTACTCCGCCTATGTCAAGACCTCCCTCGACGCACTGGACGGCGTGGATGTGGAGACCACTCCCGCCTGGCGGCTCGCAGCGGAAAAACAGGGTCGACTGCTCCCCATCGAGACGATTCCCCTCCCCGCCACGCTCGAAAACACCCTGCGTCCGTACCAGAAGGAAGGCATCAACTGGCTCCGGTTCCTGGAAATCAACAGCTTCGGAGGTATCCTTGCCGACGAAATGGGCCTGGGCAAGACCCTCCAGACCCTCGCCTGGCTGCAGATGGAGCGCCACCAGGCCGGCGCACGCAGCAAACCGGCCCTGATCATCTGCCCCACCAGCCTGGTGAACAACTGGTTCGAGGAAGCCCAGCGGTTCGTACCCGGAATGAGGGTACTCCCCCTCTCCGGCAGCGACCGGCACAACCGCTGGAACGAATTGCCGGACGCCCAGATCGTCGTAACCTCCTATGCCCTCCTGCGGCGTGACATCGCCCGTTACCGGGAACTGGAGTTCTCCGTGATGGTCCTCGACGAAGCCCAGCACATCAAGAACCGCTCCACCCAGAATGCAATCCTCGCCAAGGAAATCCGCGCGAATCACCGCCTCGTCCTCACCGGCACACCCATCGAGAACAGCGTGTCGGACCTCTGGTCCATCATGGACTTCCTGATGCCGAAGTATCTCGGCTCACACGATACCTTCCGCCAGCATTACGAACTCCCTATCGGCCAGGGCGGACCCGATGGCCATACCGCGCAGCTCCGCCTGCACCGCAAGCTCCAGCCCTTCCTCATGCGCCGCCTCAAGACCGAGGTCGCCCGCGATCTCCCCGCCCGCATCGAGCGCCTGGCAACCTGCACACTCAGCCCCGACCAGAAGGCCGTCTACAAGCAACTGGTGGATTCCTCCCGCCGCCGCCTGACCGACCTTGTGGCAAAGCAAGGCTTCCAGCGTTCTCGCATGGAGGTCCTCAAGACCCTGCTGCGCCTGCGCCAGGTCTGCTGCCATCTTGACCTGCTCCACCTCGAGGGACTGAAAGCCGAGGCCCCGTCCGCCAAGATGGACCTCTTCTTCGAATTGCTGGATGAAGCACTCGATGGCGGGCACCGGGTCCTGGTTTTCAGCCAGTTCGTTTCCATGCTCTCCATCCTCCGCACCCAGATGGAACAACGCCAGATCCCGTTCTGCTACCTGGACGGCGCCACCAAGGACCGCATGGCCGAGGTCCATCGCTTCAACACCCACCGTTCCATCCCGGTGTTCCTGATCAGCCTTAAAGCCGGCGGAACGGGACTGAACCTCACCGGCGCTGACATGGTGATCCATTTCGACCCGTGGTGGAACCCCGCCGTGGAAAACCAGGCCACCGACCGCGCACACCGGATCGGCCAGAAACGTACCGTGTACAGCATCAAGCTCATAACCCGGGGAACCGTCGAGGAAAAGGTACTCGCCCTTCAGAACCAGAAAAAGGCCGTCATCGATGCAACCCTCGATGCCGGGGAAAATGCCTTCGGCTCCATGACCTGGGACAACATCCAGGAACTCCTGGCGCTGTAGAACAACGCCTCCCGCTCCCAAACCCGGAGGATATCCCGCTTGCCAAAGGCAACCCTGTACTGGTACTTTTCGAATATAGCGAAATGGCATTCCGTTTGGTATCAGCGGATGCGTGTCCGCGCCCCTTGGAATCCATTCCATGGACCTGATGAAAAGTCATCAGAATGTTTCGCGAAGTAAAGGGGGAAACTTTGAAGCGAATACTTCTTGTAGATGATGATGTGGCGATCCTGCGGGGCCTGAAACCCGCACTGACCCGCGAAGGCTATGACGTTGTGACAACGTCGAACCCCACCGAGGTTTCCAGCATGATCAGCCGGGAATCCTTTGATCTCATCATTCTTGACGTACGCATGCCGGCAAAGAGCGGTGTCGAGGTTTTTGACGAACTGAAGAAAATCAACCCCGACATGCGCTTCCTGTTCATCACCGCCTTCCTGAAGTCATTTTCCGTCGAATCCAACGCCATGCTGAAGCGCTGGCAGGAACTGTTGCCCGACGGCAACACGGATGTGTTGTACAAACCGTTCAAACTGGATGACCTCTATTTGAAAGTGGAAGGGCTCATCGGCCCGGCTAAAGGCGGGTAGCATGCATATACCTCAACTTTCACGGGTGGAAATCTACCGTCAGATCCGCGTGATTCTAGTACGCAGACTGATTGATATCGGCCGGCTCTGCATTGTTGTGACAGGGTCCCGAATCCACGTGAAAGGCTCCCTCCAGTTCCTCCCGGGCGTCGCCGCCGCCATGACCCCGGGCACTGTCCAGGAAATCTTCAAGGAAATCCGGAGCATACGATCCATCACAGCCGTCGACGCCAGCCTGGACAACTGGATGCTGACCAACAAGATCACCCAGACATGGGTGCCGATCCAGGCTGCACAGACAACAGAGGCCAGGGAGTCCGCAGAACCCACCATCTTGTTCGGCTGCAACGAATCCAGCTGAAATTCCAGACTCCTTGCAGGCCACGCCCACCCGAATCCCTATTGAGCGCACATGAATCTGGAACCCTATCCCCTGATCCTGAGCCCCGCCTACAAAAACTACATCTGGGGCGGCAACCGCATCCCCGCCACATTTAACCGTACCCTCCCGCCGGGCATCTACGCCGAGTCCTGGGAACTTTCAGACCGCCCCGACGGCATGGCAACCGTAAACAACGGCCCCCTCCAGGGGACTACACTGGCCGATTGCGTCACACATCTCGGCCACGATCTGCTCGGTCACGGCGCCTGCCAGTCATCGCTCCCGATCCTCGTCAAACTGATCGATGCCCGGGAACGGCTGAGCATACAGGTTCATCCGGACAACGAATCCGCGGCCGGAGGCTTTGGCGAAGCGAAGACCGAAGCCTGGCATATCCTGGCCGCCAACCCGGGAAGCCGTGTCTACGCCGGTCTCAAGCCCGGCACCGATCGCTCCTCGTTCCTCACCGCCCTGAACAGTGGCAACCTGGAGGAATGCCTCAACACCATTCCGGTCCAGGCCGGCGATACTATCTTTATTCCGGGAGGCCGCGTCCACGCCATCGGGGAAGGACTGCTCCTGCTGGAAGTCCAGCAGAACTCGAACACCACCTACCGCGTGTACGACTGGGGTCGACTGGGCCATGACGGTAAACCAAGGGAATTACATATCGAACAGGCCCTGCGCGTCATCCGCTGGCAGGATTCCGACCCGGTAAAAACCACACCCTGGTCCGTTACAAGTGCCGCTCATGTCACCACGACCATCCTGACGGAGTGCCCGTTCTTCCGGATCGAACGCGTGGAACTGGGCGGGCCGTTCGAGGTCCGCCACAACGGAGCCGGATTCCATGCGATCTTCACCCTGGAGGACGCAATCGAAGTGGAAACCGCGGCCGGCACCGAGGTGATTCCCCGCGGACGCACCTGCCTGATCCCGGCCCTGCTGAACCGCTACACCCTTCATCCGGCAGGGACCCGGACCCATCTGCTCCGGATCAGCCCGCCCTAGCAGCCCGCTGAAAAAGGAGCATCTTTCTGGTGTAGCCGTGCCTGATAAGGCGTAGCCTCTCGATTTGCGGTCCTTCTTAATGGCCGACCACCGCTTATCAGCGGCGGCTACGGTTTTTCAACGGGCTGCTAGAGGGTCCTGCGATTGGATCGACCCATCACCCAGGCAACCACGCCGGCAACCACCAAACCGCCGAGCAACCCCAGCAGCGACGGCAGGATCCAACCGTTCGCCTTCACCGGCTCCTCCTCGATCTCACCCGCAGGAGCGGGAAGATCCATCGCATTCGTCACCGCAGGTTGCGGAGGCGGGAGCGGAGGCAATGCAGCGAAACCCCTGGACATCAGTTCCGCCGCCTTGGCATCACGCACCTTGCGATCCCGACTGCCCAGCACCACCGCAATCACACGCCGTCCTTCCCGCTCCGCCGTGGCTACGATCGAAAATCCGCCCGCCGTGAAGTAACCGGTCTTCAATCCATCGCACCCCTGGTACGAGCCTAGTAGATGATTATGATTGCGCATGATGAAGGTGTCGTTGCGAAACCCCCGCTCCCGAGTGGAGGTGTAGCGCAGAATGTCGGTACTCTGCACCAAGGCCCGCGCAAGGATCGCCAGGTCCCGGGCGGTGGAAACATCCGCGCCCTGCCCGCTGGCAGGCGGCAACCCGTGCACGGAATGGAACTCCGTATTCGTCATTCCCAGCTCCGAGGCCTTGGCATTCATCATTGCAACAAAGGAATCTGTCCCGCCGGCCACATGCAGGGCCAGCGCAACAGCCGCATCGTTGGCCGACTGGATCATGAGCGCATACAGCAGATCCTCGATCGGAAATGACTCGTTTTCCTTGAGATAGACCTGGGAACCGCCCATGCGGGATGCGGCCGCGGTAACATTGACACTGTTGCTGAGGCCCGCCTGACCGCCTTGAACCTTCTCCAGGATGACCAGCATGTCCATCAGCTTGATCACGCTCGCGGGATACCCCTGCGCATCCGCCTTGTCTTCCACCAGCACCTGCCCCGTCGCGGCATCCACCACGATGGCCCCGAGATAGGGGTCTGCCGATCTCGACGCCAGCGCCGCCCGCCCGCCGGACTTCCGGGCCGTCGTCTGCGCCCCGGCAAGCCCCGCCGCCAACAAGACCGCGATACCCGCCGCCCATCCTCCACGCCAGATCAAGCTCTTCATGTCCTACCCTTTCGCGCCAATGGCTTTCAAGAACGCCTTCGCCAGCACCATGTGCCCGGTCATGTTCGGATGCACGCGGTCCCAGGCCAGCTCGGCCGGATACATCGTCGCGAGTACTCTCGCGAACGCCGCCTGCGTGTCGACAAGGACAGTCCCGTGCTTCTTCGCCACCTGTTTGACAATCCCGCCGTATTCATCCATCCGCGCACGCATGGCATCCCTGGGGTTCGGCTCGATGTAGTAGGGAGTCATCAGCACAAGGCCCTTGACCAACGGCAGGGTCCGGACCACCAGTTCGTCCAGCGTCGCCCTGTATTCCCGCGGCAACACAAGCTCCTCTCTCCGCAGAGGACTGTCGAACTGCCGCCACACATCGTTGATCCCGATCATGATGGAGACCCAGTCGGGCTTGAGGGCGATGACATCCGTATCCCAGCGTGCCTTCAGGTCCCGGACGGTATTCCCGCTGGTGCCCACGTTCATCACCCGGATCCTTTGCGCGGGATAGGCAGTCTGCAGCAACGCGTTGACCAGTAAAACATAGCCGTTGCCAAGGGCATCGTTTCGCGCCTCGCCCACCGGTCTCGCGCGGCCGCAGTCGGTAATGGAATCCCCAATCATCAATAATTTGCAGTTCCTTGCCAGTTTCATTCTCTCCTCCATGCGGAAATCGCCACGGACTCTATCCCATCCCGGGCCCGGCATTCAATCAATGTTTGCGGTTACAGTCTGTTCAGAATCATCCGATGCTTCCGGCATGGCCTGCAAGTGCCGGCGGACGGAGTGCGTACTCCACCGTGTTCCTCTTACGGCAGGAAGGTTTTTCCTCTTGTCGCAAAACCAGTCCTGCGCGATCCTATGTTCATGAAACCGGCGTTCGCAATCCTTTTCCTCGCCATTGCCTGCCTGGGGTTGCCCGTCAACGGAGGAACCAACATGACCGTCACCGTCCGTTTGCTGAACGAACAGGGAGTTCTCACCGCGCCGCAAGCCGTACCCGTGGTTGTGCGCACAGAAGCGGAATGGAAACAGCGACTCACGCCCGAGCAATATCGCGTCACCCGACGCCAGGGTACGGAACCGCCATTCTGCGGTGTCTTCCATGACCACAAGAAGCCCGGCCGCTATGATTGCGTCTGCTGCGGATTACCGCTCTTCGATGCCTCCGCGAAGTTTGATTCCGGCACCGGCTGGCCCAGTTTCTTCCAACCGGTTGCGCCGGAAAACGTGGCCACACGCACGGATCAGAGCCACGGGATGGATCGCACGGAAATCCTCTGCGCGCGCTGCCACGCACATCTGGGGCATGTGTTCGAGGACGGGCCAAAACCCACCGGACTGCGGTATTGCCTCAACTCCGCCTCCCTGGTCTTTGTGCCATCCGGGAAGCCTGCAAAGTAACCCGCGGCCGCCCCGACGCCTCGATCGCATTCGCGGAATACCGCCCGCTCACCGTCCGGGAATGAAACTCTGCCCGGGCTTGAGGTCCACCAGGAAGGCCGCCAGCAGATCGGAGACCTGGTCCAGGTCGTCCAACGAAATGACCTCGACCGGTGTATGCATGTACCGGTTCGGGATACTCACCAACGCCGCCGCCACACCGGCCTTGTTTACCTGCATGGCATTGGCATCGGTCCCCGTGGCCCGCGGCTCCGCGGTCATCTGGAACTTGATCTTCCGCTTCTTGGCCGTCGCCTCGAGCATCCGCCCGAGCACCGGATTGATGTTAGGGCCGCGATGCAAGACCGGTCCGTTCCCCAGTTTGCATTCACCGGTCCGCTTGGGGTCCGTGCCTGGGAAGTCGGACGCGAACCCGACATCCACGGCAATGCCGACATGCGGGTCGATACCGTACGCACTCGTCTGCGCGCCGCGCAGCCCGAGTTCCTCCTGCACACTGGTCACCCCGTACACCCCCACGTCCAGCTTGCGGCCCTTGAGCTTCCGCAACGTCTCCGCCACAACAAAGGCGCCGGCCCGATCATCAAAACCCCGCCCCACAACCAGGTTGTTCTTCATCCGCTCAAAGCCGGCATTGACTGTAACGTAGTCGCCCACCGCGACTTCCTTCTCCGCGTCCTTGCGGTTCCGGGCGCCAATATCAATCCAGACCTCGTGCATCTTCAGCGCCTTGCCGCGCTCCTCGGGCTCCATCAGATGGATCGGCTTGCGGCCGAATACGCCGAACACCGGCCCCTTCTCTCCATGAATCGTCACACGCTGTCCCGCTGTCACCGCCGGATCCACACCCCCAACCCCGGCAATGTAGATGTACCCCTTGTCATCGATGTGCATGACCATGAAACCGATTTCATCACAATGCCCGGAAAGCATGACCCGGAAAGAGGCCTTGGGATTCACCACGCCAATCACGTTGCCGTGCACATCGAGGCGAACTTCGTCACAATACGGCTTCATATACCGCCGGAGCCTGTCCTGGACGCGCCACTCGAAACCCGAGGGGCTGGCCTCGCCGATCAGTTGCTTGAGAAGTTCCAAGGATTCGTTCTGCATGGTCATCTTCCTTTCCGGATAATCGGGAAAAGGTATCATCCCCGCCCGAATCGTCAACACCAACCCGCCACGGTTCTTGACACCCCGCGGCCTCTCGGTCATGGTGTGGATCATTGTGAACGCACGGGAGTTCCTGCCATGTCATTAACCCTTCATCTGAAAACTGGTCGCGACATCCCCATTCTCCGCGGACACCCCTGGATCATGTCCGGCGCCATCGCGCGACAGGAAGGGGACGCGGCGGCAGATGAAGCCGATGTCCTCGCCGCCTCCGGCTCATTCCTCGGACGCGCCACCCTCCACCCCGCCTCGGAAATCCGGGCCCGGATCTTCGATACTCGCCCGGAAGCCCGCCTGGACGAAAAAGGAATCCTCGAACGGCTCACGCTCGCGAAGGAACGCCGCGCCCATTGGATGGCCGCCGGACCTGACGGCGCCGAGCGTCTGGTCTTCTCCGAGAGTGACGGACTCCCCGGCCTGATCCTCGACCGCTTCGCCGACACACTGGTGTTCCAACTTCTCACAGCCCCCTGGGAACGGCGGCGCACAGCACTGCTGGAGGCGCTTGTCGCCGTGTTCCGCCCCTCCACCATCTGGGAACGCTCCGATGCGGATGTCCGTCGCCACGAGGGTCTGGAACCCCGCCGCGGCCTTGCCTGGGGCGCCCCCCTCGCTGGTCCCATACCGTTCCGGGAGGGGGACTGGCAGTTCCTGGCCGATGTGGAAAACGGGCACAAGACCGGATTTTACCTGGACCAGAGCGTCAGCCGTCATGCCCTGTCCACCTGGGTCCGCCGGCTCGGCTCCCCGCGCGTCCTGAATGTCTTCGCCTACACCGACACCTTCGGCCTCATCGCACTGGCCGCAGGCGCCTCCTCCGTGCTCTCCATGGACTCCTCCGCGCCCGCGCGCGATATGGCAAGCCGCATGCAGGCGCTGAATCCAGCCTGCGAATCCGCCCGGTGGGAATACCGCATCGCCGATGCCTTCGCGGCCCTGCGACAGTTGCGGGATGCCGCCCGCCAGTTCGACCTGATCATTCTCGACCCGCCCCGCCTGGTGAACCGCAAGAGCAAGGTGCAGGAAGGATTGCGCGCATACAAGGATATCAACCTGCTCGCCTGCAAACTGCTCGCACCCGGCGGGATCCTGTTCACCTTCTCCTGCAGTGGCCTGGTGGATCGAACCCTTTTCGGGAAGGTCATTGAGGGCGCCGCACGCGATGCCCGCCGTCCGCTGCAATTCCTGGCCGACCTCGGCCAGCCTCCCGACCATCCGCGAAAGCCGGGATTCCCGGAGTCGGAGTACCTGAAAGGGTTCATTGCCGGAGTTTAATCCGGCATCAGGCGGGTTTGTCCTGCCCGTCCGCCGCGGATTTACCCGCATGCGGGCTGACCGGATGCGCCTCGGGAATCAGGGTGTGTTCCACCTTCTCCACCAGCGCGACGTCATCCAGGCTGACATGCCCCGCCACTCGCCCGTCATCCAGCTTGTCGCGCTGCAGCTTGTCCAGATTGTCAAACAAGCGCCACAACCCCCGCACTCCGCCCCATGTGAACCAGATGGTACTGATGAATCCCACCAGCAGGCTCTGGACCACCGTGACGTATTTCCAGTACAGATAAAAATATTCCCCGGGCCAGCGATAGAACAGGTTGGTTACCGCGACAAAGACAAACAGCCCGAACTGCAGCAGGGTGTAGAGGAACACCGACCAGGCCAGGATCCGGTCGCCCTTGGTGTACTCCGGCGTGATCCCCAGCAACACCTTCCAGCCACGCGCACGCGCCGGTGCCGTCTGCCCGCCAACCCCCGGATCCCTCGCATAGGCGCCGCGGTGCAGCATGCGATCGATATTGAATGACTCCCGGCTCGTCAGCAAAGACACAACCACATACAGGGTCAGCGACCCCAGCATCGTCAGGAAATACAGCTCCTGCCCGCTGATCGGGCATTTGTCCGGCCCTACAATCCAGTGGCAGAACGGCAGCCGTGCGCTTAGTCCCTCCAGTCCCGTTTTCAGCCCGGCCAGAACCGACGGAGCCTGCGCGGACAGCCACGGGTACACGCCCGACTGCCAGAAGGTCGTCAGCAGGAAACTGGCAATGCCGGCGCCGGCCCCGAACAGCATCGCCGCCCATGCGCCGGCTGTGGTCCCGCGCTTCCAATAGAGACCGCCGATAATGCACGCGCCCGCGCCGCCAAGGTAGATCGTCGCGGTCAGCGCCATGAACATCAGAATATAGGTCGTCTGACTGAACCAGTAACTGAACCACCAGGCGAAAATCGCCACGCCGGCAATGGACCAGCGTAGCCATCGGATCTGGAGTTCAGGTGTCATGGCGTGCTTGCGCACCGGCAGGACCACATCCTGGACGAAGATACTGCCCCAGGAGTGCAGGTAGGTGGTATCCGTGCTGACCATGAGGAAAATCATCAAGGCCAGGAAAACCCCCGTTACTCCAACAGGCAGAATATGCCGCATCGCGATGGGGACCAGCATCTGGTTGCGCACTGCGGCGGTGGAGGCTTCGTCCCCCATCTGCACCCGCTCCACCAGTTCCTTCTGGATGGCTTGGGCTTGCGGGGCGAAATCAGGGTGATTCATGCAAGTATATCCGGCCAGGGCAAGAAACAGGATCATCAGCGTGGTGAAGCCGCCGCGCCATGTCCCCAGTACGGCCCCCATCTTCTGCTCATGGGGTGAGGCAGCGGAACAGTTATACGCCTGCGCCCCCTGCCACGCCATCCGGCTGTAGACGGAACTGAAAATCCCGATGAGTACGAAAAGGATGTTGAAATCGGTCATCTTTGCCGTGTCGAAGGGATCAACAAAGGACAAGCCCGGACCGCGGGACATCATGACCTCCCGGAAGTGACCCATGCTGAAAACACCAAGGATCGCGGCTACAATTGCCGCGTACGCGAAGTAACCGTAGATCCCTTGCGCACAGTCGGTCACCATCGTTGTTACCTGCCCGCCTCGCAGGACAATCAACAATGCCACACCCAGAAAGGCAGCCATCAGAAAACTGAATGTGGAAACCTCGAACCCGAGGAACGGAAACGTTTCGGGAAACCGGCAGTAGTACAGCAGGAATCGTCCCCCAACGGCGGGGAAGATCGCGTAGTTGAGTACTCCGGAAAGATACGTGAGCATTCCGGCGAAGATCCGGAACCGGCGGGAATACCGCATCTCGAAGAACTGCGCAAGGGTCATTGCCCGCGTTTCACGGAATCGGTAGACCACGAATCCCGTCAGCGTCATCAGCAGTGTGATCGGGGCCGATAACTGCCACCAGAATCCCACGGCATAGCCCGACTTGTAGTACATCTCCACAAGAGCGATCACTGTGATGAGACCCAGGGCTGCCTCCCCGGATGCGACCGACACCAGGTAACGATCCGCCACGCGACCCGCCGCCAGGAAATCGGCCACACCCCGCATATAGCGCTGGGTGCGCCAGCCGATCCACACGATCGCCAGCAACGGCACAAGTAACATCAACCAGTCGATCCAGTGTAACATTCCGTTCCGCTCCCATCCGAGAGATCACCAGCAATAGCACGGCGGAGTGCTGCCTTGCAATGCCTTGTCTTTCCGCCCGCCTTTCTCCATCATGGTTCCCATGAAGCCGCCATCGCCATCTCTTGCGCCCCGGTCAGCCGTCCTGGCTCACGTTCTCCCGTTCCTCGCCTGGCTGGGCATCATGATGGCGCCGACGGAAAACCTTCCCTGGCGCTATGCCGCGCAGACCGCCGTCACCGCCTGCCTGCTCCTCTGGCTTCGACCCTGGCGCTTCTATCCGGCCTTCACGGTCCGCCATCTTCCCGCCGCCGCGGGAGCGGGCGCCCTGGTCTTCGCCGTCTGGATCGTCATGGAACTCCCCTGGATCTATGACTTCCCTTGGCTGAACGACCTGTATCTCCGTTATGGCATCCGTCCCTTCGGAGTGATTACCGGCATGGATGCAGTGCACCCGTACGCCCCCGAATCCTGCGGCTGGCCTTTGGCCCTCGTCCGCCTCGCGGGTTCCGCCTTCGTCATCGCCGCCGCGGAGGAATTCTTCTGGCGCGGCTTCCTCTACCGCTGGATGGTGAACCGGGAATTCCTCTCTGTCCCGGAGCGCCCTGTGCATATCTGGATTTTCCTGGCCACTGCCCTGCTGTTCGGCTTGGAACACGACCGATGGCTGGTGGGCATCCTCGCTGGGCTGGGATACGGAGGACTTTACCTGCGGACCCGGAGCATCGGTTCCGCCGTGGCCGCGCACATGATCACCAATCTCCTTCTGGGCCTTTATGTCCTGGCTACCGGCTCCTACCATTTCTGGTGAGCCAGCACACCCGGCATCCGGCAGGTCCGGCATCCGCCGCCGGCCTGGAGGCAGAAATCACTGAAAATCTGGAGCAGGCCCTGCTGGCGAAGCCCCGTCCGGTAGAATGCGGGATTGTGATCGTGGCCAAACAACGCATGCGCCATGTGCCGGATCAGCCGGTTATCATCCTCCAGCGGCAAAGCCCGCAGGAGATCGAACCCGGGGGATTCCCTCTCCTCACACGCCGCGATCCAGGGAACGATGGCGTTCGACAGCAACGCCGCCGCCCGGCCCTCGCCCACCAGCGCCAGGGGATGCGCCGACTCCGTTGCCGCCAGCGACACCCGTCGTCCCCAGAACCCGCAAGCGCCTACTCCCGTAAGATAAGTTATAACCGGCCCGCAGAACGCTGGGTCCGTGCACCGTTCCTCCCGCAGGACATCCAGCAACGTCCGCGCCCCGCAGAAAAGCTCAGCCGCCGCCATCATGCGTCGCAACGGATGATTCGCCGGCCGCAGATGCGAGAGTTGCCATTCGCTCTTGGGAAGAGTGAGCCCATCCCATCCGTCCTTCTGTTTCCACCATAGGTCCCAGGCCGAGCGGATGAACCGCCTGGTTCCGGAATCCCACCGGGGCATCACGCGATCCGGCAGAAGTCCCGAGACTCCGCACAAGAGGGCATAGGCCCCGAGCACCCCGCTGCCGGCCGACTCGCGCCGCAAGGTCTCCAGGGGCAGCCGCGCCGCCAGCATACGGAACGGCAGACGGTTCTGCTTGAATCCCAACCCGCCCATGATTTCCTCGTACAACACCTGCGCCGGACTGCGCACCGCCATCTCACAACGGAGCCGCGCCACCTTGACCCGGATCCGCTCGGCACCTGCCGCCTCCAGCAGGGCCACGCGCGCATCGGGGCCCCAGGCCGCCAATTCCCTCGAACAGGGCGGATGTTCGTCCATCTCCGCATAAGGAAATGCACTGACGTCCAACGCCTCGAACGAAAAGAAGGGATTGCGCCGCAAGCCCTCACTGAGCGGAATCTCCAGTGTACCCGGGGGGAGGTGTCCACCCTGGACTGGTCCCGGGAAATAGGTCACATGCGCCACGACGCGCTGATACCTCGGATCCTTCGAGTGCCCGTGATGCGCCCAGTCCTGCGGTCGGACGTGCAGTTCCACATCCCCGCGCACCACCCGCGCACCGGGTTCCACCCGCAAGACCGCATCCAGGAAATCCGGACCCGCCTCGAGATTCCAGCGCCCGGGTTCCTCCACACTGACCCGCTGACGGTCCGCTGTGACCAGTTCCGCCGGCCGCCAACGCGCATCCGCCCAGACACAGCGCAGATGCCGTTCGGACCAGGGGAAGGCCTCCGCAGGCCTCACGCCCTCGCGGATCCTCCCGCAGGCTGATCCGCACATCGCGGGGTACAGAAACGGCGGATGATCGCCCGGGAAGACCGCCCGGCCCTCCGTGCGCCCAGCACGATCCGCCGCCTGTCGTAAAGGTTGACCTGGACTCCTGCTATTCAACACGCGCCGCTCCAAGGCATGGGGCGCGGCAACGGAGTCCTCTCTCCCGGACCCGCACCGGCCCTCCATGCAGGCCGGCACCGTACTAGACCTTTCACCGTTTGTCTACATTCAAGTTAATACCGGAAGCTACTCCGACCTATATACTCCCTCAGCATCGACGTGTTCGGCACCTCCCGGTCGGACATACCGATGAAATTCTGCAGGAAGGCCGTCAACCGCCGGGCTTCCGCGTACTCGCGCTCAAAGGGCGTCACCTCCATCAGCAGCGGCTCGGCAAAGGGCTTCAGCACCGCGATCTCGTAATCCAGCGCCGAATTGAAGGTGGCATCCGCCTGGTCCTGGAACGGAAAGATCCACCGCTCCTCGCCGCGCCGGACCGACGGCCACATCTTCATGGTCTTCGAGGCCGAATGGCCGCGGTACTTGTGATCGCGGACCAGACGGCGCAACAGGCGGTTGTCGGTTGTGGCAATCCGGTTGTTGGCATCCACGCTGAGCTGGGTCAGGGCGCTGACATACACCCGGAACCGCGCATCCGCCGGAACCATCGGCGCCAGGTCCGGATTCAAACCGTGGATCCCCTCGATGATCAGGACGCTGTCCCGACCCAGCTTGATTTTCCGCCCGCGAAACACTCTCTGCTTGCTCTCGAAATCAAAGGTCGGAAGTTCCACTTCCTCCCCGTCAATGATCTTCCGCATATGCTCCTCGAAGAACCGGCGGTCAATGGCGTCAATATGCTCGAAATCCGGCTTGCCCTGCTCATCCACCGGTGTGCCGTCGCGCCCGAAGAAGTAGTCATCCAGCGAGATCATGGAGACGTGCAGTCCGTTGACGCGCAACTGCACCTGGAGTCGCTTGGAAAAGGTGGTCTTACCGGCCGAGGAGGGTCCCGCCACCAGGATAATCCGGGCCCGGTCGCGGCGGCGGTGGATCTCGTCGGCGATCGCCGCCACATTCTTCTCGTGCAAGGCTTCGGCCACCTTGACGAAATCGCCGATATTGCCGTCGACAATGATCTCGTTAAGCTTTCCGACGGTACTCACCCCCATGGTCCGCCCCCATTCCTTGTGCCGCTGGAAGATGCGGAATAACGTGGGCATATCCTTGAATGGCGCCACATCCTTCTCCCCGGGCGCGGGCAACTGCAGGACGAATCCCGGCGCATAATGGATCAGGTCAAAAGCCTCGAGTACCCCCGTCCGGGGGACCAGCGGGCCCTGCGCCAGATCGTAGAACCCCTCGCATTCATGGATAACCACCCGGGGCGGATTGCGGAACCGCAGCAGGTTGAGCTTGTCGGTTTGCCCCGCCTCGGTCAGGCGGCGCGTGACCTCGGCAAAGGAAATCTTCCTCCGCTCGATGGGCAGGTCCGCATCCACCAGTTGCCGCATCCGGGTGCGGATCGCCAGAACCTGGTCCGCCGTAATGCCGCCATTGCCGTTCCCGGGATGACTCTCGAAGGAACAGTACAATCCGTTCCCGACCGCATAGTCCACCGAGAAGACCGCGTCGGGATGCAGTTCCCGCACCACCTTCGCCAGCAGGAACGCCATCGAGCGCTGGAACACGGGGCGCCCCTCGGCATCCGCCACCGTCAAGAGCCGCACCTCGCTGTCATGCTCCACCGGATAACCCAGAGAGGCAATGTCATTATTGACCAGGGCGGCAACATAAGGCCAGCCGTCGGCATTGCTTTCCGAACGCATCATGTCCCGGATCATTGTGCGCGGCGCACACTCGGCGACCCGCCCGTCTTCAAAGGTTATGCGTATGGTTTGATTCAGAGCATTCATGGGGGTCATAGTACCTTTTCCCCCACACCATGACACGCGATTTCCATCCGGCGACGCCCGGAAAAGAAACGGTCCCGCCAACCATTGGGCTGCAACCGGAACACACCGCCGTATTGACAGCGCCTCTCTTTTGGAATAGTCTTCGTCCCGTTTTTCGCGGCGGGATAGCTCAGTGGTAGAGCAGAGGACTCATAAGCCTTTGGTCGTGGGTTCAACTCCCTCTCCCGCCACCATTTTTCTCACGATGGTCCCTGTTACATCCGCCAGACAACGATTCCGGACCGCGGGCAAGAAGGAGTGATCATGGATACACAACCGCTTTTCCTCGGCCTGGATCTTAGTACCCAGAGCCTCAAGGCTATTGCCATCACGTCCGGTTTCCAGACAGC
Source organism: uncultured bacterium (assembly GCA_903908715.1). GTDB lineage: Bacteria > Verrucomicrobiota > Kiritimatiellia > CAIKKV01 > CAITUY01 > CAIVSY01. The sequence continues at coordinate 22,136 of CAIVSY010000072.1, forward strand.
CGCGGAATTCAGCGTGAATTTCGATTCCGACTTGCCCGCATTCAGGACACACGGCGGCGTCCACCGCTCCGCCGATGGCCTCACAGTCACTTCGCCTCCTGTGATGTGGCTCGCCGCCATGGACCTGTTGCTCGACAGGATGAAGCAAGCGGGATTCCCGTTCCACCGGGTGGTCGCCCTGTCCGGCTCCGGCCAGCAGCATGGCAGTGTTTTCCTTAAACCCGGCCGGCAGGAACGCCTCGCACGTCTGGATGCCACCCGGCCGCTGGCGGATCAATTGAAGGATATTTTCTCGGTTTCCCACTCACCCGTTTGGATGGACTCCAGCACCACCGCTCAATGCCGCGCGCTGGAGCAGGCGCTCGGGGGGCCCCAGGCCGTCGCCGACCTCACCGGCTCCCGTGCTTTCGAGCGCTTCACCGCCAACCAGATCGCCAAGATCCACCAGACCCGACCGGCCGACTACAACAACAGCGAACGGATCACCCTCGTCAGCGCCTTCGCCGCTTCCCTTTTTATCGGCGATTACGCCCCGATTGATGTCAGCGACGGGTCCGGAATGAACCTCATGGATCTCCGGAACCGGTGCTGGGCCACGCCGGCGCTCCAAGCCACGGCGCCGGGCTTGGGGGACAAACTCAGTCCGCTGTGCGCCTCTCATGCCGTCGTCGGAACCATCCACCGCTATTTCAGCACCCGCTACGGTTTTCCTGCCGATTGCCTTGTTATCGCCTTCTCGGGCGACAACCCCTGCAGTTTCGCGGGCCTGCGCCTGCAGAATCCGGGCGATGTGGCCATCAGCCTCGGCACCAGCGACACACTTTTCGGCGCCCTTACCCAGCCCGCCCCTTCTGCCACCGAAGGCCATGTCTTCGCCAGTCCGATCGACCCGAACGGCTACATGGCGATGATTGTGTACAAGAACGGCTCGCTCACCCGCGAGGATGTGCGGGATCGTTGCGCCAGGGGCTCCTGGCAGGAGTTCAATGCCGCGCTGGAACGCACGGTTCCGGGCAATGGCGGCCATATCGGGTTCTTCTTCAAGGACCCCGAGATCACGCCTCCCGTGCTGACCCCGGGCATCCACCGCTTCGGTCCGGATGCGAAGCGTATGACGGCGTTCCCCGCCGATCACGAGGTCCGCGCCGTCGTGGAGGGCCAGATGCTTTCGATGCGGCTGCACAGCTCCCATGTCGGGATCCGCCCGTGCAGTGTACTGGCGACTGGCGGAGCATCGGTGAACCAGGGCATCCTGAAGATCATGGCCGACGTTTTCGGATGTGCCGTCCACACCGCCAACCAGCCGAATTCAGCCGCCTTCGGGGCGGCCTACCGGGCCCTGCACGGCTGGACCTGCTCCACAAGGAAAAGGTTCATCCCCTTCGCTGAAGTCATGCGGGATGCGCCCCCCTTCGCGGCGGCGATCACCCCCGACCCGGAGAACCATGCGCTTTATTCGCGGATGCTCCCGCTCTACGAGGAGCGCGAGAAGTCCGTCCTGGATTCCTGAAGGCTGCAATTGCAAAAACAAAAGGAGACAAGAACATGCTGAAGACCGAAACCGTGCGATTCAAGGGTTGGGAGAACAACATCCGGTTGTCCAACGGAAGTGTCGACCTCATCATCACTGCGGACGTCGGCCCGCGCATCCTGCGCTGCGGCTTCACCGGCGAGCGTAACCTGATGGCGGAATTCAAGGAACAGCTGGGCGGCACCGGTGAGAAGGAATGGATGATCCGCGGCGGGCACCGGCTGTGGTTCGCACCCGAAGTCAAACCGGACACCTACGAACTTGATAACATACCCGTCAAGGTCAGCCGGATTGACGGCGGCATCCGCACCCTCCAGGAGCCCGGCCCCGTCACCGGCATCCAGAAGCGCATGGACATCGTCATGGCGGACCGGAAGAACGAGATCACCATCACCCACGTATTGACCAACCGCGGCCGCAAGCCACGCACCCTCGCTCCCTGGGCCCTGACCGTCATGGCGCCCGGCGCGAACTGCATCATTCCCCTGCCCCCGAAGATACCGCATACGGGCCGCCTGACGCATAACCAGGAGTGGAGCCTGTGGGGCTACACGGACTTTGCCGATGGCCGGTGGACGCTCGGTTCCCGTTTCGTGTTCTTCCGTCAGGACCGGCGGCGCGGTCCGGCCAAGCTGGGCGTCGCACACCGGGAAGGATGGGTCGCCTGCCAGATTGATGAGTTCGCGCTCGTCAAGCGTTTCGACTGGATCGAGGGCGCAACCTATCCCGATGGCGGCGTGAACTTCGAAACCTTCTCGAACGAACGCATGCTGGAGGTCGAAACCCTGGCCCCCATGGCCACGCTCAAGCCGGGCCAGTCGGTCAAGCATACCGAGATCTGGCAACTGATCCGCGGCCTGAAGCCCATCCGCACGGAAAAGGATGCGGACGCCCTGGCCCGCCGCATCCGCCGTTAACCGGCGCGCCATGAAAAAGGGGTGGCTCACATGAGCCACCCCTTTTCTCATGCCCGTATACAGGTGAAGCTAGAACTTCAGGTTCGCCTTAAGCAACCGCTCTTCAAGTTCCGCGATCACCCGGTCATCATCCTGCTTGCCTGCGCTCTCGAAAGTGGCAGAGAAACGCAGGAATGCACCCACGTCATCCCACGGAACCGTGGAGATCGAGCATTCCCGGATCAGGTATTGCGAGGCATCCTCCGCCGTGGCAAAGGTCGTCATCCCCGCCCCCTTGGGCACTGGCACGTACAGGTAGAAGGTCCCGCCCGGCATCCGGGCCTTGAATCCGACCCGCTTGAGAACCCGGACCATCTTGCGCAGGCGGCGTTCATAATGGCGCTTGATCTTGTCCGACAAGGCCCGGTCGGCAATCCCCGCGCAAGCCGCCAGTTGAATGGCCTTGAACTGGCCCGAATCAATGTTGTCCTTCACCTCGGCATACGCCTGCACAATGCGTGGCGCGCCCGCCACGAACCCGAGCCGCCAGCCGGTCATGTTGTAACTCTTGCTCATCGAATGCAGCTCGATCGCCACATCCTTTCCGCCCGGCCGGCTGAGGATCGACAGCGGCTCGCGCCCGTAGACGAGCGTGGCATACGCCGCATCCTGGACAATCAGGATATTGTTGGCCCGGGCGAAGGCAATAAGCTCATCAAACAGCTCCTCTGACGGCGCGGCGCCCGTCGGATTGTTGGGATAGTTGACATAAAACAGCTTGGCCCTGCGCACCATGGCCGGATCAATCTTGTCGAGCGCCGGATAAAAACCATTCTCACGGCGCAGGGGGACCTTGACCACTTCACCACCCAGGTAGCGGGTGTGCGTCGCCAGGACCGGATAGCCGGGAACTGTCACCAGAGCCACATCGCCGGGGTTGATGAAACACAACGGTAACATGGCCAGCGCCGGCTTGGACCCGATGCTGTGGGTGATCTCCGTCTCCGGATCGAGCTCCGTGACGCCAAAGAACTTGGCCATGTATTCGGCCGCCGCCACCTTGAATTCGCGGATGCCGTTGTCCGCATAACCGCGATTGACGGGATCATCCACCGCCTTCTTCAGCGCCTTGCGGATGGGTGCGGGCGCCATCTGGTCGGGCTCCCCCACCCCGAAATCCAGCAGTTCCACGTTCGGCCGGGCCGCCCGGGCCGCCGCCTTGGCCCTCTTGATCTTCTCGAACTTGTAGATCTCATTCCGCGTGCCAAACGTGGCGCCGCCAATCCGCTCCGCGAACAACCTCTGGAAGTCCATGCCAATCTCCTTTTGTGTGGACCGAAACGCAGCTAAGATTTACAGGGAACCGTCCGGCCATTCAATGATTAAGTCTTTCACCCGGGAATTTCCTGTCCCACCCGTTGTTGACTCGACCCCGAAACACGGCTACTCTCAAAAAGGTGGCAAGAACAGGAGACGAAACGTATGCAGCCTTCGAACCTTGCGCAAGACTCGGCAACCCTGGTCCAGTCCATCGGGCAGACCATGAATATGGCCGCCCTGTATGGTGTTTCCCACAAGGTTACAGCCGCTTCCCTTGAATCCTCCTACCCCGTACTGGTGGCATTCCTGGCCGCTTATGGGAACCTGGATATCAACGTCGTGGAAAACGGCGTCCTGATCAACGGAACCCCGACGGATGCGCCGCTGGCCACAACCCTGGCCAACCGCCTGACCGCACGAAACCTGCTGAGTTTTGAAATCAACCCCGGATTCTCACTGGAGGAATATGTTGCACTCTTCCAGTTGCTCCTGATGCCGGCCGCACAATTACAGGGCAGTGTTGTCGATTACCTCAGGGTCGACAATGGGTTCCTTCATATCCAGCCGCGTGCTGTCGGCTACCGGCGGGTGGTGGAGGGGGAGGCCGCCGAGCCGGCAGGAGCGGACACGGCCGGAAGCGGAACCGGCGGGACTGCAGGCCAACCCTCCGGCGACGGTGCCGGCTCGGAGGAAAGCGCCGTACCCGCCGGCCCCGATCTGGAAAACGTCGTCGCCTTCCTCCGGGATGATGCCTCGGCGGATGTGCGCCGTTCCTCGGAAGATATCCGCGCGCTGGCCGGCGATGCGGAAAAACTGGCGGAGCTCATCCTGCGCACCGTGGAAGTCCGCGCCGCCGCCGCCAATCTCCAGGCGGGCGAATCCCTGAATGACATCGTGGTGGGTACCATCGGAAAAATCATCTCCGAACTGACCCCGCCCACTGCCGTGCGAACCGAGAAGGGCCGAAAGCAGGCAAAGAAATCCCTGATGCTCCTCGAAAATGCCGTTCTCACCAAACTCCAGAAATTCGCCGGCGATCCTGCCGCAACAGCCGCCGCCAACCTGATCCAGGATTCCGCCGAAGCCCTCGACCTCGAAGCCATGGCGGCCAAGTTCATCAAGAACCGCAAAGCCACCGAGGAGTCCGCCGGCAAACTCCGCCGCGCCATCGACAAGGCTTCTTCCGACCCCGCTCAATTGAAGGAACTGCACGATGACCTGACCAGCCAGGGACTCAGCGAGGAAGGCTGGCAGGAACTGAGTTTCCGGCCGCAGGCCAAGCCTGAAGCCGGGCCCGGCACCGGAGCCACCGGCGTGACGGAAATCAAGACCCTGACCCTCCTGCTGGCCAAGCTGGGTGACGCCATCGAGCAGGAACGCCAAACCGAAGAGAAAACATCCTCCCCGGCCCTGCAGGAGGCCGTCGACGAGGCCAGGCGGCACATGGACGCTGTAGCCGCACAAACGGAACGAAAGATCAACACCCTGCGCCGGATGTTAAACCAGGAGACGGATGATGCATCCTCGCCGCCCCCTACCCTTTCCAGGAAGGAACTCATGATCTTCCTCGCGGAAATCGGCCAGGAATTGAGTCAGCCCCTGACGGTCGTCACCGCCAGCATCGACATGCTTCTGGCGGAGAAAGGCGGCACTCTGACCGGGATGCAGAATGATCTGCTGGCCATGGCCGCCGACAGCAGCAGGAGGCTGGCCCACCTTGTGGATTGCATCATCCGCATCGGCGGCAATCCCGATTCACTGAAGCCGGATCTTGCGATCCTGACAGCCCTCGCCAGCCCCGCACACCATGGTTGACGGGTCCCCGGCGCCGGGAAGCAAACCCCTCACCTCGATCCTCTCCCGCAAGGGGAGAGGAAGTAATCCACACCTCACTCCCCGTTGATGCGAGAAGGAGTCATCCGCATCTCCCTCGCTCGCAACGGGAGAACATATAATCCACAACTCCCTCTCCCTTGACGGGAGATAAATTCATCCACTCCTCCCTCTCCCTTGACGGGAGAGGGCCGGGGTGAGGGTGTCTTGAACTGCATCGTTCCGGCTTACCCCGCGACCAGGCAGCCGTCCCGCATATGAATGACCCGGTCGCACCGGGCGGCGATCTCGTCGTTATGCGTCACAAGGACCAGGGTGCGCCCTTTTTCGCGGGTAAGGGCAAACAGGCATGCCAGTATATGCCCGCCCGTGGCGGTATCGAGATTGCCGGTCGGTTCATCGGCGAGCACAAGTTCGGGTTCGTTAATCAACGCCCGCGCGAGCGCCACACGCTGCTGCTCGCCCCCGGACAGTTCAAGCGGGGTATGAGGCAGTCTTTCACCGAGCCCCACAGCTTCCAGCAATTCACGGGCTTTGCGCTTGTGGGCATCGGCCATTTTCCGCATTGCCCACAAGGTCATCGTCGGCAGGAGAACATTCTCCATGACATCCAGTTCCGGGAGCAGGTGATAGGATTGGAACACAAAGCCCACATGCCGCGCCCGCAACGCCGTCCTTTCCCGCGCCGAAAGACGGTACAGGTCACGCCCCTTGAAGAACACCTGACCGGAGGACGGCTCATCCAGGCCGCCGAGGGCATGCAGCAGTGTACTCTTGCCCGCTCCGCTGGGCCCGACAATGGCCACGGTCTCCCCGGGCTCGATTGCCGCGGAAACCCCCTTGAGGACCTGGAGCGGACGTCCCCCCATCACATACGTCTTCGTGATCCCTTCCGCCTGTGCAATGAAATCCATCGTGGACCGCCGTTCCTTTTCCCTACTCATGCCGCAGGGCCCGCACGGGATCCAGCCGTGCGGCCCGCCATGCGGGGATCAATCCCGCCAGAGTGCAGATGATAATGACAGACCCCGCCACCACCGCGACATCGACCACCGAGGTCCGGGATGGAATCTCGCTCAGCCGGTACAGTTCCTTCGGGAACAATTCCAGGTTGAAGGTGTCGGAAAGCCAGCGCAGCAAGTCGTTCCGGTACCGCAACGCCAGGAGCGCCGTGCCAATACCGGCCGTTGTCCCTATCATTCCCTCCACCCAGCCCAGCCAGAAAAAGATACGCATCACGCTTCCAGAGGAAAAGCCCACCGCCTTGAGCAGGCCGATCTCGCGCGTCTTCTGCACTGTAACGGTGATCAGCGTATTGGTGATCCCGAACGCGGCCACCACCGTGATAAAGATCAGCAGGAAGAACATCATGTTCTTCTCCACCCGCAGGGCACTGAACAGCTGGCGGTTCTGTTCCATCCAGGTCTCCACATAGAAATCCGTGCCCAGCAGGTTCCGGATCCTTCCGCCGGTCTCCTGGGCACGGTAGGGCTCCTTCGTCATGATCCGGATGGCCTGTACTCCCTCCTCAAGACCCGCGAGTTCCCGCCCCATCTCGACGGAGCAGAGGACAAACCCCATGTCGTATTCCCACATGCCGACCTCATAGATGCCGGCAATGGTCAACTCCTCGGGCAACGCGATCTCATCGCGCGAGACAAAGTTCTTCGGGGCATTGAGCAGGATCCGGTCCCCCACCCCGACTCCCATGCGGCGGGCAAGGTCGGCGCCCAGCACCACGCCCTTCCCATCCGGCGCAAAAGTGCCCGCAACCATGCTCGCAGGAATACGACTGACAGTCTTTTCGCGTTCCCGGTCCACCCCGCGCAACACCGGCGTGTAGATGCGGCCGCCATGCTCGATGACCACCGGCGTCTCGATCGAGGGGGCCACACCCGCCACGCCGGGCACAGAGGCAATGCGTCGCATCGCCTCTTCCTCCTCCTGGATCCCGCCGGGCGCCACCACGGTCAGGTGCGCGTTGAATCCCAGTATCTTGTCGCGCCACATATCGTCAAACCCGCTCATGACGGAAAGCACGATGATCAGCACGGCCACCCCGAGCAGGACGCCCAGGATGGATATGATGGTGACCACCGAGAAATACGTGCGCTTGGGCTTCAGATACTTCAGCGCCAGGAATAGGGAAAACGGCATCATGACCGGATCATTCAACCTTCCCTCGGTTTCAGCTGCGGGAACAGGATCACATCGCGGATGGCATCGCAACCGGTCAGGGTCATCACCAGCCGGTCGATACCGATTCCCATCCCGCCGGCCGGAGGCATTCCATGCTCCATGGCCGTCAGGAAATCCTCATCCACCTTCTGGGCATCTTCCCCCGCCTGGGCCTCGAACCGTTTCCGCTGCTCGATGGGGTCATTGAGTTCGGAATAGCCGGGGGCGATTTCCTTGCCGCCGATGACCAGTTCAAAAACGTCGACCACAGAGGGGTCATCCTCGCAGCGCTTCGCGAGGGGAACCAGTTCCGCGGGCAACCGGGTGACGAAGGTGGGATCCTGCAGGGTCTTCTCGATCAGCTTGGAATAGACCTCCTGGGTGATCTCCGCCTCGCCCCACGCCGGGTCGATATGCACTCCCGCGGCATCCGCTTTGCGTCCCATATCAGCCTTGTCGAGCGCGAACCAGTCGTTGCCCATGCGTTCCTTCACCAGGTCCCGGTAGGGAACCTCACGCCAGGGCGGGGTCAGGTTGATCGGCGCCTCGTCCGTCCCGACCTTCAGGGTTCCCATCACCTTTTCCGCCACGTGCACCACCATGGCCTCGACCAGCGCCTTCATCCCGCGCATATCGGAATAGGCCTCGTAGATCTCGATCATGGTGAATTCCGGATTGTGCGTACGGGACAAACCCTCGTTGCGGAAATTGCGGTTCAGTTCGAACACCTTGTCGTAACCGCCAACCAGGAGCCGCTTGAGGTACAATTCCGGCGCAATCCGCAGGTACATCCGGGTATCCAGGGCCTCGTAGCGCGTGATGAACGGGCGGGCCGCCGCACCCCCGGGCTGGGGCTGCATCATCGGGGTCTCCACCTCCTGGAAATCGAGCCGGCAAAGATATTCTCGGATCTCGCGGATGATCGCGGAACGCCGGGCAAACACCTGCCGCGACTCGGCATTCGCCACCAGGTCAAGATACCGCTGGCGATAGCGCTGATCGGTATCCTTCAGACCGTGCCATTTCTCCGGAAGCGGGAGCAAGGCCTTGGAAAGCAATTCCCAGCGGTCGATCTTTACCGTCTTCTCGCCGGTCCTCGTGGTGAACAGCGTGCCTTCCACCCCGATGTGATCCCCCAGGTCAAGACGCTTGAAGGCCGCATACGACTCCTCGCCCAGATGATTCTTCATCGCGTAGACCTGGAGGCGTTCGGATGCGTCCCGCAAGTCGGCAAACAGGCTTTTCCCCATGTCGCGCGAGGTGGTCAGGCGGCCGGCCACCCGGACCGGCTTGCCTTCCTCGAACGCCGCGACAACATCCGCCAGGCGCCCGGACCGGGCAAAGGCCCGTCCAAAGGGCCGGTAGCCCATTTCCCGCAAGGCCTCCATGTTCTTGAGGCGCTGTTCCACTATCTCGTTTGAAACCGGCTCAGTCATGCTTTTCCCCAATCAAGGTTTTCCCGTCCAGAAGCTTCTGGATCTGTTCACGCAAGGTCTTTTCCAGATCGGGGATCCAGCCGATATGGACCGCCTGAACCGTGCCATCCTTCCCGATCAGCACAGTCTGGGGAATCCCCTGCACCTGGTAGGCCTGGCCCACCTTGCCGTCGGCATCCAGCGCGACCGGGCAGGTGAGTTTCTCCTTCTCCAGGAATTTCCGGACATCATCGGCCTGTTCCTGCTGGTTGATAGCATAGAGCACCACACCCTTATCCTTGAATTCCGCGGCCACCTTGGCCAGTATCGGCAGGGAACGGCGGCACGGGCCGCACCATGTGGCCCAGAAATCAAGGATGGTCACCGTCTCGCCAAGCTTTCCGGCCGGGACCGTGGCATCGCCGCCATCGAGCAATTCCAGCGAAAAGGTCGGCGCCGGCTTCCCAATCAGCGCATCCATCTCCGGTTCAGTCTCATCAGCGCTGTCCCCGAACAGCGAATCCATCCGGGTGGCGCCTTCCGGGGCGCGGAACACAAAGGTATCAGCCGGAAGGTCCGCATCCAGCACCCAGTCGGAGAAGCGGTTGACAAACGTCATCTTCATCGCTTTCAAGCCGGGCATCATTTCGGCGCCCTGCGCCATGGTCTCGCCGGACATATCAGTCATCACCCTGAGTACGACCGGGTTGTCGTTCGTGGTGACCCACATCTCCCAGTTGAAGTCCTCCTGTGTGAACCGCAGGTGATCGCATTCCCGGCCATCGAGGGTGACCCGGCCCACATGGGTTGCCTTGTTCACTCCCTCCAGGAGCGATGCCCGCACATCTTCCCGCAGGAGGTTATCCACAAACATCATGTTGGCGCCCATGGCGCTGATGGCCTGGAAAAGCTCCTCGTAGTTCTTGGGCGCGGCCCCCGTGACATAACGGTTCATCATCAGCAAAAGGGAGTTCAGGTTGGTCCCGTCGGACACGACCGTGAAGGTCGGCAGGCCCTTGACATACCGCATCGCGAATTTGGCGGGCCGTTCCGCGGCGATGGCATAGGTGGTGGTAATCTCCTGGCGCATGCCTTCCATCTCATTGCGCATCTCCAGGGTCATCCTGCAGGAGAATTTTCCGGCCTTCTGGAGGGTTTCGGCCACCTTGACAAGAACGGCATCGACCTTTGGATCGATCGCACCGCCTGTTCCTTCTTCCGCACCGATTGCCCATGTGGCCATCATCGCCATCGCAAGAACCATCCAGTTTTTCATTTCGTCCTTTCCTTCCTGTTATGCCTGCTGCCCGTGCAGGAACGGCAGATTCACGCAGTCTCCTGTCTCAACAAAATCGCCCGCGCAGAAGCGGGCCCCTTCCTGCGTCATGGCCATGTATTTTCCCGTGGCCGTCGCAAGCAGGGTTCCGTCCTCGTCCAGGATCCGCCCTTCGGCGGCCACCAGCTTCGTCCTGGCGAAACCCGTCCAACCCTCGGCACGGATCTTCCTGCCTACCGATACGGGTACCTTGAGGCGCACGGTCAGTTCTGCCGCCACACTGGCTTCGCGGAACGTGAGGATCGCGGCCCATGTCATCACCTCGTCCAGCAAGGTCATTAGCAATCCGCCGTGGACCAGGTGCCGCCAACCCAGATCCGCCTCGCGGGTGACATGATCGAGGACGACCCGGTCCCCCTCGATCCTGGAGCGGAGCCTGAGCCCGTGTGCGTTCTCCTCCCCGCAGATGAAGCAGGATTTCGTCCAGGGCAGGATGCCAGATGTGTATTCCCAGTTGGCCATGGTCGGGTCTAGTACAAAGCGGCTTTCCGGCAGAAACCGAGCGCCACGAACACCCTTGCGATTCCCCGGTCGAGAAGGGCGTTCAGGGTCTCCGCCTGCCGGTTATAGATCTCCTTGTGCATCAGGATGCGCGTATACTGATCGGAAAGCCGCTTGCGCAAGCCGTCCAGCGTATCCCGGCCGCCTGTTTCCGGAGCGGCATCCACCATGGCAAACAGCCGGTTCAGCGCGGAAGTCAACCGGGCCTCGGCCTGGGAACATTCGGTTACCGTGGCGACATGGTCCGCCAGGTCACACGCGTTGCCGATCACATCCACCACCTGAGAGGCATCGGTATGAGCGGCGGCAACCACATAGGGCACCATCTCCCGGCGCGCCATGAGTTCCTTGCGAAGGGCGGCCCAGGCTTCCTCGACCTCGTGTCGGGCGAATTCCAGCGCCCGCGAAGTCTGAGCCAGCCAAAGCGCAAAGGAGACCCCGGCCATTCCAAGGATTATGTAGGCCAATGCCAGCATTTCTTCCGCCTTTTCGGTGCCGGCGCCCACCGGCACATCCATCTTGTGTACTATCTTTCCCGCCCTGCATCAATCAAAAGGGAACCGCTCGGGTATCCATCACCCGGTCACCGGGTGGTGGCACTCGGGGCAGGGACGGCGCACAGGGGCCGGGGTCACGCCTTTCCGAGCAACACATCCCCATCGATCCGGAAACCCGCGGGCAACCGGGCCTGCAGGGTCTCCGCAGAATGGGCATAGACGGGATCAACCTCGATCCGGCAGGTCAGGCGGCCTGCGTCATCACGAGGCACCCGGACCCCGGCGGCCGCGAACCATCGGGCGAATTTCTCCATCATCGCCATCCGGGACGTGGCGGGAGAGTCCTCGCCCTCGGCATTTTTGACCGGGGCGAATTCCTCCTCCCGCGCAAACTCGAGCAGCAGGGCCGCGCTTGCGTCCGGCAAGGCATCGAAGATGAACTTCTCAAACTTGCAGGCGTTCGACTTGTCCGGCTTGCACGTCGTTCCGGATTCGTCGCAATACGGCACTTTCTTATGCGCCGGATGCAAGGGGAGACCGGCGGCAACTTCCTGGCGGAGGAAGGCCAGCGAAAACACGTGGATCGCAACACTCCCGAACTTGAAAGGGAGTTCGCCATCCGGCCGGCGGGCCTGCTTCTGAGCGTCGGTCAACTCGGTATATTCCACCACCGCCTGGCGCCCTTCACGCAGCACCACAACCCCCAATCCTTCCGCGGGGTCCCGCTTGGCGCAGACCTTGAGGGACATCTCGGCCCCATGCTTCAGGTGACACCCGATGAACACGGGGTCGGCAATTTCGACCATGGGATTGTCCACCTGGAAGTAGAACAACGTGGTCAAGCCCCGCCGTTCCATATCCGCCAGCATTCCCGTGCGGTCCAGCGCCGTCAGGATGCCGCCATGGCCATCCGGCGCCAGGAACAGACGGCCGGGCGACTCAAGCACCATGCGGCCATCCGGCCAGAATGCCGGGAGCGTACCCTGCACAAAGAATTTCACACGTTCCGGATCCAGCCCGAAATAACCGCAGGACTGGAAAAAACGGCGGGTATCGGCATCATTCCCCTCGCTGGTCATGATGTAGAAGGGCACCTTGGCGGAATAGGCCTTTTCCAGTGCGAGGATCTTCCGGGCATGGATCTCGAAGAGCGAGGCACCGCTGACAGGCCCCAGGGCATACGTTCCCTTCGGCCCGTCATAGCCAAGCCGCGTGCCCTGCCCGCCCGCCACAAGGAGGATGCCCACCTTGCCCTCACGTAACGCCTGCTCCCCGATCCGCCGGGGCTCCCGCTCTTCCCCGCCCCTTAACGACACCACAGGAGCCGGCTGAATATCCTTATGAGCCGTTGCGTCTTCCCTCGCAGCGGGAGATCCCAACAGCGTCCGGATCCGCTCGATGGTCCTCAGGTCCAACTCCTCGATCTGCTTCAGCAATCCGGCGCGGCCGCCTTGATCCAGCTGTGACCAGAACCGCAAGACATGTTCCTGTCCCAGCCGCTGCAACACTTCTCTCGCTTGCTCGTACGTCACAACTTTCCTCCCCATCCCCCATTAACCATGCTTCACTTCCGCATCAGCCCTTCTTCACTTACCCCGGATCAGGGCGCGGACCTTTCGCTGATCCTCTACCGATAAGACCGACAGGCGGCCCATGAGTGCATCGGCCATTTCCGCCGCCTTTCTTGTATTTCCTTTTGCGGCATGCAATTCAGCCAGATGCAATTGCACCATCGCAGCATCCGGCGCCAGCGCCAGCGCCTGGTTCAGCACGGTCTCCGCATCCGCAAGTTTCCCGCGCGCCGCAAGGATCACGCCGAGGGTATCCTTGAAATTAAAGTCACGCTCCCTCGCAGCCACAGCCTCACGCGCCAGGGTTTCCGCCTCCTCCAGATTTCCGCGCACGTAAAGCACCCAGGCAAGATCATTCAGGAGTTCCGGTTTACGGCCGCGCTCGACACTCTTGCGCAGGGAACTCTCGGCCTGCGCGTATTCCTTGCGCTCCAGTTGCAGGGAAGCCAATACCTGGTTGGCAAAGGGGTGACCGGGATCAATCAGGATCAGCCGGCGGACATGGACGGCTGCCTGATCCTTCTGTCCCTCGGCTACGTCCAGCCGCAACAACATATCCAGCAGGGCGGTTGCGGCGGGCCTCATCTGCAGGGCCTGCTCGATGTGGATCCGCGCGGAGGCATAGTCCTTCCGATAGAGGGCGATCTGGCCGAGAGCCGCCGTGGCGAGAAAATCTTTTCCCCTGACCTTCTGCAGGCGCCGCTCGCAGTCGCGAACCAGCCCATCATCCTCCTGTTCGATCGCCACACCACTGAGCAGCACCCACGGGATCGGGAGGTCCGGCTTGGTGTCCGCAAGTTCCTGCAGAACCACCCTGGCCCGGGCCGCATCGCCTGCCGCAAGGTGCAGGACCGCGTATTCAACCGCCAGTTCAGTGCGGGCGACGCCGGTGGCCCGTATCCGGTCCAGAAACTCGCCGGCCTCCTTGAATTTCGCTTCGCGCACCGCCATGCGCGCGAGGGAAACCAACGCCGGCACATTGGTCGGATTATTCGCCAGGATACCGCGCAGAACCGCCTCGCCCGCCTCATGCTGATCCTGGGCCACATAAGCCATGGCCAGGCCCTGGCTCAGGCGGTCCTTTCCCGCCGTCGCAAGATCAATGGCCCGCTTATAACCGGCCACCGCCAAAGCGGGCTGGCCGGAATAGGCCCACGCGAAACCGAGATTGGCGTACGCCTCCGGCATGCGGACATACCCGTACACCCGGGAGAGCGACCAGATCTGCAACCGGTTCTTCAGGCCTTCGGCCATTTTCTTGAAGTCCTGCTCCACCTGGGCCGCATCCGGGGCGGCATGCCCGCCGCGGAGGAGCGTCAACTGGTTCAGGATCGCGCTGATATTGTCCGGATCCAATTCCCGCGCCTTCTGGTACGCCGCATAGGCTTCAACGGGCCGCCCGGCATCTTCCATCATCACACCGGTATTGTTGGCAACCAGGCTTAACCGCCGCAGGGCCAGCGCGGCATTGAAAGACAACATCTGATTTTCGCGAAGCGTGATCAACGGCTTCACAAAGGGTTCCTTCCAGAATGCCTCGTGCTGTTTCCAGACCGTTCCGGGATCCGGCAATCCGGCTCCAGCGGCACCGGCAAATAACACGCACTCAGGAATCGCCTGCAATCCTGCCGAAAGCCAGAAGTCAGCCAGGCTCAGGAACACCACCTTGCGCGGGAATTCCGCATCACTGCGCATCCACTCCTGCAGGAATGCCATGCCATCCACCGCGGCCAATCCCTGAAGTCGCGGGTTATCGAACGAACCCGCGATATGCTTCATGTAGGTGGGGTTGCCTGCAAGGCGCAAATTGAAGATCCGAAGCGGGATCCCTTCTTCATGTGCCGCTATTTGCAGGCTGCTGTCGAACGGACCATCCGTCACCAGCCACTGGCGCGGAGGCACGGCACGCACCACCGCCCTGGCATACTGCTGGAGCGCCCGGGCCGGGCGGGCATCGGCCTCGCGGAAGTTCAGCACGCCGGCCGCGATGACAGCGGCCAAGAGCGGGATCACGGGAATCAGGCCGCCATATTCCTGCCACCAGAGTCCGCGGGAATCGTCGTCCTCGACATTCGTGACGATGACACGCGACAAGAGGCTCCAGTAGGCCGCCAGATAGCCCAGCGTGAACGCCAGCAGCACATACGGCGTCACCAGCAGCCGGGCGGGTCCCAGCATGCGCCAGGGGGCGAACGGGACATTAAAGAGGACGGCCATCACCACGACCGTGAGCAGGAGGTGGAGACTATAGAGCCCCCAATCGCGCTCCTCATTCATTCCACGGCGGCCGACGGCAAGAACAGCAAGCCAGGGTCCAACTCCCAGCAGGATTACCACGAGCCAACCCACCTGCGGCAGGCTCTTGGCGATGAGTTGGTACTGACCCTTGAACACGTAATAAAGCGCGGTCCAGTATCCGGTTTCGCCGCTGAGCCGCATATATTCACTACCCATGATCCGCCAGGCGGACCAGCCATAGAAAAGCATACCGGCCGCGAGACAGCCGGCAAGGCCCAGTACACGGCCCCAGCGAAGGTCCCCGTTGTACCAGAGGGCATACAGCAGGCCGATCATGGCCAGGGGCCCGAACAGGATCAAGGTTGCGAATTCTGCCGCAACGACACCATAGAGAAGGGCGAACAGGAGTCCCGCCCAGACGGCGGCGTCATCGAGGAAGCGGAGCAACAGCCGTACCAGGGCGAGCAGGAGAAGGATATCGAAAATCGCCACATGGAAACGCGTGGCCGCGTACCAGAACGGGATAGCCCCCATCAACGCGAGGGCTGCCGCCACGCCGCCGAGGAGCGACGCCCGGTTCGCCGCACGGACATTCAGGTCGCTGACGGGAATGGCACGCCAGATCGAGTCGGCAGTGACCCTGAAAAGCATCCAGACTACACCCGCCCCACACAGGGCGCTGAGGAAATTCAGCCGCAAGGCAAGTCCACCCACGGGGAGCCAGGCTGTGATATTCACCAACCAGCTCCAGAGAATGCCGCGGCTGAACGATAAGGGATTCAGCCCGAGTTCCGCGGCCATTAAGTCCGTCGACTCACCCGGGAACGGGCCACGGCTGAGGGTGACGCTGTACAGGATCAGTGCGCAGAGAGCCAGAACAGGCCCAACCACGAGATAAAGGCGGCTGCGTGAGTCTTTCATACAGCCTAGATTGTCGGAATTGTGCCTGTTGGTCAAGTTCCACGCCAGTTCTGAGAGGGAACGATGGAGTCACCGAAAAGGACACCCCACACCTCGTTCCTCCGAGGATCGCCGTAGCGCTTGGGCGGAGGTGGCGCCCGCACCACCAGCGTCAACACTACGGCGGAAAAGAA
Source organism: uncultured bacterium (assembly GCA_903908715.1). GTDB lineage: Bacteria > Verrucomicrobiota > Kiritimatiellia > CAIKKV01 > CAITUY01 > CAIVSY01. The sequence goes on from CAIVSY010000072.1 coordinate 38,546, forward strand.
CGCATAACTCCCTCTCGATAGACGGGAGAGTACAAGAATCTACAACTCCCTCTCCCTGGAAGGGAGATCACAAGAATCCATAACTCCCTCTCCCTGGATGGGAGAGGGTCGGGGTGAGGGTGTCTTGAATGTAACCGCCCCGACTAACACAGCGCTCATCCACGGTCCGGCTAATTTACAAAACCTTGAGCTCTACTTCCCCAGTGTTTCCTTCTTGGCATCCCATTTCCCCATACAAGGTGGGCACAAGCCCCGCCCCTTTGCATCAAGCGTCTCATCCACAAGGGGAGTGGAACCCAGCGCGCAGGTCGGATGATTGCAGATTTGCAGACCAAGCACAAAGGCGAGTCCGCCAACGCACTCCTTCTCGACGCGCCGCAACCAGGATTCACGTCCTTCGGTTGAATCTGTCTTCTCCGGTCGCAACGCGTCGACATCCACGACAACCACGCCGTCACGCGCCTGTATATGGCGCCCCTCCTTATCGCCGATCTTTTCAGAAAGGATCAACACGGCCATTATATTCGTGCCGATCAAGCCCTTTCCCCATGCGATTGCCTTATCGAATGAAGACAGCGGTTTCGACTTTGACCCGACCATTTCCGTCATTGTCAGCAGGTTTGCCTCCACGCCTTGTTCTACGCGCTCCTTGATTGCGGCATCGACCTGTCCATCGCAGAACAATGCGATGTACGGCTCACCTGAAAAAGCCAGACGTGATGATGCAGCATTTAGAACCAGAGCCAAAAACAGAACCTTGTTTGTCACTTTGATTCTCCTTTCAGTTCCATAAACAAATCGGGCGACTCGAGTGAGTCGCCCGACAACAACAAACTATGATCAGAAATTACTTACGCGCCATCTTGCGACGGAGGCCAACAACCGCCAATCCAGCAACCACCAACGCTACCGTTGAAGGCTCAGGCACAGGCGTCCATGTGTTGTTGCCAGGACTAATGTAATCACCGCTACCACTGCCTAATCCTGTGATCTGCGCAGGCGAACTTCCCTCTAGTATCGAATACTGTGTAGCACTCCCAATAGTTCCTGAGTTTATAACCACAGTGTACAAATAATCGCCTTCAGCTACACCACCAGGACCAGAAGCACCAAGCGGAGCAGATCCTTGAACCAACTTTGTGAAATCACCATCCTGCCAAGCAACCGTGTTCCAAGTACTGTACCAAATCAAAGTTTCACCCGCGCCAACACTCTGTGTTTCTGGATTAAACCCAATACTGGAACCATTAGCAGCTTCAACCAACATAATTAGGTACGTACTACTAGCAGCAGGTATCGGCTGCGAATCAGTACCCAGAATGTAACCTGTTTCTTCACCGTTACTATACCAACTGATTGCAGTCGCGGCATCCGCAATTGAAGCCGCGAGAGCCAAACACAACCCAAATATAACCTTCATCATAGTCCTCCTCACTTAATTAACATATCAAAAAATCACATCACGGCCACACGTAAGCCTTGCCGACCTTCCAAGTGAAGTTGGTCTTACCGACATACCAAAAGCCACTACCTGGTTCAATTGTGTAGTTTGGATAGCTTGCCGGCGTCCAAGGCGACCACACAGCCCACATATTACTTGGCGTCCGGAGACCGAGGGTCACATACTGCTGAACTGCTGTATCCCAAATGAAAACCCGGTCGCAATTGGCAGGGCTAGAACTTCCTTTTGCCCCATGATTTGTATTAACCAGATCATCAAGACGAACACTAACCGGATAAGGATTGCAGATCAACTGATATGGAGCTACCGGCACAGCTCCTGCAATATCCAAAGTATTTGTCAATGCGGATGGAACTTGCCCCGTCAACGTCACTGTAGTGTCGTTGGTACCACCGTTACCACCTGTTGGCGACTGAATAAAAACGCCATACCCACGAGGAATGACAGGATTGGTTGGATTACCACCGAAAGCGTCCCACTTGTAAAATAGCCCATTGGTTTTCATGCCGAGAACTAAGTAGAGCTGGGTTGAAACATCCCACAAGTACACCTTGTCAACTCTCGCTGGATTCTGACTTTTCCTAAGGCCGGAATTAGCGCCAAGCACATCCAAAACAGTTCTTTCAGTCGCTCCAGTTACCGAATCAAAACTGAGGCCAACCATTACAAACTTATTTGATGCAGGCACCGTGACATTCACGTACCCCACCGCATTCACGCTATATACTGGATCCGCAGCCATTGCAGCCGCAGCACTCAAAACACACAAGGACGCAATAATCGCCGACATCTTTTTCATTGTATGGCTCCTCCGTGAAAAATTGCCTTTCCCCATCTGCCAATAATATACGACTCCCCAAGGATTACGGTCAACTGTTTTTCTGTTTTTTTTCTACCCTCACAAAAACCTTTTCTCTGCGCTTCACTCCAGCGGCGGCAATACGCCCTCCGAAACCAACTGCGCATCCATCTCGGGCGTCAACTCCATCGGCAGTGGCGGCCCCTTCTCGCCACCGGCACGAATCAAATCCATCTGGTAATTCTCCAAATGCTTGGTCAGGGCTTCCCCCGTCAACTTCGGCTTCTCCACTTTCACCTCGCGGACCACCTGCCGCGGACGATCCGCCCCAGCCGGCCTCGCAGAAGGCTTGCCCGACACAACACGCCGCCCCGATGACACCGCCGGCGCAGCGGCCACTGTAACCACCGCCGCCACGTCATTCATCCCAAGCCACACCTCTTCGCCTTCCTTGCGAAGCAGCGCCTTCTCTCGATCGTAATCCACTTCCACCACCGTAATCCCGTCTTCACTCTCGCCCGCCGACAGGAAATAGTTCTTCTTGGCAGCCGAGTCCATAAACCCAACCTGCAACTTCCCGTTCAATAAATTCCGCGTCACCGCACTCATCTTGAGATGCTTCGCAAAAGACTCGCGCGAAGCCTGCGCCTGCGAGGCCGCCGCAGCCGCAAGGGCTTCCGGCGAAGGCTCATTCCCGAAGGGCTTGCGATCGATAATCACCTGGTACCGCGCGAAATCGATAGTCCCCTCCCCGCGCGCCGCCACGCAAACCAGCACCAGAATGACCAGCAGAATCCTCATCGCCCGCAACTCTACCACGCCCGGCCCCAACAAACAACTTTAGCGTTTCAACACCCCAGTCATGTGATAGCCGACCGCAGGCGGAACGATGCACAAGACACCCTCACCCCGACCCTCTCCCGTCAAGGGAGAGGGAGGTGTGGTTTCTTGCCTCTCGTATCAAGAAAGCAGGAATTATGGTTTCTTGCCTCTCCCATCAAGAAAGCAGGAATTATGGTTTCTGGCCTCTCCCATCAAGGGAGAGGGAGGTGTGGTTTCTGGCCTCTCGTATCGAGGAAGAGGGAATTCGGGATCGTTTCGGCATCATAATGGCATCTCATTATGGTAATAGCATAAGTGCAGTCTTTTGCGCCTCCTCTCCCCTTGCGGGAGAGGATTGAGGTGAGGGGTATTCTTTTCGGTAACTGTACGTTCCGGATTAGACGGGGCGATGCACAAGACACCCTCACCCCGACCCTCTCCCATCAAGGGAGAGGGAGATGTGGTTCCTGCCTCTCGTATCAAAAAAGCAGGAAGTATGGTTTCTGGCCTCTCCCATCAAGGGAGAGGGAGATATGGTTTCTTGCCTCTCCCATCAAGGGAGAGGGAATTGCGGGTCAATGGAACGCCCCCTGCGTCACCACCTTCGGCGGCAAGCCATCTCCCATTCCTCTTTTCCCTTCCGCAGGCACCAGTTGCGCTGCAATCTCCTGCATCCGCTCATAATCCGGGAAACGCCGCTCGAGCATCCGGTAAGCCCTGTGATGATGCATATTCCGGCTCCGCCCCTCTACGGAAGGCATGGCCGCATGGAGCATCTCATGGAAAACAATATACTCCACAAACTCACGCGGCACCCGCTCCTGGTCCAGCATCGGGTGAATACGGATGATATTGCCCGCCTTGCAGTATGACCCGAAACGGATCGTCCGCATCCTCACCCTGCCGCGGCGCCTGGCCCCGCGCTTCCCCCACCCGATCCCACACTCCACCTTGCCGGCAAAGAACCGCCTGTTGATGTCGTCGTAGATCACACCCAGATCGTATGTCCGTCCGCGCACCGGCATCGGCCGGGATTCCGCTTTAGGCGCCCCGCTGTCCGCGGCATGCCGCCGCACATACCGCCCGACGATATTCCACTCGTGCCGCGATCGCTTGGCCAGGTAGCGCCCCAGCGCCACAACGACATCCTCCGGCGCCCGCAGGAAGAACTCATGGACCCGGACCCGCGCCCCGCCCGCCCCATCGAACCGCACGGACACCATGGACACCCGGTTACGCGTAATCGCCAGATCGGTCACACGCCCGCCATGCTGGCACAGTTCGTTCCGGAATGCATCCGCCGACCGCGCATCCCGTTCGAACTGCATCTCCAGTTGTTGGACTTTCTCTGCCATACGTCATCCCTCTGATCGGAATCCTAACGGATTCCGCTACAAATCTCCACCGGCAGCGCCAACCCCCATCTGTAGCGGCATTCGTTAGAATGCCGCGCGCCGATCCGACAATATGAACTGCCGCCGCATTTCCCGCCTTCATTGACTCCCCCGCCGAAAAGCAATATCTTGTGTGTTTTTACGACGAAAGGACATCCGGTTTTCATGAGTACCCAACTGATTCAGGCCCGCAAAGGCGTTATCACCCCATTAATGGAGCAGATCGCGCAACAGGAACAGGCCGAACCCGCCAGGGTCCGCGACGAAATCGCTTCCGGACATGCCGTTCTGCCCGACAACCCCGCCCATACCAAGGCGTTACCGGCCATTGCAGGCCGCGCCTTCCGCACCAAGGTGAACGCAAACCTCGGCCGCTCGACCGAACGCAGCGCCGCAGGTGAGGAATTGCAGAAACTCGCGGTAGCCCTCAAGGCCGGCGCGGATTTTGTCATGGACTTGAGCGTCGGCCCGGATCTCGCGGCCATCCGCAAGGGAATGCTGAAGGCCAGTCCTGTCCCGCTCGGCACCGTCCCCCTCTATGAGGCCGTATCCCGGCTACAGGGCAATACACTGGACCTTACGCCCGACCTCCTCCTGCAGGTGGTCGAGGAACAAGCCCGGCAAGGGGTGGATTTCATGACGCTGCACGCCGGCCTCCTGCGCAAGCATGTCCCTCTCGCCCTGAAGCGCAAGATGGGCATCGTCAGCCGTGGCGGCGCACTGATGGCGGAATGGATGAGCGCGCGAAAACAGGAAAACCCCCTCTTCACCGCCTGGGACCGCATCCTTGAGATCTGCCGCGCCCATGATGTCACCGTCTCGCTCGGGGACGGACTCCGCCCCGGTTGCCTGGCCGACGCCAGCGACGCCGCCCAATTCGCCGAACTCGACACCCTGGCTGAACTCGTGCACTGGTGCCGCAAGGAGGGCGTCCAGGTCATGGTGGAGGGACCCGGCCATGTCCCCTTCAACCAGATCCAGGAGAACATGGAACGCGAACAGAAGGTCTGCGATGGCGCCCCGTTCTATGTCCTCGGTCCGGTCGTCACCGATATTGCCCCCGGCTACGACCATATCACTTCCTGCATCGGAGCGACCGCCGCCGCATTCCACGGCGCCTCCCTGCTCTGTTACGTCACCCCCGCCGAACACCTCGGGCTCCCCACGGAGGACGAAGTCCATCAGGGGGTCATCGCCTACCGCATCGCCGCCCATGCCGCCGATGTCGCACGCGGCCTGCCCGGCGCCCGCAACCAGGATGACGCCATGGCCGATGCACGCATGGCCTTCGACTGGAAGCGGCAATTCGCCCTGGCACTCGACGGCGACCGCGCCCGCCGGCGCTATGAGCAAACCCGCGCCTGCGACGGACTCGAGCCGGACCACTGCTCCATGTGCGGCCGCGACTTCTGCGCTATCCGAACCACCAAGAGAATCCATGAAAACAACGCCCGTTGAGCAAGTCCGCGATATCCTGCGCAAACTGCGCGCCCCCGACGGCGGGTGCCCGTGGGACCGAGAGCAGACCCTTGAATCGCTTAAGCCATTCCTGATCGAGGAATGCTACGAGTTGATCGATGCCATCGACTCCGCCGATGCCGCCAAGCACAGGGAGGAACTGGGCGACATGCTCCTCCAGGTGATCTTCCAGACCCAGTTGCGCGAGGAGAAGGGCGAGTTCACCTTCGAGGATATCTGCAGCACTCTGGCCGAAAAACTCATCCGCCGCCACCCCCACGTCTTCGCCAATGTCCAAGTCACCGGCTCGAAGGATGTCCTGACCAAGTGGGAGGAAATCAAGAACAAGGAGAAGAAGAGCGGCCGTCGCTCCGTCGTCGAGGGCGTACCGAACCATCTGCCGGCACTGATGAAGGCGCACCAGGTGCAAAGCCGGGCCGCCCGTGTGGGCTTCGACTGGACAGCCATCCATGACGTCATCGCCAAGGTCGAGGAGGAACTCGCCGAGACCAAGGCCGCGATCGCCGCAGGCGATCGCGAGGCCGTGGCCGAGGAGATCGGCGATCTGCTGTTCGCCGTGGTCAACCTGAGCCGGTTCCAGAAGCTGCACGCCGAGGAACTGCTCGCCGCAACCGTCCGCAAGTTCGCCCGCCGATTCCAGACCGTCGAGGAAAAGATCCACGCCAAGGGCAAACAGATGACGGAATGTTCGCTGGACGAACTGGACGCCTGCTGGAATGAGGCCAAGGCCCAGGAAAAGTCACAACCCGCCTGAGCCCGCGGCGGTCTTTCCCGCTTCCGCTTCCGCGACATCCCTCTGGACAATCTCTCCAGGCCGCGTCTGAACGCCCGGCCAGAACTTCCTGCCGGGATAAATCGAGGTGTGTATGCCCGTATGCACACCGTCGCCCATGATCGTCCCGAACTTGCGTCTCCCCGTATCAACCAGCACCCCTTCCACCATCGAGCGGTGGGCTTTGCCGTCATGACGGAAATTTGCGGTGATCGTGCCCGCCCCGAAATTGACCCCTTCGCCGATAATAGAGTCGCCGCAATAACTCAAGTGGCCGATGGAGACCCTTGCCATCAGGATGGAGTTCTTTATTTCCACCGCCTGACCGATGTGACACCCATCCCCGATGCTTGTACTCCCGCGAAGATAGCAGTTGGGCCCCACCTTGCAGCCGGCGCCGATCATCACGTTCCCTTCCACATACACCCCGGGAAGAATCCTCGATCCCCTGCCCAGTACGAGCCGTCCCTCGATGTGCGCCGCCGGGCTGACATCACCTTCCACCTCATCACGGTCCAGGGCGCCCAACAGCGATTCGTTCACGCGCAGGAGGTCCCATGGATAGCAAATCCGGAAGGATCCGCTGTCCGCCGCCAGTTCGGCCGCCCCCGGAGAAACACCGTCCGCCTCCCCGATCCATGCGAGCACCTCACCCGCGGCATCCCGGAGGACCGCCGCCCGGTCCGCATGCGCCATCTGCCGGAACGCAGCCGGGGAAATCCAGGCATCGCCCTGCACCCGCAGGACCGCGCCGCCTGGCGCCTCCGCGCCGGCCGGGGAAAAGCCCGCCGCCGCAAGCCGCTCCCTCTGCCAGTCGGCCAGCGGACGATTGGCCACCGGGCAGTCTGCCAAGGCCCGTGTACACGTCAGGGGCCGACACGATACGGGACGGCCTGTATCCAGCAGAACGGCTTTCACGAACCGAGTTCCTCCTC
>CAIVSY010000073.1 GCA_903908715.1 uncultured bacterium
ACACGCATGGTATCTGGACGGTTTTATCCATTACACGCAAGGCTGGTTCGACGATGAGCCGGATGGGTTTGATGATCGTTCGTTTGACGGGGTTGTATTCGGGTTGAACTTTGTAAAGTGAGGCACTTGTGAAAACATTCATTCGCTGCAGGCGCTCCATTCTGGCGGTTCTGGCCGCTCTGTTTTTCGCGGCACCGCTCATGGCTGGTGAACCGCTGGGGACCTTCATTCAGTTCAGCCGGGCCAGTGCAGACAAGAGTGTGGAGCAGTGGCGGGCCGATCTGGAGCAGATGTCCAAGGCGGGCATACGGAGGATCATTGTCCAATGGGTTGCCGAGGATCCGGTGGCCTATTTCAAGTCCGACCTTTTTCCCTATGCCGAACCGTATGCCGTTCTGGAACGGATGTTTGAGGCCATGAAGGGGATGTCTTTCGAGGTATATCTTGGCCTGGTTCACGATCCGGGTTACTGGACGGCTATTTCCGGGCGAGACATCACGGTGCGAGACTATTTCCTGCTCCGCACGGCGCGGAACCTGAAGGTTCAGGCCGCTTTACTGGATACATTCGGGAGTCAGGATTCCTGGAAGGGGTATTACATTCCGGATGAGATAGACGATAAGAGCTGGCGGGGCGATGGGCGTGGGGGCTTGGTCCGTGAATATCTCAGGGCTATGACTGCCGGATTAAGGAAGGCGGATCCCCGCCGCAAGGTTGCGGTGAGTGCTTTCTTCCGTGCGCGCACAGCCCCTGATGTGCATGCCCGGACCTTGCGCGGTCTTGTTGCGGACACGGGAGTGGATCAGGTCCTTGTCCAGGACGGGTGCGGCGAATCCGATCCGCCGTTCCGCTACCTTGGGGACTACTATGCCGCGCTTCAAGAGGGATGGAAGGGGGCGGCCCCTCAACTCGAATGCGTAGTGGAGGCGTTCCGGCGCGTGCCGACAACGAACGGCGTTTTCGCGGCGGAACCGGTTCCGGCTTCCGATTTGCGGTCCCAGATTCAACTGGCGAACCGTCATTTTTCCGGTGTCCTGCTGTTTTCCTTCCTTGACTACACGGATCCGGACTTGGGGACACGGGGTGCCGAAGCCTACAAGGTGCTCCTGAAACCTTAGCCGGAGCGATTCAGTTACCGGTTGCAATTCCCCTCACCTCAATCTTCTTCCACAAGGGAAGAGGAAGTGACAACGACTTCCCTTGTGCCGTCATCAGGAGGTAATGCCGCTGGAGCCCTCGTGCCGATTCAGAATTCCCTCTCCCCTGACGGGAGATGACAAGATCCAAACCTCCTCTCCCTTGACGGGAGGCGACAAGACCTATACCTCCCTCTTCCTTGACGGGAGAGGGCTGGGGTGAGGGTGCTTCCAGTTAACTCGTTCTGTCTTATGAATCCTTCACTGCCTCCTTGGTGACCCTGGCCTGAAGAAAAGTGACCAAGCGGTCACTTTTTTGGTAAAAAAAACTCGCACTCTGGCCAGAAATGATAAAATGGCGCGCTTTCAGCCCTGCGTTTGGCTGGCGGACGTCAGGAAAGTGAATGGATGCCATGGGTGCGGCAAGAGCAAGACAGATTGTAAGTGGATGGAGCACAGTTCGTTACGAGTTGCTTAACTCCAGAATTTGCGATCTTGGTTTGCGGATCGAAGGGTCGCCCGTTGCTACGGCGATCCGTCAAGTTGAGCGTGAACTGGCTGCGAAGGGTTTAAAGTTCAAGCCGATGTTTTATCTGTCGGACAGTTGGGGCTGTCCGGACGAGGTTCCTGCGGTTGGCATTCCTTTTTATCTGGCCGATCGCCGGCTGGCACGTATTGAGGCAGAGCAGACGGGGGAGATTGAGGACCATCGTACGGCCTTGATGCTGTTACGGCATGAGGTAGGGCATGCGATCAACTATGCCTATCGATTGTGGGAGCGGGCGGGATGGGCAGAGGTTTTCGGGAAGTTCTCCAAGCCGTATCGTGATTCCTTCATGCCGGATCCCTACAGCCGCGATTTTGTGCGCCATCTGGCCCACAGCCAGTATGGACGGAATTATGCCCAGAAGCATCCGGATGAGGATTTTGCCGAGACCTTTGCGGTGTGGCTGACCCCCAGGGCGGGATGGAAGACCAAGTACCGGTTCTGGTCGGCAGTCCGCAAGCTTCACTTTGTTGCCCGTGTGATGCGTTCCCTGCGCGGGAAGCCGGCGCCTGCGGTTGCGGATGGGCCCCTGCTGAATCCGGTCTCGGACATGAAGATCCAATTGGCGGAGCATTACGGGCAGAGGGCCGAGCGATATCGTGCGGCCGCGCAGGGATATGTGGACGACAAGCTTACCGGCGTTTTCCCGCGGGTCCGGTCGGCGAGCCAGATCAAGGCTGGTTTGCTGATCCAGCGGAACCGGCAACGACTGGCCGCCACCATCAGCCTCTGGTCGGGTCTGAATGCGGAAGAGGTGACAACGATTCTCGACAAACTGATCGAGCGGTCGGCCCAGTTACGGCTGCGTGTGCCGCAGAGCAAGGCCCAGGAAAAGTTGCTGGAGATCACTTCCCTGGCGACCTCGCTGGCAAAGGACTTCGCCTATACGGGGCGGTTCACGGGCTGAAGAGGCTGCGGAAGGCCAGGGCTACAGCATGGGGATTCCGACGTCGAACGAGGGTCCTTCAAGGGCGATCCGTACAATTTGCTGAAGCAGGCGCCGGTAGTCGATTCCCGCTTTTTCCGCGGAACGTGCGAGAGCGACGGCTTCGTCCAGCGACGGATTGCAGTTCACTTCCAGGACGCGGGGTTGGCCGTTTTCATCGAGACGGATATCCACCCGGCCATAGCCCCAGCCGCCAACGGCCCGGAAGGCGCGCAGCGCAATGGAACTGATTTCGCGGGCCAGATAGGGCTCCACCTGGGCGGGGCAACTCACAGAAGTCTTCTGGTACTCCACGCTGTCTTCCATCCACTTGGCCGCGTAGGACATGATCGGGGGGATTTCCTTCGGCAGGCGCGAGTAGTCCACCTCGGCCAAAGGCAGAACGGTCAGTTTCCTACCGCCGAGGATGCCGACATTGAATTCCCGCCCGGGCAGGAAACGCTGGGCCAGGGCCGGCTGGTGGAATTGCGTCAGGATCTCGCGGACTTTCTGCTTCAGCGCGGCCTTGGAATTGACCACGGAATCCCTGGCAAGCCCGATCCCGGCATGTTCACGGCTGGGCTGGACAATCACCGGGAAATGCCAGCGGCAGCGGTCCACGTCGCCAATCCGCTCCAGTAATTCCGTATTCGGGGGAATGGGAATGCCTGCGCCCTGGAGGAGGCTGGCCGACATGTATTTGTAGCGGCTCAGCCCCAGCGCAAGGGCTGGGGAACCGGTCATCGGGAAACCCATCATTTGTACCAGTGCGGCGACCCGCATCTCGTAGAGGGCTCCATGGACCACATCGTCGTACTGGTTGAAAACAACATCCGGACGAAGGGAGCGGAGCCGGCGCTGGAAGGCCAGCAGGTCGTTGGCCAGCGAGACAATGGTGACCTTGTACCCTCCCTTGCGGAGGACGCGGGCCATGTGACGGATCATGCGCCGCAGGTCATCCGTGGCTCCGCGATCTTCCGGCACTTCGGGCGTGGCGGAGGCCATGGTGTTGTACACCAGCGCTACATGATAACGTTTCAACTGTCTCATATTCCTTGACGTCGTCCCGGGATAGCCGCTCTCTTTTTCGGGATAGTAATTCACTGCACGGATCAATGCAATGCCGGATTGCACGGCAGGATTGTCGGAAGTGCTTGGGCTGTTGCGGTCTTTATGGTACATTTCCCGGTCCTGTAGGGCAACTATTGAACCGGAGGTATGCGATGGTTACGGAATTGGCCAAGGGTGTGTATTGGGTGGGCGTGACGGATTGGGGGATCCGGAAATTTCACGGATTTGAATTATCCGTGCACCGCGGGACGACCTATAACGCGTATTTGATCCAGGATGAAAAGACAGTGCTCGTGGACACTGTCTGGGGGCCCCATGCCGCGGAATTCGTGGCCCGCCTGAAGGAAGTGGTGGATCCATCGACCATCGATTATGTCGTTGTCAACCACGCGGAACCGGATCATTCCGGAAGCCTGCCCGAAGTCATGCGGCTTTGTCCCAATGCCACGGTGGTGGTTTCCAAGAACGGCGCGGTGAGTGTGCCGGGCCATTACCATGCGCCGTGGAAACTCCAAACGGTCAAGACCGGTGACCGGCTGAATATCGGGAAGCATGATCTGGTCTTCCTGGAGGCCACGATGCTGCACTGGCCGGACACGATGTTCACCTATCTGACAGGGCACAACATCCTGTTCTCGAATGATGGATTCGGGCAGCACTATGCCTCGGCGTTCCGGTACAATGACCAGGTTTGCCAGGAGGAGTTGTACGAGGAAGCGTTGAAATATTACGCGAACATCCTGACCCCCTTCAGTGATCGTGTGCTGAAGAAGATCGATGAGATCCTTGCCTTGAATTTGCCGGTGGCCATGATCGCCCCCAGTCACGGGGTGATCTGGCGTAAGGATCCCCTGCAGATCGTAAAGCAGTACCAGGAGTGGGCGGTCCAGAAACCGCGGCGAAGCGCCGTCATCGTGTATGACACGATGTGGAATGCGACTGAGCGCATGGCCAAGGCGATTTCGGAGGGCCTGACGGAATCCGGGGTCGACAGCAAGGTTTTCCATGCCGCCCTGACGGATACCAACGACCTGATGGTGGAGATTTTCAAGGCGGGGCTTGTGGTGATCGGGTCCTGTACGCACAACAATGGTTATCTGCCGTCCCTGGGTCAGATCCTCGAGGAGATGCGGGGGCTGCGTTTCCGCAACAAGATCGGCGCGGCATTCGGTTCGTACGGTTGGAGCGGTGAGAGCGTCAAGGAGATCGAGGAGCATTTCAAGCGTTGCTCCATTCCGCTTGCCCGGGAGGGGATCCGGGTCAAGTGGCAGCCCGGTACTGCGGAGATTGGGCAGTGCAGGGAATTCGGAAGGCAGTTGGCAGGATCCTTGAAACAGGGATAAGGAGATGGTTATGGCAGCGCAGCAGAACGGTCAGCCGGATTGGGAGCTTGAGGAGTGGCAACAGGCGTTGACGATCCAGGTCGGAGCCGCCCATGTCTGCCAGGTATGCGGGAATGTGGTGATGGTGACTCGCGGTGGGGTGGGCGTGATGGAACTCCTTTGCTGCGGGAAACTGATGGAGCGGGTGAATCCGCCGGAAGGCCAGGGTGGCGGATGAGCGCTGACTTGAATCCCCGGGGTCTGGTGTACCGTTGCCCTGTATGCGGGGCGGAGTTGATCGTGGTGGGGAAGCGCATGGGGGCTTTCCAGCCGCATTGCTGCAACAAGCCGATGCGCGTGATGGGCCGCCGGGTGTTCTTCTACCGCTGTCCTGTGTGTGGTGCCGAAGTGGCGGTCCTGCGCCGCGGCAAGGGTGTATTTGACCCGCATTGCTGCAATCGGGTGATGGTCGGGGAAGCCGCGTAGACTAGAAAAAGGCGCCGGCCAGCAGTTCGTCGGCTGCCGCAATCCAGTCTTGTGTGAATCGCCGGTGTGCCGGCAAGAGGATTCGGATCCGCCGGGAAGCCAGGCGCTTGGCGGAGCGGACCGAGGCATATCGATCCACGAGGTGAAGCGGGGCCCTGCGTACGGCCTGGATCAAGTCATCCAGCAGATCCAGCGGTTCCTCTTGTTCCGGGACCAGCACGAACTGGAAAAGACTGTCCGGTTCCGCCCGGATACAACGGGACAGGAAGCGCCGGATCTTTCCGCGGTGGGCAAAGAGATCGGGTCCATGCAGGAGATAGGTCCTGCGGTTTTCCCGGCCGGGCACGGGGCCCTTGGGCAGGCGGCTGACCTGCAGGGAGAAGCATTCCGGGAACAAGTCAGGCAGCTTACGGGCGACGAAAACCCGTGTTGCGATATCGGATCGCAGGCGCGGTTCGTGCGCGATCAGGGATTCCACTTCATGCAGATCCGCAGCCGGGAGGGTCGGGGTGGCTGCCACGGCATAGGGCGGCACAGGGATTGACTTTAATTTCCATTCGTTCCGGCGGGCGCGCAGTTCCGTGCCGGGCAGAAGGAGGGTCTGGAGGCACTGGATGTTGATCCGCGGCTGGCGCAGGCTCCACCGGATATCGCGACGGATTCCCTGCGCCGTCTGTCCGGGCAGGGCATACATGATATCCAGGGTTACCCGGATCCCATTGCGGGTCAACAGGCGTAGGCCGTGGTCGAGATGTGCGAGCCGGGTCGGGCGCCGGATATTGCGGAGGACCTCCGCATCCCGGCTTTGCATCCCAACCTCGATTTCGGCGAAATTGGCGGCGGCCAGCAGGTGTGCCTGTTCCGGGGTCAGGCGTTCAGCCATGAGTTCGGCGAAGAACCGCAGTTCGTGCTTGCGGTTGTGCCGGGCGATTGCACGGAGCAGTTCCGTGAATCGTGGGTGGGCGTTGAAGGTTGGGTCCACAAAGCGGATCTCGCGTGTGCGCATTTCCTGGAGTGCCTGGATCCGTTCCAGTACGGCGTCGGGCTGAAGGAAGGAGACGCGGGGCCGGAGATGCGCGTAGCGGCAATAGGAACACTGCATCGGGCATCCCCGGGAGGTTTCCATGTAGGCCATGCCGTTCCGGTCGGGGCCCAAGGCCGGGGCGGTTGGCGGCGGCAGGGCTTCTGCCAGTTCCACGGGTGGCGCAGGGATGCGGCCCCACTGATAGCCCTGCCTGCCGGCGGTGGCGACATTGGCGAAATCCACCTTTCCGTTTTCACGCAGGGATCGGAGGATGGCGGGGAAGACGGATTCTCCCTCCCCCGTGACGGCAAAATCGGGAAGACGGGAACGGAACAGGAAGGGATGCTGCCGGGATACTTCCGGCCCTCCCACGACAAAGCGAATGAGCGGGTTCCTGGCCCGGACCGCTTGCAGAAGACGCAGGGTCCATTCAATATTCCACAGGTAAAGGCTGGCGGCGATGATGTCGGGTTCCTTGCGTACGATGGCATCCGCCAGCACCGGGGTGGAGGCCCGGTCCTGTCGCAGGCCGAGGTGCAGGAAGGTGTGCAGGCCGGCTTCTCCCGACCTGTGCACGGCATGCTCCAGGTAGGCGGCTGCCATGCTGAGATTCTCCGTCGCATTGGAGGTGTCGTTATCCAATTGGGGGAGTTGAAGGAAAAGGATTCTTCGGCGGCGGAACATGCGGGAAGTGTAGCGGGAAAGAGGTGGCTTCACCAGTGGAGATTCGGTTGTTGCATCGCCGCGATTCGAGGGGCTGTGGGGCCGGTTGGATCCTGCCGGGCGTGATTTGCGGTTGCGGCAGGGGGACCCATGTGAGATAGTCCCATCCGTATCGTGCGGCAGGATCATGGCCGCGCGCCAAGAAGCCGGAGATGCAACATGAGATATGCCGCGATCTGTTGGACCCTATTGCTGGTAGCATTACCCGGGTTTGCCGCTCCCCTGACGATTGACGGGGTTGCGGCCTATGTCAATGACGGCACGATCATGGTCGGCGAAGTCAAGGAGATGATCGGGCCGGCGGTGGGCGAACTCCAGCAAACCTACCAGGGTGCTGATTTGCAGGCCCGCGTCGGGGAGTTGTACCGGGAGGCTTTGGAGGACCTGATCGCCACGCGCCTGATTCTGAAGGCGTACGATGCCGACAGCAAACTCAACAAGCCGGCGGTTGAGAAGCATGTGGAGGCGCGGGTCAGTGAATTCATACAGGAACGTTTCGGCGGGGACCGCCAGGAATTCCTGAAGGCATTGCAGGCGGAGCGGATGCCGTTGGAGGAGTGGCGGCGCCGGTTGCGGGAACGGGTGATCGTGGGGATCATGCGCAACCGGGACGTGGATAGCCGTGTGGTGATTTCGCCCCGCGAGGTGCGGGCGGCGTATGAGCGGAACCGGGGGGATTACCAGCGTTCGGAACGGGTGCAGCTGCGTGTGATTCATATCCGTGGCGGGACCAACGAAACGGATCGGGCGGTGCGGAAGGGGTTGGCGGAGTCGGTGGCGGGGAAACTGGCGTCCGGCGCGGACTTCGGCGATTTGGCCCGGCAGTTTTCGGAAGATCCGTCGTCCGCCAAGGGTGGTGAGTGGGGTTGGATTGTGCTGTCCGACCTGCGGCCGGAAATGGCGAAGGTCATCGCCGGCCTGGAGCGTGGCAAAACGAGCGGGGTGATTTCCATGGACGGGGATTCCTACCTGGTCCGGGTTGAGGATCGCGAGGCGGCGGGTGTGGTGCCGTTTGACGAGGTTCGAAGCTCGATTGAGAAGGACCTGCGGAGGAAGGAATCGAGGCGCCTGTTTAATCTCTGGATCCAGACTCTGCGCAAGGATGCCTACATTGAAATTGTCGATTCCGTGGTTCCGTGACGGGAGGGAGGCGGACAGGCGTGAATCTTACGAGTCCATCCCAGGTGCAGGCCCTGTTACGGGAATTACAGGTGGAGCCGTCCAGTGCGCTCGGCCAGAATTTCCTGATCGACGTGCATATCCGCGATATCATCATTGAGGAAAGCGGGGTAGGGCCGGAGGATGTGGTCCTGGAGGTGGGGCCCGGGCTGGGTGTGCTTACGGAAGTGCTGGCCCGCAGGGCCGGGCAGTTGATTGCGGTGGAGAAGGACCATCGGCTGGCGCAATACCTTGCGTCGGAATTTGAAGGGCGGGAAGGTGTGCGGATTCTGCCGGCCGATGCCATTGAACTGGATTACGGCAAGCTGGCCGGGTGGGGGGTTACAAAGGTGGTTTCCAATCTTCCGTATTCCGTGGGAAGCCGCATCCTGATGGAATTATTCGCCCTGCCCTCGCCCCCGGAAAGGATCACCGTGACGGTCCAGATGGAAGTCGGGGATCGGCTGGTGGCGGGACCCGGGCAGGAGGCGCGCGGTCTGCTGGGGGTATGGGCCCAGCGGGTGTACCGGGCGGAGGTCCGCAAGATCATCAGCCCGACCTGTTTCTGGCCGCCGCCCAAGATCCGGTCGTCAGTGGTGCGTCTCGACCGGTTGGACTCGTATGATGGGGCAGGGCGCGAGGCGTTCCTGCGTTTGACAAAGGATGTTTTCGGGTTCCGTCGCAAGCAGATGGGCACGATCCTGAAGCGGTTGTATCCAAAGGCGGACGCACAGGGGATTGGGAATGCGCTGCAGGCGGCCGGGATCGATCCGCGGGCCCGGCCGGAGATTCTTACAGTGGATGAGTGGCAGGGCTTGGCCGGCCATCTCGAGGCATTGCGACAAGGGTGACCCGACATGAGTGGCGCGACATTGACACCGATGATGACGCAGTACCGGCAGGTGCGCAGCAAGCTGCCGCCCGGCACCATCCTGTTTTTCCGGCTCGGGGATTTCTATGAGATGTTCTTCGAGGATGCCAAGGAAGCTTCCCGGATCCTCGACATTGCGCTGACCAAGAGACAGGACGTGCCGATGTGCGGGGTTCCCTATCACTCCGCGGACACCTACCTGGCCAAGCTGATCCGTGCGGGAAAGAAGGTGGCGATTTGCGACCAGGTGGAGGATGCTTCGGCGGCCAAGGGGATTGTGCGGCGGGAAGTGACGGGTATTGTCACGCCGGGGACGGCGATGCAGGACGCGATCCTTTCGGCTGCCCGGAATAACTACCTGGCTGGGGTGTGCCGCCAGGGCGGTAAGGTTGGCCTGGCGCTTCTGGATATTTCCACGGGTGCGTTCCGGATCGAGGAGTCCGACTCGGCGGCGGTCCTTGCCGATGCGCTGCAGCAGTGTGCGCCGAGCGAATGCGTGGTTCCCGCGGGGCAGATGGGGGATCCGCTAATCCAGGCCTTGGCACCGGCCGGCGGCGGAGCGCCCCTCCAGGGAATAGAGGACTGGTTGTTTCATTTTGATGTGGCCCGGGAACGGTTGCTACGGCAGTTCGGGGTGCATTCCCTGGACGGGTTCGGGTGCGAAAACCGCCCGGCCGCCGTGGGCGCCGCTGGCGCGGTCCTTCATTATGTGCAGGAGGAACTGCGCCGTGATGTCCGTCATGTGCGCTCCTTGCGCGTTACCCAGCCGGCTGATTTCATGGCTTTGGACGAGGCGACCTCGGTGAATCTCGACCTGCTCCCGAGGCGGGGTGATGAACGGCGCGGGACGAATACCCTGCTGGGTGTCCTGGACGTGACGGCCACGCCGATGGGGGCGAGGTTGATGCGGGAATGGATTGCGCGTCCGCTGGCCCGGGTGGATGCCATTGAGTGCCGGCTCGATGCGGTCCAGGCACTGGTCAATCAGCGTCCACTTCTCCGGGATATGCGGGAGCGGTTAGGCGATATCCGGGATATGGAGCGGTTGGTTGCCCGGTTAAGCGCCGGCGGGGGCAATGCCCGTGACTTGCGCGCAATGGGTCAGTCCCTTGCGGCGTTGCCCGGTGTACGGAACCTGGCGGAATCCTTGGAGAGCCGGTTACTGGTGGAACTGGCCCGTGCCATTGAGCCAATGCCAGAGCTGGCGGACCTGATTGATCGGGCGATAGATGACGAGCCGCCGGCGGTTCTCAAGGAAGGGGGAATGATCCGGCGCGGCTACTGTCCGGAGCTGGATGAACTGAGGGCTGCGGCGACCGAGGGGCGGCAATGGTTGGCCGAATTCCAGACGCGTGAGCAGGGCCGGACCGGCATCAAGACCTTGAAGGTGCGGCACAACAAGGTGTTCGGTTACTACATCGAGGTTTCGAAAGGACAGGTTGCCAATGTTCCCGGGGACTACCAGCGAAAACAGACCCTGGTCAACGGGGAGCGTTTTGTTACGCCGGAGCTGAAGGAATACGAGCAGAAGATCACGGGGGCCCAGGAACGGGCCTCGGCCATGGAATACGAGATCTTCCTTGATGTCCGCGACCGGGTGGTGGCTGTGACGGCGGCAATCCAGCAGACAGCCGCGGCCCTGGCTTCCCTGGATGTGTTGTGCGCCTTTTCCGACAGGGCCATCGCCTTGCGTTACAGCCGACCCCGGATTGGAGCGGGCGACCGCCTGTGGATCAAGGAAGGGCGCCACCCGGTGATCGAGCAGATGAACAGCGCCGAGCGGTTTGTCGCAAATGACACCCTGCTGAACGGAAGCGACCACCAGCTGGTCATCCTGACCGGTCCGAACATGGCCGGGAAATCCACCTATATCCGGCAGGTCGGGCTGATAGTCATCATGGCCCAGATGGGATCCTTTGTCCCGGCGGCGGAGGTGGAGGTTGGTCTGATTGATCAGGTTTTCACTCGGGTGGGGGCCAGTGATGATATTTCCCGCGGACGCAGCACCTTCATGGTTGAGATGCAGGAGACGGCCAACATCCTCAATAATGCCACGCCGCGCAGCCTGATTATCCTCGACGAGATCGGACGTGGCACCAGCACCTTCGACGGTATCAGCATTGCGTGGGCTGTGGCGGAATACCTCCACAACAGTCCCAAGTCCAAGGCCAAGACGCTTTTTGCCACGCACTACCATGAGTTGACGGATCTGGCCCTGACCATGGAGGGCGTCAAGAACTACAATGTCCTGGTCAGCGACCGCAACGACCAGGTGGTCTTTCTGCGTCGCATTGTTCCCGGGGCGGCGGATAAGAGCTATGGGATCCAGGTGGCACGGCTGGCCGGTTTGCCGATCGAGGTCATTGACCGGGCCAAGGAGATCCTTGCCAACCTTGAGGAAGGGGAGTTCGGAGAGGCTGGACAGCCGCGGTTGGCCCGTCATAAGCGCCGGGCCAGGGATAACAGTCAGTTAAGCCTGTTCTGAGACAGAACTGGCGGGTGCAGGCCCCACCCCTTAATCCTCTCCCGCAAGGGGAGAGGAGGTGCAGCGATCCGGAATTGCCCCTCCCTTGACGGTGGAAGGTCGGGGTGAGAGAGTGTTTTGAAGGGAATCGTTACAGTTGAGGGCAAAAAAAAGGGCCGGGGAAAACCCCGGCCCTTACTGATTTTTTCGGAATGATCCGATTACCAGCGGCGTTCGCGGCGCTCGAAACCGCCACCACTGCGGCCGCCACCAGAGGGGCTGTCCGTGCGGGGACGGGCTTCGTTCACCTTGATCTTGCGTCCGCCCAGATCCTTGTCGTTCATGGCGGCGATCGCGGCCTCAGCCTGAGCCTTATCGGTCATAACCACGAAACCAAAACCCTTGCTGCGGCCGGTTTCACGGTCCTGGATGATGTTCACGGATTCCACTGCGCCAAACGCCTCAAAAGCCTGACGAAGATCATCCTGAGTCGTCGAATACGAGAGATTGCCAACGTAAATATTCACCTTAACTCCTACTGCAATAATACATTACTAAAAAACAAAACAAACACTTCATCATCAAAAAACTATTATCTACTCACCCAAATGGCCATTCACCTCCGTGCTACGCGATCCCTGACACCTCATCATTAGTTTGCGAAAATAGAGAAAAGGCGGGGCTAATGCAATCATTTTTTGGATTTTTTGTTGGCCTGGGTTTGCCATTGGACGGCGGCGCGCATGAGTTTTGTCACCAGGGGGGTCTTGGCGCGCGTGTAGGCTTCCCGGTTGGCGGCAAAGCGGCGGGCCAGTCTTTTCTTGGTTTGGTTATACTGTCTTGCTGCGGCGGGAGTCGCTCGCAAATAGTCGCGGAAGAGCAACCAGTCGGCCCAATGAGGCGTTTCCGGGGTGACCAGGTGCAGATGATGTGTCACGGGGTTGCCGCGGGTGAAGAAATGGCGGCCGGGCAGGCCGTATTCACCCTTGTAGAGATATCCCGCCGATTCCAGGGCCTGAATCCAGCGGGGGAGGGAGCGGAAGGAGGGGATGAGGATGGCGATATCCAGGATCGGTTTGGCATCCAAGCCGGGAACGGCTGTGCTTCCGATATGTTCAAGGGTATAGTGCCTCGGCTGCAAGAGGGCCTTCAGGCGAAGCTTTTCCGCCGAGAACTTGCGCCGCCAGGCCGGGGAATGGGGGGTCAGCCTGACCTCGCCGGTCTTCAATCCGATGGCCCTCATGCGGTCCTCGTTGTAACGGGAGGCGCATAGAGTTGATCCGCTTTCGCGGCGAAGATGAAATCGCTTTCCGTTAAACCGTTGATCTTGTGGGTCCAGACAAGGAGGCGGACCTTGCCCCAGGCGAGGTATACGTCGGGATGATGTCCTTGTTGTTCCGCCAGTTCGCCGACAAGGTTGGTGAAGGCCAGCGCCTCGCGGAAGTTGCGGAAGGCGAACTCCTTTTCCAACCGGCGTCCGTCGGCAAGCTGCCAGCCGCCGCCCAGACCGGCCTGCAGGGCGGCAAGGGCTTCTCCCGCCAAAGGCGGCACGCCCCCTTTGCAGGGGATGCAGGTCTTCGAGGCAAGATCACAGGCATTCATGGGTTTCTCTCCTTTCGTCACGCGGGTGCGACCCAGAAGTGGCGTGCTCGCGGGCCATCGAACTCGCAAAAATATACCGACTGCCAGGTCCCGAGCTGGAGTTTGCCGCCCTGGACAATCAGCCGGACGGATGACCCCATCATGGATGCCTTCAGGTGAGCAGCGGAATTCCCCTCCACATGGTGGTATCCCGCATCCCGCGGGACCATCCGTTCCAGGGCGGTTGCCATGTCGCGGGTGACATCCGGATCGGCGTTCTCGTTGATGGTGATTCCGGCGGTGGTATGGGGGACGAAGATCGTAAGAACCCCGTTCGAAATCTTCAGTTCTGCCGCGGCTTGCTGGACAGCCGGCGTGATATCCACTAATTCGGTTCGTTGGCGCGTCTGGATGTTGATGGTCTTCATGAGTCTGATGGCAAGCTATGTTCCGGCGCGGGGATTGTCAAGCGGTTGCGCATGGGATAAGGTGCGGGCATGAAAGCATTGCTTCAACGGGTCACGCGGGGATGCGTGCGGGTCGGTGGGCAGGTGGTGGGGTCGGTGGAAAAGGGATTTGTGGTGTTGCTGGGGGTGCGCGCGGGGGATGACGACGCGGCGGCGCGGTATCTTGCGGAGAAGACGGCGGGCCTGCGGGTTTTTCCCGACGGGCAGGACCGCATGAATCTTTCCGTGATGGATGTGGGGGGCGGTGTGCTCGTGGTGTCGCAGTTCACGCTCTATGCCGACACGCGCAAGGGGAACCGCCCGGGATTCACCGCGGCGGCGGCTCCGGCGGAGGCCGAGCGCCTTTACGAGGCGTATGTCGGTCATTTGCGCCGGATCCTTGGCGAAGACCGTGTGGCCACGGGGGTATTCCGCGCCTCCATGCAGATCGAACTCGTCAACGACGGCCCCGTGACGATCGAGGTGAGCACGGATCATCGCTGACCCGGTTTCTCCAGAGCCGATGCGGCTTGTCTATTTCCGCATCGCCAGCACGCGGCGCATGTTGGTTCCAAGAATGGGGGTCAGGATCCTGTCGGGGACATCCAGGGAAAGCATCCGGCCCAGCTCCCAGTTGAAGTCGTGGGCCATGGCATCGGTGCCAAACAGGACCTGTCGCACGGGAACCCGCTTCAAGGTTTCCTCCCACCGGATTGTCGAGCAGAAACTCCCGCAGGTTTCAAGGTACACGTTCGGATAGTCCGCCGCCAGGGACTCCGCCTCCCGGCGCCCCTGGTCCGAGCCGCCGGAATGGCCCAGGATGAAGTGGACGCGGGGATAGCGCCCTGCAAGTTTCCTGAACATGGCCGGTGTATCGAATCCGGATCCCCCCCAGGTGTGCGATAGCACGGGCAACCGATGCCTGGCCGCATAGTCCCACATCGGCTTGAACCGCTTGTCGGTGATGGGCGTGCCCCAGTAGCTTGTCAGCGTCTTGAATCCCTGGAAGACGGGTCCGGAAAAGTACCCGTCCAAACGAGGCGCCAGTTCCGCGGCATAGGCGGGGTTGAAGACCACATAACCACTCACCCGGCCGGCATGGGGGCGCAAATGCCGTTCCACGACAGCATTGCCGGCGACCGGATCGCCCGCCAGGGCCTGCATGCCGGAGAGAAGCAGGAGGCGGATGCCGATCCTGTCCATGTCGTGCAGCCCTGCCGTGAGCTGGCCGGCTTCCTCCTGTTCTTCCAGGACATACCCGCCGGAAGGCCCCAGGTGTCCGTGGGCATCCACCACATCCACCCCCAGCGTCTTGCCCTCAACGAACCGCGTCCACAGGGTATTGGCCTTCCATGCCGGCATGGCGGCCGCCCGGGTCCTGAGTCCCGTCAGGCGGTCCAGATTGCCATACGCGATCTTGTGGCGCTGCTCGGCGGGGATTCCAGCGCGGGCCAAGGCCGCGATGGCGGCGCCGTTGTGGGATCCGGATCCCATCCCGAACACCACCCGGTCGGCTCCGAACCGCCTCACCAGCAGCTCGACGGCGTGGAAGGTATGCATCCAGGAGATGTCAATCAGGATGTTGCGTCGGCGGCGCAAGAGATCAAAGGCAATCACACACGGCCCCCACGTGACATCCGTCAACACCAGGTGGATTTCCGGGAAGGTGCGGGTGAACTCCAGGATGTCCGCGACCGAGGCCTGATCGTGTTTGAGGACAAGGAACGGACGCAAGGATCGGATTCTCCGCATGACCGGTTCAAGCTGCATGAGGGTCAACCGCCCGTAGGTGTTGACGAACCGGAGAGCCCGGCAGGGTATGGCCCGCAACTGCGCCTCCAGACGGCGCAGTCCGTCCTTCTCGTATTGCGTCAAGGCCGAGACCGCCAGTGCCGGGAAGATGCGCCCTTCGGCGCCCGGGGCTTGGCGAATCGCCGCGAGGAGGGTCTCGTTGCCGGCAAGGGCATTGTTCTGGACGGAATCCACATTCCAGACCAGGGCGCGACTCACCCCAAGCCGGTTCATATGGGCCAACCGATCGGCCATAGTCGGGAAGTCGGCCCCACCGGACGATGGTTTTCCGAAACACCCGTTCACATCGAACAATACCGGCACATTACTCATTTGGCCACCTCTCCAACGTTCCCGGTGTGTACCCCGGCGTCTTCAGCCGCCGCGGTTCATGACGGCACTTTTCGTATGCCGGACCGCGCACGATGGGGCCGCGGTCCGGTCTTTGAAACAGCCGTCTTCCTTTCCTTCCTGGACGCCACAGGAACATCCGCTGCGCCCTGTTTCAGCACAAGGAATTTACGCGGGTCCGGAAGCCTTGCCCGTCGCCGTGCGGAACGCCCTGAGATCCCTTGTCTACCAAGTTACAGTCCTTGGGCTGCGGTCCTGAGCGCGGCCTGTTTCTCCTTCAGTTCCTTTTCGGTCCAGTCCGGATTCACCGGCACATACGCCGTGCGCCTCAGGATCTCCAGTGTGCGCGGGCAGGCCTTGTCACTGTAATCCATCCGCAGTCCCTTGTTCCTGGCGAAGAGGAAGGGGTTCATGTCGGGATGGTGCGCACTGCGTTTTTCACGCAGCGGGGTCCACTCGGTATAGACATGCTTGCCATGGTCAATGAGGACCATGCCCTGGACGCCAGGTGCCCGGGCAAAGGCGCGCGCCGCGGCCTCCTCCTTGAACTGGAGCGTCAGCATCACGCCGCAATCGCCCTCGCGGTCGTTGCTGGGCGCCTCGCGGACACCCCCGGCGCCGGCGATGGCTTCGGCCAGCGCGGCGCGGTGGCGGCGCAGATCGGCAAGGATCCCGTCCATACGTTCCGCCTGGACGCGCACGATGGCGGCCATGACTTCGTTCGCGCGATATTGCTGGGCCACATAGATCGGCTCCGTCAGCCCCCGGGCGCTGGGGCGGAAGACGCTGCCGGAATCGTGGTAGATCATGGCCCGTTCGTAAATGGGGCGGTCATGGGTCACCAGGCATCCCCCTTCGCCGCCTGCCGAGATGATCTTGAAGTGGTTGAAACTGAAAACCCCGGCATCTCCCCAGGAGCCGGTGCGGCGTCCCTTGTAGCTGCCGCCATCCGACTGGCAGCAGTCCTCGATGACCTTCAGCCCGTGTTTTCGCGTAATCGTCAGGATTCCCTCGAGGTTGGCGGGCCGCCCGCTCATGTGGACGGGGATCACCGCGCGGGTTGCGGGGCTGAGCTTGCGCTCGAGATCGGCGGGGTCAAGCCCCAGGGTTTCATCCACTTCCGCGAGGACCGGAATGGCGCCGACCGACAGGACCGAAGTTGCCGTGGCCATCCAGGTATAGGCCGGAACAATCACCTCGTCCCCGGGCCCGATGCCGCATGCCGCCAAGGCGCATACCAGGCCGGCCGTTCCGCTGGTCAGGAGCAGCGCATGTTCGACGCCGATCTTCGCGGCCCATTCCTTCTCGAATCGGGCCACTTCCTGGAGATGACCGGAAGAAGGATCGCCGATCAGGAACCATTGCTTCGAAAGAATGACCTTGGAAACCTCGTCGATTTCTTCCTGTCCGGCGCGGTACATGGCAGAACTCCTTTTTCGTTCTTGCGTGTGAGGACGGCGGGGAGCTGGCACGCGCCATTCCCCCCGCCACCGGATACGACAGCATGATGATCCATTACGGCTGGAGTGACAATAGACCGGAGTTGCGCGGAATAGACATTTGTTGCTATGGATAAGGGTGGCACCCTCATGAAAAACGTTTTCCTTGAACCCGCGGCCATGCGAATCGCCATGGAACCCGCCCGGTGGAATCTGGTGGGGACGGCGTTTTCCGTCCATTCCCGTCCTCTTCGCCGCTCCGCGCACCAGGCGTGGATGGCCGGGCACACGGAAAGCCACCCGGCGCGTGAAATCCTGTTTGTTTTGAAGGGACAGGGCCGCTACGGTTTCATGGGTCAGGTTTATTCCTGCCCGCCGGGAACCGCTATGTTCTTCGACGCCTACGAACCGCATGACCGGTTCTATCCCCCTTCCGCCGGCCTGTGGCTTCACCTGTGGATCCGGCTGTTCGAGTGCGATGTGGCGGCACATCTGCTCCACATCCAGAAGGGACGGTGCCGGGATGCGGGTTTGCACGTGGCCTTGGCGAATGACCCGGCGGCGGCGCAGTTGTCGGCGGTTTGGGATGAGTGCAAGTCGGATCGGCTGCCGAGGGACTTCTCGATCGCCAAGGTGCGGGTGGCGCTTGCCTCCCTGCTCCTGCGGATCATCGGGACCGGATTTTCCTGCGGCGGGGCACAGGAGGCGGAAACGTTCCAGCGCCAGGTCGTGGCGACCATCCGGCGCCATGTGGCCAGGACCACGGGTAAGGGGGTTCCGCTGGCCGAAGCGGCTCGGCTGGCCGGGTACAGCAAGTTTCATTTCCTGCGCCTTTTCAAGCAGGAGTCAGGTCTCACGTTTCATGACTACGTCAACGAATGCCGCCGCCGGAGGGTGGCCGCCATGCTGCGGGAGAACAAGAGCAAGACGGAGATCTCGAACGAGCTGGGTTTCTCGCACCCTTCCGCCTTCCTGCGATGGATGAAACACAGCGGCCAACTCCCGCATTCCAACGAATAGGGCGGGGACAGGGGAATCACCCGGTGGCTTGATTGGCGGGAGCGAGAATGGGCATGCAAGCATGCAATGACTTCTGACGTTCAGTATCGCATGGCTCAAATTGATCCCCTCCTTGGAGGGGCATCGTTCGCGGGGACTGGTCCCGAACTGCGCCAAGCTGCGGTGGAAATTGGCGGCGGAATGGTAACGCGGAATTCCGGGAATTTCCGGAAATGTGCTGTTGACGCGGGGGGGGTGGGTTGGGTATTGTTTTTCGCTTGTCCAGCGGGGTGGTAATGCGCCCCGGGGATGTGTGGATTTTTACAAACAAAGCTAAGGAAGGAGAAGAGGAAATGGCGATTAATGTGGGGATTAACGGGTTCGGACGCATCGGGCGCATGGCGTTCCAGGCGATTTGCGACCAGGGTTTGCTCGGCAAGGAAATCAACGTCAAGGCCGTGGTGGATGTTTCCACCGATGCCGACTACTTTGCCTACCAGATGAAGTATGATTCGGTCCATGGCCGGTTCAAGCACACCGTCACCACCGAGAAGAGCGATGCCTCCAAGGAGGAAGCCGACACCCTCGTGGTCAACGGTAACAAGATCAAGTGCGTCATGGCGACCAAGACCCCCGACCAGCTTCCCTGGAAGGCCTTGGGCGTGGATTACGTGATTGAG
Source organism: uncultured bacterium (assembly GCA_903908715.1). Lineage (GTDB taxonomy): Bacteria > Verrucomicrobiota > Kiritimatiellia > CAIKKV01 > CAITUY01 > CAIVSY01. The sequence goes on from CAIVSY010000073.1 coordinate 19,015, forward strand.
TCGACCGGCCTGTTCACGGATTCCGAGAAGGCCAAAGGCCATCTCGCCGCCGGCGCCAGGAAAGTCATCATCTCCGCGCCCGGCAAGGGCGAGGTCAAGACCATCGTCATGGGCGTGAACGAAGGCGAGTACGACAGCGCCAAGCACAGCATCGTCTCCAACGCCTCCTGCACAACGAACTGCCTGGCTCCCGTGGTTCATGTCCTGCTCAAGGAAGGGTTCGGCATCGAGACCGGCCTCATGACCACGATTCATGCCTACACGGCGACGCAGAAGACGGTGGACGGTCCCTCGAAGAAGGACTGGCGTGGCGGCCGTGCGGCGGCGCAGAACATCATTCCGTCGACCACTGGCGCCGCGAAGGCCGTGGGTGAAGTGCTGCCTGCCACCAAGGGCAAGCTGACCGGGATGGCGTTCCGTGTCCCGACACCGGATGTTTCCGTGGTGGACCTGACCTTCCGCACCACGAAGGATACCTCGATCGAGGAAATCGATGCCGCGTTGAAGAAGGCGTCCGGCAGTTACCTCAAGGGCATCCTGGGCGTGACGGACGAGGAACTGGTTTCGACCGATTTCATCCACGACCAGCGTTCCTCGATCTACGATTCGCTGGCTACGCTGCAGAACAACCTGAAGGGCGAGAAGCGCTTCTTCAAGGTTGTGAGCTGGTATGACAATGAGTGGGGCTACTCCAACCGCGTGGTGGATCTGATCCGCTACATGGCCAAGGCGGATGGCGTCAAGTAAGGTTCGGCCGGGCGACAGGCCCGTGTGAGCGCTGGTGCCGAGGGTCGGGACAGGGAAAGCCCCCTTGCCCGCCCCGGCGCTGGAGACTTTTTTCGAAGGAGACCGGGATGAACAAGAAGACCGTACGGGATGTGAACCTCAAGGGCAAGCGCGTCATCATGCGCGTGGACTTCAACGTGCCGCAGGATAAGGTCACGGGCGCCATAACCAATACCAAGCGTATTGAGGCGGCCCTGCCGACCATCCAGTATGTGCTGGATCAGGGTGCGTCCGTTGTTCTGATGAGTCATCTGGGCCGTCCGGACGGCAAGGTGATTCCCAAGTTCTCCCTCAAACCGGTGGCGGAAGCGCTTGCGAAGCTGCTCGGCAAGCCGGTCAAGTTCCTTGACGATTGCGTGGGCCCCGTGGTGGAAGCTGCTTGCGCGCCGGCTGCCGTGAAGCCCGGTGATGTGATCCTGCTCGAAAACCTCCGCTTCCATATTGAGGAGGAAGGCAAGATCAAGAACGAGGACGGGACCTCGGTCAAGGCCGATCCCAAGGCGGTCGAGGCCTTCCGCGCCAGTTTGAGCAAGCTGGGCGACGTGTATGTGAACGATGCATTCGGGACGGCGCACCGTGCGCATTCCTCGATGGTGGGTGTCAATCTGCCGGAGAAGGCCGCCGGGTTCCTGATGGGCGCTGAACTCGAAGCGTTCGCCAAGGTGATCGATAATCCCAAGCGCCCGTTGCTGGCCATCCTGGGTGGCGCGAAGATTTCGGACAAGATTCCGCTGATCAACAACCTGATTGAGAAGGCCGACGAGATCATCATCGGCGGAGCGATGGCTTTTACGTTCAAGAAGGTGCTCCTCAATATGGAGATCGGGGCGAGCCTTTATGACGCGGAAGGCGCCAAGATGGTCAACGACATCATGGTCAAGGCGAAGGCCAAGGGCGTGAAGATCCACCTGCCTGTCGACTATGTGTGCGGCGATAAGTTTCCAAAGGACGCCGCCATGGAAGTGGCGGTGAAGCCGGCGGATGACACAACGGGGATTCCCGCGGGCTGGCTGGGGTTGGATGTGGGCCCGAAGTCCAATGTGGCCTTTGCCGAGGTGATTGCCCGGGCGAAGACGATTATCTGGAATGGTCCGGCCGGCGTGTTCGAGGATCCGCGTTTTGATGCCGGGACCAAGGTGATGGCCGATGCGATTGCCAAGGCCACGGCGGCGGGAGCGATTTCGGTGGTGGGTGGAGGCGATACCGCCACGGCCGCCAAGAAGTTCAAGGTGGTGGACAAGGTGACCCATTGCTCGACCGGTGGTGGCGCCAGCCTGGAGCTTCTGGAAGGCAAGGTGCTGCCCGGCGTGGCAGCCCTGAACGACAAGTAATGCAATTCGTGAATTAGCAATCCACAACAGGATGTAATTGGAGCCATGCGAAAGAAAATTGTTGCCGGCAACTGGAAGATGAACAAGACGACGGGCGAAGCGGCGGCCTTGGCAGAGGCTGTCAAGGCTGCCCTGAACGGGGTGGCAGACGTCGAAGTGGTGCTCTGTCCCACCTTCACGGCGTTGAAGACCGTCGGGGATATTCTGGCCGGCTCGCTGATCAGGCTGGGTGCGCAGAATATGCACTGGGAGAAGGAAGGCGCGTTCACGGGCGAGATTTCGCCGGGCATGGTCAAGGATCTTGGCTGCCAGTATGTCATTCTTGGGCATAGTGAGCGGCGGCAGTTCTTCCATGAGACCGATCAGAATGTGAACCGCAAGGCCAAGGCTGCGCTGGCGGCGGGGCTGATCCCGATCGTGTGCGTAGGGGAGACCTTGGAACAGCGCGAGGCCAACCAGACGGAGGAAGTGGTGACCACGCAGGTTACCCGCAGCCTCGCTGGACTGGACGAGGGTGGTTTCCGCCGTGTGGTGGTGGCGTATGAGCCGGTGTGGGCGATTGGCACGGGGCGTACGGCGACCCCGGCCCAGGCGCAGGCGGTTCACGCGTTGATCCGCCAGGTCCTGGCAAAGGTGTGCAATCCCGGAGCGGCGCAGGCGGTGCGTATCCAGTATGGCGGCAGCGTGAAGCCGGCCAATGCGCGGGAACTCTTCTCGCAGGCGGATATCGATGGCGGGCTCATTGGCGGGGCGGCCTTGGAGGCCGGTTCGTTTGCGGATATTGTGAAGGCGGCATTATAAAAGTCTGTTTCGTCGGGAGGGAGGCAAACCAATGACTTTCTTGAAGGTATTGTTGATGCTGGTGGAGATCATCAGCGGGGTTCTGCTGGTAGGCGTGATCCTGCTGCAGAAGTCCAAGGACGAAGGGTTGGGCCTGGCCTTTGGCGCCGGTGTGGGGGAGACCCTTTTCGGATCGAGAGCCGGGAATGTTCTGACCAAGATAACGATCGGGCTGGGAATTGTCTTCATGGCCAACACGCTGTTGATTGGCTATATCTTGTCGGGCGGGTCTTCCAGCGGTTCCGTTACGGACAGCCTTCCTGCCCAGGCGGCGCCGGTCCAGAGGCCTGCAGGCGGGATGGCCCTGCCGGCGAGTCCGGAACCGCTGCCACCGCCCGGTGCGGCTCCCGTCGCGCAGCCGGCGGCCCCTGTCGAGGTGCCTCAGGCTCCGGTTGCTCCGATTCCGATTCCGGCTCCGTCGCCGGCGCCTGCCGCGCCCTGACAGGGTCAGCCAATCGGAAGACCATGTGAGATCCCCCGCCGGGCTGTTCCGGCGGGGTTTTTGTTCCGGAACGGGTATCAGGGGATCGCCTTGAAAAGACGCATAGTAGCCATTGTGTTTGCGTGGACTCTTGCGGTGACCGCAGGCCGGTGTGAATCGGTTTTCCATGGTGAGACCGGACGCCTGACGGGGTTTGATCCGGCGCGGGTCATGGATGTGCCTTCGGTTCAGGCCGTAAGCAAGATCTATGAAGGGCTGCTGCAGTATTCCTATCTCGACCGGCCTTACAAGGTCGAGCCATGGCTGGCGGAGGCCATGCCCGAGGTTTCGACAAACGGGTTGGAATATAGCTTCCGGATCCGGCGCGGTATTTATTTCCAGGATGATCCCTGCTTTGTCGCAACCGGTGGCCGCGGGCGGGAACTGACGGCATCAGACTTTGTCTACGCCATCAAGCGGGTCGCGGATCCGCGGGTGGGCTCAAGCGGCTTCTGGGCGTTTCGCGGACGGATCGCCGGACTGGATGCCTTCCGGGAGCAGGCCGCAGCCGGCAAGGCGGATCTGGATACACCGGTCGAAGGCCTTCAGGCGCCCGATCGGTACACCTTGTGCTTGAGGTTGACCCAGCCGTTTCCGGCGTTGCTGTGGGTTCTTACCATGAATTATGCCTACGCCGTGCCGCGCGAGGCTGTGGAATTCTACGGGCAGGATTTTGTCAACCATCCTGTCGGTACGGGCCCGTATATCCTGCGCGCATACACACACAATTACCGCCTGGAGTTTATCCGCAATCCCAAGTGGGAGCAGACGGGACGGGTGGACCGCTATCCTGCCACCGGGGCGCCCGGTGATGCCGAGTCCGGCCTGCTGGTAGATGCCGGGAAGCCAATCCCGTTTCTTGACCGGATAGTCCAGTTCGTGATTGGGGATGCTTCCACGCAGTGGCTCATGTTCCTGGCTGACGATCTCGAGATGTCGGCCATTTCGCGGGACAACTGGGATGCGGTGATTGTGCGGCAGGATGAACTGTCGGAAGATCTGGCTCGGCGCGGGATCCTGATGGACAAGGCGCCGGCCCTGGATGTCTCCTATATCGGGTTCAATATGGAGGATCCGGTTGTGGGGACCAACCGGTTCCTGCGGCAGGCGATGCTGGCGGCCTTTGACCGGGAAAAGTGGGTCCGGTTCATGAACGGGCGTGTGGTGCCGGCCGATGGTCCGGTGCCTCCGGCGATGCGGCATGTCGATCCCGGGCGGACACGTTTCCCGTACGATCTTGATCGTGCGCGGGCCTTGCTGGCTTCGGCGGGGTATCCCGGCGGACGCGATCCCCGGACCGGGCGCCGGCTGGAGCTTACCCTCGAACTGGGTTCGGGCGGTTCTGAGACGCGGGAGTCGGCCGAAGTTCTTGCCTCCTTCATGGATCCGATCGGGATTGTCCTCAAACCCAGCTTCAACAACTGGCCGGCTTTTCTGAAGAAGATTGAACAGCGGCAGGCCCAGATGTTCATGATGAGCTGGGTGGCGGACTATCCGGACCCCGAGAATTTCCTGCAGCTTTTCTATGGCCCCAACGAGACCCCGGGGGCCAACCGCTGTAACTACCGCAATGCGGGTTTCGACCGCCTGTACGAGGCGGCCCTGCCTATGGTCGAGTGTGCGGAGAAACACGAGCTTCATGCCGCCATGGAGCGGATTGTTATGGAGGATTGCCCCTGGATGTTCCTGCATCACAACATGACCTTCAGCTTGCGGCACCGGAGGTTGGGGAACTACAAGCCGCACGATTTTCCTTACGGGATGATCAAATACTACCGCCTCGAGGATTTGTCTCGACCCGCCGAATCACGGGGTGGTAAAGGAGATTCATGACCAAGACATTGCGCGAAATGGCCCAGGAACGCGAAGAGAAGCTCCTGGAGCACCCCCGGGCAACCTGGAGTTCCCGGTCACGCGGCCGCCAGCGGCCGGAGAAGGAGGATCCGATCCGCCTGTGTTTCCAGAGGGACGCGCACCGGATTATCCATTGCACCGCATTCCGCCGCCTCCGCTACAAGACGCAGGTCATCTTCTCGCCCGAGAACGATCATGTTTCCACTCGGGTCGACCATTCCCTCTACATGGCCTCGATCGCCCAGACCATTGCCCGTGCCCTCGGATTGAACGAGGATTTGGCCTATGCCATCGCGCTCGGGCATGACCTGGGCCACGGGCCGTTTGGACATGTGGGGGAGGCGGCGCTGGACCGCTTCTGGAAACGGGATGATCATCACCAGTCCTTCTCGCACGAGATGCACAGCCTGCGCGTGGTGGATCGGCTGGCCTTCCGTCCGTCAACGGATGAATGCGGCCTGAACCTGACCTATGAGGTCCGGGATGGCATTGTGTGCCATTGCGGCGAGCGGTCGGAGCAATATGTGACTCCGCGGGAGAAAACCGGGAAGCCACTCGAGCAGATCCGCAAGCCCGGCCTCTTGCCGATCACGATGGAAGGATGCCTGGTACGGCTGGTGGACCGCATTGCCTATGCGGGCAGGGACTACGAGGATGCGCTCAGCGTCCTTGGTCCCATGCCGCCTTTGCCGGCAAAGGTCAGCCGTGTGCTGGGTGCGGACAACCGGGTGATTATCAACAACCTGGTCACCGATGTCATCCGGTCCAACCTGCGCACACCGGAGCGGGTGGGTTTCTCGGATGAGGTATTCGAGGCTCTCAACAGCCTGTATGAGTACAACTGCAAGAACATCTACTACCACCCCCGTCTTTCGGAATATGCGGGCCGTGCGCAGAAGATGCTGGGGATCATTTTTGACTTCGAACACCGCGAACTGGCCTCCCGCCGTGAGAGCCAGTGGGGGATCGTGAACGATGCGGATCCCTATCCCGTGCGTGAACTGCACCATTTTATCAGCAAGGTGTATCCCGAGGGCGATCGTCCCGCCCTGACCCAGATTGTGGTGGACCATATCTCGCTGATGACCGACCGCTATGCGCGCAATTTCTTTCAGGAGATATTCCTTCCGAAGGCTGTGGGCTGAACGTGCGTAAGCCGCCGCATCCCGATCTGGCGGCAAGTTCCCGGCAAGGGCAGGTCTGGTTTGGGGCCGGTTTTCCGTACAAGGCGCCGCCCTGCCGGAATGCAGTCATGTTCGCGCCGTTTAAAGGACGGCTGTCTTCCTCCGCCGGAGTTCCCGGTATCCTGTTCCGCGGCGGCAAAGGCGCTTTTCGACAACGGCGAAAATGCGGCGGGCCCGTTGGCGCGACAGGCCGGCAGCCTTGCGGTATTCGGCCAGGAAACACAGGACGTCTGCCGGTTCCAGGTTTTTCTGGAAGGATCGGAAGAGCTGATGCAGGTTGCGTTGCACATCATGGGCGGATGCATTCACGAAACGCACGCGGCAATTATCCAGATCGAGCAAGGCGAAGGCGAAACGTCCTTCCTGCCGGCCAACCAGGATGTTGGAATACTTAAGATCGTGGCAGGAGATGCCCGCCCCGTGCAGATGTGCCAGCCAGTGTGCGATATCCCTCGTGAAAATCCGACGGCTTTGCAGGGACAGCGGGGCCCCCTGCAGCCATTGGTCGGCGGTTACAAAGCCCTTGAGGGTGCCTGTGATCAGGAGCGAGGTGCCGGGTGCATTCCCGTTCCGGCGCCATCCGGCGGCCAGGTGGGGGACGGTCGTGGCGCCCCGCAGGAAGATCTTGTGTGCAATGCGGAAATTCGTCGCGGCAGCCGGCTGGCGGAGTCCCAGCCTTCGCAGTCCGAGCCAGTCGCCTGTGAAACGCTTGATGTAATACTCCAGGCCTCCGATATGCACACGATGAACCGCAGCCTTGTCGGACCGTGAGACCTCCCGGGCATCTGCCGGATCGGACCATGAAAGCGCTTCAGGGGCGACGCCTCCTGCGGGGGTTGTCAGCCAGTGTACGCCGGCTTCCGGCCCGCGGACGGGCGGGGCCATGGCGGACTTCCTGGCCAGGGCGGCGGACTGGAGGACCTGGCGGATTGCCGCCGCCATCGAGGGAATGGAGAAGTTCTGTTCCACGTGATTCCGCGCGTGGCGACCCAGCCTGAGACGCAGATCCGGGTCGCTCATCATTCGTGACAGCCGGGCGGCCATCCCTTGCGTGTCATGCGGTGCGACGACGAGATCGGCCAGTTCGCCGGTAAAGATTTCCGTTGTACCGCCGGCGCTGGTGGCTACGACGGGAACACCGCCAGCCATGGATTCCAGCACGGTGTTCGGGAGTCCCTCTGCAAGGCTTGGATGGAGGAAGGCATCGCATCCCCACAACAGGCGTTTGGCGTCATTCTGCCAGCCTGCCAGGTGAACGCGTGAACCGAGCCCCAGTTCTGCGGCGAGCGTGAGTAAGGCTGATTGTTCCGGGCCATTCCCGAAAATCACCAGATGTGGCTGGGCGGTGCAATTCAATCCGGCCAACGCGCGGATGGCATCATCGAATGCCTTGCCGCTGACGAGCCGGCCGGATGCGCCGATAACGAGCGATGTTTCCGGGATATGCAGGAATTCGCGCAGGCGTTTCCGTTCTGGCGGGAGAGACGAAAGATCAGGGATGGCGACCCCGTTATGAACGGCGGCGATTTTTCCGGGCAGGACCCAGGGGTGCTGCAGGAAGACACTGCGTGCGGAATGGTTATCCACGAGAATCCGGTCGATGCAATGCTGATAGGTTAGCCGGTCCGTCCATGCGGGAGTGAGTTCGTTGGCGGCGGGTAATTTGACTGCGACAGCGGCGGCCGGCCAGGCTTGACGGACAAAGCGGGCCTGACGGAATCCCTTTACCACGGCAATGTCAGGCTTGAATTCATGGCAGATGGCCCTGATCCTGGCGGTCACCCAGGGCGAGAAATCGCCGCCAAAGGGGCAGGGTTGGAAGGGGATGTTTGATTCACGGCAGGTGGCGGGCCAGCGGCTGGTGCTGCGGGCCAGCATGAGGCACGGTTCACCCATGGCGGGCAGGGTGGTGCAAAGTTTCAGCATCCAGTTCTCCATGCCGCCCCAGTCCTGGTGCTTGATGGCGTTGACGAATATCCACTTCATTGATCGGCTGTCAAATCCTTCAGGTTGTTACGACCCTGCTTGTTGCAGGCTACAGGCGTGCAGGATGCCAGTCAAGAGAATGGCGGGGTTTATGAACGGTTTATGAACGATGGGAAGGTGTTGGCGGGGGATATAACGCTTGCACAGTAAGGATCGGATTTGGCATTGTTCCGGCCTTGGCAGAAGCTTTCCCGTGTATTGTTGCATGAGGAAAGTATTTTGGGCCAGCTTAGCTCAGCTGGTAGAGCAGCTGATTTGTAACCCCCTCCGGCTTTTGCATTCTTTTGCATCTCTTTGAAGTCGAGAGCCTTATGGAGTTATGGATTTGCATACGCCCGCACAACTATGCCCTCTTTCACGGTGCCGACCTGATAAAACTTGATAAAACTTACCATTAGAAAAGTTTCACATTTCTAGCCTTGCCGCCACCACTTGAACCACGCGTACCACGCCGCGGTCACACCCACGAACCGCGTCCCCGCCTGGAGCGCGGACATCCGGTACGCACGCTGGATCCGGTAGAACCGCACATTGGCGGCCCAGCCACCCCGCCCGGTCTTCCAGTCGAAGTCATGCCGGAGGCAGGGCGGGAAGTACTTCGTCGGCCAGTACATCTCCGACACCCCCGTACACCCGTCGCAATCCTTGAACCAGTCCCACTCCGGGGAATCCACCGCCTCCCGGACCAGGGCACGAACGCTGAACGGGATATTCAGCAGGTCGAAGGATCGGATGATCCGCTGGTATTCCGTCAGCCGGTTCAGTTTCACGCCATTCGCTCCGCCTGCGGGCTCCTGGCCGGCTTCCCGCCCTCCACAGGGCTTGCACCCGCACCCCTTCTCGCCACCGGTGCCCATCAGTCGTTCTCCTTGTGCCGGATGCACGGCCGTTCTTTCAGGTTGGCCGCCAGCTTCGCGATCGCGTCGGACAACTTGTCCAGCCGCTTCCCGAATTGACACCCCTGCAGGTAGATGATCCACACGCAGAAGCAACACACCGCCCCCAGGACCACAACCACCGGCCACCGCCCGACCGCATCCAGGCTTTCCGATCCCGGTAGCGCGGCGGCCGCCGTCGCCGCCACGGCCGCGCCGCCGGCCGCAATCGCCTCGATCTTTCCGTTCATCCCCAGCCTCCATCCTGTCCCGTCAGTTCGCCTTCCGGATCACCTGAACCTGGCCGTTGCTGAAACTGCTGATCAGCAGCAGGGTGTCGCCGAAGGAAAACGGATAGGCCGCCTCCGGCACCCACACCACGCTGGCCGTATTGCTGGCATCGAACTGGGACAACACGAAGCTGCTCCCCTGGCTTTCCCGATGCACCGCCAACTGCGCGTTCGTGACCGTCGAGAACTTCCAGAGCACGGCCACCGGGGTCCAGCAACTATTCGCCTGGGAATTGCTCACCCCCACCGACCCATTCGTCAGGGAATAGGTCGTCGCCCATCCATCGGCCCGTGCGGCCACTCCCGCCATCATCACCGCCACACCCAACAGCAAAACAATCACTCCAGCCTTCATGTCTTCCCTCCTCAAGGTGCCCCAATGTTCGAATCCAGCACGTTCGTCACCGTCCCCGCCACAAAGACCAACTGCGTCCCGCTCCGGATCATGAACTGGCCCACGCTCCCGATCCCCAGCGCCTGTCCGGCCGTCAGCACATTGTCCCCCCTGTGCCATGCCTCCCCGTCGCTCGTCGCCTCATAGACGCCCTTGTCCACCCGCCCGCCAATCGGATGCACCCGCCTCTGCCCGTCCAGATCCACCGCCGCGGCCACCCACGACAGGTTCGTCCCGGTTCCGATACACGCCGACCCGGCCGCCAGCCGGTAATTGCCGTTCGTGTAATCCACGAACCCGGGCGACGACTTCTCTTCCGAAACATGCGAGTAGAGCAGGGTGCTCCCCGCGTTCTCCGTGTTCTCATTTCCCGTCACGATGCTGTTGTAGACCGTGCAGTAGTAGGCCGACCCCACATCCCCGCTGTTGTCCACCAACGTGCAGTTGTAGAGCGTGCAGAGCGTGGCCGCCGCATAGTCGGAACTGTTCTGCG
>CAIVSY010000074.1 GCA_903908715.1 uncultured bacterium
CGAGTCGCCGGCGGCGGACGAGACCGTTCAGGAGACTGGCTGGCTGGGCGCTATTCCTTTGTTGAAGACGACCGTAGACAAGGTGGAGGCTCTCATCAGGGGGTTGGATGTGGACGCAGTCATTCTGGCGTTCGACCGGGAAGAAGACGAGGTCCGGCTGCATCCCGCGGTGCGCCGGCTCAGATTCGAGGGCGTGCTGATCTTGTCTCCGCTTGGCGCCGCGGAATTGTATTCCGGAAGGGTTCCCCTCGATCTGATCGACGACACGTGGCTGATGCAGGCCAGCATGGGATTCGCCTCGCCCGTGACGTTGCGGTTCAAGAGAATGCTCGATGTCCTTCTGGTGATGCTGCTGGGAATCCTGGCGGTCCTCGTGGGCATTGTTATTGCCATCGTGCTCAAGCTGTCCGCTCCCCGGCAGGCCGTGTTTTACGCTCAGAACAGGGTCGGCCGTTTTGGGGAGGACTTCAGGATCTACAAGTTCAGAAGCATGTTGCCGCATGCCGAGGATGAAACCGGGGCGGTTTGGTCGCCTTTGGGCGACAAGCGGGTGACTCGGTTGGGGCGATTTCTGCGGAGATACCGGCTGGACGAACTGCCCCAGCTTTGGAACGTGCTTCGGGGCGACATGAGCCTCGTCGGCCCGAGGCCGGAGCGTCCTGAACTCGCGGCCCGGCTGGACAAGGTGGTCCCGTACTACCGGGAGCGCGAAAACGTTCCTCCGGGCCTGACGGGATGGGCGCAGATACGCTACCCCTACGGCGCCACCGTTGAAGACGCCCGGCGGAAACTCGAATACGATCTGTACTACATCAGGAACCTGTCCATCGGCCTGGACTTGAGGATCATTCTCCGCACCATCCGGATTGTCGTGTTCGGGTTGGAACGCGACACCGGGTGATGCCCGCAAGACCATGAGTTTTTTTCTCACGCTGACATTCATCTTTCTGGTCTTCTGGCGTCCGCAGGAATGGCTGGTTCCGGCGTTGTTCGGCTGGCCTATTCTGGATGGGATCGTCTATGCCAGCCTTCTGGGACTGCTCATCGAGGTTGATCAGGGCAAGTACCGGATGCCGCGCACGCCGGCCGTTTCGCTTGCCGCGGGACTGTGGATCGCCACGATCCTCTCCCATGTTCCTCACACGTATTTCCAGGGAATACTCAATACCATTCCGGAGACGTTCAAATTCTGTTTCTTCACGGTTCTTCTCCTGGTCGTGATTGACCGCGTGTCGCACATCCGGACCGTGGTGGTCGTCATGGTCGGCAGCGCCGTGATCATGACGGTTCACGCGTTGATGCAACAGCGTATGGGCTATGGGTTCGCGCAATCCGGTCCGCTCATGGTGTTCAAGATCAATACGGGGGAATGGCAGGCGCGGAGCCAATTTTTTGGGATTTTTGGCGACCCCAACGATCTGGGCCAGTTTCTGGCTGCCATGATTCCCTTGTGCTTCGCCATTTACCGTCGTCCCAATCCCATGGCATTCACGATATCGCTCGTGTTGGCCGTATTCCTTTTCAAGGGGCTGCTGGCCACCCACTCGCGGGGAGGAATGGTGGCGCTTGCCGCGGCGGTGGCGACCATGGTTTGCCTCAGGCTTCCCACTCGCTGGCTTCCTTATGCGGGAGGTTTGGCTTTGGTAGGCTTTCTCGTGGCATGCGCATTCCGGGGCGCAGGCATGCTCGACATGTCGGCCCAGGAGCGCGTTGTGTTCTGGGGTCTCGGCAACAGGGCGTTCAAGAGCAATCCGGTATTCGGGATGGGGTACGGAATGTTCTGGCAGATCACATCCACCTCCAGGGCCGCCCATAACGCTTTCGTGGCCTGCTATACGGAAGTGGGGCTGGTCGGGTATTGGTTCTGGTTCAGCCTGCTGCAACTGGGGATGATTGGCGCCTGGCGGTCGCGCATGGCCCTGCGCAGGCCAAGAAACGCCGCCCAGGCCTATATGCGACGACTGTGCGGTCTGACCATCGCGTCGGCTGCCGGTTTCGCGGCAGGCGGCTATTTTCTCAGCCGCGCGTTCATCTTTCCTTTCTTTTTCCTCTTCGGCCTGCTGAATGCCATTCCCATGATCGTGCAGAAGATGCTTCCGGAAGAACACCCGCCCTTGCTGGACACCCGCCGCGACGTGTATGGCGCCGGCACGCTGAGCACGCTGTTCAGCGTGCTCTACGTATATGTGTCGATCCTGATCCTGAACAAGGTGTTCTATGGGTGATGCCCGCAAGGCCGGATGGAAGACGATAGCCGTGCCCGCGTTGCTGCTCGTATCCGCCTTTCTGGCCCTGCTCTGGGAAGTTTCATCCCGGTACAGTGCGCGTCCTTTCTCGCCCTTTACGCTGGACGCCTCCAGGTTTGCGGGGTTCGACCCCGCTATTCCAGGGTGGACTGTCAAGGCCGTCCAGGTGCCCACGAACCGTCCGGAGGAACCGAACATTCTTGCGTTCGAGGTAGTCCGGGGAGGGCGCTGCGCCCTGGTGCGCCTCGTCCACGGCTACAACATGCCCATGTGCATGAAGATCAAGGAGTACGATGTGGCCCTGGTCAGCGACCGGAGGGTGTCCGCCTCCACGCGAATCTCCGCGCAAGTCTGGCGGGTGACTTCCTCGATCGGCGACAGCTCGATCTGGATCACGAGCCTTCTGCGGGCCGGCGATTGCGCCGTGACGGAAGATGATATTCGAAGCCTGCCCTTTCCCCGTATCGGGACTCCCGACGACCCGCGCTGGAAGCCCGAGGGGCTCACCTGGAAGAGCCTGCGCCATCCCGTGTCGGAGCTCCGTGCCCGGGTGCGGGCGCGATGGAACAGTTCCCGGGCCGATGTGCTTACGTTTCTCAGGCTCCGGCAACCCGCCTGGGCCAGCGAGGAACTGCTGACCCTCGTGTCGTGCGCTCTGCCGCCGCCGGACGGACAGGACAACGGCGAAGATTGGTCCGCCGAACTGATGGAAATCCATGCCGGTTTTGCTCGGTCGCTCAGGCAGTGGAAGGAGGCGGCGGGCGAGGTCAGGGGCGCGCCCTGAGATCTTCAATGTCGAGGCGGCAGGCCGCGCTTTCGCCGTTCATCGGGCAACATGCCCTTCTGTCACGCATGCGGTAATGCCTCAGAAGTGAATACATCGAAACAGCAAGGACGGGACAGAGCCCGTCCCTCCGGAATGCGAGAGAAACGGCCTGTTTTTCTTCATGGAGGGACGGCCTCCGTGCCGTCCGGAAATTATTTC
>CAIVSY010000075.1 GCA_903908715.1 uncultured bacterium
ACGATGCTCGGTCTGGTGTATGTCCCGTTCCTGATCATGTTCCTCTTTTTCCTGGCCTTCCGCTGGACGCCCACGCACCCCTTCCAGCCGCTGTCGGCGACCGCCTGCCACCTGATTCTTTACCTCGTGGTCGTTGTCAAGTTCTCGGATATCGGGGCGTATTTCATTGGCAGCATGTTGGGGCGGCACAAGCTCTTCCCCCGAATCTCGCCGGGAAAGACATGGGAAGGGCTTGCGGGCGGCCTCCTCACCGGAATCGCGGCCAGTGTCCTGTTCGCCCGCTTCGCCTGTCCTGCGGGTCAGGAAGCCGGAACCGTGCTGTTTGGCCGCCTGACCCTGCACATGGCCGATGCCTGGTTCCTGGGCGCCTTCCTCGCGGCCGTCGGCGTTCTGGGCGACCTTGTGGAGTCCCTCCTGAAGCGGTCCGCCGGGATGAAGGATTCCGGCTGCCTGTTCCCCGGCATGGGGGGCATCCTGGACGTTCTCGACAGTCTTCTCTTTGCGGCCCCGGCCCTGTATTTCTATCTCCGTTGGTTTGCCCATGTATCCTGAATCGCATACCCAATCCAACCGGAGACGAGTCGTGATCCTCGGAAGCACCGGGTCGATCGGCGAAAACGCCCTGCGTGTGGCCGCCGCCCTGCCCGACAGGCTGGAGGTCGTGGGACTGGCCGCCCGCAGTAATGTCAGCCGGCTTCTCGAGCAGGCCGCGCAGTTCCAGGTTCGCCATGTGGCCATTGCCGATGAGTCCGCTGCGGCCGAATGCCTGGCCGCACGCCCGCGCGGGGTCACCATCCATGCAGGCTCCGCGGGCGTCACCCGCCTGGCTGGCCTGCCGGAAGCCGATCTCGTGCTCTGCGCGCTGGTCGGCATATCGGGCCTGCATTCCGTTCTGGCGGCGCTGGAAAACGGCAAGAATGTGGCCCTGGCGACCAAGGAGGTCCTTGTCGCCGCCGGGCAGACCGTCATGGAAACCGCGGCGCGCCGCAAGGCCCGCATCCTGCCGGTCGATAGCGAGCATAGCGCCATTTTCCAGTGTATTGACAGCCATCCGCCGTCCGAAATCCGACGGCTGATCCTGACCGCTTCGGGCGGACCTTTTGCCTCCCGTCAGGATGTGAATTTCGATAAGGTCACCGCCGCCGACGCGTTGAAGCATCCGCGATGGAACATGGGCCGCAAGGTCACGGTCGATTCCGCAACGCTGATGAACAAGGGTCTGGAGATCATGGAGGCCCACTGGCTGTTCGGAATCCCGTATGACCGGATCGATGTGGTGATCCATCCCGAAAGCATCGTGCACTCGATGGTGGAATTCATCGATGGCAGTGTGCTGGCCCAGCTGAGCCCGCCGGATATGCGCTTTGCCATCCAGCACGCCTTGACGCATCCCGACCGCGTACCGGGCGGCCTGCCGACGCTGGACCTGGCCAACATGGGAGCCTTGCACTTCAAGGCGCCTGACCTGTTGCGGTTCCCGGGCCTTCGCCTGGCCCGCCAGGCGGCTGTCACCGGCGGAACCATGCCGGCTGTCCTGAATGCCGCCAACGAGATTGCCGTGGAGCGGTTCCTGGACGGGCATCTGACGTTCTCGGGCATCTGGCATACGGTCGAGGCGGTCATGAACCTGCACCACGCTGTATCGGCCCCTGATCTTGTGACCATTGAAAAATCGGACCGTTGGGCCCGGCAGGAAGCGGAACGCCAATGCCTGGTGGCCCGAAGTCAAACCGGATAAGGATCCCCTATGCTGACGACACTTTACACTATCGCGGTTGTTGCCATCCTCTTCGGAGTCACTGTTTTCGTTCATGAGTTCGGCCATTTTCTTGCCGCGCGCCTGTGCGGACTTGTGGTGGATGCCTTTTCCCTCGGTTTCGGGCCGGCCATCTGGCAGCGGAAGCACAAGGGCGTAACCTACAAGATCGGCTGCATTCCGTTCGGCGGGTATGTCGCCCTGCCCCAGCTTGACCCCAGCGGCACGGCCATGATGCAGGGCAGTCAGGCGGAATCAGGGCCGGCCGACGGAGATCAGGCCGGCGGGGAACCGCCCCGGACTCTGCCCGTGATCGCCCCGTGGAAACGAATCGTGGTTTCCATCGCCGGCGCGGTCGGGAACATTCTCCTGGCCATCCTCCTCGCCATCGCCGTCTGGATCATCGGAAAGCCGGCCACTCCGGCGGAGAAAAGCGCCACCGTGGGATACGTTGCCGCCGACAGCCTTGCGCACCAGGCAGGCCTCCGGCTTGGCGACGAGATCCTGTCCGTCAACGGCGAGCCGGTTTCAAGCTGGGTCGACTTCCTCATCGCCTGCTCGCGGTATCCATCCGTCTCCCTGGCCGTGCAGCGCGGCCAAGACCGCCTTTCCCTGGAGGTTGCGACCGAGAAGGGAATGTTCGGCGAGCAGACCCTTAAGGGCGTCGATGGCCGGAGCCTCTGCATGGTGCTTTCCACCGAGCCCGGCATGAGCGCCGAGAAGGCAGGCATCCTGCGGGGCGACATCATCACCGGGTTCAACGATACCGAAATCATCAGCCGTGCTCAGTTGATCGCCCTCGTCGGCGAACGCAAGGGGCAAACCTCTTCCATCCAGATCCGCCGCAACAACGAGACCCTCTCTATGTCCGTCACGCCGGATTACGACCCCAAGACCGACCAGGTCCGCATTGGCGTGCAGTTCAATGTCACCGATGTGGAATTCGACGAAATTGTCCATCCCACGCCGTGGAGCCAGCTGAAGGCGCATTCCACGGCCATTTTCCGGAGCCTGGCGGCACTGACGACGCCAGGCCAGGCAGGCCCCACGGCCCGGGCCATCGGCGGACCGGTTGCGATCCTGATCAACTACTATTACATCGTGCGCGTCAGCCTCATGGTTGCGGTCTGGTTCACCTGTTTCCTCAACGTGAACCTTGCCATTCTCAACATCCTCCCGATCCCGGTCCTGGATGGCGGCCATATCCTCTTTGCCCTCTGGGAAATGATCACCCGCCGCCCGGCCCACGCCAAGGTGGTCAGCATCGTGACCAACGCGTTTGCGGTGCTGCTGATTGCCGTCTTTATCTTCTTGACCGGTCGGGATCTCTGGCGGTTCACGGCTATCGGCAGGCAGTTGCACCGCTGGTCGCAGTCGAGCGGAACCTCTGCAGAGCCTGCCCAGGCGCCGCAGTCGGCGGCGCCTGAAGCCCAACCCGCTCCCGCACCTGCCGCAGAATAACCCATGCAAGGCACATTCCAGATCCAGCGGCGTGTCACCCGGCAAATCCGGGTCGGCCGCGTGGCGGTTGGGGGCGGCGCGCCGATCAGTGTGCAGACCATGACCAAGACCGACACGCGCGATACCGCCGCAACGATCGCCCAGATCCGGGAACTAGAATCGCTCGGCTGTGATATGGTCCGTCTCGCCGTGGTGGATGAAGAGGCCGCGCGGGCACTGGCCGTCATCCGGAGCGCGGTCAGCCTGCCATTGATTGCCGATATCCACTTCCAGCACAAGCTGGCCCTGATCGCCATCGACAGCGGTGTGGATGGACTGCGGATCAACCCCGGTAACATTGGCGGGCTGGACCGTGTCCGCGAAGTCGTGCGGGCCGCTTCAGAACGGAAACTCCCGATCCGCATCGGGGTGAATGCCGGGTCACTGGAAAAGGAGCTCCTGGAGCGGTATGGCGGGGCCACGGCGGCCGCCATGGTTGAAAGCGCCATGCGGCATGTCCGCATACTCGAGGATGCCGGACACCCCTGGATCAAGATTTCCGTCAAGGCGTCGGATGTACCCAGGACACTGGCCGCCTACCGGCTTCTTTCGCGCGCGACGGATCATCCCCTGCATCTGGGAGTGACCGAGGCGGGCACACTGCTGGCGGGCACCGTCCGCTCAAGCGTCGGGATGGGGCTGCTGCTGGCGGAAGGGATTGGCGACACCCTGCGCGTTTCGCTGACCGATTCCCCTGCCCAGGAGGTCCGTGTGGGCCTTGAACTGCTCCGGTGTTTTGGTCTTCGTGAACCCGGCGCCTCGGTCATTTCCTGCCCGACCTGCGGCCGCATCCAGATTGATGTGGTTACGCTTGCACGCGAGGTCGAGGATGCGCTGGAGCGGTACTACCGTGAGAATCCCGGGGCCGCACGGCCGACGGTGGCGGTGATGGGCTGCATGGTCAACGGACCCGGCGAGGCCCGGGAGGCGGATGTGGCCATAGCGGGGGGCAAGGGCAAGGCGGCGGTTTATGTCCGCGGGGAAATGGTCGAAACAGTACCCGAAGGCTCCATCGTCGAGCGGTTGATGCAGGAAGTCCGCCAATGGCGGCCGATGCAATAGGCTGGGATATGGGGTGCAGGTCCGCCCATTTTTCTTCCGCTTTTTTCTTGCCGTGGCGCCACTTCCCGTACATGATACGCGCCTTGTTCTGGAACGCCCGCCTCGGCGGTGCCGACTGGAAGCTTTCGGGGTGGGATTCCGGAGCGGTCAAACGGGGCAGACTGTAAATCTGTTGGCTCAGCCTTCCTAGGTTCGAATCCTAGTCCCACCACCAATTTCAGGGGAAAAGGCTTCAGGACGAGGAAAGAGGCCCCCCTAGCCCCTCAACCGGCGGCAGGCCTCGATCAACTCTTCATCCGGTTTGGCATAGCAGAAACGGATGAGATTCTCACCGCCGCCATCGTGGTAAAATGCGCTGCCGGGAACGCCGGCCACGCCCGTTTCCTTCAACAGGTTGACGGCCTTTTCCCTGCTGGTCCGGCCGCGCAACCGGGATGCATCCGCCAGCACGTAGTAGGCCCCTTGCGGCACGTGTGGAGGCAGGCCGGCTGAGATCAAGGCGTTACACAGCCAATCCCGCTTGCGGTCGAATTCCGCTTGCAGATCGTGATAGAATGCTGCATCCAGTTCCCGGATCCCGGCCGCCACCCCCATTTGCAGAGGGGCGGGTGCGCACACATACACCAGGTCATTGGCATATCCGATCATTCGAGCCCATTTCAGGGCACAGACCGCATACCCTATGCGCCATCCGGTGATGCTGAAGGTCTTTGAATAACCCGAAATGGTAATGGTCCGCTCCGCCATTCCGGGCAATGTGGCGGGACTGATATGGCGACGCCCGTCGTAAAGGAAATACTCGTAGATCTCGTCAGTGAAAACAAAAAGGTCATGCTGGACCGCGCACTCAGCGATGATCCGCAATTCCGGCTCGCTGTAGACCTTGCCCGAGGGATTGCCCGGCGTACAGACGACGATCGCCTTCGTCCTGGGCGTCACGGCCTTTTCGAGGTCGGCCGCCGTGAACGTCCAGCCCGGGGGTTGCATGGGCACGTAGCGCGGCACACTTCCGGCTGTGCGGATTATGTTCACGTGATATCCGTAATACGGTTCAAAGAGGATCACTTCATCGCCGGGGTCCAGTAGGGCCATGCACGTACAATAGAAGGCGCCGGTCGAACCGGCGCTGACGATGACCTCCTGCTCCGGGTCCACGCTCATGCGGTTGTCGCGCTGCATTTTGTCTGCAATCGCTTCCCGCAATACAGGCAATCCGTCGTACCGCGTATAGGTGTTGAATCCGTCCTCCATGGCCTTTCGCACGCCCTCGACCACCACGGGCGGCACACCGGTGTTACACACCCCCTGTGCCAGATTCAGCCCCTTCAGCCGGGTGCACTCCAGGGTCATCCCCCGAATCTCTGACTGGCAGATGCTGTCCATTCGCCTACTGATTGCCAGAGTCATCCGTTCCTCCATACCCGCTCATGGGAAACACGCACGTCACCACCGTACCGGATTCCCTGCCCGGCTCTACCGACACCTGTCCTCCCATCACAGCCGCCCGGAATCGCATCACCTTCAAACCCACACCGACCTTGTTCTCCCAGTCGGGCGGCAATCCGCGGCCGTTGTCACTTATGGTCAACCTTCGCCGCCCATTCTTGACATCGAAAGAAATGGAAACGCAGGTGGCCTTGCCGTGGTGGATTGCATTATTGGTGGCTTCGCGCGCAATCCAGAACAATTGAGTGCAGGCCTCCGGATCCTGTACAGGCGGCGCACCGTCATCCCGGACGCGACAGTCCACTCCCAGCAGTTCGCTGGTTTCCGTGGCCATCCGATGAAGCGCTCCCACAAGCCCTTCCACCTTGACATCGAACGGCTTCAGGCCACGGGTCATATCGCGCGCGATTTGCACGACCGACGCAGTCAACTCGGTGATCCGGGCGGCCTGTGAGGCCAGCCGGCGTTTTGGTTTCAGGTCATCCTGGAGCGCCCGTGCCAGGAGGGAGATTGCCACCAGTTGCTGTCCCAGCGAATCGTGCAGATCCCGGCCCAGTTTTTCGCGTTCCAGCCGGCTCACGGTTTCCATTCTCTCTTCCGTGCAGCGCACATCCAGGAGTGAGGCCATAAAAGCGCCGCCCACCTCCATCAGGGCAATGTCGGCTGGGGTCCATGTATGCGGGGCGCGTATGCCATCCATGGCGATGGTCCCGGTAGTCCGGCCGCGCAATCGAATCGGCACGAAAAGGATCGAGAGATTCTTCTCCACGATGCAGATCTGCCGTTCCATTTCGGCCTCCGGCGGATAGTCATCCAGGCGATCAATCGGGACTGGCTTGCCTTTGAACAACTGGCGTGCGGTCCACGGAAAGGTGGAGACGGGCAGGTTGACGAAATATTCCAGCTGCGAATGGATGCCTTCGCCATGCCATTCATGCGTCATCGTGAACGTCTGGCCATCATCCGAAAAACGGATCAGGCAGGCCCGGTCGATTCCCACCGCGCGTCCCATCAAAGCCAGGCAATCGCGTATCCCATCGTCCAGAGAAGTCGAATCGCATACGGACAAGCGCTGTACAACGGCAGACAGGACTGATTCCACCGACAACGAGGGCTTCTTTCTCTTCATGCCCTGAGGCATAGCAGATCTGGAGAACGGTCTCCAATTAAATCCTTCCTGTAATTCAGCGTTTTAAACGGCAGCTCATCCGCTTGCTCCAGCACTGATCGACACAGAATCAATGGGTGCCAATCCCCACCGGCGGGCATACAGGATCAGGTCCCGATCCGTATGCGCATCAAGCTTTGATCTCACATTTCGGCGATGGGTGGCCACGGTCAAGGGCGAAATATTCAGCCTCTTCCCGATATCCTCGTCGCTCACCCCCTCGGCCAGGCGAATCAACACGGCAACTTCCTTGCGAGTCAGCACCTTCTGGTATGCATCCGGACGGGACAGCCTCTCATTCAGGACCTGTTGGAACAGCGGCGAGTAATATTGTCCTCCTTCGGCAACGTGACGAAGAGCTCCTTCCAGAAGGCGCAAGGGGCCTGTCTTGTTAACAAAGCCGTGAACTCCGATGCGGGATATCTCATGAATCCGATAGGGGTCAAGGCGTGAACTCAGGACAAGAATTCTGGAACGTGGCCAACTCCGGCATATTTTCTGCGCCACCAACAGCCCGTCCATGCCTTGCAACTCGACATCCAGGAGCACAATATCTGGCTTGCGTGCGCGGCACATCGCGATTCCCATATCCCCCGTCGTGGCGAACCCTATCACCTTGAAGCCGTACAATCTTTCGATCCAGTCAACCAGCATGGCGGCAACCATTTCCTCGCTATCAATGATCAGTACAGTCTGATCCGGCCCAGCACATATTTCCTCGCAGTATTCAGACGAGGTGGTTGTCATTCTGGATTCGCAGCGACCCTGATTTGCAATCTTCATTTTTGCCTCATTCTGCAAGCGCAACGCGGAGTTTCGGCAGAAGCCATACGCCAGAAATACAACGATGTGCGGACGCGGATGCGTTCATCGATCGGCTCAGAGAAAAGAACGACGACCGCATTTGTTTTCGGCCCATTGTGAGCCGAATGCACTTCCTGCGGCAGGGACAGATCACGATCCGCCACATTCCCCGATCCTGTCAGCGGAATGAAGAAGGCTGCTCCTCCATTTCTGAACGAGCGATCCGGCTCCCGTTTCCCTGCCCCAGCCTGCACCCGGTCCGCCTGGAACAGATTCCGTACCAGAGGCAGCTGGACCCGAGGACAAACACGGCAACAATAATATCCGGCACGCTCATTGATCCCTCACGACCAGCGGAATAGGCTGCACGAATTGATATACGCGCAAGGTGGCAGGATTCCGGAAGAGCCGTAAGTCGTACCCGCCATGAAAGGCCAGTAGGATATTCATGCAGGCGCTGTGTAGGGTGATTCCCCTACAATCCCGCCTAGGCAATCCCACGTTGAAGCGCATATCGCGTCAGGCCAACGCTCGTGCTGAAACCTGTCTTTCCGGCAATCCGGGACCGGTAGGTGGAAATTGTCTTTTCACTGAGATTCAGTTCGGCGGCAATGCTCTTTGTGGAAGCGCCGCCGGCAACCATGCGCAAAACCTGCAACTCCCTTGCCGAAAGTCCGTCATGGGGTTTGGGTTCCAGATCGTGGCTTACCACGCCGGCAAGCTGCTCGGCCAGTGCTGTCGTGATGTATTTCCCGCCGTTCAGAATACGGGCCACTGCGGCAACAAGCTCGTCCGGCGCCTGACTCTTTCCGAGGAATCCGGCAGCGCCACCTTGAATTGAGCGCACTCCATACTCCGCCTCCGGGTAGGCCGACACAACCAGCACCTTGGGTCTCGGTCTCAATTTCCGCAAATCATTGAGCAAGGTAAAACCATCCCGGCCCGGCATTTTGATGTCCAGCGTGATCAAATCCCAGGATTTCATCCGGCACTGCTCCAACGCTGAAGCCGCATCGACCGCTTCGCCGAACGTAGCCAGGGGGTATGCCTCAGTCAATATTTCCCGAAGGCCCCTGCGCAGGATTGGATGGTCCTCAACAATCAGAATACGGATGATCCGTGTCTTCATTCCTCTTTCCTCTTTCCATCCAGAGGAATTCGTGCCGTTACAATCGTGCCTCCCTGTTCCCGTCTCCGGATCTCCAGGTCCCCACCCAGTGTGACCACGCGTTCACGCATTCCCAACAACCCAAGGGAATGCGGATCTGTAATCGCCGGCTCCGGTATACCCTTCCCATTGTCTGCCACCCGCAAAATACTGGCATTCTTGACACACGTTAGCTCTGCCTTGACATGCGTGGCGTTGGCATGCCGCGAGATATTCGTCATGCATTCCTGGAATATCCGGAACAAGGCCGTTGCCGCATAGGTCTCCATGACCACAATCCGGCGGGGCACGCGCAATGAACAGCGAATCCCTGTCCGCGCCTGAAAGCGCCGGGCCTCATCCTGCAGACTTGCGGAAATGCCAACATATTCAATCTCACTCGGGCGGAGTTCGCTCGCCAGTTGCTGGACTGTCACGGTCGTCTTATCGAGCATCTCAACGGCCTCCGTGAGTCGCCGTGTCAATGTTTCGCGTCGGACACCGGGCTTGCCCAGCGTGCGTTCGAGCCATCGCAGATCCATCTTGATCCCGGTGAGATTCTGTCCCAGTACATCATGAATCTCCCTGGAGATATTGGCCCGCACTTCCTCCCGACTCCGTTCCATGCGGTCCAGCAGCGCGCGAAGGGCACTGCGTGACTGCTCCAGATCTTTGTGTGCCTGAGCCAGTTCCGTTATGTCCTCCAGGGACAACAATACCTTCGGATAAGCGCCGGCCTCGACCAGTGCGGTGGCCCCGAGCAGGGCAACTTCCCTGAGACGGCCGTTTCGCTTCAAGGTGCCCTGATACAACTCGCAACGGTGTTCACGCCCTGTTTTGAACGTGTCCTTGATCGCCTGGAATATGCGGCAATCCCTGCACTTCCGTGCGTAGCCGCAACCCTGTCGGGACAAGGCTGCGTTGATACAGCCGAAAATTCCGCAAGCCCGTCCATTGAGTACCTGGTCCGCCTCCAATCCGCAAAACTCGATGAAGGCACGATTGGCAAACAGGATCCGGCGACTTCTGTCAATGGTACACAGCAGTTGGGGGACATTGTCATGAATGGCCTTTAACTCCTCCTGCTTCTGGCGCAAGACATGGTCCATCCTGACCCGATCCGTCACATCCCGGATGGCTACCACATGAACTGGGCGGCCGAGTCGGAGAAAGAATCGCCCTGCCATCTCAACTGCGAAGACGGATCCATCCTTCTTCCGATGATACCGCAACGGCACCTCAACCCGCTTATTGTAATCCAAAGGCGTCTTGACGGTGACCCGTCTCGTCTGCCGCGGTTCGGCGGATAGATCAACATTCCTTAGCCGGAGAAGTTCCGCGTGTGAGTAGCCATAGAGGCTGGAAGCCGCCGGATTCGCCTCAAGAATACGTCCCGTCTTGTTGTCGATTAGCAGAATTGCATCCGATTCAGCCTCGAAAAGAAGCCGGTAATGCGCCTCCCGTTCCTGGAGTTCCGCGGTACGCTCCGCCACAAGACGATCCAGCTCCTTTGCCCGCGCAAGTTTAATGACCGCATCCTTCGTTGTGTGAAGGGCTGGAGATGCTGACGCCTTATCTTTCCGTGAAATCATGAAAACCCAGCGTACAGAAACATCCACTGGAGTCAAGGAGTCATCCGGTGGTACATCCATTGCCTCTTCTCTGCCGGATCCGCCGTCAGAACATCAGATTTCATCGCTGTTCTTCAGCCTTATTTACGCGAGGCCACGAACCAGGCAAAGAACGCACTCTGCTGTCTTCCCCCAATCCTCTGCTATGGACCAATGACCCGGTAGAAGCGCACGGGGCAATTGGACCCGCCCGGATCCTGAAATGCGTACGATCCGGCAGGCGGAAGGTTGGTGCATTCCACGCAGACCCACGGACCTGAGAGCAG
>CAIVSY010000076.1 GCA_903908715.1 uncultured bacterium
CTTCCGTCCTGCGGAAGTGGATTATCTGCTCGGGGATGCCTCAAAGGCCCGCACCCAACTGGGTTGGACGCCGCGCATTACCTTCAAGCAACTGGCGCGGATCATGACCGAGTACGACCTGGAACTGGCGGAACGCGAAGCCCACGCCGCATCGTTCAGCGGGAAGAAGAAGGCCTGATACGCGTTAAAGGGTGCAGGGACCGGCGGCGGGCTCGTGCGGGATTCGAGGGTTGGTTCCGCGAGGCTGGTCAAAGGGAGTTGCCATCATGAAGGCGGAGTCGTTCGAGAGGATATCCCGGCGTGCTGAAAGCCTTGCGGAACGCAGACCGGGCTTGTACCGGGTTTTGCTGGCGGTTCTGGCCGTCTGCGGGTATGCGTACATTCTTCTTGTGTTGCTCATCCTGCTGGCCTTGTGCGGGGCGCTGGTGGTTGCGGTGATCCGTACGCGTCACGTGAATGGCTTGGAAATCAAGTTGTTCCTGCTCCTGGGCGTGATGATCCTGATCCTCCTGCGAGTGCTGTGGGTCCGCATCAAGCCGCCCGAAGGGGTAACGCTTCAACCCGACGATGCGCCGGATCTGTTCGCGATGATCAACGAGGTTCGCCTGGCGGTCCGGGCACCTGGTGTCCGGCGCGTGGTCCTGACCCCGGAACTGAATGCGTCGGTGGTTCAGGTTCCCATGTTCGGATTGCTGGGGTGGCACCGGAACTACCTGACGGTCGGTCTTTCCCTGCTGCATGCCCTGACCCCGGACCAGTTCCGCGCGGTGCTGGCCCACGAGTTCGGGCACCTCTCCAGCGCACACGGCAAGATGGGGGTTTGGATCTACCGGATTCACCAGACCTGGGGCATGTTGGCGTCGGCGTTTGTTCATCAGCAATCGGCCATGCGGTGGGTGTTCCTGCCTATGGTCAAAGGGTATATCCCTCGTTTCGCGGCCTTTTCGCTGGCCCAGATCCGGCGGCAGGAATACGAGGCGGACCGGTGTGGCGCTCAGGTATCGGGCGGGAAGGCGCTCGTGCATGCCCTTGTGCGCCTGCGTGTGCTCGCGGAGTTTGAGGGAGAAGCCTGGGAGCCGATCCTCAAACGGGTGAATGGCGAGAAGACACCGCCTGCTCCCATGAAACTCCTGCAGGAACAAATGGTCGGCTTCCGGGATGTCCCGCGTGCGGAATTCTGGCTGGAACGTGCGCTGAATGAATCCACGGAGGGCGGGCAGACGCATCCGGCCCTCTCGGACCGTATCGAGGGCCTGCTGGGGAAGAGGATGGAAAAGAGGGAGGAAAGAAACAGACTGCTGCAGGATTCATTTGATAGCGGAACGGGATTCTACTCCCCCGATACCCGTTCTTCGGCGGCCGGCCTGCTGGGAACGCGGCTGGAGGCGTTAACTGCGAGTGTGGATGAATTCTGGCAGAAACAGGTGACGGCCGGCTGGCAGGCCCGTCATACCCAGGTGGAGGAGTGGCGCGTTACGGTTGCTGAACTTGATGCCAAGGATGCCCGCGGGGAATTGAAGGGCGAGGAGGAGTGGATGCGGGCGGCCCTCACGGAAGCGGTGGAGGGGATTGTAGCCGCCGGGCCGTTGTATTGCCGTTTCCTGGAGAATCATCCGGATGATGTTCGGGCCCTGTTTGCGGTGGGGCGCGCCATGCTCCATGCACGGGATGCAGCCGGGGTCCCGATGATCCGGCAGGCGATGGAGAAGTCGCCTGATCTGAGGGCCGATGGAGGGCAGGTTCTGGCTCAATACTACTATGATGTGGGCGATCTCGCGGTATCCCGCGAATGGCGCTTTGCCACGGAGGATGCATCCGAGGATGTCGCCGCCATGGAGGAGGAGCGACAAAACCTCAAGACCGCTGATGGTCTGGTTCCTCATGATCTCGGACCGGAACTGGTGGAGGCGCTGCAGGCAAGATTGGCGGCAAGCGGCGAACCGGTCAAGGCGTACCTGGTCCGGAGAATGACGAAGCACTGCCCGAAGGTGCCCTGCTATGTTCTGGCGGTCCA
>CAIVSY010000077.1 GCA_903908715.1 uncultured bacterium
CGGTGTGTCTCCCAGGCCTCGTAACCAGGGTTATAACACATCGATTCGGGGCAAAGCACCGTTTTCGACGGCCTTTGCCCTTCTTATTTTCCCCCTCCCACGCTCACCCACCGTGCCCCCATGCTCATGGGACAGGCTCTAAAGTATATCGCCGCGGTACATCAGTTCCTCTTGTCTGCCCAAAAACAAGTAGACGCGGGCTTCCACCAGCGTACCTGGGATCAAAATGACGACGGGACCCTCCAGGGAATTCTGGGTGCTATCCCATAGCTGTTGCATGACTGAACGGGGTCCCACGGCGGGAAAGAGTGCTCCCATACGTTCAAGAACCACGACAGGCCTCTTGTCGTTGCGTTGAACCGACAGATTTCGCACTGCTGTCGTGACAGCATTGAGCCACATATTGCCCAGTTCTGATTCTGGATTGGCGCCGGGCATTGGATCTGCCATTGCCTGAACAACGTTTTCGCCGCCCAACTCATCCAAAACGGACATGGTGATTTCAAGGACATCAATCGCGTGAACCTCAAATTCGTTGCCGAGCGTCGCTACTTGTGTGTTCCACTCCTTGAAGACGGCCGTCTCAGCATCCGGGGGGTAGACAATAGCGAGGAAAGGTGCGCCCGTTTTTCGGCCGATGTAATCGTAGCGGGTCTTCAACCGCTCAATCGCCTCCCTGATCTTCCATTGCCAGTCAACTTCGGCTGTCATGTGTCTGCCTTTGGTTGGCGAACTAGTTCAAGAACCACCGCACGCCCTGATTTCTCAAATCGAATCCATTTCTTCTGGGCCAGTTCACTGAGAGCATGGGCGGTATTTGATTCAGACCAGAGAAATAATCGCCAGTCTACCGCCGTAAGGATGTTATTACCCTTCCTACCTTCGGCAACAAGAATGCAGAGCAGATGGAAAACCGTTTCGGCGGCAATCGCCGGCCGCTGAATTTGTTTTATCCTCTTGCCTGTTAGCAAGTTGAAGTCCCGAAGTGATGACAAAGCGTTTGTTGCCAGTTTTTGTCTAGTTTGCCTGGTCCATTTATTAATTACGGGAAACTTCTCTGACTCGCTTTGAAGAAAGGACTGGACATCTCCGGAGGAGACGTTGGTGATCTTGCTCTCCCATCTTTCATAAAGTGGGCCTGTTATAAAATCAAAGATTACGCAATCACGTAAAGCAAAGTACAGATAAGCAAGAGAAAGGAATTCGATCGATTCGGGGCCAAATGTGGACGCCTTGGCAAGCGATGCTGTGATCCATCCCGGAGCAGCATCGAGATATCGGTGCCTGATTGAGTTGAAATTCCTTATTCTCGAAGCATAAGAGGCCTTACGGAAGACATCTCCGTGGAGTGTCTTGCTTCTGAGTTCAGAAAGGGGGAGCCCCCGGTGAAACGCAGACATTAGCATATGCGCTTCAGAAATCAGGGCGCCGCCGCTAGAGGTATTCCGGGCCGATGCTTCACTGTCTCGCACGACAGAAAGGTCCAGTTTCCACTGGTTTGTTGGACTATGTCCACTATGTAACATATCGGCCATTCGTCACTGCTTTCCAGCTTTGCCTGATCGCACCCAGGCATCTACCTCATCCTTGTCGAATTTCCATAGTTTTCCGACCTTGTGGGCTGGCATTTCTTTCGTATTTACCCAAGTGTAGACCGTATCGCGGCTTACTCCCAAGTGCTCTGCAATTTCTTCAACTGACAACCAACGATCACTCACCCGCACCTCCTTGCTGCTTGGGCGTGTCGAGAATGACCCCAGATAGCAGAGTTTTGTCTATCACGACAATACGCAGAAGTCAAAACAGTTTGCGGGGTTGTCAGGGTTTCGTCGGGTTTGATAGGTTTATTCCCGGTCCAAATCGCAGTTTGGCTCAAGGCACCCCAACGCATACAACTTCTCATACCAGGCGACCCAGTGAGTCCGCATGGCTGCGCCACAGCAACCGCTTCCCCTGCAACAGCATAGAATGATTTTGGCCGGTCTTTTTGACCTTGCATGGCCTTTTTTCCGCATCATAACGGGTTGTAAGGCTGTTCAGAAAGGAGTGACGTTTTCCAGCGCATGCCACACGCGTGGATTAAACCGATGCGGCGATCAGGGGTAAGTCGTCCGCACTGACTACTGTCCATGCCGCGACGGGGTCAGACCGTAAACGCCGACCACCCACCTCACTGCATCCCCCACCCACCCCAACCTACAGCGAACCCCTCCCCTCACAACCCTCGCACCTTACACTACTGGCCGCGGCATTTGGAAAGTGTACCAGTCGGCAGTCGGAAAGTGTACCACCCCTGAGGCATGATTCCTCCAGGTGCAATGAAGCGCCTGGAAGGAAAGGAGCATGCTCAGGATGGATCAGGTACATGTGATACGGCACAAGCATTACAACGAGGGCCAGAGTGTCAGGCGGATAGCGCGGGAGATGGGGCTGCACCGCTGGACGGTAAGGAAATACCTGCGTGAGGCGGAGCCTCGTCGGGTGGAAGTGGGGAGGAGACCGTGTCCCGTAATGGAAGTAGTCGGGCCGCAGATCGAGGGGGTCTTGGAGGAATGGGACGCCCGGCTCGGAGGCAAGCATCGGCTGACGTCGGTGCGGTTGCACCGGGAGCTGGTGGCGCGGGGGCTTCAGGTTGGGGAGCGGACAGTGCGTCAGTACCTTGCGGAGAAGCGCCGTGCGGTGGCGGAGGTCTACATACCGCTGGTACATCGGGCGGGGGATGAGGCTCAGGTGGACTTCTTCGAAGTCACTGTGGAACTGAATGGGGTGATGACGAAGGTCTGGAAGTTCCTGATGCGGCTGATGTACTCGAAGCGGGATCTGGTGTGGTTATACGCCCGGTGCGACCAGACGAGTTTCCTCGATGGCCATGGGCGTGCCTTCCAGTCGATTGGAGCGGTGCCGCATCGCCTGGTGTACGACAACCTGACCTCAGCCGTGAAGCGACGGGTGCTGCATGGGGAGCGGGAACTGAGCGAGCGGTTCAGGGCGTTGAGCAGCCATTACCTGTTCGAGCCGTGTTTTGCCCGGCCCGGAGAAGGCCATGACAAGGGCGGTGTGGAGAACCGTGGCAAGGGGATCCGGCTCCAGCACCTGACGCCGATTGTGGCGGGCGAGAGCCTGGCCGCGATCTCCGTGGCGTTGCAGTCCGATCTGGACAGGGCGTGGGGTCAGGCGAGGACGCCTGAAGGGGTCCTGCTGAGTGGCGTGATCTACGATGAGGATCAGCTGTGCATGAAGCCGTTGCCCGCCGTTGCGTTCGATCCGCGGCGGGTGCAGCCCGTGGTCGTCAGCCGCAGCGCCACCGTCAAGGTCCAAGGGGCGGTGTACTCCGTGCCCACAACCTGGGCGCGACTGGATGCCACGGCGTTTATCGGGGTGGAGGATCTGTTGCTGGTCTGCCGGGGTGATGAGCACCGGCATCCGCTTCAACCCAAGGGGGGCCGCTCGATCCGCTACCGGCACTACCTCCCCGAACTGGCTCGCAAGCCTCAGGCGGTCCGGCAGGTGGCGCCGGAACTGCTGGCGGAACTGGGTGAACCCTATCAGCGGCTCTGGACGTTGCTGGATGCCTCGCATGGGCCAATGAAGGCCGCCCGCCTGCTGGCAGGCGTGCTGGGAGCGATCAACGACCACGGGGAGGCGCTGGTCAAGCAAGCCGTCGTTGACGCGTTGGCCAAGGCGGGCGGGCATCTTCCCGCTGAAGGCGACGTGCTCGCCTCGCTGGCGCGGCAACTTCCCGCACGACCCGTGCTGAAGGAACAGCAGGTGCCACCGGCGTTGAGGTTCCATAAGATCCAGTCGGGATGCGCGGCGGATTATGACGTTCTGCTGGCGGGAGGTGACCTGTGAGCGATACCCCCTTGCAGGCGGTTATCCAGGGCCATGTCCGGATGCTCAGGCTTCCCGCCATGGGCCGTGAGTACGAGGCCGTGGCCAGACGGGCGCGCCAGGATGGATGGGCGTACGAGGACTATTTGCGCGAGTTGCTGGAGATCGAGATGCGCTCCCGCCACGAGAATGTGTCGCGCCGCCTGTTGCGGCAGGCCCGATTCCCCGACACCAAGACCTTCGACACCCTCGACTGGAATGCCCTGGCCGGGATCAGCCGCCCCGCGTTGCGGGAACTGGCTACCTGCGGGTTCGTCGAGGCGGCTGAGGATGTGGTTCTGGCTGGCCCCATCGGGACCGGCAAGACCCATCTGGCCATCGCGCTCGGGGTGGAGGCGGCCCGGCGACGTATCCCTGTGGCCTTTATCAAGGCTGCCGAACTCGTCCGTGAACTGATGGAGGCGCGTGACGAGCGTGTCCTTGGAAAGCTACACAGGCGATTGCAGAAGGTGCCGCTGCTGATTATTGATGAACTGGGGTTCGTCCCCTTCAAGCGCGATGGCGGCGAGTTGCTCTTCAACCTCCTGGCTGACCGCTATGAGCGGCGCTCCACCATCGTGACCACGAACCTGGCGTTCGCGGAATGGGTGCAGGTCTTTGGCGACGAGAAACTGACCACCGCCCTGCTGGATCGCCTGGCGCATCATGCCCATATCCTGGCCACCAAAGGGGTGAGTTTCCGTACCCGCCGGGGAAAAGGAAATGGCGGCCTTCAAAAGCCGGACACTCAACCATCGGAAGGGAATGGGTGATGCCAACCCCTTGCACCGCCCCGGCCCTCCACCCTTGCCCCTCCGGGGCATCCCGCCTTCGGCGGGACCGGGCTCCGGGTCCAGGGCGGTGCAAGGCCATTACCGTGGAGGAAGGAGGAATCAACCGGCCCAATCGGGCATCTGGCGGGAGACAACGCTTGCCTCCCTGCCTCCAGTCAACTATACGTTATCAACAGCCTCGGGGTGGTACACTTTCCGGCTGCCGGAGTGGTACACTTTCCGAATGCCGCCAACACAACCCTTTGATCCATGTGCGGATAGAGCCTGCACGAGAATTGAAACGCACCGCCTATTCCATAACCAAATGAATGTCCAACCGACCCTTCTTTCTCGAGGCATCCCTCTTCGCCTCAGCCGCCGCCAGTGAACTCAATCC
>CAIVSY010000078.1 GCA_903908715.1 uncultured bacterium
ATCAGCATCGTCAAGAAATACATGAACCGCGGGCTTTCCTTCCTGGACCTGATCCAGGAGGGGAATACGGGCCTCATGAAGGCGGTCGAAAAATTTGAATACCGTCGCGGATACAAGTTCAGCACCTATGCAACCTGGTGGATCCGGCAGGCCGCCACACGCGCCATCGCCGACCAGGCCCGCACCATCCGCATCCCGGTGCACATGATCGAGACGATCAACAAATTGATGCGCGTCCAGAAGAAGCTGGTGCAGGAACTGGGCCGCGAACCGACCCCTGAGGAAGTCGCTGAGGAAATGAGCCTCCCCGTGGATCGGGTGCGCGCGGTCTACAAGATGGCACAGCAACCCATCTCGCTGCAAAGCCCGGTAGGGGACGGCGACGATGCGCATTTCGGAGATTTCATCGAGGATAAAGGCGCGGAAAACCCCTCGGAGATGACAGCCTACAGTTTATTGAAGGACCGCCTGAAAGATGTGCTCGGCACTCTCACGGAGCGCGAGCAACAGGTGCTGAATCTTCGATTCGGGCTGGCCGACGGGTATTCGCGCACCCTTGAGGAAGTGGGCAAACAGTTCAACGTAACCCGCGAACGCATCCGGCAGATTGAGGCAAAAGCCCTCAGAAAGTTGCGTCATCCCACACGCATCCGGAAGCTCGAAGGGTTCATCGAGATGAAATAGCGGGGACAACCCAAGACAACACCCCCCGCGCAAGAAACGGAGAAACAGATGGAAGCTACCGCATGTATGACAAATCCCTGTGAATACCCCCTTTACACCCTGATTTCGGCCGTGCTGGCCGGATTCCTGCTGGGCCTGCTGCTCGGCCTGCGCCTGCGGCTGCGCCGCGGCGGGTCCCGCGTCGTCCGCAGCACCGAGATCCACGTCGGCAACCTGGCCGCCGGAACAAACGAGCAAACCATCCGCAAGTGCTTCGAGCGCTTCGGTGAAGTCCGCGACGTTCGCCTGATCTCGGGCCGCGGCGATGATGACCGTAAGCCTTTTGCCTTCCTGAGCATGGGCAGTGTCGAATCCGCCCAGGCAGCGGCCAATGGCATGAACGGCAAGGAACTGGATGGAAGCAGGGTAACCGTCAGCGAAGCCCGCTCACGTCGGCGCAGAAACGGCGGCGGACGCCGGTAAACGGACAAATCACGCCAAGAAAAGGCGGGCTCCATAAGCCCGCCTTTTTTCTTCCCCCTCCCCGCCGGGCACCCCCATCAGGAATCCCGGGCCGCTGAAACCCTCCCTAAAGCCTGCAACAGGCCGTCCAGAATCGTATACGGATGCGGCGGACACCCGGGAATGAACACATCGACGGGCACAATGCCGGCGACGCCGTCACACTGCTCCGGATGCCCCCCATAAATCCCGCCGGAAATCGAACATGCGCCAACCGCAACCACAATCTTGGGCGATGGAACCGCATCATAAGTCTTCTTCAAGGCCATTTCCATATTCCGGCTCACGGGTCCGGTAACCACCAGCCCGTCAGCATGACGAGGTGACGCCACAAACTGTATGCCAAACCGCCCCAGGTCAAACACCAGGGTATTCAACACATTGCAATCGGACTCACAAGCATTGCACCCCCCCGCACTGACCTGACGCAGTTTCAGGGAACGGCCGAACAGCCGGCGGCTCTTCTCATCCAATGCGGCCGCCAGACGCACCTCTTTTCCGTCCAACGTCAAGTCCTCCCTCCGTCGCGCTGCCAGTTGGTGATCTCGCGTGAACCGGATCGCCCCCCGGGTACATCGTCGCGCGCACTCACCGCAGAACAGGCAACGCCCGAGATCCAAGGTCAGGCGCCCCCGTCCTGCCACAAGTGCACCCGTCGGACAAACACCGTCGCATTCCCTGCAACCAGCGGCACAGGCGTCAGGATCCAGGACCGGACGCCCGCGAAAACGTTCTGGCAGAACCGGCGGCAGCCGCGGATAACTGGCCGTGCGATGACCCTGCCTCAAACGGGCCATGAGAATGCTCAACATAAGAACCTCCCAGGGGTCATCGGGCCCGTGGCCGCCTTTCCGGTCATCCGCACATTCATGCCGCAGCCTCACTCACAAATCGTGTCCGCAATAGGACAAGTTGAAACTCTTGTTGCACAGGGGAAAGTCTGATATCTGCTGGTTTCTCAAGGCCATGGCCAAGCCGGTCCAGTTGAAAAACGAAGGGTCAACCACCTTATACGCCGACCACCGCCCCGCGCTGTCCGTAAGCCCCACATGGCAAACCGCGCCACGCCAGGCTTCCACAAGGGAGACCACAAGGGAATCCCCCGCCACGGACGCAGGATCCACCCGGATGCTCCCTTCCGCCAGCATCTTGAGTTGCTCAAGGATGAACTCACCAGAACGCTGGATCTCCATCCACCGGATATGTGCCCGCTCGAAAACATCCCCCTCCGCGCCTGTCGATACGGGAATCTGCGCGAAACGGAAGATCCCGGAAGGAAAGTCCTGCCGGACATCCGCTTCCATGCCAGAGGCCCGCGCCGCCGGCCCCACCATACCCAATTGCCTGCATGTTTCAAGGGACACCCTGCCCGTCTCTGAAAAGCGACTCATGACCGAGGGAGAGTTCCACAACAACTGGACTGCATTCCCAACATCCCGCAATGCAAGCGCCAATCGATCCCGCAAGTCGGAAACCGATTTCGCATCAAGATCGTAGCCCACTCCGCCCGGACGGATCAGGCCGCGCCCGAATCGATTACCGCATAGTATCGCGGTCATGTTGAGAAAATCCCCCCTCAGCCGCCCGCAGTACGAGGCGGTGGGCAGGAACCCCACATCGCCGGCCAATGCACCCAGGTCCCCGGTATGATTCGCCAACCGCTCCAACTCAAGGGCAATTCCCCGCAGGATCTGGGCTCGCGCAGGCACCGCGCAACCGCATAAACCTTCCAGCGCCTGGCAATAGGCCGTGGCATGGCCAATCGTTGTATCCCCCGCAAGCGTCTCCATGTAATGGATCGCCCGCAAAGGCAGGCCAGACACAATCGCACGTTCGACCCCGCGGTGCTGGTACCCGAGGGATATCTCCAGATGGAAAACCTGCTCACCGTGGCACTGGAACCGGAAATGGCCGGGCTCGATGACCCCCGCATGGACGGGACCGACAGCCACCTCATGCACCTCCTCGCCTTCCACCCGGTAATAATTGGTCACCCCGATCAGCGGCGCTGACGACCCCGTCCGCAGGAATCGTACCGGCTTGAGCCAGGGATGCCCTTCGGGGATCAGGTCGAACCCCTCGGCAATCTCCCGCTCAAACAAATGGACCTGGGTGCACCTCGGTGTCAGAGAAGGGAAACCCGTCCCGTTCACACGGGTCCGGGCCACACGCAATACCGCGGCGTCCCGGCACGCAAGTACCGCGTAGAGATCAACCGAGGCATCCCCCTCGGTTCGATGGCCAAACAGCGCGGCAACCTTGCCGTCATCGGCGACCGCATCAACGATGGAGTCCCGGAAAGTCTCGCCATCCAGCAGCGGGATATCCGACCGAGCCAACGGAGTTCCGTTGCGGGCAACAGCCCATTGCAGGATTGACGTCATGATGGCACCACTTCCAGGAAATCAGCAGCCCCCTGCAACCACTGCTCAACCGGCGCGGGAAGGTAAATCCCCAGCCACAACGAAAGCCCTGCAAGCAGAAGGATTGGCACCACCAGACAGGCCTTCTCGCGTGAGCCAGCAGGATCCGGAGAAAGGGCGGGCGCGCCCTGCACCACCCGCAGCACCGTCGTGCCCATGCCGATAAAGACCACCGCCAACAGGACGAGAAATGAAATGGCTATAGCCGTGTGTCCTCCCTGAAGCGCCCCCTGAAGGATCCCGAAAAGACTGCGGAACGGCCCCCCGGGCGGCGAACCAGTAACCATCAGAAAACCCGCAAGAAAAAGGGAACCCGACCACGGCAATCGTCGAATAGCCCCTTGCACATCCTCAGTCCACTTACTCCCGTATGACCGATGAATATTACCGGCCGCAAGGAACATCACACCCTTGGTAATCCCGTTCGTGATCACATGCAACAGAGCCCCCGCGAGCGCCAATCCTCCCAACCCCGTTCCCAGAGCAAGAACACCCATGTGTTCCACACTGGAATAAGCCAGCATCCGCTTGAAATCCCTCTGGCGGATCACGAAAACCGCAGCCACCGCCATGGACAAAAGCCCCATGAGGATCAACGCATGACTGGCAAAGGCGGCCTCCGAAGTGTTCCGGCAAATGCGGTACAAGCGCAAGATTGCCAGGAACGCGCAACTGGTGACTCCGCCCGAAAGCAGGGCACCCGCAATTCCCGGCGCCTCCCCATAGGCATCCGGCTTCCATGTATGCATTGGCGCCAGGCCCATTTTCGTCCCGTACCCAACCAGCAGAAGCACAAAGGCGGCATGCAACCACGGCGTCGAAAGCCGCGGAGCAAGAACCGCCAAATCCCCGAAAAGAAGTGTCGGCTCCTCCCCGGCCCCAAGCCCTGCATACGCCATAAAAAAAGTTCCCAGCAAGGCCAGGGCAATACCCACCGAACCGATGAGAAGATATTTCCAGGTCGCCTCCAGCGAACGGGGCGTATGATTAAAATAGAGCAATGGAGCGGCCGCAAGCGTTGTGGCCTCGACAGCCACCCAGAGAAGCCCCAGATGCTGGGAAAGAATCACGAGTGTCATCATCGAAAGCATACCCAGGAGACAAGCACAGAAAACCCGGTTGGACCGCTCCCGGCGCTCGGCAAGATAACCCGGCGCATACAAGGAACATACGGCAAAAAGCACACTCACCAATCCGAGTACGATCCGACCGGGCGGATCCAGCGCCAGCCAGCCAGCGAGAGCCGGCTTTAATCCGCCAAACAGGGACCATCCGGTCCAGACCAAGTGGGCCAAACCGCCCGCGGTCACCAGCCAGGGACGCCAGCGATTGGACGAAACCAGCGCGGCAGCCAAGCCAAAACCAAGTGGAATCAGGATCAAAAGCCAGACCATTTCTACTCCTTCAACTCCGAAAGCATCCGGGTGCTCACCGAAGAATATTCCCGGCTGATTTTGTGAATGATGATGCCCATAACGAAAATGGCAACAAACAGGTCGAGCAGGACGCCCAGCTCAATGAGAAATGGGATCGCCTCCATCAGCAAAAGGCCGAAGACAAAAACACCATTCTCCAGGATCAGGTAGCCAACCACCTGGGCAATGGCCTCCCGACGGGTCATGAGGATCAGGAAGCCGGCCAGCACGGTGGATAACGCCGCCGGCGCAACCAGTGACCCGATATTCCCGTGAACAACCGGCAAGGTCCCGGAAAATAACAGAGCCATCACAGTTCCGGACGCACCTAGCAGCATGGACGCCATCAGGCCGAACACGGGTTCAGTCTCCCGGTGAATCACCACTTCCCGTACCGCATGGAACAGCATGCGTGGGATCACCATCCCCTTGAGGATCACCGTGGCCCCGGCCATCACCAACACCGTCAGCTCCCATTTCCCCCTTGCAAGGGCCAGTAACAAGCCAAGCAATACCCCCTGGACCGTCACCGCCCGGATCAAAGTCCGCAACCGGCCCGCCGAGAGGGCCATGAAGTTCAACAACAGCACCAGCACAAGAACCGCATCCACCCAAGTCTGCATGACCTACCTCACAAGAAGAACCATGCCGAATGCTGACAGCAGACAGGCTGCCACAAGGAACGTAGGGACCACCACCATCCGAAACCGCGCCATAACTGATTCCACCACCCCGATCACCACCGCGAGGCCAAGCAGCCCGGCCAGGAAAAGGATCCAGCCCAGCCACGAATCGGCCGCTGCATTCGGCATGGCCACCCGAAGCCATACTGCACCAGTCACCATCAGTTTCATGGTCGCACCATATTCAATCAGGCCGAATGCAGGCCCGCTGTGATCCAGGACCATGACTTCATGGATCATGGTCAGTTCCAAGTGGGTATTCGGATCATCGAAAGGGATACGCGAATTTTCGGCCAGCAGGACCAGGAACAGACTGGCGGCGACCAGCACCAGCGCAGGTGCCGTGACGCCCAGTTCGAGCGGATACCCCCCGGCCAGCATGCCCGTAAGGCTCAAGGAATCCGAAAGCTTGGCCAGGACCAGCATACCAAACAGCAAGGCGGGCTCAGCAAGACAGGCAAAAGTTAATTCGCGGGCCGCCCCCATCCCCTCAAATGCGGAACCCGTATCCAGCGCAGCCGCGGCGGTGAAAAATCGGCCGAGAGCAAATAGATATGCGAAAAGGATCATATCACCCGGGAACGACAAGGGGGCCCTGTGCCCGCCAAATGGAACCAGCAGTCCGGCCAGTAATGCTGTGGCTAACCCCACCACTGGCCCCGCACAGAAAACCCACGTTGTCGTGACACTGAACACCGATCCCTTGCGCATCAACTTAAGAATGTCATAGTAGGGCTGGAGCAGCGGAGGTCCGACCCGGCCGGCAAAAAATGCCTTGGTCTTGCCGATCACACCGGGCAGGAGTGGAGGCAGAAGCAACAACAGCAGGATATGGATTCCCACGTCTCTCATGCTGCCCCTTTCCACAACAGCAGCACAATCAGGAACGCCACAATATAGAACAAGTAGGCATGGATATTACCGGCCTGCAGGAACCGCAAGGAAGACAGGAACCGGACCGCCGAGCGGAAAGCAGGCTTGACCGTCGTATCCAGAACCACGTCCAGGATATGGCCACGGAAACGTGTCTTGTCAGGGAAGACCGGCATTGTTCCCGGTTTGCGCCACTGGGAGCGCTGCACCCAGGCAAAAACCGATCCGAGAATCTGAGCGAAAGAGGAAGCCGTATACTGCATCCGCGAAGTGGGCGCAGCATATCCGCAGTCCCAGGTCACGGACCGCACCACACCGCCACACCGGATCCGCCGGTACAGCCCGGCCCCCAGAAGGCCGCAAAGGGCCAACAACGCAAGCGCCCCCAAGCTGATCCATCCCAGCCGGGCCAGGGAAGAAAGCGAAACCAGTTCCGGCTCCCCAAGGGCCCAGGCGCGAATGCCGGCATCCAGGACCGGAACCACCACGATTGGTGCCACACCGATGAGCACGCAGAAAAAAACCAGGACAAGCATCGGGCCCACCATGAGCAGCCCCGCCTCACGGGCACCGCAAACCTCCGGAGACCGGCCTTCCCCCAGGAAAACCACACCAAAGGCCTTGACGAAACACGCCACGGCCAAACCTCCAATCAACGCCAGGATCGGCGCCGCCAATGCAGCCACAACCCAGGACTTTGCCTGCCCGATCCCCAATGCATGAAAGGCACCCAGATAGACCAACCACTCACTGACAAACCCGTTCAACGGAGGCAATCCACAAATCGCCACCGCTCCCAGCGCGAACGAGAAGGCCGTCCACGGCATAGCACGTGCCAGCCCCCCAAGACGGTCGATTTCCCGTGTGTGCGTTGCATGGATTGCCGAGCCGGCACTCAGGAACAGAAGCGCCTTGAACAGTGCATGATTCCACACATGAAGGAGGGCTCCCGCCAGTCCCAACACCAGCAACACGGGCTGGTGCAAAGTTCGGCCAGCAACCGCAATCCCAAGCCCCATCACGATTATCCCGATGTTCTCGATGCTGTGATAAGCCAGCAGGCGCTTGAGATCATGCTGGCCCAAAGCCAGAACCACACCGACCACCCCGGATACCGCACCCAGCGCCAGCAGAACTCCAGCCCACCACAGGGGTGGAACCCCCGGCAACCATGACAAGGCACGGACCAAACCGTATACCCCGATCTTGATCAACACGCCCGACATAAGGGCCGAAACGTGACTGGGAGCCGTCGCATGCGCACCAGGCAACCAGATGTGGAGCGGCATGATGCCCGCCTTGCATCCAAACGCCACCACCGCAAGCCAGAATAAAACCGTAAGCATTGCAGGCGAGGCAATCCCGTCCGCAATCGGTTCCAGGGCAAACGAACCTGTCAGAAGGTGGAACAAAGCGAACCAGGCAAACAGGCAAAGAGTTCCAATGTGAGTGACAATCAGATACAACAGGCCCGCGGCCCGCGCAACACGATCCTCATCCTCTGTCGTGATCAGGAAAAAACCGCTCAGCGCCATAATCTCCCAGGCCACAAGGAACACCATGGCATGACACGCCACCGTCACCCCGCCCATGGCTGCCGTCATAAGACCGAAGAACAAACGGAGTCGACACCCGTTTCCGGGATGATCATTCTGCCGCCAGTATGCCGTGCCGTAGATTGCACCAAGCGCCGGAATCAGAAATACCGGCAGCAGAAACACTACCGCCAAACCATCGATGCGCAGGAATGGACCCGACGGAGGCGGATGCCACAGGGCGGCCAAACAACCGATGATGCCAAGTACCGATCCTGCACCCGCAAGCCAAACCGATAGCCGTTGACCGCCATCCCGGTATCCGCGGAAAACCCACCCCGGTATCCCGCTCACGGCATGTAGCAGCAACCCAGTCAAAACGAGGGCGCTACTCATGAGCCCTCCCCGAAGGCAGGGCGCCGGATGAGGTATGGGCCGTTTGCATGGATCGGGCCGCCGCAAGAATCTCGACCCGCGAAGCCTGACGCAACACCACATCCATGAATGCTGGCACTCGAAGTGCCTGGGCAATCCTCGAGAGCAAATACAGATGAATCCGTACCGTGGGGCTCACCAGCGTGAACAAAGTCTGCACCGGCTGCCCGTCAATGGCATTGAATTCAACCGGCCTCTCCAGGAAACACAGGCAAATGACCGGTCGATTGACGGAAAGGACTATGGGATTCCGCACGTGCGGGATCGCTATCCCATCCCCGACACCTGTCGACGCCATAGATTCGCGTGCGAGAAGTACACGCAACAGCAACTCCCTATCCATGTCCGGCGGCAGTCTCATTACATTGACAACAGACCGCAACGCCGATTCCTTGTCCGTCCCCTCCAGCCGGTAAAAGATCCCGCCAGCCTCTATGGAATCAGCCAGATCCGGCAACAATTCCGGTCCGGCATCCGGCTCACGGAACATCTCGGTGGAAACGTTGATCTTCTTCGCTGTGGCCCATTCAAGAAGCTCGGCCCGGTTAAAACGGTACTGATCGTTGA
Source organism: uncultured bacterium (assembly GCA_903908715.1). Lineage (GTDB taxonomy): Bacteria > Verrucomicrobiota > Kiritimatiellia > CAIKKV01 > CAITUY01 > CAIVSY01. Next base: position 9,117 of record CAIVSY010000078.1, read on the forward strand.
CGCGGTACGCCGGGATCTGCCCCGCCTGAATCCAGCGATAGATGGATTTCTCAGAAACATTCAGGATTCGAGCCACATCACGAACACCCAATTGCATGACAGAATTCCTTAAGACCAGAATAGACAACGATGGACACGATTTATACCGTTGTCCCTATATTGTCAATAGCCCGGAAGACAGGAGACACCAGAAGGCAGGAAGAGGCACGAAGTCAGCAACGAGAGAATAGACACCCATTGAAGATGAGTAAAGAATGGTGCGCCTGGCGCGGGTCGAACGCGCAACCTTCAGCTCCGGAGGCTGACACTCTGTCCAATTGAGCTACAGGCGCAAAAAGAAGGTCTAAATGTGAAGCACGGAAGCAGCAGAGTCAAGACCAGAATCCCGACACCCGCCTTCTTTCGTCAACCATTCTTCTTTTCAAATTCCCGCATGAACGAAACCAATGCATCCACACCGGCTACCGGGAAGGCGTTGTAGATCGAGGCGCGGATGCCACCGACGGAACGATGCCCCTTCAGCCCCTTCATCCCGGCCTTGGAGGCTTCCTTGATAAACTGCTCCTCTAATGCCTCGGTCGGCAAACGGAAGGTAATGTTCATGTCGGAACGGAAATCCTTGACGGCCGTCGCCTTGTAAAAGCCGCTACTGTCCAGGACCTGGTAAATCCTTGCCGCCTTGTCCGCGTTCTGCCGGTACAAGGCTTCAGGCCCCATCTTGAGCATCCACCGGGTGACCAGCATGAGAATGTAGATCCCGAACGTCGGGGGCGTGTTGTACAGCGAATTCTCCTCAATGTAGGTCTTGTACTTCAGCATGGTGAGTGCCTTTTCCGGAACCCGCTCCGCCAAATCCTTGCGCAGGACAACCACGGCCATCCCCGAGGGACCAAGATTCTTCTGCGCACCTGCATAGATCAACCCGAACTGGTCGATGTCAAAGGGACGGGAAAGGATGTCGGAGGACATATCCGCCACAAGCGGGGCCTCGGTTTTCGGGAAAACCTTCCACTGTGATCCCGCAATGGTCTCGTTGGAAGTAATATGCACATATGCCGCACCCTTGGTGAGCTTCAAATCCGCGTTCCTCGGCATCCGGGTAGGAATATCCTTGCCGGTGTTGGCCACGACATTCACGTTGCCCACCAGTTTCGCTTCCTTGATTGCCTTGTTCGCCCAGGCGCCCGAATCGACGTAATCGGCAGTCTGGCCGGTCCCCAGCAGATTCACGGGCACCATGGCAAACTGCAGGCTGGCACCTCCCTGTATAAACAAAACGGAATAGGTGTCGGGAAGATTCAGGAGCTTACTGAGGTTGGCAATCGCTTCCTGATGTACAGCGTCATATTCCTTGCCGCGATGGCTATGCTCCATGATCGACATGCCGGAACCATTGAAATCGAGCAATTCTTTCTGTGCCTGTTCCAGAACTTCCTCAGGTAACACCGCAGGACCAGCACCAAAATTGAACACGCGCGCCATACTTCCTCCTTGCGTAATGGAACACTCCTTGTAACCGCCTCACAGTGTACGCATCCGATCCTCCCATTCAACATCGAAATTACCATGCAAAAGATTGACCTCACCAGCCGCTTTCGACATAATTCCCCGGCAAACGGAGGACATGCGCCCTATGCGTTGCCCACGCTGTGGTCATACAGAAGACAAGGTCATCGACAGTCGCGCTTCCCGCGCGGGCGATATTATCCGCAGGCGGCGGTCCTGTGAAGGTTGCGGACACCGGTTTACCACCCGTGAGGAAGTGGTGAAGGTGGAACTGCATGTCATCAAGCGCGACGGGCGCCACGAGGAACTCTCGCGGGAAAAACTCATCAACGGCGTGGGACGCGCCTGCGAGAAACGCCCGGTCAGCCCGGAACAAATTGAAGCCCTGGTCGACGGGATCATTGCCGAGCTTGAAAACGAGTTCGAACGCGAAGTCCCCAGCGAGAGAATCGGCGAAAAGGTCATGGAACGCCTCGAGAAACTGGACGACGTAGCCTACGTCCGGTTCGCCTCGGTATACCGCCGTTTCAAGGATGTGAATCAGTTCCTGAATGCGATACAGGGCATGGTGAACAAGTGATTTTCCAATTGAACAATACGGCTTCGGGGGACAGCCTGCGCGATCGTCTCGCGGACCGGCTCCTGGAACAGGCGCCAGCCCTCTGCGGCAAGCCGGACCTGGCCTCCTCCGTTGCCGTGTGCGAGGCGGCGCACGGGGTTGCGGCAGTCCTGCAGGAGCGGGAAACCCTCCCGCAGGAACTGACCCCCCACTCTTCCTGCAATCTGCTCGCCCGCGCCCTCGAGGCCGCAGGCGAACCGACCCTGGCCAGACGCCTTCACCTGGCGGGTTCCTCCTCCGTCTATGCCACCTCATGGATCACAACAGGGCAGGATACCGTCTGGACGCTGGATGCCGGAAAGTTGAACACATCAGATTCCCCATGCACGGAACTGGCCGTCTTTGAGCGCCTGCGGGAAATGTTAAGCACCTATGCGGACGTGTGGGATGCAACCAGCGGTCGGGGCATTCTCGGACTCAAGCGACTCACCGAGGTTGCGACGGATATTCTCGGCCCCCGTGCAACCCCGGCAGAACGGAACCGGCTGGCAGGTGAAATGCGCGATTATTGCGGCGGCTGCCTCGACCTTCAGCGGCATCGGCGCGGCTGGCAGGCGACACCGATCGTCATGAGCATGGAATCTCGATAAGCAGTGAAAGCCGCCCACCCCGGAAAACGCAGACAGGGAAGCAGTCGGAACAGGAAAATGCAGTCGGAAATTCACAGCTCCTCAAGCCTGAGTCGGCGCGACACCCTGCGGCTCACGTTCGGCACGCTTTTGGCAGCCTGCCTGCCGGGGATTGCACAGGCTATCCCAACCCGCTCCATCCGGCCGGCCGCCATCCTGAACGCCATTGCCTCCCAGCTTCCCCTCATCCCCCGTTCTTCCTGGGACCGCACACCGCCCAACCGCGCACGGCTGAGTTCGGCCGGGCGATATTCCCGCATCACGGTGCATCATGAGGGAACCAGTCCGTTTTACGCCACGTCCCATACCTACGTGGCACGCGAACTGCGCACCATTCTCGGCTCGCATCGTGCCCGGCGCTACGGCGATATCGCCTATCACCTGGTTCTCGACTATACCGGCCGGGTGTGGGAGGCCCGCTCGCTGTCTTATGAGGGAGCACATGTGCTGAGCAATAACTCCGGGAACATCGGGATCCTGCTCCTCGGCAACTTCGAACGGCAACTCCCTTCTTCCGCGCAAATCGCGGCCCTGGATGAGCTGTGCCGCGTTCTTCGGAGTTCCTGTGGCATCCCGCGCTCGCGCATCTACGGCCACCGTGACCTCAGTCCCAGCGTCTGCCCCGGCCGCCAGCTGTATCCCTATGTCTCCCAGTTGCGCCACACGTGATTTCCCCGCATGATATCAACTCCATAACAAGGAAAACCTGATGATCAACGAATCCCGCATCAAAGCCGAACTGGAACGCACTCTCGATGAAACCCGCATCGATGGACTGGGCCAGCGCCACCAGGGCAAGGTGCGCGAAAGCTATATCCAGGGCAACCGGCGGATCCTGATCACCACCGATCGCGTATCCGCATTCGATTGCATTATCGGGACCATCCCCTTTAAGGGCCAGGTGCTGAACCAACTGGCCGCCTTCTGGTTCGAGAAAACCCGCCAGATCGTCCCGAATCACATCGTCTCCATTCCGGACCCGAATGTCATGGTGGTGCACGAATGCGAACAACTTCCGCTTGAGTTCATCGTCCGCGGCTACATCACGGGAGTCACGAAAACATCTGCCTGGTACAACTACGAGCGCGGCGTCCGCCATTTCTGCGGCAATATGCTTCCCGAGGGACTCCGCAAGGATCAGAAACTGGAACGTCCGATCCTGACCCCCACCACCAAGCACGAGAAACATGACCGTCCCATCTCGCGGGAGGAGGCCATCAAGGAGGGTCTCATTGACGCCCGAACCTTTGACGATGCGGCCGATATCTGCTTCCGTCTGTTTGAAGCTGGCGTCAAGCATGCCGCCTCTCGCGGCCTGATCCTCGTGGATACAAAGTACGAACTGGGCAAGTTGAACGGGAAACTGGTCGTATCGGACGAAGTCCACACCCCGGACTCCTCGCGGTACTGGTTTGCCGATACGTACGAGGAACTTTTTGCCGCCGCCAAGGATCAACGGAAAATCGACAAGGAATATGTGCGGGAATGGCTTGTTTCCCAGGGTTTCCGCGGAGACGGCCAACCGCCGGCCTTGACCGATGAGGTCCGCATCGAGGCCGCCAAACGCTACATCCAAGCCTATGAGACCGTTACCGGTCAGGAATTCAGGGTAACGGACGAGCCCTTGGCGGAACGGATCACGGCAAATCTGCGCAAGGCCGGACTGCTGTCCTGATCCCTGTGCTGCGTTCAGCCGCGCGCGAGCAGGTCATCTATCGCGTCCAGACAGATTTGCGACCACGTTTCCATGCGGTCCCGCATGGCACGCAGTTCCCCAAGCGCACGGAATCCGGATTCTGTGATAACCCCCTCACGCTTGACAACATCCGGGCTCTGCGAGCGCAACACGTGGATCACCCCCAGATGCACGCGGCCAACCGGTGTCTCGTCATCATTCAGCAACGCCACGACCTTCTGGGTATACGGGCCACCGATCCTGACTTCCTCTTCCAGTTCGCGCAGGGCGGCGGTGGAATAGATATCGCCGAACAGGTTAAGATCCTCGTTGTTAATATGCCCGCCAATCCCGATGGATGCCTTGGCGATCAGCCGCTCCTCACCAGATTTCTTCCCGCGCACATAACACCAGACCTTTCCCTCATGACAGATGAGGAAATAGGGAATCAACTGCTTGAGTGATTCATCCTCCTCGGCCTTGTGCCGGGGCACAAAACGGTAGTGCCGCGGATTCAACAGGTCTGTGAGATATCGTTCAGTATCCAGTTGCAGACCCTGGAACATTCCAAGCCGCTCCAGAAGGGAACGGTCCACCACAAGAATCTCTTCATGGTCGTTTCTCATGGCTCGGCATGCTACCACACCACAATCCCGCGAACAACATCAGCCTCAATCCGCATACAATGGATAAATGGAAGGATCGGTTCCGGGCTTGCGGCGCTTCCACCGCTTATACGTCCACAACCATTGCGTGGGATAGCGCCGGATCTCCGCTTCCAAAAGCCGGGCAATGTCCGCGGTAATATCCGCAACCTCCCGCCCCTTCAGCACTGCCGGCTCCAGGACGTCGTGAACATAGCACACGTACCGACCATCCTCCCGGCTGCGGCAATACCCCATAACCAACGGAACTCCCATGCGTTCCGCCAAGCCGGCCGCCGCGCTGGATACCGGAACCGGGACACCGAAAAAATCAACGAAGACCCCACCCTCCGCTTCACGGGTATCCTGATCAAGCAGAAGCGCCACGGTCGCCTTTTCGCGCAGGGATTTCACCAGTGCCTTCAAGGCCCCTTGCCGGGGAACAATGCGCTGCCCGCAAGCCCGCCGCAGCTGATTCAGCCGCTCGTCGATTACGGGATTCTTGACCGGCTTCGCCACACTGACCAGCGTGGCCCCTCTCAGCGTGGCTACATGCCCGAAAACCTCCCAGTTCCCGAAATGCGCCGTCACAGCGACCAGCGGTCCCGCTCCCATCCACTTCTCGCTTCCCGCCTCCACCACAACATGCCGCTCAATCCGGGCCCTCGTATCCCGCGAGAACCAGAAGATATCCAGGGCAGTCAATGCAAAGGTCCGGAACACGCCCCGGACAATGGCCCGCTTGCCTGCCGCATCCAGGCTTCTTCCATACGCAAGGTCAAGATTGGCCATGGCAATCCGGCGGTCACGTCGCGCCAGGATCCAGGCCATAAACCCCAGACTGCGCGCCAAACCCACGACGCATCTCCGGGGCAGCAGGGGTACAACCCGGAATGCAAAGGCGAACAGGCTGTCTTCAAGAAGATACCGGATACGCCGCCTCGCAGGCACTGGCTTTTCGGCCGTCGGATCCATCCTACTCTCCACTTTCAACAGGCGTTAAACCCACCAGCAAAAAGGCCAGAAACATCTCTGCTTCTGGCCCTTCCGCAAGCTCCGGCAATCCCTATTTCGCAGGCGCGGTGGCCGGCGGCAATTCCACAGCCTTGATCGGAGCCACAGGCGCCGGCGGCATTCCGGACTTGCGGATGTACACCTCCACACGCCGGTTCACCGGGTTGCCGTTGATCTTGTCGTTGGCGGCCTTGGGCCGGTCAAACCCGTAGCCCACCGCCATCATCCGGGACCGCTCAATGGCAGCCTTGTCGGCCAAGTAATCCAAACACGCCTTCGCACGGCGTTCAGACAGTACCTGATTGTAGTCGCGCTTGGAATCCTTCAATCTGTCGGCATGTCCTTCTATGCGGGCCGTGGCGCCGGCGTCGCGCGTAAGAACCTTGGCAATCACATCCAGATCCTTGAAGTACTGGGGCTTGATGATCGCCTGGTTGTAATCGAACTGGATATTCAACTCGAACAATTGCAGGTCATCGCCCCCATGCCCGGCGCGCGGGTCCGTCCCATCCTCCATAACCTCATGGCCATCCGCCACACCTCCGTTATCCGTGTCCCGCAGTTTCGGGTCTGTCGTGTAATGAAACACCTCGGCACCATCCTTTAGCCCGTCATAATCGGTATCAGGATTCAAGGGGTCGGTCAGGTACTTGCGCACCTCGTCAAAATCCCCAAGCCCATCCTTGTCGGTATCCGGATGGAAAGGATCCGTCCCGATCCGCAATTCCTCTTCATCCGTTAACCCGTCAGCATCGCTGTCCTTAACCCCGCCCGCAACCGTGAAGGCAGGCGGAATATTGGCGCCGAACACGTATCGTACCCCGACATCCAGAATCGAGTTCACTGTGCCCTTTTCGCTAATCCCAGCCACCGAACCGCGGAAATCAGCCCGCACACCCCACGCATCATTGATGTTATACAGCACACCGCCGCCACCGCGCAGGCCGATGTCGGCGTCATCATTCTCCTCGAAATCATCACCGAATTTGATCGCCGCCGCACCCAGCGTGAAATAGGGATCTACCCGTTTCCAAGGTGTGAAATGAAACAGCACATCACCGGTCAAGCCGACGGCCCATGTGGAATCCACACCCGCCTCATCCTGCAAGCGGTCTATGCGGGCTCCAAGCCCCTGCCCCTTTTTGTTCTCGTAGTCAATGTAGGAAGAACCTTCGAGGTACGGGCAAAGCAAAAGTCCCGCCTCAAACGTCCACCAGCGGGAATAGTCATAGCCGAGCCTGACGTTTCCGACAAAACCGTCATCCGTCGGAAAATCCCCTTCGAAATCCATGCGCCCGGCCGAAAAAGTGATATTCACCGGGTGCTCTGTGCTTGGCTCAGCATACGCCGCCCTGCTCCCCGCAAACAATCCGCCCGCCACCAGCGCAACCAACAGCCCTTTTGCAAAACCTCTTGTTTTCATGCTGCCATCCTTCCTGATCCAAACGATGTTCCCATCCGATGGCAAAACGTAATACCAAACCGCCATCCCATGCAAAAGGAAAAAAGGTTGCGATCTTCTGTTTGACACATCTGCCCGCGAACCATATTTTATCGGGCTGTTTCTGGCGGAATGGCACAAGGAAGGATGGATGGTTATGGCGGATTATACAGCGTCGGATTTTCGCAAAGGCCTCAGGGTGGAACTGGATGGCATCCCGTACGTCATCTCGGAGTTTAACTTCGTCAAACCCGGCAAAGGCGCAGCCATCTACACCTGCCGCCTTAAGAGCCTGATTGACGGCAATACGTACGTGCGCAACTTCCGGTCGAATGATACGCTCAAGAAGCCCGACCTCGACGAGAAGACCATGCGCTTCTCGCACAACGAGGGGGAGGACTACATCTTCATGGATGAGAATTTCGAGCAGTTCACCATTGCCGCATCCATCCTGGGCGACAGCCGGTTCTTCCTCTTCGAGGATTGCGAGGTCTCTGTCCTCTATTTCAATGGCCGGCCCGTCGACGTTACCCTCCCCACCTTTATCGAGAAGGAAGTCCTCGAGACCGAACCTGGCGCCCGCGGCAACACCGCCACCAACGTGCTGAAGCCCGCCAAGATCAACGGCGGCTTCGAAATCCAGGTTCCCCTTTTCATCAATCAGGGTGACATCATCAAGATTGACACACGAACCGGGGAGTACAGCGATCGCGTCCTGAAGCGCTGATTTGCCGGAGCATGAGTTCTTCTCACCACGAGCGGGCCCGACTGGAAAGTCTGAAGCCCGCCCTGGCTTTCCGGAGCCTCATCCTTTCATCCATCCGCGCCTGGTTCGAGAAAGCCGGTTTCATCGAGGTGGATACCCCGGTACGGCTGCCTACGCCAGCCTTGGAGGTCCACATCGACGCCATCCCGTCGGGAAACGCCTTCCTGCGTACCTCGCCGGAACTTCACATGAAGCGGCTCCTCGCCGCCGGCTATGAACGCATCTATCAGATGGGGCCTTGCTTCCGCCTCGGCGAAAGGGGCAGGTTGCATCATCCCGAATTCACCCTGCTTGAATGGTACCGCGCCAGTTCCGACTACCTGCAGATCCTGCAGGATACGGAAGCTCTCCTTACGCACGTTGCCTCCACCACATTTCTCTCGTCTCATCAACCCCCAACCAGCAACCATTCTTCCTCTTTCCCTCTCCCTCCGCCTCCCTGGCCGCGTTTCACTGTCTCCGAACTCTTCCTGGCCCACGCAGGCTGGGACCCCGTCAGGGACTACAACGACCGTCGCTTCGAGGAAGACCTCGTGAACAAGGTTGAACCGGCGCTCCCCCGGAACACACCGGTCTTTGTCATGGACTACCCCGCCGCCGCCTCCGCCCTCTCACGGAGAAAGCCCGGCCGCGTAGACGTGGCCGAGCGATGGGAACTGTATATCAGCGGAGTCGAGATCGCTAACGCCTTCAGTGAACTGACGGATGCCGGTGAACAGGAACAACGGTTCAGGCAATGGGCCAGCCAACGTCAGGCCGATGGCCGGCCTGTTTATCCGCTGGATGAGGCTTTCCTCTCAGCCCTGCGGCTCGGAATGCCACCGTCAGGCGGCATTGCCGTTGGCATCGACCGCCTCGTAATGGTACTGGCTGGAAAATCAGCCCTGGATGACGTCATGACATTTCGCGAAGCGGATATTCAGCGCGAAATCACGGCATGACAGGCCACGCGCCTGGAGGGGTCAACGATCTGTAATGCTGGACACTCGCAACGGCACACATCCTGAACAAGGGGACACCGTTCGGCAAAGGCACAACCCACCCCCGCCGCCTGCGTCACGGCCCGTATCGATTCCATCCCGGCCACAGGATTCCCTCCCGGGCAAGTATCTGGATCGGGAACTGAATCCCGCAATAATCGGGTGTAGGGATGACGGGGATTCCCGAATACCGCCTCGCTGTCCCCCTCCTCCACCACCCGTCCGCGAAACATGACCATCACCCGCTCACATACATACCGGACCACCGCCAGATCGTGGGCAACAAGAAGACAAGACATCCCGCGCGCAATACTGAGATCCCTCAACAGGTTAAGAATCTGTGCCTGCACAGAAACATCCAACGCTGAAACAGGCTCATCGGCAACCAGGAGATCCGGGTTCAGCACCAACGCCCGAGCAATCCCCACACGTTGTCGCTGACCTCCGCTGAATTCATGCGGGTACCGTCCCGCGTACGCAGGATCCAGCCCGACGACCTCCAGAACTTCCGCAACCCGCCGCTCCCGCTCGGCACGCGGCACCAACGCATGAACCGCCAGCACCTCACGAATCGCGGAACCCACCGTCATACGGGGATTCAGGGATCCCATCGGGTCCTGGAAAATCATCTGCGCACGGCGCCGGAAGGCCTTGATCTGCTCCCCATTCCCGGAGACCGCACTCCGGCCATCAAACATCACCGTGCCATCCGCAAGCGGCTCCAACCCCAACAGTCCCTTGGCCAGCGTGGTCTTGCCCGATCCGCTCTCGCCGACAATACCCAGGCGCTCGCCGGCCGCCAGGATGACATCCACCCCCCGGACTGCCTCCCAGGACACCTGCCTGCCCCTTGCATCCTTCGTCAGATACCGTACCGTTACGCCTCTTGCTTCCAGTAGTGACATCGGACCCTGTGTCCTTCCGTAATCATTTGAAATTCCGGCTCCTCGGTCCGGCAACGCTCATCCGCCCGGCTGCAACGGGGATGAAACCTGCAGCCCGAGGGAAGACGGGCCGGATGCGGAACCGATCCCGGAATACCGGACAACCGTCCGGCATTCCCGCCCAACTTCGGTACCGCACGCAACAATCCCCGGGTATAAGGGTGACACCCGCGGCGCAACACGTCTTCCGTTGTTCCCGCCTCCACAAGCCTGCCGGCATACATCACGTTCACCCGGTCGGCATTTTCCGCCACCAGCCCGAGGTTGTGGGTAATCAGCAGCACCGCCATACGCAGTTCCCCGCGAAGGTGTCTCAACAGCCGGAAAATCTGCGCCTGTATCGTCACATCCAGCGCCGTTGTGGGCTCATCCGCAACCAGCAACTTCGGGTGACAGGCCAGCGCCATGGCAATCATAACCCTCTGCTGCATACCCCCGCTGAATTGATGCGGATAGTCGTTCCTCCGCGTAGCCGCATCCGGCAATCCAACCAGTTCCATCAACCGGACAACTTCAGCCGTGACATCCGGTACCCGCCGATGCAGCCGGATCATCTCCGCAATCTGCGCCCCCACCGTCTGGACCGGATTGAGCGAGGATGTGGCATCCTGGAAAACGTACGAAATCACAGCCCCGCGAAGCCGGCGCAAGTCCCTTTCCGGCATCCCGAGGACATCATGTGCCCCAAGCCGGACAGAACCCGTGATGGAATGGCCCACCCCGTTTACCAGCCTCGAAAGGGCAAGGGACGCAACGCTTTTCCCGCACCCGCTTTCCCCGACCAGCGCGACGGTTTCGTCCTCCCGCACATGGAAATCCAAACCGTCGACCGCGCGCACATCCCCTTCCGCGCTACGGAAGGTTACACGCAGGTCGTGCACCTCAAGTACAGGCATGTTGACGCGGTTGTCCATCACCGGATCCTTAGAAGGGCAACACTCCCGGCTTATCCTCACCCGGCACTCCTTCGTCCGGGTCCTCCTCATTGCCGGCCGCCTCATCCATGGGCTTGGCAACCACCTTGTCGCCCTCCTGCACAAGAATTTCGATCCGCCGCTCGATCTGCGACAAAGTCGCACCACAGGCCCGGACCAGTTTCTGGCCTTCCTCGAAACGGGCAACCATGGTTTCCAGGCTCAGTTCGCCGTTCTCCATTTCCCGGACAATCTCCTCCAGTCGCTCAAGGGCCTTCTCAAAACCCGGCGCCGTATCCTTGGCACCTTCGGCTTCCGCTTTTTTTCTGCTCATTTTCCTTGCTCCTCCATCCCGACAACCTGTGACTCGAATGTTCCTCCGCCCACGCGTGTTTGAATCCGTTCCCCTGCCTGAACTTCCTCCGGTGACCTCACAATGCGCCCGTCGTGCTTCAAGGTCAGGCTGTACCCGCGCTGCAGCACGGCCATGGGATTGAAGGCGGCAAGCTGCCGCTCCAGCACCCGCAGCTCCGCCGACTTGCGGTCGAAGTCCAGCCGGATCCTGTGTCCCATCCGCAGGGACTGGTCATCCACTCTCTGCTGCCGGTCACGGAAACACCTCTCCAACAGGTACACAGTCTCTGCCGCAAGCGTCCGGATCTTCTGCCGGTGAACCTTGACGGCATTGCCGGGCTCCCGGAACACATAACTCCCGGCGGCCGACGCATAGCGGCTTCGCGCCGCGAGCAGAAGGTGCTGCAACATGCGCTTCATGTCCAGGCGCCTCCGGAGGATACGCTCAAGGAACTCATCCTTGCAGCCCACCACCAGTTCAGCCGCGGCGGACGGAGTTGGTGCACGCAAGTCCGCCACAAAATCACTGATCGTGAAATCCGTCTCGTGTCCGACCGCCGAAATCACAGGAACACTCGACGCGGCAATGGCCCGTGCCACCGCTTCCTCATTGAAACACCAGAGGTCCTCCAGACTGCCCCCGCCCCGTCCGACAATCATGACATCTATTCCGCCATGCCGGTCCAGCCGCCGGATCGCCGCGGCAATATCCTCGGCTGCCCCCTCCCCCTGTACCCTCGCAGGGGAAAGAATGATGTGCAAACCGGGAAACCGGCGCCCGAGGATATTGAGAATGTCCCGGATCGCCGCACCCGTCGGTGATGTCACCACGCCCACCGCGCGGGGAAGCAGCGGCAAGGGCCGCTTGCGCGCCACCTCAAACAAGCCCTCGGCCGCCAACTTCTTCTTCAAAGCCTCAAACGCCGCCTGCAGGGCGCCCAACCCGCTCTTCTCCATTCGGCGCACGACAATCTGGTATGACCCGTCTCGCTCATATACCGCCAGCGATCCGGAAACCCGCACCAACAGCCCGTCCCGGGGCTCGACCGCAAGTGCCCGCAAATCACTCCGCCAGATAACCGCACGGATCTGCGCCCCCTCATCCTTGAGCGTACAGTAGCAGTGACCGGATGACGGTCGCCTCACATTGGACAACTCACCCTCCACCATCAAGGACGGGAACCCCGCCTCCAGCACCCCGCGGATCATCCGCGTCAGCGCCGTCACGGAAAGAACATTCTCACGTCCATTCTGGGGCAAGTTCTCTTTCATCGGGATGTATCCAGGTATTCCCTCACACGACGGATCCCGACCGCCCGCCCCGTCGCCTCGTCTACCTCGATAAGGGCGCCTTCCAGGCTGGTGTTATGCTCCGCAATCTCGAACTTGGCCGGCATACCCGTCATGAACTTGGACAAGACCGACGCGAAATCACGACCCAGGACAGAATCCTTCGGCCCCGTCATTCCCAGGTCGGTCAGGTAGGCAGTCTTCCGGGGCAGCAGCGATTCATCGGATGTCTGGACATGGGTATGAGTCCCGACCACAGCCGAAACCCGGCCATCCAGATAACGCCCCATGGCCATCTTCTCGGAAGTGGCTTCCGCATGCAGGTCCACAAGAATGACCTTACCCATGTTCGGCTCCTTCCCGAGCAAGGCGTCCGCCGTTCGGAAAGGGCAGTCGGTGACCGGCATGAACACCCGGCCGACCAAGTTGATAACCGTCACTCTTCCCTTGGGCGAATCGACCGTCACGATTCCGCGACCGGGACAGCCCGGGGCAAAATTGGCAGGGCGGATCAGCCGGCGCTCCTGCTCCAGCAATCCAGTGATTTCCTTCTGGTCCCAGGTATGGTCCCCCATGGTCAGCACATCCGCACCCGCCGCGAAAAGCTCTTCGGCAATCGAGCGCGTAATGCCCTTGCCCCCGGCGGAATTCTCCGCATTGGCCACAACAAAATCCACCGCGCCGCGCTGCCGCATCTGCCCCACGAGCCTGGCAAAGATCCGCCGACCGGGTCCACCCACGATATCCCCAACCATCAATATATTCATCGAATCCCCTATTTCGCGTATTCAACACAACGGGTTTCCCGGACCACCACCACCCGGATCTGTCCGGGATATTGCATTTCCGCCTCGATCTTCCGGCAGATGTTCCGGGCCAGGATCAGCGCTTCATGGTCGTTGACCTTCTCCGGCTGCACCACGACACGGACCTCCCGGCCCGCCTGGATCGCATATACACGCTCCACGCCCGGGAACCCGCTGGCCACACCTTCCAATTTCTCCAGCCGCTTCACATAAAGGTCCGTAGTCTCCGAACGGGCCCCCGGCCGGGCCGCGGATATGGCATCCGCCGCCGAAGCCAGAACGGCATACAGGCTCTCCGCGGCGGCCTCCTCATGGTGTGAGGCAACCGCATTGACCACTACCGGCGATTCACCATGGCGCCGCAACAGGTCGGCTCCAATGGAGGCGTGACTGCCCTCCACATCATGATCCAGTGCCTTGCCAATATCATGCAGCAACCCGATCCTCTTGGCCAGCGTGACATCCAGATCCAGTTCCCCCGCCATGACCCCCATCAACTGGGCCACCTCAACCGAATGCATGAGAACATTCTGCGAGTAGCTGGTCCGGAACTTCAAACGTCCAAGCGAACGCAGGATTTCAGGATCAAACCCCTGCAGGCCCACAAGGTATATAGCCTCCTCCCCCGCCTGTCGGATCCGCTCCCCCATCTCCTCGGTTGTCTTCGCCACCACCTCCTCGATCCGCGCAGGATGAATGCGCCCGTCGAGAATCAGCCGTTCAAGGGCAATGCGCGCGATCTCGCGCCGTACAGGATCAAAAGCCGATATCACCACCGCCTCGGGCGTATCGTCGATCAGCAGGTTGACTCCAGTGGCTGCCTCAATGGCCCGGATATTGCGGCCGTCCCTCCCGATAATCCGCCCCTTCATGTCTTCGCTGGGCAGTGCCACGCTACTGGTCATCAGTTCGGATGCATGACTGGCCGCATACCGCTGAATGGCCATGCCTACAATGCGGCCGGCCTCCCTTTCGGCCGTATCGCGCGCCTCCTCCTGCACCTTCCGGATCAACCCGGACATTTCCCCGTGTACTTCGCCCTCGATCCGCGCCATCAGGGTCTGGCGCGCCTCGGCCTGCGTCATCCCCGCCACCTTCTGGAGCTTTTCCTTCTCGGCCGCAATCAACCCCTTGTACTCCGCCTGTGCCTTCTCATATTCCGAAGCCTGGCGTTCCACCTCGCCCACTCGCTGCTCGAGCGCCCGTTCCTTCTTCTCAAGCATGGCCACCTTGCGGTCAAGATGCTCCTCCCGCTGTGAAACCCGGTTATCCAGGGCCGCCAGCTCCTCCCGCTTGTCCTTGGTGGAAGTCTCGAACTCCTCACGGGACTTCAGCAGCTCAGCTTTCGCCTGAAGCTTCGCCTCCCGCACACAATTCTCCGCCTCCCGCTGCGCATCCTTAAGCAGTTGCTGTCCCTGCCGTTCCTGCTGACTGTAGCGCGACTTTACAAGCCAATGGCGTAATCCGTAGCCGAATCCGGCTCCGGCCAACGCTGCTAACGCGGCAATGATCAACATATCGCGTCTCCTTTTTCCTCGGGCCCGCAGCCCGTTGCCGTTACACACATACCACCCTGCCGTTCCGCCCTGCGGAATACGGCATCCTCCGTCACCACAACATCCATCGGAACATCCTGGTCCGACACCGGCACCGACTCGGCCATCTGGCACTGGAAGCAAAGCCCAACCTTACAACCGCGCCCCACCCCCAGTCGCACGAGCATCCGGTCGATGTACCCCCGCCCGTGCCCGATCCTGCCGCCCGCGGGTGAAAACACCACCCCGGGCAGGATCAACACATCAA
Source organism: uncultured bacterium (assembly GCA_903908715.1). Classification (GTDB taxonomy): domain Bacteria; phylum Verrucomicrobiota; class Kiritimatiellia; order CAIKKV01; family CAITUY01; genus CAIVSY01. The sequence goes on from CAIVSY010000078.1 coordinate 24,502, forward strand.
AAGACGCGGCTTGGGCCCACTCGGGTGCAACCGGTTCCCTGAGCCCAAACCGCGCGGCGACCATCCGCTCCTCCTCGCGAATCCAGGCCGGATGGTACTCTCCGCCCTGCACCTGCGCGGGAACCGCCACCCTCTTCCCCGTCTGCCAGGCAGCCTCGAGAATCGCATCGGTCTGGACCTCGTGTTTCATGGCCATGTAACAGAGAACCGCGCGTGCTGCCCGGAATTCCGGAAGTTCCATCACGCGCCGGGCTATGTCTTTGGACGCGCCCCGGGCATACAACGGATCTAGCCTCATCCGACGCTCCTGCATGAGCTTGCGCAACGCTGCCTTGGCATCCGTCATGTCCCCTCGCCTCCCTTCGGAGCAGGAACACCAGCGCCCGCCTTGCGCCTGAGCTCCGCCCAGTAGGCCATGCGCTTGCCAATAGTGTCCTCGTAGCCTTCCTTGGTGGGCTCATAATAAACCGCGGAAGTCGGAATGTACTCCTGGGGCACATAATGACCCTCGAAATCGTGCGCATACTGATAGCCCTTGTGACCCAGGCGCTCCGCACCCTTATAGCTGGCACTGCGCAAATGCATCGGGACGGGCAGGACACGCCCCTGCTCGACATCCTCGAGCGCCTTGCCGATCGCCAGGTAGCAGGCATTGCTCTTCGGCGCCGTCGCCAGATAGGTCGTGGCCTGCGATAGAATGATGCGGGCTTCCGGCATGCCCACGAAATCAGCCGCTTCCATTGCCGCCACCGCCACACTCAACCCGCGCGGATCCGCGTTCCCGATATCCTCGGAGGCAAGAATCACCAGCCGCCTCGCGATAAACCGGGGATCCTCCCCGGCATACAGCATCTTCGCCAGCCAGTACACAGCCGCATGCGGATCCGAACCGCGTACGCTCTTGATAAAGGCGGAAACCGTGTCGTGATGCCCATCCTCGTCGTGATCATACACAACCGCCTTCTTCTGCACCGACTCCTCAATCACCGCGCGATTGATGAGTACACGTCCATCCGTACCCGGCGGCGTTGTGAGTACGGCAATCTCCAGTGCATTCAGCGCGCGCCTCGCATCTCCCTCGCAGACAGCCGACAAATGACGGAGAGCGGCATCATCCAAGTCCACATTGTACCCCGCCAGCCCGCGCGGGTCCGACAAGGAACGGCACACCAACTGCATCACGGCCTCTTCGCTCAGCGGCTGGAGTTGGAACACCTGCGACCGGGAAGTCAGGGGACTGTTGATGAAGAAGAATGGATTGTGCGTCGTGGCCCCGATCAACGTCACGGAGCCATCCTCGACATGCGGCAGGAGAATATCCTGCTGGGACTTGTTGAAGTGATGGATCTCGTCAATGAAAAGAATGGTCTCCACCCCCTCGGACGATTGCCGCTGCCGGGCGGCCGACAGGAGTGCCCGAAGGGCCGCCACATTGGCCAGCACACCGCTGGTGCGCTCGAATCGGCGTCGGGTGGCCGCGGCTATGGCCTCGGCCACGGAGGTCTTCCCGCACCCCGGCGGACCATAAAGGATAATGCTTCCGAGCCGGTCGGCCTCGATCGCCCGACGCAAGAGCTTTCCCTTGCCCAGGATATGATCCTGTCCAACCACCTCATCCAGGCCGCTCGGACGCATGCGCGCCGCCAACGGCTGCAGCTTTTCCGTGCGCTCCCCGTCCTGCTTCGCAAAGAGATCCATTTCCCGTCCCATCCCGAAAAAGAAGTACCCCGCCATAGTCGCAGGGGCACAGATCTCTTAGCCTCAACAAGTGAGGTGGGTGCTCTAGTGCGCGGCTTCCGCGTCCCGTCAAGCGGGCATGCAGGCACTACGCTATTCGAGCTCCCGTAGTAGCAATTATCGGGTTAGAGATGACGGCCCATACACGAACAAGGCAGGGTACCAAACCCGAATTCCGGGAAATGTAACCTCTCTGTCAAAGAACACCGTTCCACCCCCTCCGGCAGCACCCGCCGCCAGCCCTCAATCCCGCGCTGACCCGACACCATCCGGGTGAATCGCAGATTCCCCGCGGCGCCAAACCACGCCACACTTCTTCCTGCCGGAATCCAAATCCCTGAAACCACCAGCAGGATCAGATATGTCAAACCAATCTGAACGGTTTCCATTTTCGCCTTGCCCGGGGCCACCACCGCTCCAACTCGGAACGCCCTGTACCCCCGATCCAACCTCCCGCCGGAACACCGTTCAGACGGGATTTTCTTTCCACGTAGATACTGTATCGTTTTCAACCCAGCCGGTCAAGGACACGAGGAATAAAACCTGATGCCATCGCTTGACACTATCCGCCAACGGCATAGTATTAGAACCCGAATGCATTGTGACAACCGGGACACCGGCATGCACTGCGGCCCGGAAAAATCCAGAAACGGAGACAAAGGAGACCCACATGAAGACACTTCTGTCCGTTTGGCTGGCCACCGCCCTGATCGCCGCATCGACGCAGGCATCGCCCCCGCACGCAACACGTGTACGCCATGCCGACCGCAACCACGATGGCGTCACCACACCTCGCGAGATCAAGGCGGAACACAAGTGGGAACGCAGGCAGAAAGCAAAGGTGAATACGCCGTGGGAAGCCCGCGCCGACAAGGATAATGACGGCGTCGTGGAACCCAAGGAGGCCGCACGCATGAACTCCTCCCATTACATGCGCAACGCGTCCGTCGTCGACCGTCCCTGGGAAGCCACAGCCGACGCGAACAAGGACGGGCGCGTCGACCGGGCCGAACTCCACACCTACCACCTCGGCGTCATGGACGCGGACCACAACGGCGTCATCACTCCCGCCGAAAGAAAAATCCATTGGGCCGGAAAACATGCGGTCGTGAACACCGCCGCGGAAAAGAAGTACGATACCAACGGGGACGGTTACCTCTCCTGGGAAGAAGGTCGCGAAATGCTGAAGGACCGCGTCGCCATTATCCAGACCCATGGCCGTGCCATTGTGAACAACGAGCTGGAAATGGAATTCGACACCAACAAGGATGGCGTGATCGATCGCACGGAGGCCGCCCAGCTTAAGGATGCCCTTTCCGCCCAGTGATGTGCTATGATGGAGGCATGGGGACCCGATACATACCTCTTGCCGTCATCAGCCTTCTCGCGCTCAGCCTGAACTCCACTCAGGCCCGGGCGGGATCTGTGTCGCTGGCCGCCGACACCATCAGCGTCCACGCAAATAGAACTCCGCTGTCCGAAATCCTGGCAGGGCTGCGGGAATATGGCGTACGCGTGGCCATGGACGAGCGGATCGACCCGCTTGTCACTGACCAGTTCGAAAACATGGAGGTCAGCCAGGGAATCAAGCGCATCCTCACGGACTGTGATTACGCCGTTTTTTTCGAAAACATGGAAGGGCCAGCCGGAAAACTGTCGCGCCTTTCGGAAGTTCTCGTCTACAAGCCCGGAGACCGCCGGCCCCTCAAGGCGAAACCCGCGCCACCGCCCGATGTGGCGATTGCCCCGCAGGCCACCAATCTTTTCGCATGTCTGCGGAATGAAATCCTTCTCCGGCTCCGCGCGGACACCAGCCGGGAACAGTTCCGCGAGCTGCTGTTGCGTGCCGGGGCGACCGTTGTGGACGCCATCCCTGAACTGGGGATCTATCGCCTGCGACTGCCGGCCGGTGTCGACCTTGCCCGCACCCTGAAGGCCATGACTGCCGACCCCCGGGTGTCGGCAGCCGAGCCAAACCTGGTCTATCATCCTGTCACAACCGTGCTGGCTGGCCCGGAAACATCCAGTGCCGTCCCGCGCACCGCGAAAACCGGAATCAGCCCGGCGGTTGCCATACTGGATTCCGGCTTCACCCCGAATACCGCGCTGGAAAAAGCCGTTGTGGCCACACTGGATGCCACCACTCAAGGACAACCCATTACAGACCCCGTTGGACACGGAACCCAGATGGCGTTCCTGGCATCCGGTTCAATTACACCGTCCGGAGCGCCGGCCGCAGATCTCGCCATATCCATTATCCCGATACGAACAATGGACGACGGCGGACTGATTTCCGGATTCACACTTATGAAGAGCATGGTCTTCGCGGTCAGGAACGGGGCAAGGGTCATCAGCATGAGCTGGGGATCCAATGGGGATAGCGCACTTTTCCGGAATGCCATCGCCTACGCAAAAAACCAGGGTACCATCCTCGTAGCCGCCGCGGGTAATGAGCCAACTGGCCTCCCCATGTACCCCGCGGCCCTGCCGGATGTGATTGCGGTCGCGGCATTGACCCCCGACCAGAAGATGTGGGACCGGTCGAACTACGGAACCTTCGTCAAACTTGCCGCACCCGGCTTTGCAAACATGCCGATAGGTCACAAGGGCCCCCCCGGCGTCTACGGAGGCACATCGATCGCTGCCGCCTATACTGCCAATGTGATTGCCCGATACCTCGCAACCCATCCAAAGGCGACCGGAACGGACGCCATGGCAGCCCTGCAGAAAGCCCTGAGTCAACCCGCCTCCGGATCGATCCACCCGGAAATACCGCGACTGGACAGCCAAGCCGTGAAGTCGCTGCTGCCTTAGCCGGAACGATTCAGTTACCGGGTACAGTTCCCCTCCCCTTAATCCTCTCCCACAATGAGAGAGGAGGCGCCAAAGACTCCACTTATGCTAGCACCAGAAGGTGATACTATTATTATGCCAAAATGACCCTGACCCTCTCCCTCGTCGGGAGAGGGTCAGGGTGAGGGTGTTTTGAATGGAATTCTGTCTCAGAGTAAAGCCTTCCCTGGCGCATCAGGGGAAACACAGCAGCGCATGGATCATCTGGTCTTGCATGTGCTCCAGAACAATCGTTCCAGGAATCTGCGCCCGCATAACCCGATGGTTGTCCACAATCATGCAATGCCCCTGGTGACAGGTCTGCCGCCCCACCGGTCCGAGGGCATTGACAGCGGTGAACCCGGTATACAGGCAGTCCTTCTCATCCAGGATCGCGTCGGTCTTGAAAACCTGTACTCGATGCTCGCGATATTTTGTCTGGCCGGCCTCGGTCACCAGATCCGACTCGTGAAGCATATCTCCAATCTTCCCACCCCCACCCGCGGGGCAGAAACGGTATTCCACACCCTGTTGTCGAAGATCCTCCTGCAACCCGTCCAAACCAGCATCGGCACAGATGACCAATGCGCAACGGACTCCCTTCAGTTCCACGACCGGTCGTTCCTTGGGACCGGGGGTCAATCCCGCCGCAATCTCGCCGGGAGTCAGGCAATATTTCCGGCCGCTCCGGCAGGGTTGATCGGGGGGGGCTATCAGGACGCTGTTGAAGATCTTTTCCCCGTCCCGCTCGAAGAATCCGACCAGCGCCGTAATTGCATATTTCGCGGCCATTCCTGCAATCTGCTTCACGTTGGGGCCATCCGGCGGTTCAGCTATCGCCCGTACGGATTCCGCCGTCAGGTCATAGTCGTAGCCGTGCAAGGCACCCTCGGCGAAGAGAATGACCTCCGCACCAGCCAGGGAGGCCATGGCCATCTGCCGTTCGATCCGTCGCAATGTTTCAGGAATGCCGAACCCGGAATGAATCTGGGCAGCGGCCACATGCAATGTTCTCATGCCAGTATTGGTGGAGGCGGGGAGAATCGAACTCCCGTCCGCAATGGAGTCACCCAGGCTTCTACGCGCGTATCCGGTCTTTAAATCTCGTCACGGAAGCTGCCGACCGTCAGGCCACCGCCGCAACCAGCGTCCACGTAAGGTTTCGCCCCGGATCCCGGTCGCTCAGGTTCAGGACTAACCTGCTATTGACGCCTCACTCCGCCCAGCAGGTGTCGGCGGCGAGACGTCGCGGTACTTAAGCCGCGAGAGCGTACTCTTCGTTCGCTTCTATGTTTTTTCCGGATGATTAACGAGGCCAACCGGAATCCTCGGCGCGCCACCGGAGCTTCAACCACCACGTCGAAACCAGTCGCCCCCGTGACACCCGATAGTATATCCTCCACTCCCATGAAACCGCAATTACTCATTTTCGACCTCGATGGGACCCTCATCGATTCCAGCGCCGATCTGACAACGGCTGTCAATCTGATGCGCGCCCACTTCGGCCTTCCCGCCCTTTCGGTCGAAACCGTGACCACCTATATCGGCAACGGCGTGCGGCTGCTCGTCTCCCGATCACTCACAAATACCGCGATCGACATCGAGGAAGCCCTTACCGTGATCCGCCCGTTCTACGAATCGCATGTGGTCGACAAGACCACCCTCTATCCCGGCGTAAGGGATGGCCTGCCGCGCCTGCTGGACGCCGGGCACAAGCTGGCGATCGCCACCAACAAGCCGGCCCCCGCCTGCCGCCTTGTCCTGGATCACTTCGGGCTCACCCCGCTCTTCCACTCGGTCCTCGGCGGCGGCAGTGTGCCAAACCTGAAGCCGCATCCCGAAATGATCGAAGTCATCCAGCGTCAAACCGGCATGATCCCCGCCAACACCTGGGTGATCGGCGACAACTATACCGACCTCGAATGCGCCCGGCATAACGGCGCCTCCAGCATCTTCCTGACGTATGGCTATGGCACACCCGGCCGCGAATCGCCCGCTCACACTTTGCATTCGTTCAACGACCTGCTCCCCCTCTTCCTGCCCCGCTGAAATCCCGATCCGGTCGGCAGGTCCAATTGCTTCTTGCCTTTTGATCCGCCCGTGGCAAGCTGTGCTCAGGAGGGCAGAGCTATGAAAGGGCTATCTCGGCACGCATTGAAACGGCTGGGCACAACAACCATCCTGAATACCCTGCCCGACGGCGCCTACATCACCGACGTGGACCGCAACATCCTCTTCTGGAATAACGCCGCGGAACGGATCACCGGCTGGACCCGCAGCGAGGTCATCGGCCATAGCTGTAACGACAATATCCTCGTGCATATGGATAAGGACGGCCATGAGTTGTGTGGCAAGGAATACTGCCCGCTCCACCGCTGTATTGTCACCGGCAAGCCAAGTCATGACCCGCTGATCGTATACGCCAAACACCGGGCGGGAAACCGGATCCCGGTGGAAGTTTCCGTCTCACCCATCCAGGACGACGACGGCATCGTCATCGGCGGGATTGAACTCTTCCGCGACCTGACGGAAAACATGAAAGATCTCGAACGGGCCCACCTTATACAAAAGGCCACCCTGACCATGGAGCCCTGCCCCGACCCGCGCGTGACGCTGGACGTACGCTATACACCCAGCGAAATGGTGGGCGGCGATTTTTATCACTACGCCATGCTCAGCCCGGACCTGCTGGGCGTCATGCTGGCCGATGTAATGGGCCATGGTGTCGCTTCGGCCCTATACAGCATGCAACTGCGCTCCCTTTGGGAGGACTGGCGGGGCGAAGCCGGGAATCCTGCGGAGTTCCTGACCCATATCAACCATCAACTACGGATCCTGACAGGTGACGCAGGCTATTTCGCCACCGCTCTTTGCCTGAACCTGAACCTCGGCAGCGGCACCGTGGAATTCGTCCGGGCCGGCCATACCGCCCCGCTCCATATCCACCCCGGCCGACCCTCCATGGCCGTTGGCGAATCGCAGCCCGCTCTGGGTATGTTTCCCGATGTCCGCTATACCCTCGAGCGGCTGACCCTTTCGGCCGGGGAAAGCCTTCTCCTCTATACCGATGGCGCCATCGAAATCACCAATGCCGACAATGAGGAACTGGAAGAATCCGGACTGATTACCCTTCTCAGCGAGCCAGAGTCTCTGCAAAATGGAGTCCCTCAACTGGCCGTTGTGGAGGAAAAGCTCCTCACCTATTCCTCCTCAATCCGGCTTCCGGATGATTTGACCCTCCTTTCAATCACCAGACGCTAAACCGCCTCCCTAAAGACCGGAAAACGTTCCCGCCGGGAATGCGATTTGTCATTGCTGGCAGGCCGGCGGGATGGTATTCCTTTGACCCCATGTGCCGGTTCAAGGACGACCCGGTCATGTCAGGAGTCTGCCCGTGTATCTCAAGTCCATTCAAATGGTCGGTTTCAAGAGTTTTGCCAACCCGACCGTCCTCAATTTCCAGCCCGGCATGACGGCCATTGTAGGGCCCAACGGCTGCGGCAAGAGCAACGTGTCCGACGCCGTCCGCTGGGTACTCGGCGAAACCAGCGCCAAGGCACTGCGCGGCAGCAAGATGGAAGACGTCATCTTCAATGGCACCGACAACCGAAAGCCCCATAGCCTGGCGGAGGTCAACATCACCTTCGCCGACTGTGAATCCATTCTCGGCACTGACTATAACGAAGTCACCGTCACCCGCCGTGTGCTGCGCTCCGGCGAAGGACAGTATTTCCTGAATAAGACCCCTTGCCGACTGAAGGACATTCAACGCCTCTTCATGGACACCGGGATCGGAACCTCATCCTACTCCATGATGGAACAGGGGCGTATCGACCAGGTTCTCAGCTCCCGCCCGGAAGACCGGCGCGAAATTTTTGAGGAAGCCAGCGGAATCACCCGATTCAAGGCCGACAAGCGGGAAGCACTCCGCAAGCTGGAGCAGACGGAAGCCAACCTGTTGCGTCTGGATGATGTCGTGCGCGAGGTCAAGCGTCAGATCGGATCACTTCAGCGCCAGGCCGGTAAGGCCCGCCGCTACAAGGAACTGCGGGACCAGTTACGGAAACTGGATACCTTCTGGGTGGCCCACAAGCTCCGCACCATGGAGGAGGACCTCCGCCAACGGGAAGCGGTCCTGGAGGAATTAGGCCGCCGCATTCAAACCCTGCATGAGGAAATCCAGAAGGCGGAAGGTCGCGCCTCCGAACTGCGCGCCGCCATCAGCACCACCGAGGAAGCCATCGGCACCGCCACCGAGGAACGCGCCGCCGCCCAGTCCCGCCTTGAACACAACCGCGAACTGATCCGGATCAACGGCGAACGGGTTGAGGAATTGCGTTCCCTCTCCGAGCGCGACCAGCACGAAATCGCGACGGCGGAAACCCAGTTGAAGGAACACCGCCTGGCCCTTGAGAACCTTTTGAAGGCGCTGACCCGCATGACCGCCGAGCGCGACCAGTCGGAACAGGAATGGAAGCAACGGCATGAAGCCCTGCTGACCCATGAAGCGGCGGCAGAAGCCGCCCGCCAGGAAATCCAGTCCCGCCGCCAGGACTCCATGTCTCTGGATCACAGCATCGCAGCGTTGCAAAACCAGCTCGGGCAGCTGGAAGCACGTCAGCAGGCCGGCCTCCTCCGCCGCGAGCGCCTCGGCGCCGAGCACGCCCAGATCCTGCAGATCGCCAATGAGAACGAATCCCGGCTGGGGAAGATCGCCGCCCACCTCGGGGAACTCCAGGCTGAGCAGGAACAACGGGAAGGCCGACTGGAGGCACTCCAGAACCAGCGGACCGAGAAGTCCTCGGAACTCGAACAGGCCCGCAGGAGCGCCTCCACCATCCAATCCCAGCTGGCTGTCAAGAAGGCTCAGATCGAGATCCTCGAGGCTGATGACAGCGTAGCCAAGGACTTCCCGGAAGGCGCACGCCTGGTGATGGACACATCGAATCCGCTTGGAATCAATACCCAGGCCGTACTCGGGGCCCTGGCAAACCATATCGAGGCGGAAGCGGCATATCGCACCGCCCTCGAAGCCGTCCTCCGGGCATGGCTGGACGCCATAGTCGTGGCCGACTCCCCCGGAGCTATTGCCGTTCTCCGCGAACTCCAGAACCGCAAGGCAGGACCCGCCCGACTCCTGGCATCAGACCCCGAAAGCACACCCCCACGATATCCAGCTCCGGCCGGCAAGGGTAAACCCCTTTTCAACCTCGTCACCTGCACCCCGTTCGCCAAGCCAGCTGTCGCCCGTATCCTCGCCGGCGTATATGTGGTCGATCAAATCGAGGATATCCCCGCCACCCCCCCTGAGGGGACGGTCTTCGTAACACTGTCCGGCACAGTCGCCCGCGCTGGCGGCGCTTTCGAGCATTGGGGCGGCGACGCCAAGGCCGCCAATCCCCTGACCCGCAAGCACCAGCTGGCTGATTTGCACGACAGCCAGCATGCACTGGAGACCGACTGGGCCAACCGCAATGCCGCCATCGACGAACTGACCGCGACCCTCGCCAACCTGGAACGCGAGATTCTTCAGGCGAACAGCCTGGTTAACGAACAACGGCGCGCTGTGGCCTTGAAGGAGGGCGAATTCCAGATCGTATCCAGCGAAGCCCGGCAGGCCAGACAACGCCTGGAAGTAGTCGGCTTCGAGATCGAGGAACTCAAGAAACAGGTGGCTGACGATCAGGAGCGTCAGGCCCTCGCCTCAAGCATCGAGACATCCCGAGCCCGCCAAGCCGAGGCGCACCAGCGCCTGGAAACCCTGACGCATTCGATCCAGGAAATGGAACGCAAGCGCTCCTCCCTCCAGGCCCAAAGCACGGACTCTCGCGTACGGCTGTCGGAAACCACGCAGGCTGTCGAACACATGACCAGCCAGAAGGATCCGATCGAGCGCAGGCTGGCGGAGTTGGAAGCGGTCATCAAGACCCGCTCGGAAAGCCTGGTGCAGTACCAGCAAACCATTACCAAACTGACGGAAGCCTCCACCGAGGCCGCAAATCAGCAAGCCGCCCTGGAAACCAGCGCCGCCACATTCACGGAAAAACTCGAGGCCCTGCGGCGCGACCGGGTGGAGAAAACCAAGGAAATGACCCTGCTGGATGGCGATCTGACCGCCAAGCGCGAAGCCCAGGAAACCCTACGGGAACAACGCTCGCAAATCGAAATCCAGCATGCCGAAGCCAAGATGCGACGCCAGAACCAGGTCGACCGGACCACCGCGGAATGGAGCATCTCCCTCGATGAACTGATGAACACGCCCGAACCGGAGTGGGAAGGCGAAAAACCCGCCGAAGGCCCCCCTCCCTACGAAAAGGCCATTGTCGAAATCCGCACCAAGATCGAAGCCATGGGCCCTGTCAACCTGGTAGCCATCGAGGAATACCAGGAACTCGAGGAACGCTATGCCTTCCTGACCAGCCAGCAGGGGGACCTCGTCAGCGCAAAGAACCAACTGACAGAGATGATCAAGAAAATCAACCTGACCACGGCCGATCTTTTCAGCGAAACCTTCGCCAAGATCAACCAGAACTTCCAGCTTATGTTTGAGCGCCTGTTCAACGGCGGATCCGCCAAACTGGTCATGGTTACCGAGGATGATATCCTTGAAAGCGGCATTGACATCATCGCCCGCCCGCCAGGAAAGCGTCTCCAAAGCGTTTCCCTCCTGTCGGGCGGCGAACGGACCATGACCGCTGTTGCCCTCCTGTTCTCCATCTACATGATCAAGCCAAGCCCGTTCTGCCTGCTGGACGAACTGGATGCCGCCTTGGACGAATCCAACATCGGACGGTTTGCCAAGGTCCTGGCCGACTTCCTCCAGCAGTCGCAGTTCATCGTCATAACCCATAACCGCCGGACCATTGCCGCCGCGGACACCATCTACGGGGTCACCATGCAGGAGACCGGCGTATCACGTGTGGTATCCATGAAATTCGCGGAATACGAGCAGAGCAAGGAGTTCCAGCAGGCCCAAAAGCCCGCCACGGAAACACGAACATGAAGGCCGTCACATCCCTCTCAAGGAAATGCGGCCGCCCTCCAACTCCTTCCGAACTTTTACAGGTGGCGGTCGCAGCGTGCCGCGCCGCGGGACGGCACGCTGCGCGCAATCTGGACCGGCGTAAGGAAACGATCCTGGTCACAGCCCATGACGTCAAGTTGGCCCTGGATGTGGAATGCCAGAAGATCGCCGAACGCAGGATCCTTTCCGCATTCCCTGACCACGCCATTCTAGGCGAGGAAACCGCCGGCGAAACAGCCCCGGACCACTCACCCTACGTGTGGATCATCGATCCGATTGACGGCACCGTCAATTTCTCCCACGGACTCCCGTTCTGGTGCTGTTCCGTCGCCGTCCAGCAGGCGGGGCAAACAGTAGCAGGCGCGGTATTCGGACCGGCGCTGGGTGAACTCTTCACCGCGACCCAGGATGGCCCTGCCCTTCGCAACGGGAAACCCATCCGGGTATCGGATACGTCCCGCATGGAGTCAGCCCTGGTCATGACAGGACTCGACCAGAAGCTTTCAAAACGGATGAATAGGCTGACCCTTTTCAAGGCCATCGCCGAAAACGTACGCAAGGCCCGGGTGATGGGGGCCGCAGCCCTCGATGCGTGCCGCGTCGCAGCCGGTCAGGCAGACGCCTATTTCGAATCCGGCATCTATTCCTGGGATGTTGCCGCCGCAGGGCTGATTGTCGAAAGAGCCGGAGGCCAGATAGAAACCCTCGCAACCCCGGGCCCGCACCGCCTTATTTTCCTGGCTTCAAACAGGCTCGTCCACTTTCCCTTGCGACGCCTGATCAAAAGCCATCTTGCCCTGTAGAAAACCCGCCGAAGTTGCATCATGCATGTCTCGCTGTCTCATTTTTGAAACACTGGAAACACATGGATACCGATCAAACGTCGTTCCGGCAAATCCGAGCCTCGCGAGGATGCCGTTGTTGTCATTTTTAAGGCCCAGTTGCAAAAACACTGCAAAGACATACCCACTGCAGGGTATGGGCATGGCAGTTGCTTAACTTAAACAGGTGACCTGAGGTTGGTTCTCAAAGGGATCGCACTCAAGGGTGCATACAAGATCACCAAGGACTGGCCGACTGGGGAGCCGGGCAGCAGGCAAATGCAGCCGATATGACCGCGACGAAAGTCGCGGTCATCTGTTTTCAGTAATCCTCTTCTGCTCAACAATGATCTTGCCATCCGGCATACGGAACGGAACATAGGCCACGTTGGCGGTTTCCCTGGACAATCCGGATTCTCCGCGCGACACAATCAGCTTGCCATCCGCCGTAAACTCCTGCTCGCTTTCCCCAAGTGTCCGGGTCCACCCCGCAAGGGCCCCCTTGGCTCCATAATGATATTCATCCAGCCAGTCCTTCGGCATATCGACCATGGGGTCTACATAGTTACCGGCGGTCCGGGCACCGGAATACTGCACGGAACGGATTTTCTGGTCCGGCCCGTATACACGGGTCTCGTTGTCCAGGAAGAAGAAAGAAACAAAGGCCGGCGCCGAATAGTACTTCCCGTTATGGACAAACGCGCCGATATCCACACGATTCCCTTCCATCCTGGATCCCTGTTCCACCGGGAACCGCTCATGATACGAAACAACCAGTTCCACCTTTGACCCGCTCTTGTTGAGCGGCTTGATCCGGACCTTTCCGGCATCCCCCCGCAAAACACTCCAATGATAGGTCAGCGGAGCCTCGTTCAAATCGCGACTCTCCTCGGCACTGACAACCATACGGCGCTGGTACTGCAGGGTTCGAAAAACACGGCCAATGGCCGCAGGGGTTTCATACAAGACTTCGGACGGCCGCGGGTCAAAATAGTCGACTCCCGGTACAGCCTTGTCCTCCTCCTTGACCTTCAGCAAAACCACTGGCGGCAACGAGGCAAGAGTGATCTCATGGGCCTGCTTCACCATACTTGCCGTATCCACATCCTGCCCGTCAAAAACGGTCGGGTGCGCTGAACCACAGAGGTAATCCTCGGACTTCTGCACCCTCTTGGAACAGGAACGAAGCAGCATCTGCACCGTCGGCATGAGCGCACCCTTGGAAGCGAGAGCTTCCTTGACCTCCGGACGGAACGCCGCCAGCGTGCAAGCCAGCGCACGCAGAAAGACCTGATCCGTCCCGGAAGAGCCCTGGCTGATGATCAGATAAGGGCAGTTACCGCAATACACATCGCCATACCCCCCGTCCCCGTTCCGGCCGGGATCGTAGTCCTGATGCTCCGGATACACATAGATGTGATTGGAGAAGTACTGAATGAAAAGGATCGCCATCAGTTTCGCATCCGGATACGCAATGCGCGGCATACTGCGCCAATAATGGCCGCTGACGTTCGCCAATGACGCATTGCCAAATGTGATTCGATTGAAAAGCAACTGCGTCTGCAATCCGCGGTTGATCTGGTTTTGAACGGCCTCAGGCGCATATTCCACCCATGTAAGCTGCGGGTAGATATCGCGCTTCATGTCGGAATGGTCCTGATCCCGGTTGTCATACAAGTTGCCATACAACCCCGCCGCCGTGCCCTCCTCATACCACTCGCGGATGAGCTTGCCTTCCTCATACCCGACCGTGACCGGCACCTTGCCTTTCGCACCATCTGGCGGAAAAGTGAACAGGCTCTGCAGCATCCCGAACGAACTGCCCCAGATGGTATTGCTCTCCGTCACCCATGCCGTGTCATTCGTCACAAGCAGTGGATTCACTTGCCGGATTTCAGCCTTGAAGGGACCCGCCTCCGCCATGGATCGTTTCACCTTGGCCCAATCCGGATGCTTCTTGAGGCTATCGAGATCCGTATCCTTTTCTGCCGCAACGGGGTCATTGAATCCGCGCTGTATGGCCTCATTCAAACTGGCAAACGCTTCCTCCGTCTTGCCCTGCAGCGCCTGGGCACAGGCCCGGTTGTAGTAGCCGCTTGGATACTCCGGAACCAGCGGTATCAACAGGTCCGCCACCTTCTCCGCCTCGACAAGCTGCCCCGCACGCAGAAACCGGACCAGTTCCAACTCCATTTGCGCCGCCTTTGCCTGCAACACGGGAAGGGAAAATATGCTGCGCTGCGAAATGGATACCGGCTTCCCCCCAGCCCGGGCCAGCCAGGGGGCCGGCAAAACGAGCAGAATCACAACGGGCAACAACAGGAAACTTCGGAAGCTTCTGGATCGCTTGTGGTTCTTCATAATGGCGGGAAATCCTACAGGAAAGAATCGGGCAATTCGATCCCTTATTTGGCCCACGGTTCAGCAGGCCACCAAACTTGCGCCAGGGGCGGGATATAACCGGAGCAGGGACGGAACGAAATCCGGGAGTGAATGCACCTCATCCCGCAGCTGTTCCGCACCCCTGCCGATAGCCACCAAAGGCACCGGATTTATGGAATGCGACGGAGACCTCGCCTCTTCGATATTCCCGTGGTCGCTCGTAAGCAGCAGAAGGTGATCGGGGTCCTCTGCGGCAAAGCCAGCCGCTTCCCGCAGAAACGCATCGAACTGCGCCAGGATCGCCCGGACATCCTTCGGTGTCCCCTTGTGCGCCACCCGGTCAGTCTGGAAGTATTCAAATACCGTGAAATCATGATCCCGGGCAATGGATACGAGATCGCGCCCGGACTGAGCGGGAGAAGTCAGGGGCCCGTCATATCCCCGCTCGCGCAAGCTCACTCGGGTCAGATCCTGGTATACCGCCCTGCCCTGCAGCATCTCCTGACGCCCCCGCACCGTGCCAAAGGCCTTCAGGGCCGCCACAGTAGTTACAGACTGGTGGCGACGATGGCGAACCTCCTCCACATCGTCCAGGTAATAGGCATTGGCGAAGGTGCAACAGTACCCACGGCGCACCAGGATGTCGTAAACATTATGCCCCCGGATGATTTCGCGCAAGACTGGCCCCGGAAAACCCTCCACGTGCCGACCGACTTCGCGTGCCGCGTTGATACCGGTAAATAACGCCGTCTGGCCCGTAGCACTCTGTGGAATCCCCGGCACCCCCATGGATGCATCCACCGGCACCGCATACCCGTCCAGAAGTCCACAAAGAAAGGGACATACACCGTAACGAACCGGGTTCCGGTCCGGGTCTTTCAAGCCGATCCCCAAACCATCCACCAGGATAAACAACGCCTTCGGCGCTCGACGGATCACTAGACCCCCATGCTGAGTCGCATGGCCAGCCGCTCCGGCAGACCGGCATCCTTGATCTTCCTCTGAGCCTCAGCAATGTCATACTCCACACGCCGGATCTCAATCTGACGCGCCCCCATGTCATACAAGGCATACGAGGCCCGGCTGTCTCCATCACGCGGCTGACCGACACTGCCAACGTTCACGAAATACTTCTTCCCAAGCATGACCGAAAAGGGAGCTGTCCCGTTGGCACGGCGCACATATCCGGCCTTCTCGAACACCACGGGATGATGGGTATGCCCGTAAAAGCATACCGTGGTGGATTGATAGTTGAAATTCGACTCCGCTTCCAACTCCTCGAAAACGTATCCCCACTTGTCCGGCATATCGAGAGTGCTGTGCACCAGTGTGAAACCATCCACGACTCGCACAAGCTTCTGCTGCCTCAGGAATTCCACATCTTCCTCCGTCAACTGATTGCGGGTCCAGTCCACCACGTTGGCGGCCAGGGGATGGAAATCGCGGATGCACTCATCATGGGAACAGTAGTGGTCGTGATTGCCCCGGACACAAACGGCTCCAAGATCCTTTATCTTTCGCAGGCATTCCGCCGGATTCGCATTGTAACCGACAATATCCCCGACACAGGTGTAACGGTTCACACCCTGCGCCTGCGCATCCGCCAAAACGGCCGACAACGCCTCCCAGTTGCCATGAATATCCCCCAGAACCGCACATTTCGTATTGGCCATGGTCGCTCCGCTACACCTTCAAAAGGGTTGCCGCAAGCGCCAGGTCTTCCGGGGTCGTGATCTTTATGTTCGACCACAACGCAGGCACCAGGTACACACGCTCGCCAAGCTCCTCGACGGCTGACGCCTCATCCGTTACCGTCAATTTCTTCTTTTCCACATGATCATACGCACGACGCAAAAGATCCACGCGGAAGCTCTGCGGGGTCTGGACAGCCCACAACCGGCTACGGTCAACCGTCTGGCTGACCACCATATTCCGCTCAGCTTCCTTGATCGTGTCCGTAACCTTCACCGCAGCCACGCCCGAGCCGTTTCTCTTGGCCGAACGAATGGTGTCCTCAATGAGCCGCGGCGTCACGCAGGGCCGGGCACCGTCATGCACCGCAACCACATCCACGTCATCCCCCAGTTCATCCAGACCGTTCCGGACCGATACCTGCCGCGTCGCCCCGCCCGCCACGATCTTTCGCACCTTCGCACAACCGAAAACCTGTACCAGCCCCCGTGCAGAATCCAGCCGGTCCTTGCGAACCACAAGAATCACACCGTCAATCATCGGGCATTGCTCAAACGCCAGCAGCGAATAAGCCAGTACAGGGCGCACCCCGAGCGACAGGAAAACCTTGTCGACATCAGGTCCCATCCGCTCACTCTTGCCGGCTGCCACTATTACGCCGAAAATCATGATTCACCTCCGCTGCAATGCCCCGGTAAAAAGAGTAGCATCCAGCGTCAGAACCGTCAATATCCAGGGCGCATACCCCCATCAGACTATTCACCGGCGGCGGAAATCCGATGCCTTCGCTCAGACAATCGCCTTGCCGATAAACACAAGAACGAAGATGGCAACCGTCTCGATAATACCCAGGGCCATGAGGTAGTTCCCCGCCCCCTGGCCGGTTTCACCCAAGGCATCCGATGCCGCCGCACCCGCCACCCCTTGCATCCAGGCCGACACCCCGAGTGCCGCGCCACTGAAAATTCCCACTCCCACAAGATCAAGCCAGTTCGCCGGCGAGCTCACTGCATTGGCCAGGATCTTATTCATCACAATCATCCCGTAGATCGTCTGGGACAACGGCGCACCCACAAACGCCAGAAGCATGAACGGGGCAGTCCTCTTCTGAGCATAGCACTTCTTCCAGACGCCAATGGCAGCCGGTCCTGCGGCTCCAGCCCCAAGCGCAGAACCCAAGGCGGAAAGGCCCAGAGCTGCCGCGCCGCCCATCTTCCCCAATGCCATCATTGATTCGGTTTCCATACTTATCCTCTTCTCCTTTTTCCTGTGTCCACTTCCGCAATACGACAGCTCACCCTTCCTTCCGAAAAGGCCTGAACGGCACTCCCGTCCATTGCATGCCCAAATGTCCCGAAAATTCCAAGGTATTCAACCGGACTCCGTGTACAATGACCCCCAAACCCGCAAGCAGGATGTTCAACCCATGGGCCAGAAACAGGATGATGGCGGCCACCAGTCCATCCCCCACCCCATGAATCCCCCCGCCCACCGCCATATCGTTGAACGCCACACTGATCGCCGTCCCCGCGCTGCCCACGGCAAATAACCGGACATAGGAAACCACATCCCCGAAGTTGCCCACCACGGACAACGGCAACATCATATGGTTCGGCCATTCCTCCTTCATGGCCTTGAGGGGCGTCATGAACAAGGCCACAGACGCCACTGCAACCAGGAACATCGGCAGGACAAATCCCGGAAGGGGCCGGTCGAGGATCATGTTCATCGCCAGATAGTACATCGTCAGTGTCACCCCGATCCACCCGAGTTGGGCCAGGGCCGCAAGTCGGAAACCAAGCCGTACCATGGCCCAGCCATGAGCCAGCACCAGGTGTACGGTCCCGATGACGAAACACAACTGCATCAGGTTCGCATCGTCCCGGAGCCACGGGATCGCCACATTCCTCATGGGTGCAGGCAGGGATTCCATCTGTACCCCGAAATAGGAGCCCGTCAGCACACCCCACACGATCGTGCAGACACTCAATACCCCCAGAAGGCGGGGAACCTCCCGCGGAACCCGCTTCGCCAGCCGGGCCACCCCACCCGTCAGCGCAAGAAAGAGCATGCCGTAGCCCGCGTCACTGACCAGCATGGCAAAGAAAAGGCTGTAGAAAAGCAGAAAGATCGCACTGACATCCAACTCCCTGTATCCCGGCAGGATCCCGATCAGGTCAAAGATCACCTTGATCGGGCGCGCCCACACTGGACTTCGAAGAAGCGTGGGTACATCCTCGTCCGCCTTGGGGTCTCTCATCAGCAACCCCCATCCGTGCGCCCGGGCGGACTCCTGCAACAACGGTACCGACTCCTCAGGACAATATCCGGCAAGATAGGCAATCCTCTCCCAGGTTCCCATGCCGTCACGGGCTATCAGGAATGCCTCCTTCGCCTCCAGCTCATCAATATGCCTGGAAAGATCGCCCGCATAACCAGCCAACTCCCGAAGCCGGGATTCGACCTTCTCGCGACGGTCACGCACCTCCCCCTGCTCCGCATCCACAACAGCCGGCGATCGCTCTGGCCACGGGATCGCACGCCCGGGAAAATCGACGTCTTCGCGCGCAATCACCGCAATGTAACGCCCTGCCTTGTCCTCCCCCAATAGGTGCGTCATGCACCCTTCTACACTCGGTAGATCCGTGCGGGGCGGAATCTGGAAGACCTGGACCCGGACCCCTTTCTCCCGCAAGCGGCACAACTGCTCCGGATCGACCAACCCGAAAGGACGCTGTAGCTCAGCCTCGCGGTCCAGGCTCTCCGCCCGCGCGGCCAATTCCTTGCGCTTCTGCACAAGAGCCCTGATCTCAACAACCCGTTCCCCCGGGCTCGCCAAAGTGCCCCGAGCCCCTGGAACAGGCCCCAGCGACTCCAGGATTCCCATCGCTTCCCGCGCCGCCAGCAATCCCTCCTGGACCTTTTCAAGATCCTCACTGTCAGGCGTCACCACTGGTGTAACATGAACCACGCTCATCTCGCGCAAGGCGTCCAACGCGGCTTCCTGATCCGGCAAAAGACAGAGGACCGTAACATGTTTCATCGGGACAATCACGACGCCACCTCCACCCCGTCCGCCTCCGCCAACCCGTGCATAACCCCGCTCTCCTCGAATTCCTCGGTACGCCCCTTCGCAAACTTGGCCCGCGCGACGCCCGCCGTCTGTTGATCCCCGAGAAAGATCTTGATGACCCGGATATGCTCCCGCGCCTCGGGAATCTTGACCTTCTCAAAAAGATTCACCCGCTGGGACGTTGTCCTAAGCTCCTCCGCGATCAACCGGTGCTGTTCCCGAAGGATCCGCACTTCGATCCGCCCCTGAACCAGTTGTTCCAGCACCTCCAAGGCATCGTCCACCCATGGCGGGGTCTCGAACAAGTCCACCTCACCGCGTGAAAAGATCACATTCCTGAGTACCGGCACCGAAACCCCCGCCACATTGCTTTCAGCGGTCAGGATCCGCTCCACCTTTGTCAATCCCTTGAGGGAAACATCCTCCGCGAACAAGCGGACCCACCGCTCGACCGAATCCATCACATCCCGTTCCTGCGCCTGCTTCTCGGCGATCTGCGCGTCAATGGCCTGCAGTTCCATGCGCAACTGCATCTTCTTCAGCTGTAACATCGGCAGGAAGCGCTCATACCGCCGCAACGCCTCGCGCTGCGCCTTGAGCTCGTTCTTGGTATGCTTGATCTTGGCCATGAACCTGCCGCCCAGCCCTTATGCCTGACTCCTGCCGGCCTCTGCACGCGCCCCCGACACCTGCTTCGGCCAGAACTTCTCTATCAACTTGGAGGGAATCCCCGTCTCCACCGGATCAAAACACCCGGCCAAAATCCGCCATCCAAGGTCCAGGGCGCCTTCCAGCGGGACATTCACCGACAGATCCATCATCTCCTTCTCGAACATCGCCCCGTATTTCAACAGCTTCTGATCCCAAGAACTCATGCGGAAACCCATGGATTGCTTCTCCAGCGTCTCCCGGTATCCCGCGTACAACTGGATCATGGAATTCATGATCGTACGGTGATCCTCGCGCGTCTTGCCATTCACCAACTGCTTGAGCCGACTGAGGGAACCGAAGGGCTCGATGCGGCCGCCGCGCAGGTAGAACTGCCCTTCCGTGATATAACCCGTGTTGTCGGGAACCGGATGGGTCACATCGTCGCCCGGCATCGTCGTCACCGCCAGCACCGTGATGGAACCGGCCGTGTCGAAATCCACCGCCTTCTCGTAGCGCGCCGCCAACTGGCTGTACAGATCGCCCGGGTATCCGCGATTGGATGGAACCTGCTCCATCGTGATCGCAATCTCCTTGAGGGCATCGGAGAAATTGGTCATGTCGGTCAGGAGAACCAGCACCCTCTTGTTGGCCAGGGCAAACTGCTCGGCCACCGCGAGGCAGATGTCCGGAACCAGGAGGCACTCAACCACAGGGTCGGCCGCCGTATGGACAAACATCACGGCCCGCCATAACGCACCGTGCTCCTCCAGCGTGTCCCGGAAACTCAGGTAATCATCGTGCTTGAGACCCATGCCGCCCAGGATGATCACATCGACTTCAGCCTGCAACGCAATGCGCGCCAGCAGGGAATTATAAGGCTCGCCTGCACGCGCGAAAATCGGGAGTTTCTGCGATTCCACCAGCGTATTGAAAACGTCAATCATGGGGATCCCTGTCCGCACCATGCGGCGCGGAATGATCCGCTTGGCCGGATTCACGGACGGCCCGCCGATTTCAATGAAGTTGTCCTTGAGCGCAGGCCCCTTGTCGCGCGGCATCGCACTACCCGTAAACACGCGCCCGAGCAGGGCTTCAGAAAACGGCACCTGCATCGCGTGCCCCAGGAACCGGACATGCGCATCCGTCGCAATCCCGCGCGCTCCCGCAAACACCTGCAGGGAGACGGAATCCCCCTGCAGCCGGATCACCTGCGCCAGCGACGTGCCACGACGGGACGTGATCTCCGCCAATTCCCTGTACCGGATCCCGTGCGCCTTGACGTTGACGACGTTGCCCGCAATGTTGTCAATCTGGTGGTAAACCTTATGCATGGCTGTCAGCCTCCATCAGCATCCCCTCCAGGCGGGACTGCTGCTGCTTGAACTCCTCCGCCTCCATCGCAAGCCGGTTCCAGTCACGCGTGGCTTGTGTCAGGCGATGGAAAAACTGCCGCGCCGCATCCTTGTCGGCAAACCGCATCCGGGCCCTGAGAATGTGCACAATCGTCGCGAATACATGCCGCTGCCGCTCGGCCGAAGTGGCGCAGTCGACATCATGATAGGCATCCTGCTGAAGGTAGACGGCATCCAGGTATTCCGCCTTGAGATGCAGGATAAAGTCGTCGAGGTGCGTCCCCTCCTCGCCCACCACCTTCATCATCTGCCCCACTTCACTGCCCCGGCCAAGGACCTGCCGGGCAAACGCCACATCCTGTGCCGCCACCACGCCGCCATACTTGCTCCAGCTGTCGAGCGGATCGATGGCCGGATAGCGCCGCGCATCGGAGCGCGCACGCGAAAGACCATGGAACGCCCCCACCACCTTGAGGGTCGATTGCGTCACCGGCTCGTCGAAATTGCCGCCCGCCGGGCTGACCGTCCCACCGATCGTCACGGACCCGGTGGACCCGTCCTTCAGGGTCACCACCCCCCCCCGCTCATAGAAGCTCGCAATGACCGACTCCAGATAGGCGGGGAACGCCTCCTCGCCGGGAATCTCCTCCAGCCGGCCCGACATCTCGCGTAACGCCTGCGCCCAGCGGGATGTGGAATCCGCCAGCAACAGGACCTGCAACCCCATCTGCCGGTAGTACTCGGCCAGCGTCACAGCCGTATACACGGAAGCCTCGCGCGCAGCCACAGGCATGGAACTCGTGTTACAGATGATAACTGTCCGCTCCATCAGGCTCCGACCAGTCCTCGGATCGTGGATGGTGGGAAACTCCCGCAACGTCTCCACCACCTCACCCGCACGTTCGCCGCAGGCGGCGACAATCACAATATCGACGTCGGCGTACCGGCTGGTCAACTGCTGCAGCACGGTCTTACCCGCCCCGAAAGGGCCCGGAATACAGTATGTCCCACCCCGCGCCACAGGAAAGAACGTATCAATGATCCGGATCTTGGTGGTCAACGCCTCCGTGGGCCGCAACCGCTCGGCATAGGCGCGGATCGGAATCTTGACCGGCCACTTCTGCATCAGGGCCACCGGAATAACCGCACCTTGCGCATCCGCCAGCTTTGCCACGATATGGTCCACCGCATATTCCCCCGCCCCCGTCACCTCCGCCACCTTCCAAACCCCGTTCAGGCCGAAGGGAACCATCACCCGGTGCTGGAAGATGCCCTCGGGCACCGTCCCGATCGTATCACCAGCCGAGACGGCATCGCCAACCTTAACCGACGGGGTGAACTTCCAACTTCGATCGCGCGGCAATGCCGGGAAATACATCCCGCGCTTGAGGAAAAACCCGCATTTCTCGGCAAGCTCAGGAAGAGGATTCTGCAACCCGTCAAACACCTGCCCCAGCAAGCCGGGGCCCAGTTCCACCGTCAGCAGTTCACCGCTGAACTCGACACGGTCGCCAACTGCAAGCCCGGTGGTGTCCTCAAACACCTGCATGTCCGCATAACGGCCCCGAACCCGTACTACCTCGGACATGAGCCGGAGTTCACCCAGCCGTGCAAACCCCACCTCGTTCTGCCCCACGGCCCCTTCAAATTGAACGGTGATCATGTTCCCGTTCACACCTGTGATCCGTCCCGTCGTGCTCATCGTTTCCCGTCCTCCGGTTATGGCGCCGCGGCGGCCGCCTCGTCCACACTCTCCTCCAACCGCCGACGGCCGGTCTCCGCCACCATCGCGGCCCAACGGTGCGCCATCCTCAACTTGAGCCCGTAGCCCAGCACCGCTGCACTGGAAAAAATATCCATCCCCGCCAATTCCTCGACCGTCTGCCACCGGCAACGGTCTAATTCAAATTCCCTCTCCGCAGGCGTCGCTCGCCCGAAAGCCTCCGCAACCGCTCGTACTGCACTCACCCCAGCCTCGCCGGCCCGCAGGTGCACTGTTGCATCCTGTCCCCGCCGCGAGGCACGTGCCGCGGCAATCGCGCTCCTCAACCCGTTCTCCTTCCTCCGCCACGCCGCCACGAATGGATGGCCCGACGGAGCGCCGTCCGGCGAAAACAACGCACCAAGGGCGTCCCGGTCCTCGACGGTGAGATGCTCGCCGCACAGGGCAAGAAAGGCCTCCTCGCTGATCAGCGGGGTACGCCCCAGAAACAGCATCGGAAGACTCGCGGCAAGGTAATAGTAATTCATAGTAAGCCGCCCGGCTGCGTTAACCCGCGCTTACCGCCCCCTTGACAATCTCGGCCAGTCGCGGCCGCAACAACCGGCAGAACGCCTCGGTGATCTCCTTTCGGGTGAATTCATGATGCACATGCTCCCCTTCCACGGAGGCCCGGAACCCCGCCACAACACCACTGTCCGCATGAATCTCGACACCCTTCTCCAGGGCCGTCCGGTATTCACGCAGAAAGAAATCCACCACGGCTTTCTGGTCCGCGGGATTCACAAGCAGATCGATCTCCGCACAATCCCCCTTGGCCGCACAATAGGATTCCACCACCTTGACCATCATCTCACGCACCAGCTCAGGTGTCATCGCCTTGCCGACGGAAGCATCCACAATCCGCCGAAGCGTATCAGTGACCGCCTGCTGGACGGAAAGGATCACATCGCGTGAAGCCTGCTCCAGGGCCTTCCGGCCACGATCGGCAAACAACTGCGCCTCACGCTCGGCTCCGCTGACAATCTCCCCGGCCTGCGATTCAGCCGCCTTGACAAGCTGATCCGCCTTCAGCCGTGCCTCCGCCACAATACGCGCTGCCTCGGCATCCGCCTTGGCCACGCCATCCTTCTGAATCCGATCAATCAAATGCTGTAGTTCTTCCGCCATGGTGCGCCCCTTCAATAACCATCTGCCGGCCTGCCGACCACCTTTCCCAAAAAGGATGCCAAAACAGAGCAAAATGCGGCCAGGGAAAACCGGTTGAAAGTACCTCATGCTCAACGGTAGAACAAGTTGTTTTTCAGCCCGTGTTTCCCGGAATTCCGATCCTGAGGAACAACCCGACGGCGCGAAGTGGCTGGCCGTTCTTGCGCTGCCACCTGCCTTGTTCTATGCTATCCAGATGAATCGCCCCAAAGTCGCCATCCTCCGCACGTCACCGGCCACGGTTCTGGAGGATTATCACCGCTTGATGAATCTGGCCGGCTACCGGAAGACCATCCTTCCGCAGGCCGAAACAGCCTTGAAAATCAATATCAGCTGGCATTTCTTCTACCCTGGCAGTTCCACCACCCCGTGGCAACTGGAGGGGGTGATCCGTGCAATGAAGCGGGACGGCTATGCCCCCGAACGAATCCACGCCTGCCACAACCGCACCGTGGTCATCGACGCACATCTCGGCGAAAGGGAAAACAAACAGCTGAATGTGGTCCAGGCCCACTGCCTCCGGAATGTCCACCTCTACGAAGGCAACGAACCCTGGATCCATATCCGGGATGCGGCGGGCGAAACCTGCGACCAGTTCCTCTGCCTGAATAAGGTCTATCCCAAGGGATTCATGATCCCCAAACGCTTCATCGGCGAAAACATCATCCACCTGCCGACCGTCAAGACGCATGTCTTCACCACCACAACCGGTGCCATGAAGAACGCCTTCGGCGGCCTGCTGAATGAACACCGCCACTGGACTCACCCGGTCATCCACGAAACCCTCGTCGACCTGCTGCGGATCCAGAAAAAGATCCACTCCGGCGTGTTTGCCGTTATGGACGGCACGTTCGCCGGCGATGGCCCGGGCCCGCGCTGCATGATGCCGCATGTAAAGAATATCATCCTGGCGTCTTCGGACCAGGTCGCGATCGACGCCGTAGCCGCCCGGATCATGGGGTTCAACCCGCTGCAGGACTTGAAGTTTGTGCGTCTCGCGCACGAACAGGGGCTCGGATGCGGAGACCCACGGGATATCGAGATCGTGGGCGACACCGATGCGGCAAACGAAAACTGGCACTTTGTCGGCCCCTTCAAGAAAATGACGTTCGCCAGCCGCATGCAGCACAAGATCTACTGGGGCCCCCTCCGAAAACCGGTTGAATGGTCGCTGAAAACCGTCCTGGCACCCTGGGCCTACATCGCCAGCGTTCTCTACCATGACTCCTTCTGGTACCCCACCCACCAGGATCTCGTGCATGAAATCCTTCACAGCCCGTGGGGCCGCCTCTTCCACAACTGGGACCAGGTGGCCATCCCACCCGATGACCTTCAGCGCGCCGGTTGGGCCGATGTCGGCAGGGATCCGCTTGAATTGAAGAAAGACAGCTGGCGCTTGTTCAGAAAATCACTCTCCATCCTCGGCACCTGCATCCGCGAAGCCCCAGAGGTGGCCGCCAGGAAACGGAGAATCCAGGGGACTGATTGAGGTTACAGCGCATTAACCCTCAACCATCAACCTTTCTCCCCGTGTCCCGCGCCGAAATGCAGGCTCGCGGCTGGAATGAATGCGACATCATCCTGGTCACGGGGGATGCGTATGTGGACCACCCCTCGTTCGGCGCAGCCTTGATCGGCCGCTGGCTGGAGCATCTTGGCTACAAGGTGGGCCTAATTGCCGCTCCGGATCCGAAATCCGTCGATGCCTTCCGCGTGCTGGGCCCGCCCCGCCTGTTCTGGGGCGTCACAGCCGGCAACCTGGACAGCCAGCTGGCACGCCTGACCGTCATGCGGAAACGGCGGCGCGATGACCCGTATCTCCCCGAAGGACAGGGAGACCTGCGCCCCCCGAACGCCACAATCGTCTACGTCACCCGGGTGCGTCAGGCATTCAAGGAACCTGCGGCCGGAAAAAGGATCCCCGTCATCATCGGTGGCATCGAAGCCTCCCTGCGCCGCTTCCCGTATTACGATTACTGGACCGACTCGGTGAAACGATCGTTGCTGTTCGACTCAAAGGCTGACCTCCTCGTGTACGGCATGGCGGAACAAGCCATTGCCGAAGTCGCAGCCCGCCTCAACCGCGGCACATCCCTCTCCGGAATCCACGGCACCGCGGAAATCAAGAAAATGAATCCTGAAGTCAGGAGTCAGAATCCAGAATCCTCTCTCCCCTCCTTCGAAACCGTGGCCACCGATAAAACCGCCTTCTCCAGAATGACCCGCGAAATCCTCCTGGATACGGCCAGCGCGGAACACCACACCTTTGTCCAGAACTGCGGAGACCGGACCCTCGTGGTCCACCCGCCCGCACCCCCTCTCCCTCCAGATGCCCTCGATATCCATTATGCGCTGCCTTTCACCCGTCGCCCCCATCCTTCCTACGGCAAGGCCCGAATCGCCGCCTACGAGATGATCAAGGATTCCATCACCACCCACCGGGGCTGTTACGGGTCCTGCGCCTTCTGCGCCATCGCCGCGCATCAAGGCAAGACCATTGTCTCGCGCAGTCGAGCCAGCATCCTCGCCGAAGTCCGTTCCCTCACGTCCTCGCGTGATTTTCACGGTACGGTGAGCGATCTGGGCGGCCCGACCGCTAACATGTACGGCACGCGCTGCCGCCGTGCGGAGGCCCCGTGCCGACGCCCGAGTTGCCTGACCCCGGACCTCTGCCCCAATCTGGAGACCGATCCTTCCGCGCAGCTGGAATTATGGCGCGCCGCCCGGCAAATCCCGGGCATCAAGCACGTGTTCGTCACCAGCGGCCTCCGTTTCGACCTCGCGCTGGCCCAGGAGTCCCGGGGCTACATCACCGAACTCGCTGAACACCATGTGTGCGGACGCCTTAAGATCGCGCCCGAACATATCGCCGCCGGGGTTCTGCGCCGGATGCGCAAGCCGGCCGACGCCTCGCGGCAGCAGTTCATCACCCGTTTCCGCGAAGCCAGCAGGCGCGTGGGCAAACCGCAGAAGGTTGTGGAATACTTCATCAGCGGCCACCCGGGTTGCACCCTGAAAGACATGATTGAACTGGCCCTCCACCTGAAGCGGGAACACATCCGGCCGGAGCAGGTTCAGGATTTCTATCCCGCGCCGCTCACGGCGGCAGCGGCCATGTTCCATACCGGAACCGATCCCCTGACCGCAGAACCGGTGTACGTCGCCCGGACCGACAACGAGAAAGCGCTCCAGCGCGCGCTCCTCCTCTGCCATGACCCCACGTTCCACCGCAAGGCCCGGGAGGCCTTGCGCAGCGCTGGCCGCGAAGACCTGATCGGCCGCGGCCCGAACCATCTCGTTCCACCCGGCCCATGAAACCACAGCAGGCGCGCTATCCCGCAAACTTTTTCGCCTTGCTTCCCTTGGAGCGACACCGTATTACATTGGCCCCATCAGCGGAGTCGGCAGGCTGCGCCTCCGCATATAAAACTAATGAAGGACCGTTTCTATGGAAACAAACGAAACCCAGAGCCCCGCGCCTGAACCGATATCCGAATCCGGCGATCTCCAGAATGTGCTCTCATCCGCAAGAGCGGAGTGGAAGCAGTGGCTGGGCACCGTTGCCGTGGTTCTAATTGTCGTCATCGGCGTCTTCCTGTACCGCGCCCGGATGCAGTCCAACGAGGAGCAGGCGTCCCGCATGCTTGGCGAAGCGCGGTCCGGACAGGCCCTCCATGCCATCACCCTTCAGTACCCGAAAACCTCCGCCGCCCAGCTGGCCCAGATCAGCATCGCCAAGATACAGTATGATGCCGGGGACTATGTTGCGTCGCTTTCAACGTATAACGATTTCCTGACCCGCAATCCCGGCCATCTCATGGCCCCAGCCGCTGAACTGGGGAAGATCCAGTGCCAGGAAGCCATGGGGCAGACCGCGGATGCACTCGTAGCCTTCAAGGCATTCGCCGAAAAGAATCCGGATCACTACCTGGAGCCGCTGGCGATTTTCGGGGAAGCACGGTGCCTGCAGCGCCTGTCCAGGCTGGACGAGGCGCGCGCGGTCTATGAGGACTTCCTCGTTGCGCATCCGAACTCGCCCTGGCAAGGCGAAGTCGAGGAATCCTTGCGGGACCTCGCCCGCGAGAAGCGGAAGATGCCCGCAGTCGCGGCGAGCGGGACAACTGCCCCGTAACCCGATCAAGCCTTCCCTGAGGCTCCATCCTTCTTGTCGTCGGGTTCCTTGCCGCCTTCTTCCCGCCCCTTCTTGAATTCATTCAGGCTCTTGCCAAGGGAACGGGCCAGGTCGGGCAGGCGACGGGCCCCGAAAAGGAGCAGGATCACCAGCAGGACCACCAGAAGTTCACCCCACCCGAAGTTACGCATAAGAAGGCTCCTCGCTAAGATATAACCCCTTATTACCACGGTTGCCAATGTCGCGCAAGCTATCCGACCCTGGCCATCGCCCGCCGAGTCTCCTTGTCGGCATCCTTCCGGCGGAGGCTTTCCCGCTTATCGGCATCCTGCTTTCCGCGGCAGAGCCCGAGTTCCACCTTGGCCCAGCGCTTCCGAAAATACAAGCTCAAGGGAATCAATGTGAACCCCTTCTGCGCAATCTTGGCTGTGAGCCGGTCAATTTCCCTGCGGCTCAACAACAATCGGCGGGGACGCGTGGGTTCATGGTTGAAACGGTTCCCGCACTCGTACGGGGCGATATACACATCCCTGAGGATCACATCCCCGTCATCCATCGAGGCAAACCCGCCGGTCAAGGTTACAGTTCCCGCACGAACCGACTTCACCTCGGTTCCCAGCAATTCGATTCCGGCCTCCAGGCGCTCGACCACGAAATACTCGTGGAGGGCCTTCCGGTTGGTGGCAACCTTATCCTCCCGCTTTTTTTCAGAGGCGGTCGCCATGTCGCTTGATGCAAGCCTACTTCTCAGAAACCGGAGCCTGGGCAACCGCCTCAAACCCGATTTCCGACGTCAGCTTGCCTTCGGATATCTCACGCAGGGCAATATCCACCTTCTCCTCGTTGGGAGTCAGTGGCTTTACGTACGGGCGCATGCCCGCATTCAACTGCCGCACGCGGCGGGAGACCATATTGATCAGGAGGGGCAGCGATGCCACCTTCTGCTTGGCTGCGTCAATTAATTCGGAATTCAAGCTGTACCTCCATCGTGAAAATGAACGGGACGCAGTGTATGCGTCCCGTTCACCAACGTCAAACGTTTTATCGTGGCTTAATACATGTCGCCGCCCATGCCGCCCATCCCGCCGCCACCCGGCGCCGGAGCAGGCTTCTCTTCCTTGGGCAGGTCGGTGATCATGCACTCGGTCGTCAACAGCAGGCCCGCGATGCTGGACGCGTTCTGCAGCGCCATGCGGGTCACCTTGGCCGGATCCAGGACACCTTCCTTGATCAGGTCCACATACTGCTGGGTCGCCACGTTGAAGCCCATGGCCCCCTTCTGCTTCTTGACTTCCTGCACGATCACGGCGCCTTCCAGGCCCGCGTTGTCCACCAGCTGCCGCAACGGGGCTTCCAGGCACCGGCGAATGATGTCCACGCCGATCTTCTCGTCCCCGACCGCTTCAACCTTGTCCAACGCGCCCAGACAACGCAGCAACGCCACGCCACCACCAGGCACAACGCCTTCCTCAACCGCCGCGCGCGTGGCATGCAACGCATCCTCGACACGCGCCTTCTTCTCCTTCATCTCGGTCTCGGTCGCGGCGCCGACATTGATCACGGCCACACCACCGGCCAGCTTGGCCAGGCGCTCCTGCAGTTTCTCGCGGTCATAATCCGAGGTCGTCTCCTCGATCTGCCGCTTGATCTGCGCCACACGACCCTGGATCGCCGTCGCCTTGCCGGCGCCTTCGACGATCGTCGTATTTTCCTTGTCCACCGTCACACGCTTCGCGCGGCCAAGGTCATCCATCTTGACGTTTTCCAGCTTGATGCCCAGATCCTCCGTCAGGCAGCGGCCGCCGGTCAGGATCGCGATGTCCTCCAGCATGGCCTTGCGGCGGTCGCCGAAGCCCGGCGCCTTGACTGCGCAAACCTGGAGAGTACCGCGCAGGCGGTTGACCACCAGCGTGGCCAGAGCTTCGCCTTCCACGTCCTCAGCAATGATCAGCAACGGCTTGCCGGCCTTCGCCACGTTCTGCAACAGGGGCAGAAGGTCCTGCAGGTTGGAGATCTTCTTCTCGTGGATCAGCACATAAGCGTCTTCCAGCGAGGCTTCCATCGTCTCCATGTTGGTGGCGAAGTACGGGCTGATGTAGCCCTTGTCGAACTGCATACCCTCGACCACATCCAGGGTCGTCTCCATCGCCTTGGCTTCCTCGACCGTGATGGTCCCGTCCTTGCCGACCTTGTCCATCGCGTCCGCGATGATATCGCCGATGGCCTTCTCGCCATTCGCCGAAATGGTCGCCACCTGGGCAATCTCGGTGTGCTCCTTGACCTTCTTGGCCTGCTTGGCGATCGCTTCCACAATCGCTTCCACAGCCTGGTCAATCCCGCGCTTCAGGCTCATCGGGTTTGCACCGGCCGTCACGTTCTTCAACCCCTCGCGGTAGATCGTCTCGGCGAGCAGCGTGGCTGTCGTCGTGCCATCACCGGCGGTGTCACTCGTCTTGCTCGCGACTTCGCGAACCATCTGCGCACCCATGTTCTCGAAGGGATCGGGGAGCTCGATCTCCTTGGCCACCGTTACACCGTCCTTGGTGATCGTCGGGGAACCGAACTTCTTGTCCAGGATCACATTGCGACCGCACGGGCCAAGGGTAACCTTGACGGCGCGGCTCAACTTCTCCACACCACGCAGCATCGCCTGCCGCGCATCACTGTCGTACTTGAGTTGCTTGCCTTTGTCTGCCATTTGTTGACTCCTTATTCTCTTCCGTTACCGTATCCGCACTTACTCGACGATGCCGAGAATGTCCTCTTCCCGCATAATCTGGTATTCCTTGTCGTCGATCTTGATCTCCGTGCCGCCGTACTTCGGCATCAGGACCGTGTCGCCGACCTTGACCGTGAACGGGATCAGCTTGCCGTCCTCGTCACGCTTGCCCGTCCCGACCGCGATGACCTTGCCCTGCATGGGCTTTTCCTTCGCGGAGTCCGGGATGATGATCCCCCCCTTGTTGACTTCCTCCTCTTTCTTCGGCTCGACCAGAACCCGATCAGCCAGTGGTTTTACCTTCATTACCTTCTTTCTCCTTTCTGTTGTTGCTTGAAACAGGGAAACACTCCCTTTCACCGGCATGGAAACCGCCATGCCCGTGTTAATTCCTCATGATTTCTTCTTCTTGTCGTCCACCATCTCGAAATCAGCATCAATAGCGCCATCCTTGCCGCCGCCCTCCTGCGCCGACTCCGGACCTTCGGCCGCCCCGCCTTCGGGAGCCGCTCCGCCCCGGTCAGCCTTCGCCTGAGAGTACAACTCGGACGAGAAGGCCTGCATCGCGTTGTTCAGCCCTTCCACGGCTGACTTGATCGCCTCGCTGTCATCGCCCTTCAGCGCCTCCTTCACCCGCTCCACCGCTTCCGTGACCGGCCGCTTCTTGTCGTCGGCGATCTTGCTGCCCTGCTCCTTCAGGACCTTCTCGGTCTGATAGACCAGGTTGTCGGCCATGTTACGCGTCTCCGCCGCCTCGCGCCGCTTGCGGTCCTCGTCGGCATGCGACTCGGCATCCCGCACCATTTCCTTGATTTCCGACTCCGACAGGCCGCTCGAGGCCGTAATCGTGATCTTCTGCTCACGCCCGGTCCCCAGGTCCTTCGCGGATACATGCAGGATCCCGTTGGCATCGATGTCAAATGTCACCTCGATCTGAGGAACCCCGCGCGAAGCCGGGGGAATCCCGTCCAGATGGAACCGCCCGATAGTCTTGTTCTGGTCGGCCATCTTGCGCTCACCCTGCAGGACGTGGATCTCCACCGAGGTCTGGTTATCCGAAGCCGTGCTGAAAATCTCGGTCTTCTTGGTGGGAATCGTCGTGTTGCGTTCGATCAGCGGCGTAAACACCCGGCCCAGAGTCTCAATCCCCAGCGACAGGGGCGTCACATCCAGCAGGAGGACATCCTTGACCTCGCCCTTGAGAATCCCGCTCTGGATGGCTGCACCCACCGCCACCACCTCGTCGGGGTTCACCCCCTTGTGAGGCTCCCTGCTGAACAGCTTGCCCGCCATCTCCTGAACCTTGGGCATACGGGTCATGCCGCCCACCAGCACCACCTCGTCCACCTTGTCCAGCCCCGCATCCCTCATGCAATTACGCACCGGGCTGACCGTCCGTTCAACCAACGTCTCCACCAACTGCTCCAGTTTCGCGCGCGACAGGGAAACATTCAGGTGCTTCGGCCCCGATGCATCCGCGGTAATGAAAGGCAGGTTGATTTCCGTCTGCTGCGAGCTCGACAGCTCGCACTTGGCCTTCTCCGCAGCCTCCTTGAGCCGCTGCATCGCCATGGGGTCTTTCGACAGGTCGATGCCCTGCTCTTTCTTGAATTCCGCCCCAAGCCACAGCATCACGGCATGATCGAAATCATCACCGCCCAAATGCGTGTCGCCGTTGGTCGCCTTGACTTCGAATACCCCCTCGCCAATGTCCAGCACGGAGATGTCGAACGTACCACCTCCCAGGTCGTACACCGCGATCTTCTCATCCTTCTTCTTGTCGAGCCCATACGCCAACGACGCCGCAGTGGGCTCATTGATGATGCGCAGGACTTCCAGCCCCGCAATCCGTCCCGCATCCTTGGTGGCCTGCCGCTGGCTGTCGTTGAAATAAGCCGGAACCGTAATCACCGCCTGCGTGATCTTCTCGCCCAGATACGCCTCGGCATCGAGCTTCATCTTGGCCAGAATCATCGAGGAAATCTCAGGCGGGGAATATACGTCATTCCCGATCTGCACATGCGCGTCCCCGTTCTTGGCCCGCACCACCTTGTAGGGAACCAGCGAAATCTCGCGCGCCACCTCGTCAAACTTCCGCCCCATGAAGCGCTTGATGGAATAAACCGTGTTCGTCGGATTTGTGATCGCCTGGCGCTTCGCCGCCTGCCCTACCAAACGCTCGCCCGTCTTCGAAAAAGCCACAATCGACGGCGTCGTCCTCATCCCCTCCGCATTGGGAATCACAACCGGCTCACCACCCTCCATCACCGCCATACAGGAGTTGGTTGTTCCTAAATCAATTCCTATTACCTTGGCCATATACCGCTCCTTTCAACCCCTCAGCCAAACATCCATCATCCCATTCCGGGTTACTCTTCCTCATTTTGCCGCCAAATTACCTAGCAATAGGCGTGCCATGATGAATCTTAAAACAACTATAAAACGACATAACCAATTGCTTATTAAACTATTAAGAATATTTTTGTCTTCTTACAAAGTCCACAACTCTCACTAATGTGCGCCATTGTGTCGCATCTACACCTGGATAGGGACGGGAATCCAGACGCCTTGTCGCAGTTGCACGTCATTGGCAGGCACGTGCAGTCGAGGAAGGGATTCCCCCAGCTTTGCTTGCCCACCCGCTTCATTTTTGGTTTCATGCCACCACAGGCGCGAACCTGTCAAAAAAAGGAAGGTCGTTATGTTTGATGTCGACAACCTGTTACGGCAAGCCGTGGAACTCCGCGCATCCGATATTCACCTGAAAGCCGGCCAGAAGCCGTTCATGCGCCAGCACAGCACCCTTGTCGAATTGGGCGACACCGAGATGACCCCCGAGGATGTCTACGCCGCGATCGATACCGTCCTCCCCGATTACATGAAGGAAGCCTATGCCACACAGCATGAGGCGGATTTCTCCCATACCGTCGAAGGGGCCGGCCGTTTCCGCGTCAATGCCTTCAAGTCGCAGGGGCTCCCCGCCCTGGCGTTCCGCCATGTTAAGACCAAGGTCCCCTCGTTTGACGACCTGAACCTGCCGCCGGCCCTGGCCAGGATCGCCGGCGCCCAGCGCGGCATTGTCATCATCAGCGGAGCCACCGGCAGTGGAAAGTCAACCACATTGGCCGCTATGCTGAATTACATGAATGAAACCGAGCGGTTAAGGGTCATCACAATCGAGGACCCCATCGAATACCTCTTCCCCGACAAGCAGTGCATCATTTCGCAAAGGGAAGTGGGCCTCGACACCTTGAGTTTCCAGGCCGCCCTGAAGCACATCCTGCGTCAGGATCCGGATGTCATTGTCATCGGCGAAATGCGCGATCAGGTCACCTTCCGGACCGCTTTGGCGGCTGCGGAAACCGGTCACCTCGTCCTGACGACCCTGCACTCGAGCACAGCCGCAGTGGCCGTGCATCGCCTGCTGGAATTCTTCCCCGCGAACGAGTGGGACCAGGTACGGCTGAATATCGCCAGCAACCTGCTCTCCGTCGTCTGCCAGCGCCTGCTCAAGGGAAGCCAGGGAGGAGTCGTCCCCGCAGTGGAAATCCTGATCAACACCCCGACGGTGCGCAAGCTCCTGGAGAAAAACCGCATGGAAATCCTGCCTGCCGCCATCGAAACCGGCGTGGATGACGGCATGCAGACGTTCAACCAGTCCATCTATAACCTGATCAAGGCGGGTATGATCTCGCAGGAGGAAGGCATGACGTACGCCACAAACCCGCAGGCCTTGCGCATGAACCTGCAGGGAATCTTCCTGGACGAGTCGCGCCGTATCCTCTCCACCGTCTAAGCCATGCCTCCCTTCGCAACAAACCTTTCCCCGCCGGCAGAAGGCAAGCCGGTCAAGGAACTGGCCCTGCTGGCCGGCAAAGGGGATTATCCGCTCCTGCTCGCCCAGTCCGCCCGGCGGCAGGGAGTGGAACGGATCGTCGCAGTCGCTTTCCGACGCGAGACGGATCGCGCCATCACGCGTTACGTTGATGAAACCCACTGGGTCTACCTCGGCCAGTTGCAGGCCCTGCTCGACGCCTTTCGGAAGACAGGCATCCGGCACGCTGTCATGGCGGGCCAGATCACGCCCACCCATCTTTTCAACCTGCGGCTGGACCGCGCCGCCCTTGCCATGCTGGCCCGCCTGCGGGAACGGAACGCCCATACCATCTTCGGCGCCTTCTGTGATGAACTGAAGGGAATCGGCCTTGAACTCCTGCCGGCGTATCTGTTCATGGAGGACGCCATGCCGTCCGCAGGCCTCATTGCCCAACGCCCCCCTTCCCCCGAGGAGGATGCGGATATCGCCCTCGGCATCGAGGTGGCCAAGGCCACGAGCGGCATTGAAATCGGGCAAACGGTGGTCATCAAGCGCGGCACAATTCTCGCTGTCGAGGCCTTCGAAGGCACCGATGAAGCCATCCTGCGCGCCGCACGGCTCGGGGGTCCCGGCATCGTCGTAGTAAAG
Source organism: uncultured bacterium (assembly GCA_903908715.1). GTDB lineage: Bacteria > Verrucomicrobiota > Kiritimatiellia > CAIKKV01 > CAITUY01 > CAIVSY01. Next base: position 60,311 of record CAIVSY010000078.1, read on the forward strand.
GTAGCCAAGCAAGGACACGATATGCGGTTTGACATCCCTGTCATCGGAACCAGAACGTTGAAAACCCTCCGGAAGGCACGCGCCGCCGTGCTGGCCGTGGAAGCCGGCAGAACCATCCTCCTCGCACGGGAGGAATTGGCCCGGCAGGCGGACCGGATAAACCTCTGCTTTACCGCCGTGCCCACCGTGGATTCCAAGACCGCGAAAACCGGCGACTGACCCCTTTCAACAGGAGGCCGTATGTCAAACCCGCAGAAACTGAAGGTCGGAGTCACAGGGGTCGGAAGCCTCGGACAGTGGCATGCCCGCGTCTATTCCGAACTGCCCCATGCGGAACTGGTCGGCGTGCACGACGTGAATGAGGAACGGGCACGGGAAATCGCCAAACGCTATCACACCCGGGCCTTTACCTCGCTGGATGAACTGGCCGCTGCCGTGGATGCCATGAGCGTGGTGGTCCCATCTGACCAGCACCGTGAAGTCGCATGCCGCCTCATGGAAAAGAATGTTCACCTGCTCGTGGAAAAACCGATTGCCTCAACCACCGCCGATGCCGAGGCTATGGTGAAAACTGCACAGGAACGCGACCTGATCCTGCAGGTTGGACATGTCGAACGATTCAACCCCGTCCTGAACGTCCTGGAGGAAGTACTCACGGAACCCCGCTTCATCGAGGCCGTCCGGCCCGCACCCTACCCCCCGCCCCGGGAAGGCATGCATCCGCGCGGAACCGAAGTAAGCGTCATCCTCGACCTGATGATCCACGACCTGGAAATCATCCTGCACCTTGTCCGTTCCCGCGTGAACCATTTCCACGCGGTGGGAGTGCCCGTCCTGAGCACGAGCGAGGATATCGCCAATGTCCGGCTTTCGTTTGACAACGGTTGCGTGGCGAATGTCACCGCCAGCCGCATCAGCCAGGAACGCACCCGCAAGATCCGCGTTTTCCAGACAGACACCTACGTCTCGCTGGATTATGAAAAGCAGTCGGGTCACCTTTTTCGCAAGCAGGGCGGCGCCATCAGCCGCGGGGAAGTGCCAGTCGAAAAGGGGGAACCCCTATTCAATGAACTCTTCTCGTTCACCCGGTGCGTGCTGGATCGCAGCCAGCCGCTTGTCAGCGGCCGGCACGCCGCTGATGCGTTGAGCCTGGCCGTGGCAATCTGCCAGCACATCCGTCAGGGCGGATCATGAGCCAACCCCGCATGATTCTGATCATCGCGGGCGAGGTTTCGGGCGACATGCACGCCGCCAGCCTGGTCCGGGAACTGCAGCGACTTCTGCCAAGCACCCGTTTCTGCGGCATTGGCGGGGAACGCATGAGAGCCCTTGGCGTGGAAACCCTTTTCGACGTCCGCCAGATGGCCGTCATGGGTTTCACGGAAGTCATCCGACGCCTCCCGTTCTTCCGCAGGGCCTTTCAGGACACCCTTGCCATGGCGCTGGAAAGAAAACCGGACGCTGTCATCCTCGTGGATTATCCCGGGTTCAACCTGCGGTTTGCGGAACGCACGCACGCCGCCGGCTTGAAAACCTTCTACTATATCTGTCCCCAGGTGTGGGCATGGAACCGGCGCAGGATCCCACGAATGGCGGCCATTGTGGACATCCTCCTGGCGATCTTCCCGTTCGAGAAGCAGGTCTTCGCGGGAACACCCCTGCGCGTGGAATTCGTCGGTCACCCCCTGGTGGACGAAATCCGCGAATCCCTCGCCGAGCCGTTAAGCCCCATCGCCTGGCAGGGTACGCCGCGGATCGCGCTCCTGCCGGGAAGCCGCACACAGGAAATCCGCCGGATTCTGCCTTGTCTCTGCGCGGCCGCGGCCCGGATCGGGCAGACACTCCCGGGCGCATCTTTCGCCATCCCGACGCCCGCTCCCGATACCGCGAAACTGGTGGAGGCCATCCTGGCCGGCCTGCCGGAAAAACCGGAACGCTTGACCATCGTGCCGGGCGGCACACGCCAGGTCCTGCGTCAGGCCCGCGCCGCTCTCGTGACTTCCGGGACCGCCACCCTGGAGGCGGCACTGCTGATGTGCCCCACCGTTGTGGTCTATCGCACGTCCCCGCTGACCTACTTCCTGGGCCGGCGACTCGTGCGGGTCCCGTACATCGGGATTGTCAACGTCATTGCCGGACGGAAGATCTGCCCCGAATGCATCCAGCAGGAAGCCACCGCCGAAAAGCTGGCTTCCGAACTGATCCCCCTTCTGGAGGAGGGGCGGCCGCGCCAGGAAATGCTCCGCGGATTCGAGGAGGTCACTGAACTTCTGGGAAAAGGCGGCGCTGCAGGCCGGGCGGCGGCCATCATCGCCGCCTCGCTGGATTCACCCACGCCGGACAAAAGGTGAATGGAATCATGCCGGCTTTAACCCTCACCTTGTGCTCGTTTGCCATCATCCTGCTGCTCAGCCGGCTGAAGGCCCCACTCTGGGCCGCGATCTCAACCGGCACCATCGCCCTTGGCCTCTTCTTCGGAGCCACCCCCCTGGAGATCGCCCGCGTCGCCTTCACCGGCGCCACGCGAAGCACCTCTATCGGCCTGCTCCTCGTCATGGCCTTGCTGATGGCTTTCTCGGAATCACTCCGGCAGACCGGGCGACTGGAAAAGGTCGTCGAGTCCGTCAACGCCTTCTTCCGCCGCCCGGCCATTACCCTCGCCGCCCTGCCCGCACTGATCGGCCTGCTCCCGATGCCGGGCGGCGCTCTTTTCTCCGCCCCAATGGTGCGCCAGGCAGCCGGCGAAAAACCGCCGGACGGGAATCTCCTCTCCGCCCTGAATTACTGGTGGCGGCATATCTGGGAACACTGGTGGCCCATGTATCCCGGCGTAATCCTGGCCATGACCCTCACCAGCAGCAGCCTCATGGAATTCATCGCCTATCAATTCCCGCTTTGCCTTGGCATGGCCCTCACCGGCCTGCTCATCGTCCGCTCCCTGCATCCGGACATGCATCGAGTGCTGCCCCCTGCACCCCCGGGAACCTTCCGCAGGCTCGTCACGGCCATCGCACCAATTGGTTGCGTCCTGGTTCTCTGGTTCGCTGCGGATTTCGGCATCAAGACAGGAGCCCGCCTGCAACCGGTCCGGTTCCAGGCCCTGTCCCCAGGCCTGCAACAACTGGCAACCAAGTTTGCGCCCCTGCTCCTGGGCCTTGTGGGCAGTCTCGTCGTAACCCTGGTTCCAAGCCGCCTCCCATTCCGCAAAGTCATCCGCCTGTTCGGCGGCAAGGAAACCCTCCCCCTGCTCGGACTCGTGCTGAGCGTCATGATCTACCAGCAGATGTTGACCCATGTGAACGCGGCCCAGCGAATCGGACAGGAATTGACCGACCGCAATGTCCCCCTGACTTCTGTGGTCATTGCCCTGCCGTTCATCGCCGGAATGCTGACCGGCATTGCCTTTGGATTTGTCGGCGTCAGCTTTCCGATCGTCCTGAGCCTGGTTGCCGGCATACCCGACACCCCGATGCGGCCTTATGTTGTTCTGGCCTATGCCAGCGGGCACATCGGAATGATGCTAAGCCCGATCCATCTTTGTTACGTGGTCAGCAACCGGTATTTCGGCGCCTCCTTCGGTTCCACGTACCGGTATATCGGCCTGCCCAGCCTGCTGATGGCCCTTCTGGCCGGCGCCTACTTCCTGATCCTCCGGTGGACCCTCTAGCGCCCCATCCCAGACGTCGCTGACACGGTCCTTGGCAGACAGTTTGACCGCCACATGCGTCATCCCGCGCTTGCGCAATGCATCGTTCACCGCAGCCAGAGCAAGCTCAGGGCGGTTGCACTGGTCGCTCAAATGCGCGAGAAAAACCACCCGCAGATGCGGTCCCGCAATTTCTGCAATCAGGTCCGCCGCATGCTCGTTGCTCAAGTGGCCCTGACGGCTGAAAATCCGCTGTTTCAGGTGCCACGGCCGATCGGCATTCTTGAGCAGCAGTTCATCGTGGTTGGACTCGATCACCAGCGCATTACAGGCACGGAGCCGCTCCCGGATGAGGCCGGTCACCATACCCATATCGGTCACCACACCCACGCGGCATCCCTCATGCAGAATCACAAACCCGACGGGATCGTAGGCATCATGAGGCACCGAGAAAGGTTCGACACGCAGGTCACCGATAGCAAACGGAGACCCCGGAGTGAAGATATTCCACGAAAGCTTGTCTGCGCCAGGCCGCGCCTCCAACCCCTGGATGGTACCGCTGTTGGCAAACAGGGCGACCCGGCCGCCTCGGTACAGCGCCGTCAAACCCGCAGTATGGTCACTGTGCTCATGCGTCAGGCAGATCGCCTGGATGGCTTCGCCCGCCACACCAATCTCACCCAGCCGCCGGACGGTTTCCCGGCCGCTGAAGCCCGCATCGACAAGGATTGCCGTGCTGGGGGATGCCACAAGCGTGCAGTTCCCGCTGCTGCTGCTGCCAAGAACACAAACCCGCAAAGACATAAGGAATCCAACCAAAAGGGATTTGAAAAAGGGAATGTTACCTCAGGCGCCCTCGCCGCCGCCATCTCTTTTTCCGTCGGCGTCGCAGCCCCTCAACCAAGCCGGAGCGATTCAATTCAAAACACCCTCACCTCTCTCCCGTCAAGGGAGCGGGAATTCAGGATCGTTGCAACGCCCCTGAGTCATCACCTCCTGATGACAACATGAAAGGAGTCGTTGCACCTCTCCCCTTGCGAAAGAGGATTAAGGTGAGGGAACTGCTCCCGCCAACTGAATCGCTCCGGCTAAGACAGGGACGGATCACCTGTGTCCACCGAAGCCACTTGGGCGTTCTGGCGATTCCCTCAACCTGCCATCTTCTTTTCTCTCTCCCTGGCAAAGGCGGAGAGCCGTCCGCCCAAGGCAGGAACATCAGGCCTTCTGGGGACTCCGGATATTCGTGAGGATCTCGTAGGGGATTGTCTGGCACCATCGGGCCAGTTCATCCGCCCACAATGTTTCCGGCCCCTGCTGCCCGATCAGCACAACCTCATCCCCCTCCCTGACATCCGTTTCAGGCCCGAGGTCGACAGTGGCAAAGTTCATGCTGACACGTCCGACCACACGCATGCGCCGACCACGGATCAGCACCACACCCTTGTTGCTCATAAGGCGCGGGAATCCATCCGAATAACCGACATCAATAATGGCCAGACAGGTCGGCTCCACCGTGGTGTAGGTCCCAAGGTAACCCACCGATACACCTGCGGGCATTCTTCTCACGCTCACCACGCGGGTCTTCCACTGCAGGCAGGGCTTCGTGTGTACCCGCAAGCCGGCCAGCCTCCCACTGTAACCGTAGGCAAGAATCCCGAGCCGCACACCATCCATATCCCACTCCGGATGCAGGAGGAACGCCACGCTGTTGGCAATATGCCGGAACAAGCCGGTCAGACCGGCCGCCTCCAGTTCCTGAGCAACCCGGTGGAACCGCGCGGCCTGTGCCTCCGCCTGCCGCCCTCCGGGTTGTCCGGCGGAGGCAAAGTGGGTACAGAGCCCCTGGATCAGAAGCCCGCCCGCCCCCTGCAAGCGCAGGATGATGGATGCCGCTTCCTCCCACTGAACCCCGAACCGACCCATTCCCGTATCGATCTTGATGTGACAGGGCAGTTCCATGCCGCGCCTGCGCGCTTCCTCGCCCAGCGCCATCGCCTGGCTCTCGCTGACCAGCACCGGCACAATCCGTCGCTCCATAAGAACGCAGGCATCCTCCGGCCAGACCGCCCCAAGCAGAAGAATCTGGGCCGCAGGCAGGAAGGGTCGCAAAGCAAGCGCCTCATCCATCCGGGCCACCATGAAACGCCGTACGCCTGACTCAAACGCATGCCGGGCCACGGCCTCCATGCCATGCCCGTAGGCGTTGGCCTTGACGACAAGGATGCATTCGGACCGCCCCGCTATGGCTTCCCGCATCCCTTCAAGATTTTGCTTCAGGATCTCACAATCCAGTTCCGTCCACGCATTCTGCCGCACGCTCATCCCTCACAACCTTCCCTGCTCGACAACCGCCAAACCTTCACAGCCCGATGGTGGTTCAACCTTCCACCGCACCCCGGGCTCCTTGGCCCGGCGCCGGCAGATTCAAACGGCTGACACGAATCGGATAGCGGAGCTTGATGTCCCCATCGAGAAGAATCTCCACCCAGTAGATCCCCTCCACCTCCAACCGTGTATTCAGGAAGAACTGCACATTGGTCGAAAACGCCTCCGGCGCGTCAAGCTTGACAGGCACCTCCTTGCTTTCCGAAATCACGGTCGTGCCGTCCGCTCCAATCAGCCGCGTCCGCTCCTGGTAGATCCCCTGCCCGCAGCACCAGCGGTTGACAATGCAGATCCGCGCGAATACTGCCGGATAAGCCGGCAATGCAATCCCGTCAAACAGGCCGATGAGAATGAACTTTCCGGACCGCTCCTGGCGGACATCATCGCACAACACACTCATTTGCAGGTCCGGAATCATACGCCCTCCTGGATTCTGATTTCTCCGCCCCATTCCCTCAGATGCGACCCCACCCACTCCACCACGGCCTCGTGGGCCTCCCGCCCTGTTGCAGACGCCGCCAGGGGTGCGCCGAAGGCAATCTGAACCACCTTACGGTTGTCAATGTATCCCAGGTCTTTGAAAACCCGCCCGTTGCCCATGAAATCGGTCTTGAGCGCCACCGGGATCACCGGAACCCCCGCCTTGGACGCCAGCTTGACACCAAGCGAATTAAAAGCCGACACATCAAACACCGCCGACCGCGTCGCCTGGGGAAAAATCACCACCGAAATCCCCGACTGCAGCATCTCCTGCCCGCGCGTCAGCACAACCTTCAGGTCATCACGCGGATTGGCACGCCCCACGGCGATATGCTTGACCGACCGCATAATAGGGCCGAAAACGGGATATTGCAGGAGGCTTTCCTTGACCACAAAGGCCACGTCCTTGAACGGCAAGATCAACCCCGGCAGGAGCAGTGTCTCCAGCGTACTCATGTGGTTGCCGACAAAAACCACGGGGCCCGGCACCGACGCCAGATGCTCCAGCCCTGTAACCAATACCTTGCCGCCTGCCCCCTCCACAGCCCGCAACGAGGCAAAAGATCTGCCGCCATAGGCCTCCAGGTCAAACGTCCCCCGCCGGATGGACTTCCGCGCCACGACGTACACCAGGAGAACCCGGACGTGAAAGCAGAACGAACGCAACCAGCCCACCGGCCCGAAACCAAACCAGCCCCGGAAGGCCCCCGTTTCGTACCGATTCCTTTCCCGGATTTCCTCCGCGAATTCCCGGAAACTCCCAGCTCTGCCAGACGACATGTCATTCTCCCGCAATGTTGCGCGCCGATACTTACCACCTCGCCACCTCCGCCGCAAGCCTGCTCTCATCCTGCAGGCGGAATTCCCCTTCTTGCCGCATCCGCCGGGGAGGCAACGCTCTTGTGTTCCTGCCGGTTGTGTGCCATAGTGCTCCTGAAGAGCCAGCGGACATGAAGCAGCATAAACAGAGCGAAACGGGGGAAGCTTCGGCCCGGATCCTCATTGTCGAGGATGAGGCAATCGTCGCCAAGGATATTTCACTTTCGCTCCGGAACCTCCGCTATCATGTGGTCGGCATTGCGGCCACCGGCGAGGAGGCCATCGGCAAGGCCGCCACCTCAAACCCCGATATCATCCTCATGGATATCCGTCTTGCAGGCAGTATGGATGGCATCGAAACCGCGCGCGAAATCCACAAGACGCAGAAAATTCCCGTTGTCTTCCTCACCGCACATGCCGATCAGGCCACCCTGAACCGCGCCAAAACCATCGCGCCCTTCGGCTATCTGGTGAAGCCTTTCGCGGAGCGGGAACTGGAGGCCGCCCTCGAAACCGCCCTCTACCGCGCATCCATGGAGCGCAAGCTGAATGACCAGCGCCTCTGGTTCGAATCCGTCCTGAACTGCATCGGGGATGCCGTCATCGCCGCCGACGTGAACGGCTTGGTCACCTTCATAAACCCGGCAGGCGAATACCTCACCGGATGGAAACGCGACAAGGCCATTGGGCGGGAACTCGCCGAAGTCTTCCATACCGTCGATGAACAGACCCGCCAGCAGGTCGAAGCCCCTGAAATGCGGGCCCTGCACGGCGACGTTTCCCTCCCCGAGGAAACGGAAGACATGCTCCTCGTCGCACGCGAGGGACAGGAGCGCCCGATCACCAGCACCGTGTCGCCCATCAACGATACCAACGGCAACCTCCTGGGAATCGTGGCCGTTTTCCGCGATCTCACCGCTCGCAGGCAGTCGGAGCGCAGGGCCATGAACCGTCAGAAAATGGAAGCCCTGGGTAAACTCTCGAGCAATATCGCCCACGACTTCAACAACATCATCAGCCTGGTCGCCGGATATGCCACCTCCATGCAGGAATACCTCCTGCCGGATTCCCGTGCTTGCGAGGATGTCAAACGCATCCTCACCGCCGTGGAGCATGCAGGCACACTCAGCAAGCGGATCCTGAACGTGGCACGCGCCAGCGATGCCGAAGGCACTCTCGCCATCCGACCGGTCCTCCTCAGCGACGCCGTCCGCGGCGCCACCAATCTCCTGCGGGGCACCCTGGACACCAAAGGCATCGCCATCAAGGATAACGTCCCCGACAAAAGTCCCCGGGTCACCGTGGACCGGGACCAGTTCATAGACATTCTCGTGGATATCGTACTCAATTCCGCGGAGGCCATGCCGAAGGGTGGCACCATCACACTCGACACCCGTTCGTTCAAACTCGGCCGCGAGGACCGCAAGCTGAATCCCCGGGCCAAGCCCGGCCCCTATGCGGTCCTCCGGATCCGCGATTCAGGCAAGGGCATGTCGCACGAGACCCTTGACCGGATCTTTGAACCTTTCTTTACCACCAAGCCGGACGAAAACCACGTCGGACTGGGTTTGTCGGTCGTCTATAACGCTATTCAGCGATATGGGGGCTGGATCCGCGTATCCAGCAAACAGGACCGGGGGACCACATTCAACATCTATCTGCCCGTAGGAGTACCGGAGGAAACCGTGACCACTGCAACCACTACCGCATCCCAGACCATCCTCATCGTGGATGACGATGAAAGCACACGCAGGGAACTCCATCTGATTCTCAAGCAGGCCGGATTCAAGATCCTGACCGCGGCAGACGGCAAGGAGGCGGTCTCCCTCTATAGTCTTCACGCCTCCAAGATCAACCTGACCATACTCGATGTCATCATGCCAGGAATGGACGGACGTCAGGTATTCGAGGAAATTACACGGATTAACCCATCCGCTATTGTCCTTATGCTGAGCGGATTCTCCCGCGAATACGTTCGCAGCTACCTGCCGGGCGGCCCCTGGCGCTTCATCCAGAAACCGTTCGAAGCGGAACAGATTGTCAGCACCACCCGCCGACTCCTGGAACAGAAACCCACATGAGCCCAACCCATCCGGCCCATGGCCTGCTGACAGGAATGGATGTCTTGCTTACGGAGTTCCCGGACTGGATCCGGAACGCCCGTATCGGCCTGGTCAGCCACCAGGCTGCCGTGGATCAGTCGGGGCGCACCAGCGCAGAAAGGCTCCACGAATGTCCGGGAGTCAGACTATCGGCCTTGTTCGGGCCTGAGCATGGGTTTAGCGGTGTCGCACTGGCGGGGGAATCAACCCGGGATGAGCGCCACGGGGACTGGAATATCCCGGTCTACTCGCTGTATGGAGAATCCCGTTCCCCTTCCCCTGAATCACTGGAGTCCCTCGATCTCCTGGTCGTGGAACTGCAGGACCTCGGGGCCAGACCGTACACCTATGTTTCCACCTTGCGCCTGGTCCTGGAGGCCGCGTCCAAGGCACGCAAGCCTGTCATCGTGGCGGATCGCCCAATCCCCCTGGCATCACAGTCGGACGGCCCTTTCCTGGATCCGCGCTATGCCTCGTTTGTCGCCCTCATCCCCACCCCCATGCAGTACGGCATGACACAGGCGGAAACCGCCCTCTATCTGCGCGAAACCCTGCAACTGGACCTGGATCTGCGCGTAGCCCCCATGCGGAATTATCACCGCAACCCGGTGCCGGAAAACCATTGGCCCCGCTGGGTCCCCCCCTCACCCCGCATCCGCTCCTGGTCCTCAGCCTGCCTGTTTTCCGCGACCGTCTTCGGCGAGGCGCTCCCCGCTATCGACTACGGGTCAGGGTCCGAACTCGCCTTCCAGGTCGTCGGCGCCCCGTGGCTGAACGCAAACGCCCTTTGCAGGAGCTTCAATGAGGATGCGGCGGAGGGCGTCATCCTGACCCCCTGTCGCTATCTGTCCGCTTCCGGCGCCTACAGGGGACAGGAACTGGAAGGCGCCCGCCTGACCATCCGGAACCCCCAGTCCTTCCGCCCGGTAACCACTTCCGTCATCCTGCTCGACCATATCCACCGCAACGATTCCGAAAACCGCCTGTGGACCGCGCCGGATACAAGACCGGATTGGTTTGACAAGCTCTACGGAACCCATACTGTTCGAAAAGCCCTCCAGGCCGGGACACCGGGAAGAATTCTCGCTCAATCATGGAACCCTGATCTGGCGGCCTTCGGAATCCTTCGGTCCAGGCACCTGCTGTACTCCGGGGGGAACGCATGAAGCCCCCGGACAAAGCCGTCATCCTGGCTGCCGGTTACGGCGAGCGCCTCCTGCCCCTGACACGGGTGCGCCCCAAGCCGCTGGTGCCGATCTGGGGCAAACCCGTTCTCCGGCATGCGATGGAAATGCTGCGAAGCTGGGGTGTGCGGGATGTCCTCGTGAACGCCCATTACCATGCAGGCGCCCTTCTGGAATACCTGCGCAGCCATCCTGTACCCGGCCTCCGGATTCAGATCTCCTTTGAACCGGAAATCCTTGGCACAGGCGGCCCGCTGGTCCGGGCCCGCTGGTTCACCGGCATGGAACCGTTCTGGATGATGAACGCCGATGTTCTTGCCGATGTCAACCCGGCCGCGTTCCGCCGGGCCTTCACCCGGAAGAACGTCATCGCCGCCCTTTGGATGCACCCGTCCCGCGGGCCCCGCACCGTGGAGATCACGCGGGATACCATCCGATCGTTCCACAGCCGGAATCCGGGCTCACCGGGCACCTGCACATTCTGCGGTCTCCAGCTTCTGTCCCCCCGTATCCTGCAGTACCTGCCTCCATCAGGTTTTTCAAGCATCATCCAGGCTTATGAAAAGGCCTTGCAGTCGGGCGAACGGATCGCCCCGATTGTCACCCCGGACGCGTTCTGGGCCGACATCGGTACTCCCGCATCCTATCTGGAGGCCCATTCAGAAATCCGAAGCGCGGCCCGACGGGGACAATCCGGCGCCCGCCTGTTCTCCGCGGCATCCTGCCGTTCCACCGGCAAGATCTGGATCGCCACCGAAGGCAACGTGACCCTCTCGCCACAGGCCCGGCTATGGAATTCGGTCGTGTGGGACCGCGCCGTCATCGGCCCCCGGGCCGATATCCGCAACGCCATCATCACAGGACCGGCAACGGTAAATGAACCACTGGAATACATGGCACTACCCGCCGCCGGGCTTGGGGATGAAACCTTGGACAGCCTTCTTCGGGAGCTGGGATGGGACCCTGCCGCCACCGTCCTGAATCCCCTGCCCCCGCGCGGATCCGCGCGCTCCTTCACCCGCCTGCTCCAGGGTCGGCGGCGCGCCATTCTCATACGGTACAGCACCGAAAGGCCGGAAAACGCCTTCTACGCCGGTCACGCCCGCTTTCTCGCAAGGCACAGCGTACGCGTCCCCGCTGTACTCGCAGACCATCCCGAGGCAAACCTCTGCATACTGGAAGATGCCGGCCATGACAGCATCGAATCGCTCGCTCCGTCCCTCTCCCCGGCCCGCCTTCGCACGCTGTACCTCCGCACACTGGAGGCGGTTTTGCGCTTGCATGGACCCGCCACCCGCGCCGCCGCCCGAACACGCATGGAACTGTGCCCGGCCTTTGACCGGCGCCTTTTCCTCTGGGAACACAACCTGTTCTGCGAGGAATTCCTGCAACGCCACTGCAAACTGCCAAGAGTCGCCATCACAAACGCCCGCGCGGAACTCGAAAACCTGCTTCCCACCCTGCTGGCCGCCCCACCGGTCCTTCTGCACAGGGACCTGCAATCGAGCAATGTCCTTGTCGTACGGGGGCAGCCGGTGCTGATCGATTTCCAGGGCATGCGGTTCGGTCCGGCCGCCTATGATCTGGCGTCCCTTTTCCATGACCCGTATGTCAACCTGCCGGAATCCCTGGTGCAGGAACTGCTCGGGATCTACATTCAGAATACCCCGGACGGGAACCGGCGCAGGGCAGAACTGCCGGTAGCCGCAGCCCAGCGGCTCGCCCAGGCTCTGGGCGCCTATGGCCGCCTCGGGCACAACCCGGCTACGGCAGGATTCCTGCGCCATATCCCCGCGGGAGTCCGCCAGTTCCTTGCCGCAGCCCGCAGCACAGGATTGCTGCCAGGGCTATGCCGGACCCTCGAACGCTGGCAAGATGAACAGGAGCCGCGCCAATGAAACATCCGTGGATCCAAGCCCTGCACAGGGTTGCCGCCCCGATCCGAAAACTGATCGTCTTCACCATCGGAACCACCGTGGTACTCATCGGGATCGCAACCATTGTCCTGCCGGGCCCGGCCTCACTGATCATTCCTGCCGGCCTGGCGATCCTGGCAATCGAGTTTGTGTGGGCCCGCCGTCTTCTGAAGCACACCAAGGATATGATGGCCTCTGCCGCCAATAAGGTCGGAATGGGTCGGTTTTTCAGCTCCCGCCAGCCCCCGTCTGACCCCGCTTCAGCGCCTGATACCGCTCCGTGTACCGAGCCCCCATCTGCGACTCGCGATGGTCAAAACCAAAAGCCCTCCGCTTGACCGCCAGCACCGGCGGCGCCTGAATCCGCTTGGCGACGCCCAAGCCCTGGTACAGGTTCCACCATCGTTCAAGATCCGCAATGAATTCGGCAGGCGTCGCAAACAGCTCCCCGATCCGCCCGTCCCAGCCAATCCGCGGCTCCAGAACCCCGCTCTGGTACCACTCCAGGATCTCCTCCGGGGTGACACGGTTCCACGACTCCACCCAGCTCCGGAAAAGGCAGTCATGATAGGGATAGACAAGCGGATCCCCCTTGCCTTCATCCACAGCCTGGGCCGCACTCAACTCGGCCGAGGGCGTCACCGTGAACACTCCCTCCGGCAGAACCGCCTCGTCGTACACGTGCGTGTTCAGGTGCCGGCCGAGTGCGTACACCTCGCCCTTCCACAAGTCCGCGATGTTCGCCAGATAACCGCCAAGATCCCCGTACAGGGTCGTGTAACCGACCGTCAACTCGCTCTTGTTCGCATTACAGGTAAAGACACCCCCGAAGGCCGCCGCCATGGCCGAAAGAACCCGCGCAACCCGGTCCCTCGCCTGCACGTTTTCCATCACGGTATCCGTGAGCCCCAGCCGCCTCTTCTTCCCGGGCCAGGCGATTTCCACGCCATCCAACTGGCGTTGCGTCAGCCGGACGCTCTCCTCAATCGGCACTTCGACATAGCCGCACCCGAGATTAGCGGCAAGCGCGCGGGCCAACCCGATGGTCGTGCCGGAATTGAAACGGCTCGGCATATTGACAAGCAGGATCTGGTCGGGCGGCAGGATCTGCCGGTATAACGACGCCACAACAGCCGAGTCAATTCCACCGGATGCCCCAACCACCACGCGGTCGGCCCCGCATTGCCGGAGAAATCGCTCCGTTCCATACAGAAGGGCCTTCGCCAGGGTGGCGATGTTGTCGCGCACCGGCGGAACCGGGCCGCCGAAGAAACCCGTACCCGCTCTGGGCAGATCAACATCCAGCGTCCCTTCTTCAAAGGCCGCCGGCCCCTCCAATACATTCCCGGACCCGTCATACACACACGAGGACCCGTCAAAAGTGAACACCGTCTTCCCGTTGTTCTGGATACCGGTCTTGTTGACATACACAACCGGTCGCTTGACCGCAGCCGCAGCCGCCGTGAACACCCGGTGGCGCTTGTGGTTCTTGTCGAACGTGAAGGGTGAGGCACTGGCGTTGACCAGGAAATCCACACCCTTGGCCGCCAGGATCCGCAAGGGCGAAACCCCGTAGTCCGTATCCCATCCGTCCTCACATAGCATGGCCCCAACGCGCCAGTCCCCGATCCGGACAGGCGCGATCAGCGATTCGACCGTACAACCAAGCTCCCGGGCAAGCTTGCGCGTATCAAAGAAGTGACGGCTGTCGTCGAACTCGCGGTAGTTCGGCATGAGCGTCTTGATGACAAACGGATAGGGACCGCCCTCGGGACCGAGGAAACGTCCGCCGGCAGCCACAAAGCAGGCGTTGTACTTGCGAACCCGCCCATCCTCATTATGCTTGTGCCAGTCCAGCCCCACATTGCCGAACAGGATCACGATATCCCGGCTGGCCTCGCGCAGAAGCTCACCGCACGCCTCGCATTCCCGCAGGAAGGCGGGCCGTTCCCACTCGTCGCCCAGCAGGTATCCCGGAACCGCCATCTCTGGGAAGACGACGGCATCCCGGACCGCCTCGCGAGCCCGCGCCACGCTTTCCAGCATGCGATCGACATTCTCCCTCGGCCGCCCGGGAAGGACCTCGAACTGGACCACTCGAATGCGTAGAACTTGCGACATGGAAACCCTTTCTGCAACGTTGAATCGTACCGTGTGGCTCAAGTCGCTGTCGAGCCCGTAAATCTCCCCTTACAGACGGACGCGGAACCGATGCGTGACCGTACAACGACAGATTCTTCGATCCACGCCATGGGATACGGACTTGCCCTCCTCACGGCATGGCGCAGCACCGGGACTCCGGACGACAATGCGGGAAGAATCGCTGTTGTGTTTCAGCAGCCGAACCCTTTGCCGAGCCGCTCGATTCCATGGCGTTCACAATGACAGGCCCGGAACGTCCCGTGGCCGGCCCATCGAACGCCACATCAGCGTTCGCGCCGCAGGTTGAGCGTCATGGCTTCCCCGGCTTCCCCGAGCGTCATTGTCAGCGTGTTGAGATCGGGCGAGACGGTCATCTTGACCTCGTTCTCCTTGCCGGGATTCAGCGTGACAAGATGGCCCCGGATGAACCCCGAAAACCGGTTCGACTCGGTCATCTCGTCGGCCTTGATGGACATGTCTGCCGTGATGTTGTTTCCGGACTGAACGATGACACATCGGACCGTCATGCTTTGCCCCCCTTCGCTGAGGGTTTGCGAAAATGTGCCGTTCAGCGAGGGTGCGGAAGCGGATTGTGCCGGCGGGGGCGACTTGGGCTGCAACGGCGTCGCCGGCGCCCGGGGTGGCACAGGTTTTTCCGGGGTGGGCACGGTCTTGGCGGCTGGGGGTAATGCGGGTGTGGCCGGCTTGGGGGCCGGACGCGACGCTGTGTTGACCGGGGCCGCCGGGGTGGGTGCCGTAGAAGCGGCTGCCCCGGATTTGGCGGCTCCCGTGTTGGTCGTTGGCCTGGCCGTGGACCAGACGGCATCAGTCACTTGCTTGACGGAGAGCCACGCCTCCAACTTGTCCAGATAGGCACGGCGCTCTGACGTTTCCTTGAGGGCCAGGCTCTGCTTGAACTTCGCGGCGGCGCCCTTGTAGTTGGCGGCATCATACAAGGTACGCCCCTCCGCCCAAAGTGCGTCCGCCTTCGCGCCGGACTCGGAACCGGCGATCTTCTGTTCCAGCAGGGAAATATGCTTTTCAAGGGCGGGATCCGGCCAATAACCAAGACTCTCCCTGTACTTGGCCACTGCCCTGCCCAATTCGTTCTTCTCCTGGAACGCAGCCCCTTCGGCGCGGAGCTGACGCGCCTTTTCCTTACGGCCCATGCGATCGGTGAGTTCCGCGATGCGTTGCTGGACGACGGAATCAGGCCGGATGGCGAGCGCCTGGCGGAACTTTTCGACCGCCTCGAACAGCTTGTCCTGCTTCTGGAGAGCCTCCCCTTCGGCGATAAACCGGGCTCGGTCGCTTTCCCTTT
This sequence comes from uncultured bacterium, assembly GCA_903908715.1. Taxonomy (GTDB): domain Bacteria; phylum Verrucomicrobiota; class Kiritimatiellia; order CAIKKV01; family CAITUY01; genus CAIVSY01. Next base: position 76,306 of record CAIVSY010000078.1, read on the forward strand.
CATTCGCGGCCGCAACGGCACGCTCATACGCGGAAGCCGCGTCCTTGACCGGTGCATACCGCGGATGCATCTGGCGAGCCTTGTCCAGCGCGGCGGCGGCCGACGCAAGATCAGGCTTCCGCAAGGCGTCGTTGACTTGTGCGACGTACTGCAGGACCTGCTGGCGTTCGGTGGTCCATTTCGCTTGCAGGCTGGGTGCCTCCGTGTTTTTCGGATCCAGTGCGGCGGCTTCCCCGGCGAGGGAGAGGCCTTCCTCGAGGCGTCCTTCGGCCACAGCCGATTGCGCCTGGGCCAGCTTGGCGCCGGCCCCGGAAATCATCGGCTTCCCTGGGTCGGCAGCGACGGAGAGCTGTCCTGCGCCCGTGCCGAGTTCGATGCCGCGGTCGTCCTTGATCCTGACGGCAAGGCTGTAGGTGCCCGGCTGGCTGGCATTGACGCGTGTTTCCCTGCTGGCCGGGCTGTAGACGGAGCAGCCCTCGGGCGAGGCGCTCCATTCGTAGCGCACGGTGCGCGGGCACTGCGGGTTCACGGTGGCGGCGAAGAAGACTTCCTGGTGCACGACGGTGCCGGACTGCACCTCGACCAGGCCCTTGGCCTGTTCACTCCACACGCGCGGCTTCGGTCCCGAGTGGCGCGGGCCGGTGACGTTGACCTGGTACGGTCGGGCGGTGAGGGAGGCCTTGGCTTCGCCGAGGTCGTCGCCATGGTGTTGAAGCCTGGCCATGGCCCTGATGGCGATAGTTCGGGTATCGAGCGAGTAGAAGGTAACCTCGCGCGAGTCCTTGGATTCGCCGATCTGTTTGGCGTTCGAGGGCAGTTCCCAGCGGCAATCCAGCTCCGGCAGTTCGGGCGTGACGGTGAGCTTCACGGTTACGTCCTCACCGACCAGCGGGTCAGCCGGGGTGCATTCCAGGGCAATCTTGGGCGGGACGACTTCGACCTCGACGGGTTCTGACGAGGCGACGGTTTTCATGGTGCCGCCTTCCTTGCGCAGGACGTCAACCCATATGCGTGTTTTCTGTGGCCTAAGGAACCGGGCGGTTGTGGCCGCCGCGCCGGCACGGCCGGTGAATTCGACTTCAGGGTGCGGCTGCCAGGAGAACTCGAGGCCTTCCTGTGGGGCGGCCTTACCACCCTGCTGGACCGTGGCGGTCAGGTTAGCCGTGGTGCCTACGGGCACGGGCTGCCCCGGGATGCCGGACACGCTCACCGTGAGCTCGCCAACGGTGAAGGTTGCCGTTGCCTCGCCGATCGCGCGGCCCTTGGCGCCGGTGACCTTGACGGAAACCTTGAACGATCCGTTGCCCTTGGCAGTAAATTCCGCGCCGGATTCCGAGGATGTGTCGACGCCGGTCCAGGCGTAGGAAAGGGGATGGTCGTCCAGCAGCGCATTGGAGACCAGGGCCTTGAGCTTGACGGTTTCGCCGGGGGAGAGCTGGGTGGAGTCGGGCACAAGGTTCAGCGAGACGGTAGAGCCCGTTGCCGGGGTCCAGCCGCAGGCCGATGGGGAGGGGGCATTTTCGGGTTGGCCGTTGTAACCGTCATTCCATCCCTTGAGCCAGGCATTCACGATGATGGGGTCGTGGGTGCAGACAGCGGTGGTCGGGGAGGAAGGCGGTGCAGTTTTGATTTCCGGACCTTTGATCATGACCAGAGCTCCGGAGGCATCGTGGCCATACGTAGCGTTGTGGATCCTTTTCATGCCGTCATTAACCTTCGCAACGTTTCCAAGATGGTAGCCATCCTTGTAGGCGTTTTCGACCCAACGCCTGACAGCCCCTTCGCCGGAGACGATGTAGAGCTCCTGCACGGCGCCGAATTCCTTGACGGCTCTGGCCTTCAGTTGCAGGTAGGCGTCCTGCAGTTCCTTGAGGGCTGGCGCGGCGCCATTGTCGTAGCCACGGAGGAACGCGAGGCCGAGGACAGGGTTGTGGGCGTGGCGAGGGAGGGTGAAGCGCCAGTCGTAGACGCCGGACATCTTTGCCGTCTTGGCCTCACCGGCGATCATGCTGCCGTCGGCGTAGGCGGCGGCGATTTCTGCGGCGGAAGCCGTGGGGACCGCGTCCTGCTTGGGTGGCTGAGTGCCGGGCGGTGACGTTTTGTCCGTCTTTGGTGGCGTGCTGGTTGGCGGCGTGTCGCCCTGCTTCGTCGAGCCGCCTGTGCCGCCTTCCGGCGGGGGCGGCGGCTGGCGTTCGTCGCCGATGTCGATCACGTGTGTTGCCCGTGCCAGAATCCGGCGGGAACGTCCTTCCCCAATCACGGCGCGGGCATCGAACTCATAGTGTCCCGGGCGGCTGGTGTCCATGCGCAACGTTCCCCCGGTTTCGTAGACGACGTCGTTGACCGTCCATTCGATCCAGGCGTCCTTCCTGAGGCGTTCGGCGGCCGGTGCGAGCGCGCGGATTTCCGCTAGGATTGAGACTTCGGCGTTTACCTTGGCGCTGGCGGGGCCCTTGACGGCGACGGCGAGCAGGGCCGCGGGGTCGCTGACGGTGACGGTGTGGCGTGCGGAGGCGGTTTTCGCATCCCCGTTCGCGGGCTGGAATGTGCCGCGCAACTCGACATCGTAGGAGCCGCGGTTCAGCCGGCCAAGATCGAGCCGTTGGCCGACGGCGTTGCGTTTGCCGTTGAGGAACCACTCCAGTTTGACCGTTTCGCGTGAGGCGGAGGGTATTCCGACGGCCGTGCCAGACAGGGCGACGCTGTCGCCCTCGATGTACTGGGACTCGCCGGTAATGTTCACCGCAAAGCCATCGCCAGAGACCTCGAACTCGACGGTCTTCGATGCGACCGGCTGGGGTTGCCCATTGGCGTCCTCGACCAGGAGTATCAGTTTGACCGACGCGGCACCGGACATGGGGGCCACCACGTCGGCCGAGTAGGCCTGCTGGCTGCGGACCGTGCAGTTCTTTCCGCTCCAGTCAAGGCGTGTCCCGGTGTTGTAGAAACGCTCGGGAATATCCGCGGTGAACTTCACGGTCGCGCCGGGCCCCGGTTTCTTCGGCTCCATGCTGACGCTCAGGAGGTCGTCCGGCATGCTCACGCGCACGGTGCGCTGGACGACGCCCTTGACCTTCTCCCTGCCTGAACGCTCGACGGTGGCGGAGAGGGTTGCCGGCGGGAGTTTGTTGGCGGCAAAGCGCAGTTTTTCGCCGGCGGCATCGGTCGGCATGAACGTGCCGGCAGGCGTGGCGCTCCAACGGATGGTAAAGGGGTTGTCCTGGTGTTCCTTGGCCAGGGTTGGATCCGAGAAGCGCAGTTCCACGTCGGCGGCCTCGTCGAGCACCAGCGGGGCGGGGGAGACCACGATCGTGGACCCCTTGTTGAGGCGTCGGTTGAAATCCGCATTGAGGTTGTAGAGGGCGCGGACCTTTTCAAGGGCGGCCTCGTATTCCTCGAAATACTTTGAGCCCTCGGGAGGCTGGGCCGAGTCCGATTCATCGAGGGCGGTTCGCCAGGGGAATACGACCGAGGCGAGCAGATCAAACGCCTGGGCGTCGATGGTATCGGCAGGGTCCGGAGCGGAGCCCTTGATCCTCGTGATATCCCCCGTGATGCGGCTCAAGGCCGAGGCGAATCCGGCGCGGGACTGTTCGGACTTGCGGGTTTCCTGCTCCATATCGCCGCTCCAGGAGAAGCCAAGAACCCGGGTCCGTGCGAAGCCGGTGCGGGTCCGGATGGTTTCCGGAATCTCCACGTTCCTGTCGTAGATGGATTTGTAGGCGGCATAGGCCTTTTCCCAGTATTGTCCGCTGGTCAGCCTCTTTTCCTCCTTTGTATCGGTCGCCCCGAAAACCGCGCTGTCGCTGGCATTGGCGAGGGCGGTGGCCTTTTCGCGGACGATGTCCACAAGGTTGACGCCCAGGGGGGAACCGCGCAAGGCTTCCAGGTTCTTCTGCAACTCCTCCAGCTTTGGCGCCAGGTCGTTCTCGGCGTTCAGGGTGGCGTACTTCTGCTCCGCCATGGCGATGAGCTGGGGAACCATCCACTCCTGCAGGACAACGTCCTTGCGCTTTTCCACCTGGTCCTTCAGGTTCTGGTAAAGTTTGGCCCAGGGCTTGCCCTTGTCGCTTTCCGCGATGTACTCAAAGCCGCCCATCCAGATGAGATATCCGCCCAAAAAGTACCTGGACGCCTCCTCCCAGTTGATGGCGTCGAGGTGGGACTGCACGGCCGCGCGCATCTGGGCGAGGGCCGGATCGTTGGCCAGGTAGTGGGAGTTGAAGACGTTAAAGGCCTTTTCAGAGAGGTTGTTGATCCAGTACTCCTTACCGGGGACCGCATGCTTGACGCGGACCGCCTTGGTCTCGAACAACCACTTATAGACCTGGTCCCTGGCGATGGTGTCGCCACCGGGCAATTCCAGGCGCTTGAGGCGGTAGCTGTTTCCCTCCTTTTCAAAGGCACCGTTATAGGTCAGGACATCGACAAGGCCTTCACTCTCGTTCTGGAGCTGGACGGCGCCGCCAACCGTCCAGGACATGACAAGGACATCACCCGCCAGCACAAAGGGCCAGGCCGGGGTGAAGTAGAGCGCCTCCTTGGCGAACATGAGCGCCGTACCTGCGGTGATGCCCTCGCAGCCGGCTTTCTTGACGGCCATGCCCATAGGGACGAAATCAATGATGACGAAGGCGGCGCTGCTGAGGTCCTTCATGTCGCCCTTCTGCCATTCGGAATACATGGCGTAGAGGACAAACGGTGCGTTGGCGACGGCCTCGATGGCGAATTTTGAGCCGGTTTCGCTGGCCAGTAGTTTCCAGAGGAACGAATCGCCCTTCGTATCGGCGAGCATCTTCTGGAGTTGCCTGGCGCTTTCCCCGCCGGTGGTTCCAGCCATGCGTTCGCTGCCGACTTCGGCGAGGAGTTGGCGGGTCTTTGTGCCACCAACTCCGGCTTCCTTCATGCCGGCGACGAGGCCCTCGGCGGAACCGGCCCTGACCCATGTGTTGACTCCACGGGCGATGCCGTCCTCCGCCGCTGCGGCGGTGAGCGTGCCGGCGTCCACAGCGGCCGTATAGAGCACCTTGTAGAGGAGCGAGACGCTGTCCGCCCCGGATCCGCCCAGGGCCTTGAGCATGCCGGGGATGACGTCCTGGATGATGCGGCCGTGTCCCGACGAGTGCAGGAGGGAGAAGCCGGCGGCCAGTTCGTGGATCATGCGGCGCAGCTCGGGGTGGCGGGCGATATTGACGGCGCCCTTGCCGGCTTCCCGCTCGGCCTGGCGGACCATTTGCTGAACCTTGCGGCAGGTGCTCAGCATCACGGATTCGAAGGCATCCAGTTGGAGCGTCATCAGGTCATGGCGCCGGAGCAGCGCGCGGGCGGCGTTACCGCTCTTGTCCTTGTAGGCGGCCATGAGCTGTTCGCCCATCTCCTGGAAGTAGGAGGACTGCCGCCCCCCCATACTGGCGGCATCGCCGAAAGAACCGGCCGCCTGCATGGAGGCGTAGATGCGGAGCAGGTATTTCACCTGCTCCCGCTCCGAAAGGTTCGGATGGAGCATCTGGCGCGTGCAACTGGTGTACATGGTCAGGGGGCCGAACCGCTTGAGATCCGAGGCGATCTGCGCCATGTCCATGATTTCCGCCAGGGTGCTGCCACCGTTCTTCTGGACGTAGTCAGCCAGGGTGATGGCAACCGGCTTCAGGGCTCCCCCTTCACGCTGCAAAATGATGGCACCGCCCTTCTCGACCATCTCCTGCTTGATTTTACCGAAGCCGGCGGCCCCGACAAAGGCGTCGGGATCCTGGATCTGCTTGACCAGCAGGTCGTAACTGGTGGCATCGGGAATCGGCGACATGGCAAAGCCCTTGCACCGGGCGTTTCTGAGTTTGCGGGCATCCTTCAGTTCATTGAAACGGCGGGCGGCTTCCTCACCGCGGGGACCGAGAAAGGAGATGTCGTCATCCGAGTTCAGCAAATCATACCGTCCTTCGGAAGGCGCCTGTCCGGACAGGTTCATGTGGCGGTCGCCGGAAGAACCCGTCCGGATGACCGCTTCGACGCCATCCCCCATTTCGGAGGCCACCTGGGCGGCCAGTTCCTCGGCCAGCTTCATCTGGCGCCGGTCCACCGATTGAAACACCTTGCGCATAAAGGCCTCGCCCTGGCTCCCGCCGCCGCCGATCCGGATCGCCTCCTGCTTGAAGAGGGTACGAATCGCGGGGTCGTTGCGATCCACCATTGCCTGAAGGGAATCGATGAGATCAGGCGTCAGCCCGGAGGTCTTCCCCTGCTCCAGCAACTGCAGGACGGATGGAGGCAGGTCGGCGGCCTGCAGCAGCACGGGCGATAACGCGATGGCGATCGTGAGAAGAACGGAACGGCGCGGGTGTTTCATTGTTGACTCACTCTGTTGTGGATGGAAAAACCCACCGCATAGGCGGCGCATGCAAGCCTCGACAGAGAGGGTCACCCCGTGATCGCGAAGGCATCCCCCTTCTGTTGACTACAGAACCGGAGGCGGCGGAAGCGCGGAGTCCGACTTCCGGGGAACGGCCGGTGCTGGGGTGTCTGACTCCTTTTGCCGGGTGGCTGGAACAGAAGCGGACCACGCTTCAGGCTTCACACGGCGCAGGTTCGCGGCAATGGCCTCAACGCAGGACTTAAAGGTAATCTCCTTCGCCGTGGCAATCCCGGAATCCATGCCCCAGGCGCGCTCCCCGGCGCCGGCCGGAACAGGGATCCAGCCGGTGGGCAGGATGGAGAGCCAACTGACATCGGTCCGGCTGAAGGTCACCGGCCGGGCCAGGGCTTGGTTGGCGGCGGGGATCGAGGAGCGGGTTTCCACCGAATACGTTTCCTTGTCGGTGCTCCGAAGGGGGATAAGGGTCAGGGTGAGGCACGAGACACAGGCGGCACCGTCATCCACACCGGCTTCATTGTTGATTCCAGTGATGGTGACCTGAAGCGGAACTGCATCGGGAGCCTTGGAGAAGGTCTTGGGGTAGAGTTTCATGGCGACATTCATCATGTCATCGCTCAAGGAGGCCCGCGTAATGGGATAACTGGCGAAGGGCGAAAGCGCATCCTGTGCCATGTTGGTCAGAACCACATACCTCACATCGGTCAGGTTGAACGTGACGGGGGCAGGAATGGGCCGCCCCGTGGGGGCCAGGGAGGCATCAATGCGAAAGGAGGCGCACCCCGTGCTCATGGCGGCCAGGATAACGACGGCGATGGCTGAAAAAATCCTGTTACATAGCAATGCATGGCTCATGGCGTGCCTCCTTGACAAGTGCTGCAAGGTTGCACTATTTCACGGGCGTTTTCAACGGATATTCCAGATGGATACTCTCCGGGTTTTCACTTCCTTCCCACACTCTGCCGCAAAACGACTGCGGAGTGCGCAGCCCCGACAATCCCACAGTCCCGCAACAGTCCCGAAAATGCACTTGACTCCTTCCATGGTATTCTGACAATATCCCGGCAATGAATGAGAGCAAACCCATCGCAACCGTCCTCGACAACGCAGTCGTAGTTCTGCGGACGGCAGGGGTGTACCTTGGTTTGGTACTGGTACGGCCCCCGCGGTGGGAGGGTGACTGCTGATAACCAGCTTGTTACCCGGCTCCAAAAAACCCACCGCAAAAAGCGGTGGGTTTTTTTGTTGGGATGCATATAATCGGACGATCGACAGGAGGAGGCAAGGAATGAGAACAGGTGCAAAGTGCGTGGTGGATGCAATCCGGGATGCCGGAGTGAAGACCGTCTTCGGGCTGCCGGGCGGAACCGTGCTGGACATTTTCGCCGAACTGTATCATGCGCCGTTCGAGTTCTTTCTCGTCCGCCATGAACAGGGCGCCACCCATATGGCCGACGGATATGCCCGGGCAACCGGCAAGCCGGGTTGCTGCATCGTGACCTCCGGCCCCGGCGCGACCAATGCTGTCACAGGCCTTGCCACGGCCAACATGGACGGCATTCCCATGGTCTGCATCTCCGGCCAGGTCCCCTCCTCCATGATCGGCAACGACGCATTCCAGGAGGCCGACACCGTCGGCATCACCCGCGCGGTGACCAAACATAACTATCTCGTCCGCAGAACGGATGATATACCGGCCATCATTGCCGAAGCGTTCCAGATCGCCAAGAGCGGACGCCCCGGCCCCGTCCTCGTGGATATCCCGAAGGATGTCCAGCGCGGCAAGACGGAAGCCACCTTTTCCGGCACGGTCAACCGGCGCGGGATGAAACCCATCTACGAGGGCCAGCCCCGGCAAATCGCAAAACTGGCCAAAGCCATGAATTCCGCGCGCAAGCCGGTCATTCTCGCCGGCGGCGGCGTGATCGCCGGCGGCGCCTCCGCGGAACTGACTGCCCTGGCCCGCAAGGCGAAAATCCCCGTGACAACCACCCTCATGGGCATCGGAGGATTCCCGGACACGGATCCGCTGGCCCTGCGCATGCCGGGCATGCACGGCAGCGTGGCCGCCAACAGCGCCATCAGCGAATGCGATCTTATCATCTCCGTGGGCGCCCGTTTCGACGATCGCGTCACAGGAAAGATCTCCGAGTTCGCCCCGCACGCCATCAAGGCGCATATTGATATCGACCCTTCCGCCATATCCAAGAGCGTGGTCGTGGATCTTCCCGTCATCGGGCACGTCAAGCCCGTCCTGCGGGAACTCATCAAGCTGATCGAACCGGCGGACCGCCGGGAATGGCTGGCCCGGTGCCGTAAGTGGTGCACCGAATCGCCCTTCGCCTATGACGCGAAGGAAACCCAGCTTCTCCCGCAATTCGTCATCGAGAAGATCAGCGAGGTGACCCGCGGGGACGCGATCATCGTGACGGATGTCGGCCAGCACCAGATGTGGGCGGCCCACTTCTACCAGTATACGAAGCCGCGCACGTTCATCTCGTCGGGCGGGCTCGGCACCATGGGCTTCGGACTCCCGGCGGCGATCGGCGCCCAGGCGGCCTGCCGCAACCGGAACGTGGTGACCATCGCCGGCGACGGAAGCATCCAGATGAACTTCCAGGAACTGGTGGTGGCCGTGGAACACGACCTGCCCATTACCGTTGTGATCCTCAACAACGGCTATCTCGGCATGGTCCGGCAATGGCAGGAAATGTTCTACCGCAAGGAATACTCCGCCGTCCGCCTGGCGCAGAATGACCGCGCCCGGAACGAGAAGATCGCGGAACGCCCGCCGGCCTACCTGCCGGACTTTGTCAAGCTGGCCGAGGCTCACGGCGCGGTCGGAATGCGCGTGACCCGGAAGAACGAAGTCACCTCCGCCCTGCGGAAGTCCTTCGCGATCCGGCGCCCCGTCGTTGTGGAGTGCATCGTCAAGCCGGACGAGAACGTGTACCCGATGGTTCCTCCGGGGGCCTCGCTGACCGAAATGCTCCAGAGCATTGCATAAAGGAAGTCGAATCATGAACAGCAACAACCAGCACATCCGGAAACACATCATTACCGCCCTGGTGGAGAACCAGCCCGGCGTCCTCGCGCGCATCGTGGGCCTCATCTCCGGCCGCGGCTACAACATCGAAAGCCTGAACGTCGGACCGACACAGGATTCCACCGTGTCACGCCTGACCATGCTGGTCCCGGGTGACGACCGGGTCCTGGAACAGGTCACCAAGCAACTCGACAAGCTGGTGGACGTCATCAAGGTGACCGACCTGACCCGCGAAACATTCCTCAACCGGGAATGTATCCTGGTCCGGGTGGCGGCGACGCGGAAAACGCGCTCGGAAATCATCGAGCTGGCCGATGTGTTCGGCTGCCAGGTGATCGCCGTGCGGGCCAACTCGATGGTGCTTCAACTGGTCGGGGAACAGGATATCGTGACGGATTTCCTCGAGCTGATGAAACCGTTCCGGATTCTCGATGTCTCCAGATCCGGAGTCATCGCCATGGCTTCGGAGTAAGCGGATCGGACGCACAACAGGAAGGCCTCCATCGGGAGAGAGAACATGACGGAATCACGCGACAAGAACCGGGTCATTATTTTCGACACGACCCTCCGCGACGGCGAACAGGCCCCGGGGGCGAGCTTGAACCACCGCGAGAAGATCGAGATCGCCCATGCCCTGGCTGCGCTGAACGTGGATGTGATCGAGGCGGGATTCCCCATCGCTTCGCCCGGGGATTTCGCCGCCGTCAAGGCTGTGGCCGAACAGGTCAGGGGCCCCGTGATCGCCGGGCTGGCGCGCTGCGTGGAGAAGGATATCGATCGTTGTGCCGAGGCCGTGTGCGCGGGCCCGCGCCCCCGCATCCACGTGTTCCTGGCCACGTCGGCGATCCATCGGAAGTTCAAGCTCCGCAAGGCGCGCAGCGAAATCATCCGTCAGGCCGTCGCCATGGTCAAGTACGCCCGCCGCCGCTGTGCCGATGTGGAATTCAGCGCCGAGGATGCCGCCCGCACGGAACCGGATTTTCTCGCCCAGGTGGTGGAGGCCGTCATTGATGCCGGCGCCGGAACGGTGAACATCCCGGACACTGTCGGCTACGCGATTCCCAACCAGTACGGCGAACTCATCGCCGGCCTGTACGAAACCGTGCCGAATATCCACAAGGCCGTGATCAGCGTGCACTGCCACAATGACCTCGGCCTGGCCGTCGCCAACTCCATCGCCGCGGTCCAGAACGGGGCCCGCGCCGTGGAATGCACCATTAACGGGCTCGGGGAACGCGCCGGCAACTGCGCCCTCGAGGAATTCGTCATGGCCCTGCGCACCCGGGCCGACGCCTTCCATCTCCACACCCAGATCAACACACGCGAAATCCACCGCGTGAGCCGCATGGTCAGCCGGATGACCGGCATTGCCGTGCAGCGCAACAAGGCCATCGTGGGCGCCAATGCCTTTGCCCACGAGGCCGGAGTCCACCAGGACGGCATCCTCAAGGACCGCCGCACCTACGAAATTATGCGCCCGGAGGATATCGGAATTGAAGGCTCGGACCTTGTTCTCGGCAAGCATTCCGGGCGCCATGCCTTCCGCGACAAGCTGACCCGCATGGGCATGACCCTCTCGGATTCCGAAATCGAGGCCGCCTACAACCGGTTCATCGAACTCGCGGACAAGAAGAAGCATATCTATGACGACGACCTGCTCTCCATCGCGCGGGAGCAGATGGACGAAATGCCGAACGCCTACCTGCTCGATTACCTGCACGTCTCGGCCGGGACCGGAACGATCCCCACCGCAACCCTGCGCCTGAAGCGCGGCACCCACGTTTCCCAGGATGCGGGCTGCGGCGACGGGCCCGTCGACGCCGCCCTGAAAACCATCGACCGCATCACCCGCATCCGCGGCCGCCTGCTGGATTTCTCCCTGCAGGCCATCACCGTGGGCAAGGACGCCATGGGCGAAGTCACCGTACGGGTCCAGTTCGGCAAGGAAATCGTCAGCGCCAAGGCCGCCAGCACCGACATCGTCGAGGCCGGCGCCAAGGCCTACCTCTCCTGCGTGAACCGGCTGCTCTTCAACCGCGCCCTGCGGAAAGCTGCTTCGCGGAAGGGAACCCCCAACCCATGAAATCCCTCAGCGGACATACGAAGCCCTTCGCCGTCCTCGGCCACCCGATCGGGCATACCCTCTCGCCTGTCATGCATAACGCGGCCCTCGAGGCGTTGGGGATCGACGGCATCTATCTTGCGTTCGACGTGCATCCGGAGCGGCTGATGCAGGTCCTCGCCGCCATGCGGGATATGGGATTCCGGGGCGTGAACCTGACCGTTCCCCTGAAGGAGGTCGCTTTCCGGTCTCTGGCGGACCTGGACGATTCCGCCCGCCGGCTGGGCGCCGTGAACACGGTGGAATTCACCCCGTCGGGATTACGGGGCCACAACACGGACGGCAAGGGATTCCTGCGGGCGCTGAAGGATGCCTTTGGATCCTCCACCAAGGGACAATCGATGTTTGTCCTGGGCTGCGGCGGAGCCGGACGGGCCGTCGCCATCACGTCCGCGGTCGAGGGATGCGCCAGGATCATCCTGGCGGATGTCGATCCGGTGCGCTGCGAAAACGTCGCCCGGGAAATCCGCACCCTGGCGCCCGAGGTCCCCGTTGAACTGGCGGGAGCGGAACGGAGTCAGTGGGCTGTCGCGGCTGCCGCCTGCAGCCTCGTTGTGCAGGCCTCGCCCGTCGGCATGAAACCCGACGACCCTCCGCCCTTGCCCCCGTCGGCCTTCCGTCCCGGCCAGCGGGCGTTCGACCTGGTGTATAACCTGCCGGACACGTCCTTCACCCGGACCGCAACCGGCGCAGGGGCAAAGGCTGTGAACGGCTTGGGCATGCTGCTGCACCAGGGCGCGGAGGCCTTGACAATCTGGACCGGCATCCCCGCCCCTGTGGAGATCATGCGGAACGCCCTTGAGGGCGCGTTGTACCACGCGTGAGTGTATGCTGATCGGCTTCCTTGTCGTTGCCTTGTCGCTGTACGCGGCCATGCACGCGTACCTGTACCGCCTTGTCGCCCGGGCATTCCCCCTGACACTTCCGGCGCGGATCGCACTGTTTCTCTGGTTCCTGTTGTGTATCGCCATGCCGTTTGCCGGCCGTATCCTGGACCATAACGGCCATGCGGGCCTCTCTCGCGCCATCAATATCCCCGCCTATCTGTGGCTGGCCTGGAGCTTCTGGGGCTGTGTGGCTGGCGGGTGCCTGGACCTATGGAACGGAGTATTCCGCCGGTGGCGACTTCCGCCCCGGGCCCATCTTGCGGTTGTTACGGTCCTTGTGGCGCTCGCCACATTCCTGGGAACCCTGGAGGCTTCCCGCCCCTGTATCCGCCGCCTGGATTTCACGGCAAAGACATTCGCCACCGGTTCCACCCCCCTGCGAATCCTGCATCTCTCCGATATCCACCTCGGCACCATCCGGACTTCCGCATGGAACCGGACACTCATCCGCCGCGTATCGGAACTCCGTCCCGACCTGATCCTGATGACAGGCGACTTCATCGACTCCTCCGCACGCAACATCGGTCCCCTGGCCCGCGCCTGGGCGGATGTCCAGCCCCCTTTCGGGAAATACGCCGTACTCGGAAACCACGAATTCTATGCCGGCCTCGCGGATGCCCTCCGCCTCCACGACACGGCCGGATTCCGGCTCCTCCGGGGCAGCGGGGTTGATATCGGGGACACACTCCATCTGCACGGGGTCGATGATGTGGCGGGTGTTTTCCAGGGACTGCCGGCCGAAACCAGCGAAAGAGGGCTTCTGACCGTTCCCCCGGGGCGTTTCACCCTGCTTCTCAAACACCAGCCCAGGATCGACCCCTTGTCCGTCGACCGGTTTGACCTGCAACTCTCCGGGCATACGCATGGCGGCCAGATATTTCCTTTCCGCCCGATTGTCGCCCTGTTCTATCCTCTGACATACGGCCTCTTTGAAATCAGTCCGCGTTCCCGATTGTCGGTCAGCCGCGGCGCGGGCACATGGGGCCCCCCGCTAAGGCTGTTCGCTCCGCCGGAAATCACACTCATCACACTGCACCCGCCGGCGCCCCCGGGCCTTTCCCGGGCGGATTGACCTCGATCTGCGGCTGTGATAGAGACTCCTGCGCATCCAGGCGCTAAAGAAAAAAATGACCGGCAAACCACCCATTCACCTCATCCACCATCTGCGCCGCATCACCCTGGCAGGCATGCTCTTCATGATCTACCTGCCTTGCGTGTCCTCCCCGGTCACAACGGACTTCTTCCGCTCACTCGGCGCCACGGAGTTCCACTTCGGCCTGCTGAGCGGCCTGCCGATGATCACCATCCTCTTCCAGTTCGTGGGTGCCCATGTGGCCAATCACGTCCGCCACCGCCGCCCGTTGTTCATGCAACTCGCCATCGCCGGACGGCTCCTTTACCTGCCTGTGGCATTCCTCCCGCTGCTGCCATTCTTCCCGCGCCCAGCCCTTGTTCCCACCCAGATCGCCCTGATCACCATCGGAGCCGCCCTTCAAACCATAACCCACCCGATGTGGATGAGTTGGATGGGCGACCTGATCCCCAAGCGGATCCTGAGCCGTTACTGGGCCAACAAGCAGCGCTACCTCACACTGACCATGATGGCCTCATCCCTCGCCATCACCGCCACAACCTTCTGGCTGCACGGATTCTCCGCACAAACCCTCTTCACTGTGCTCGCCGTGATCGGTTCCACCGCCGCGATCTCCGATATCCTCCTGTACTTCAACGTTTACGAGCCGCCGAATACCACCATCACGACCCCCCCGTGGAACTCCCTGCGCGAACCCCTGCAGGATCGTAACTACCTCCAATTCATGCGGTTCCTTTGCTTCTTCAGCGGGGTCAGCACTTTTGCCGCGGTCTTCATGCAAATCTACACCCTGAAAATGCTTCACGTGCCCCTCTGGCTGACAACCCTGCTGTGGTGTACACCCAGCCTGGGCTACGCCGTCATTTCCCCGCTGTGGGGCCGGCTGACCGATCGCTACGGCAGCCGGCCTGTCTTGCGGGTTTGCGTGGCCATGAAGCCGACCATCGCCGCCGTGTTCCTCCTCGTCACACCCGAATGGGCGCCTCCCGTCCTGGCGATCGCCCTCTTTCTCGACAGTTTCATGAACGCCGGCATCGAACTCTCCGTCAACAGCTATATGCTGAAGATGGCCCCGCGTGAGAATCGTCCGATGTTCATCGCCATGACAAACAGCCTGTCCGGGCTCGCCGCCGGACTGGCGGCCATCCTTGGCGGTCTCTTCCTGCGCCAAACCGCGGGATTCTCCCTGGATTTCGCAGGCCGGGAGTGGAACCACTACCAGCTCATTTTCCTCATCAGTTTCGTATTGCGGTTCCCCTGCGTCTATCTGGCAGGCAAGTTGCATGAGCCTTCCAGCGCCAGTTCCCGGGTCGTGCTCGAACACCTGATGACCCTCTGGCCCATGCGGGCCCTGGTTCTCCCGGTCGATATCTACCGGCGTATCCGCGGCGGCAACCCGACCCCTTGACGGGCGGAGTCATGCTCGTGAAACCATTCACCTTGACCATTCCCGCGGAATCCTTCATCTTGCGCCCATGCGAAACGAACTGGGAGCCTTCTTCTGCAACCCCGTCTTCTGGGCGGGATTTTGCGGCTGGATGATTGCCTCACTCCTCAAGATGGCCTCCAATCTCCGCCGCACCGGCAAGATCGACTTCCAGTACCTGGTGGCCCTCGGCGGCATGCCTAGCGCCCATTCCGCCATGGTCAGCGGGCTCGCAACCGCTGTCGGCATACAGAACGGCTTCGGCAGTACGCTGTTTGTGGTAACCCTGGCATTCGCCGTGGTGGTCATGTTCGATGCGTCCACCGTGCGCCGCGCCACCGGGCTCCAGGCACGCCTGCTGAATCAGATCGTGGACGAGATCTTTCAGCAGCACCATTTATCGACCCAGAAACTCAGGGAAATCCTCGGTCATACCCGGCTGGAGGTTTTTGCCGGCATGCTGGTGGGAGTGGCGGCGGGTATCGCTGTCAGCCTTTCGTTCCGATGAACCCCAGCCTACTCCTCCAGCGAAATCGCCCTGACATAGCAGTTCTCACAGGCTTCGCGACAGGATTCCTCGGATACCGACGGCACCACATCCACAATCACCTCAGCCACTTCGTCAACAACTTCGAACACATCCGGACAGAACTCCGCACACAGCCCGCATCCCGTACACTTACGCTCGTCCACCATGGCTTTCATGCATTCTCGACTCCGTTAACATTCTAGCATCCCGGCCGGGGAAGTCCAGCTGACGGAGAACGGCAGGGATAGGAGCGGGTCGCCGTTGACACACCTGCAACATCATGGCAGTATTTTTGGAACGGAAGGAAGGGATTCCTTATGTCTGTTCTAATCGGCATGTCCATCGCAATCAAGGGTAAGAAGCATGACCTTCTGCAGGAAGAGTCTTTCATAGGACGAAACCCCCAGAATCATATCGTCGTGGATGACTCTTCCGTTTCAGGGCGTCACTGCAGCATCCTGCGGGAGGACCGGAAGTATACCCTTGTGGATCTGGGATCCACGAATGGAACACGCCTGAATGGCGAATCCGTCATCAAGGCACGCCTGCGGCCGAAGGACATCATTCAGGTGGGGGGAATCGAATTCATGTTTGACGGGCAGGATGTGGAAATCCAGGAAACCACAGCCAGCGAAACAACCCGGATTGAAGTATCGCCCGAGCCCGCAACGGAATCGCCCGTGCTTTCCGACTCGTTTCACACAGCATCCCCCTTTGGAACCCGTCGCGACAGTCGCAAGTCCTGGGCGATTATCATCAGCGTCCTTGGTTTCCTTGTCCTGCTCGCCCTTGTATACTTCATGAAGAATATTTTCGAATCCTGACAGACCGTCCGGATGTCCCGCAACTTCCACAGACCGTCGGCCGCGTACGGAATGACGCTCGTCGAGATATTGGTCGCGGTATCGGTTTCCACCCTGGTTGTCACGGTTGCATTGACTGTATACTTCACCTTTTCCCGATCTTTCCGCGGATTGGACGCTGCGCGGCATCAGTCAGCGCTTGCCGCCATAGAGATTCTGCAGACGGATCTCCTCTCCTGCATGCAAGCCGCCTTCAGCAATATCCCTCCGTTTGAACTGCAAACCAAGGTCTCAGGCGACCGCCAGCCGCTTTTTTCAACACTCGCGTTCTGCTCCGGTGAAGCCCTGATCCAGCAGGCAGAAAGCGGACAATTGTCCGTTTATCATCGTCGTTATGCAATCCATGGGGATGGGACTAATTCCCAGCTGAACTGCGAATCTGCCTGTCTGTGGGGACCGAATGCCATGGAATTGCCATCTTCGAACACGATCATGCGAGGTGTGACACAATTCGAGGTCAATGCCCTAGTCGCAGACCATTGGACAAACCAATGGCGTTCCACAGCCACAATCCGGTGTCCTCGTGCCGCAAGGATACGCATGGACTGGCAAGAAGGCGGAAGGACCGGCTCGATTTCACGGATCATTTTCATACCAGCCGGGAACAGCATCCCCGCACCGCGGCACAATCAACGTAATAGCGGCGCCACGGCATCGGCAAACCGGCAATAGATTGCTCGAGGGCCGCTTATTCCTGCAAGGCCGGCTTGGAGAAATCTCGCAAGGAAGTTCCCGAGCTGTCAAAGATAACAATCATCTTGTCCCTTGAAAGCCGCAGCAAAGCCCGGGCGTCCTTGTCGTAGTCCCACTCCCATGTTGCACGCCGCCCATCGCTGGCAAATGAGGTGCTGTTGCGAATGTCCCCCGGAAAACCGATCCGGCTTACCACCCGTAAACCATTAAGGAAGGGAGAAACCTTCTGGCTGACGGCGGTATCCTCCGGATCGGGCAGCATTTCCGTCTTCCCCATCCCGGGCAGGCTGATGACCAGCTTGCAGGAACTCGTTCCTGCACCCGAAAGCGACACTCCAAGACTGTCAAGAAACGGCTGCCGCAAGAGCGTTTCCAGTCGGGTGAACTTGATCGACAAGTCCACATTGCGCCAACCGCCGGAGGAGCGGGTCTGGATCTTGGACAACTCAATTCCCTGGACTTCCAGCGCCTTGAAACGCTGGCGTATTCGATCCTCGTCAAACAGGTACGGGATATCCTGCGCCCGGTCAACCAACGACCCACCTTGCGGACGAGCCGCCTTTTCAAGGTCAAGGGAGACATTGCGGCTCATTTCCATCTGCCGGATCATGTGCAACGGGATGCCGTAGACAAGCCGCCACGTCCCTGATCCGTCGGATGCCACATCCAAAGTGGAGTCTATCTTAATGCATCCCGTCAGCAGCAAGCCGCTCAGCAGCGGCAGGATCACGAACCAGGCAGATCCCGGACGGTCTCTCATGGCCGGACTCCAGCCGGTGCGTTTGTAGCCGGGAACCGGAAAATCGTCTCGCCCGGCTTGGCCATCCCCTTTTCCCTCGCCAATCGCTCGACAAATTCCGGATCGGTCCGAAATCGCTGCTGCCTGTCATTCAGGTCACGGACCCGGGCTTCCAGCCGGGAATTACCTTCCTCAAGACTGCGTTTTCGCCGTTGAAGCTCCTGGTAGTTGTGCGCCCGGGGAACAAAAACACAGATGATCGCGATCACACAGCAAATGATCACGACCATCCACGCAAAGCGGTATAACATCACCCAGAAGTTCACGAAACCGCTCCACCCGATCCTACCCCGCCGACCATGGCGGTCAAACCGTCACCGGAACCTCCGAACCCGGGGCCCCGGTGACGGATATAAGCCTTCAGATTACGCCGCCATACACAGCGTGCGAACCCAGCATCTCCTCGATGCGGAGCAACTGGTTGTACTTGCAAACCCGGTCCGTACGGCAGAGGGAACCCGTCTTGATCTGGCCGGCATTGGTCGCTACCGCGATGTCCGAAATGGTGGCATCCTCGGTCTCGCCAGACCGATGGCTGACAACCGCCGTGTATCCAGCCTGCGTTGCCATGCGAATTGCATCCAATGTCTCGGTAAGGGTTCCAATTTGGTTCACCTTGATCAAGATTGAATTGGCGATTCCCTGGTCAATTCCCTTCTTGAGGAACTTGGTATTGGTCACAAACAAGTCATCTCCAACCAACTGGCACTTGGCGCCCAACTTGCCGGTCAGTTTCTTCCATCCGTCCCAGTCATTCTCCGACATGCCATCCTCGATGCTGATGATCGGATACTTCGCGCACAACTTGGCATAAAACTCGGCCATCTCGTCGGCCGTATGCACCGAGCCATCGCTCTTCTTGAAGATATAGCGCTTCTTGGAGGAATCATAGAACTCACTGGAGGCAACATCCAGAGCCAGGAAAACATCCTTTCCGGGCTTGTACCCCGCCTTTTTGATCGCCTCCATGATCACATCCAGAGCCTGCGTGTTGCTGGCCAGTTTTGGCGCAAAACCACCTTCATCCCCTACCGCCGTGCTGAGTTTCATGCCCTTCAGGACGCTTTTCAAGGCATGGAAGACCTCTGTACCCATCCGCAGCCCTTCCGCAAAACTGGCGGCTCCCTTGGGCATGATCATGAACTCCTGGATATCAATGGGCGCATCCGAATGCGCGCCGCCGTTCATGATGTTCATCATCGGGACCGGCATGACCTTGGCGTTCGTCCCTCCAATGTAGCGGAACAGGGGAAGACCACAATATTCGGCCGCCGCCTTGGCTGTGGCCAGGGAAACAGCCAGAATGGCGTTGGCACCCAGCTTGCCCTTAGTCGCCGTTCCATCCATGGCAATCATCGCCTCATCGACACCCACCTGGTCGCGACTATCCCAACCGATCAGTTTGGGCGCAATGGCCTCATTCACATTCCTGACGGCCTTGCGCACACCCTTCCCAAGATACCGCTTCGCATCGCCGTCCCGCAATTCGACGGCTTCGTGCTCCCCCGTGGACGCACCCGACGGCACAGCCGCCCTACCGACAACCCCGCTTTCCAGAGTTACATCGACTTCCACTGTAGGGTTCCCTCGTGAGTCCAGAATCTCCCGTGCCACAATACTCTCGATCAACGCCATGATAGCTATCTCCTGTTCGTGTTGCTTATCCCCAGCCGTTCCACGGCCGTGTTATCTGGAGGCACAACATACGGCACCAAGCCCGCTTTTTCAAGGAAATCAAGACGGGGAATTCAAGCGGATCCCGATCAAGGAGCCAAGCGAACCTTCAAGCGGAGGAATTCCCTATCGCCGCCCGGGGTATTGGTATAAACAATCGCATCCCCTGTCCCCGGAATATTGGTAAAGGCGGTGCTATGCCAATCGGCTCCCAAGTCATCAACAGCCTCAATGTCGTACAGCCTTCCTTCGCGCGTCGACCACGAGACTGTCAGGCCATTCGGCGGATTCAGCAGAACCGTGCTGACCCCGAACCGGCCCGACAAGGGAGTTGGCACCGCGGGATCCGTGCCGGCAACATATTCATTGCCATCAGACACCCCGTCGCCATCGCTATCGGACTGCCAGGGAGCGCACCCGCACTCCCCCTCAAGAGAGTCGGGCAACCCGTCTCGATCCGAATCCATGGCGGTGTCAAAAATCCTTGCCGAGCCGCAGCCGTTGTCATCCGGGGCACCCACCATTGCCGTTTGTCGGTATAGATTCACCGCATGCCCGAAATGATCCGCCGCGGCCGCATCCGGGGCAACGAGTTTCGCCTGCTGCATCCAATTGGAGCCACTGCGCACGAAGACGTAGGCAGCACCGGCATCCTCACCGCCCATATTGTGTCCACGCGCCCCAATCACAACCTGCCCCTCGGATGCCGCTAGTGAATATCCGAAATTGTCTCCTGCGTTTCCATCCTCAGGGCAAACATAGGCCTGACAGGACCAGTTGGTCCCTTCCCCTACGTAGGCATAAGCGGCACCCGCCCCTGCTCCATAATCGGTGTTCCGATAAGGAGCCCCACACCAAACCGTCCTGCCCTTGACTGCGACGGACCAGCCAAAAAACGGATTCCCGGATGGCGCCAATGGTCCGGGGAAACATGCCTTATGGACCCAGCTAGTCCCCGCTGCAGTATATACATGCACGTTGCCTATCGTTTGTACTCCGTTGGTGTTATGGTACGGCGCACCGACCACAATCGTACCGCCGTCCAGAGCCACCGCACTTCCGAACCGGTCTCCCGCCTGGGGATCCGGAGCGACAAGGCGCGCCTCGAGCGCCCAGTTCGTACCCAATCGGCGATAGACATACGCAGCACCGGCAAAAGATCCGACACCATCGGCATACTCCATGCAGGCACCAACCACCGTTAAATTTGTGCTTAACGCCACAGCACACCCGAATTGGTCGTTCGTCACCCCACCGGGGGCCTGGAACCGGGCCTGAAGGTTCCAGTTTGTTCCTGACCGCGTATAAACGTAGGCTGCGCCAAGGTCACTGAGGGACTCCAGATCGATCTTTGGACATCCCACAATCGCAGTATCTTGAAACAACGCCACTGAAGATCCGAACCAATCATAGGCAGAAGCATCGGGAGGCATGAGAGTCGCCTCGGGCACCCAACTGGCACCAACTCGGGCAAAGACCTCGACCGATCCGGCATAGTCCCCCGCAGGCGTATCATCTTGCGGCACCCCAACAATTGCCCGGTCGTTGTATATGGCCACAGCCCTGCCAAATTGGTCATTATATTCCCCTCCGGCAGGCTGCAGGCAAACGGCGGGCGCATTGGAACTGAATTGCACCAGGAGCGTAACCTCGCCGGTCGCCACCCCACCATTCCCGTCTGAAATGGCATAGGTGAAATGGTCGAGGCCGTGGAACTCTTGAGCCGACTCATAGGCAAGATTGGTCCAGCCGGGCTGAATGACGACAGACCCGTATACCGGGTCCGTAACTCCTGTCAGCTGCAGGGGATCGTTTTCGGAGTCAGCATCATTGGACAGGACCCGCAAAACAACCACCCCGTTGGTCAGCACAAAATAGTCAGAGGCCACCGTTGGCGCATCATTGCAGGCCGTAACCGCAACCTCCACCCGGCCGGTATCAGTTCCGCCCTGCCCATCACGGATGACATACGAAAACGAGTCTGCGCCATAAAAGTTGTCGGCAGGAGTGTAAAGCAGATTTGTGTTGCCCGCAGACACCTGAACCGCTCCATGTGCCGGAGAGGTCACGGAAAAGACGGTGATTGGGTCACCATCCACGTCCACGTCGTTGACCACAGCATGGATCAGGATGGGAGTATCCTCCATGGTTTCCACACTGTCATCCACGGCCTGGGGCGGATCATTGGCCTTGATCACGACCACCGCAACCGTCGCGGTATCACTGGCGCCATAGGGGTCCGCGCTGACATAGGTAAATGTATCCGTGCCGTAGTATTCAGCTGTTGGCTCATAGAGCAGGTTTGTGGATCCCGGCTGAATGGTGACAGTGCCGTGGGCGGGAGTTGTTGCACTGCCAACCTGTAGGGCATCGCCATCCGGATCCGCATCATTGGCAAGCACAGGGATGAGTACCGGCGTGTTTTCGGCCGTGGATGCGTCATCGTTCGCCGCAACGGGCGGAGCATTCGTGCGTCCGGAAAAGAAATAAGTTGCACCGCTACAGTAGCCAAAAGGGCTGGCACCGTTGGCGCCCACCAGCACAGTATCGGCATAAACCGCCGCCGAGCAGCCAAATGAATCAAAGTTTGTCCCCGCAATGGCGTACAGCGTCGTCTCACGGACCCAGTTGGTTCCCAGCCGGGAAAAAACATCCGCCTTCCCCGTTTGAGCACAAGCGGGACTTCCGGCAAATTTCGCCCCGACAATCGCCCGATTCCCATGCAAGGCAACGGAAGATCCAAACCGATCATTGCCCGTGTAGGGCAAGGCCGTCAGCTTCGCCTGTTGTGCCCAGTTTGTTCCCGTACGTGTGAAAACATACGCCGCCCCGGCGTAACTCCCCTTGTTCTGCGCACCAATAATAGCCAGATCACCCGAGAGGGAAACCGACTCGCCAAAATAATCCGTTGCCGCCGGATCAGCCGCCGTTAGCTTTGCCTGCTGTACCCAGTTGGTCCCACTGCGCACAAACACATAAGCCGATCCGCCATCCGTTGCCCCTGTGAGGTCATCCATGCATGCGCCAACAAGGATGGTATCCCCGTCAATCGATACAGCGCGTCCAAAAGCATCCAGGTTCTGTGTATCACTGCCACGCAGTTTGACACCCCGCACCCAGTTTGTTCCGCTTTGCATGAAAACATAAGCCGCTCCCAGGTTGCCTTCCGCCCCGACCACTAACGTGGTCTGATACAAACCGACGGAAAAACCGAAATGATCATAGGCGGTTGCAGTCCACGGAGTAACTCTCGCCTGCTGCACCCACCCCGCTCCGATCTTGGCGAAAACATAAACCGTTCCCACGTCCTGCGTCGTGCCATGGTTGTCCATATAGGCACCCGCTGCCAATATATCCCCGGCAAGAGCCACTGAATAACCAAAATAATCTTCATTGGTCGTGTCACCGCCGCACAATATGGCAGTCTGCGACCAATTAGTCCCTGCCCCCTCAAGAACAAAGACCGCACCGCCATAACTCACCGGGATACTGTGCTGGTATGCGCCGACCACCGCACGGTTTGAACTCAGCGCTACCGAAGTTCCGAAGTAGGAGGAATTCGTGATCCCAATTCCGGTAACCCGCGCCTGCGGCCAGTCTGCCAGAACCGTAACCGGGAGATGAGCCTGCTGTTCAGCCGACGCACGCCAAACCAGGAAGGGCAGCACACATAGCCAGCAAAAGAGCCGACATCTGTTTAGCCGAAAGAAGACACTCATGGTCCGAAGTTTAGTAATGAATCGTCCGTGTCTCAACAACAATAGTTGCAGGATCCGGCAGGCTGAACCCAGCCATTCCGCTCGACACCTGCGCCACGTTGGGCTATACATCCAGACATCTATGGAGGACCCAGCATGAAACTCCTCGTAACCGGGGGCGCGGGATTCATCGGCAGTAATTTCGCGCGATACATCCTTGCCAACCATCCGGACGATTCTGTCGTAAACCTGGATGCGCTGACCTACGCCGGCAACCTCGAGAATCTGGCGGATGTCCAGGACAATCCCCGTTACACATTTATTCATGGAGACATCACATCCCACCGCGACATTTCCAAGGCCTTCCGGGAACACCCCATTGACGTAATCGTCAACTTCGCAGCCGAAAGCCATGTTGACCGCAGCCTGCACATGGGCCCCCGAGCCTTCATCCAGACCAATATCCTTGGCACCCAGCTGCTTCTTGATGCGGCCCGAAAACATAAGATCCAGCGATTTCTCCAGGTTTCAACCGATGAGGTCTACGGCAGCCTGGGACCCGCCGGAGCCTTTACAGAGGAAACCCCTCTGCAACCGAACAACCCTTATGCGGCCACCAAGGCCGGCGCCGATTGCATGGTCCGCGCAGCAACTCATTCCCACGGCTTGGATTGCGTCATCACACGCTGCTCGAACAACTTCGGACCCTATCAGTTCCCGGAGAAACTTATCCCACTCATGATTTCCACGGCCCTCGAGGACAAGCCGCTCCCCGTGTACGGGGATGGCCTCCATGTGCGCGACTGGATCTACGTTGCGGATCATTGTGCCGGAATTGATGCGGCCCTGAGGAAAGGCAAGTCCGGCGAGGTATATAATCTGGGCGGCAACTACGATGTCCCGAACATCCAGATAGTGAAAGGCATCCTGAAAATCCTGTCCAAACCGGAAAGCCTGATCACCTTCGTCAAGGATCGCCCTGGCCATGACCGGCGTTACGCGATGAACAGTTCAAAGGCCCAACACGAACTCGGATGGAAACCCGCCCACCATTTCGAAGACGCCCTGAAAACGACGGTTGAGTGGTATGTAGGCCACCCTGCGTGGTGGCAACGGATACGCAGCGGCGAATATCGCGAAGCGTATGAGAAACTTTACGGGTGGCGCAATGAGCAATGCCGTTAGCCCGTCCGCCAACCACAACTTGAAACCCTTGCCGGAACACACAATCAGTTCCCGCCTGGCCTTTTCCGGCCGGCTCCTGAAAGTTGAAGTGCTCGATGTGGAACTTGAACCGGGCGTGCGGGCGACACGGGAGATCATCCGTCACCCCGGCGCCGTCGCCGTGATTGCCGAGTGCCCCGGCAAGCGTTTCGTGCTAGTACGCCAGTTCCGGAAGGCGACCGAGCAGGCCCTGCTGGAAATCGTCGCCGGCGGACTGGAACCCAACGAATCCCCTGAGAACTGCGCTCGCAGGGAAGTCCTCGAGGAAACCGGGCATGAGGTTATCACCTTGCGCCGCCTCGGCTCCATTTATCCCACGCCGGGCTATAACAGCGAAATCATCCACCTTTTCCACGCCAATGTCTCGGCGGGACGGGCCACTCATCATAAAGGAGACCACGACGAGCGCATATGCGTGGAGTATTTCTCCCGGCAGGAAGTGGAAACCCTCATCCGGCAAGGCGCGATTCCAGACGCAAAAACCCTTTCCGCATGGCTCCTTTTCTCCATGCCGTAAGATTATCATTGCGACATAAGGGTCAAATGAGCCAACATCCGGAAGATCATGGAAGATCTGGCTGCCAATAACCGCATCGGAATCCTTGGAGGCACCTTCAACCCGGTCCACATGGGACACCTCATCCTCGCCCAGGATGCCATGGAGCATTTTGAGTTGGGGCGTATCCTGTTCATGCCTTGTTCCCGTCCACCCCACAAACCCGACCGCGATCTTCTGCCTGCCGAGCACCGGATAGCCATGCTGGAGGCCGCAATCGAAGGAGATCTTCGCTTCCAGGTTTCAAGAATGGAAACCGACCGCGATGGAATATCCTTTACCATCGACACGGCCCGCGAACTACACCGATTGCACCCGGCAGCGGAAATCACCTTCATCCTCGGCGCCGATTCACTTCTTGAATTACACCTGTGGAAGGATGTCCATGAACTGCTCGCCCTTTGCCGATTCGTGACATTCACCCGCCCTGGCGCAGAATATGCGTCTCTCCAGGAAGCAGATCTCCATCTGCCCGCGTCCTCCCAGGAACGGCTTAAATCCTGCATCCGGATCGGACATACAGCCGATATTTCTTCAACCGACATCCGTTACAGGGTCGCGGAAGGCCTCGCAATCCGTTACCTTGTGCATCCAGCTGTGGAAATGTACATTGCTGAGCATTCGCTCTACAGGAGATGATTCTGATGGAAAGTCTAGATATGGCGCGCCATGCGCGGGAAGCCCTCCTCTCAAAGAAGGCGTCCGGGGTTCTGGTTCTTGATGTGCGGAAGATATCCCCCGTGACGGACTATTACGTCCTGGCATCCGGAGCCACCGCTCCGCAATTGAAGGCGATGGCCAACGCCGTCCACCGGCAATTCAAGGACGCTGGCACCCATCATTTCCGACGTTCCGGCATGCCGGAAGACGGTTGGATGGTACTCGACTATGTCGATGTGGTCATCCACATCTTTCTGAAGGAAGTCCGCGAGTATTATGCCATCGAAGAGTTGTGGGCAGATGCTCCTCACGTTGAGTAACCCCCTCCCCGAATTCCGCCGCGAAATCCATGTCCAACCCTTGCGTGGCAAGGATTTGTTCCGCAAGGGTCTCCAGGTCCGCGGTTGGCCATACGGATTGTGCATCCTCCTCCGGATCGATATCACCTTGCGTCATGGCATACATAAACTCGCTGACCGCAGCAATGCGTCTGCCGAGGGGCGTCTGTGCCGGCTGCCTATTCCCGGATAAGACCCGCAAAGACGTCCAGACTCCAAGACAAAGCACAAGGCCTGCAGCGAGTGACAGCGTCATCCGCATGTAACGGATTCTTTCAAGGCCTCCAACCAAGCCCCGCTGCCGAGCCCCTGCCGCCAAGACCCTTTCAATCAAGGCAGACGAGGCAATCGGGGCCGAATCCTGAATCATTCCTTTCAGTTGAGATATATCCGAAGCGTACGTTCGACACGCCGGGCAACCAGCCAGATGATTCTCCTTGTCCCTGCACCGATTCGCACCCAGTTCACCGGCGTCATCCAAGAGTATTGCCTTTCTTGCATCCTGACAGTTCATTGAAGTTCTCCCTTCAAGGCTATCTTTCCCAAGCGCTTCCTCAAACTCGCCACCGCATACTGCATTCGTGCCAAGACCGTATTGATCGAAACCTTCTGCAACCGGGCAATTTCCCTGAAGGAACATTCTGCATTCATTCGCATAAGGAAGACTTCTCTCTGTTCAGCCGGCAGGGCAGAAACAGCCTCACCCACAAGAACCGCCATATCCCTCCGGCCTGCCTCCACTTCAGGAGTCACCCGATCATCCGCCATACAATCGCGCAATCTAACCCCTTCCATCCCTTCCACTTCCGCATCAATGCTGATATGATTCTTTGCTCTTCTCAATCGATCGACAACCAGATTCCTTGTTAACTGGAACAACCAGCCACGGAAATTACCCTTCCTGTATTCCGCTGCATTACGAATCACCTTCATCCACACTTCCTGAAAGATCTCGTCGGAATCCTGACTGTTCCCAACCATCTGATTAATAGTTCCATAGAGCATTCTGCGATACCGACCTACCAGCACAGCCAAGGCACTTGTATCCCCCCGCACGTATGCCCCCAGCAATTCCTCATCACCCAATTCCTCTTGATCACTCCTCTCCATACGTACTCCGCATGCATCTATTCACAATAAACGGATCAAACTGCTCGATTATTTTATAGAATTTTATGGAATTTACAGGTTGACTTGCCCAAGGCGACGGTTATTATAGCGCGGTTTTTGACCCATACAGGGTAACAGTGTAGCAAGGAAACAGAACTATGCCGAATATCAAGAGTGCAGCCAAGCGCGCAGTGCAGGCAGAAAAACGCCGTCTGCGGAACCGTAGCACAAAGAGCGCCATCGCCACCGCCAAACGCACCTTCCAGACAGCCGTGCAGTCGAAGGACAAGAGCAAGGCGTTCCAAGCGTTCCAATCCCTTTGTTCGGTCCTCGACAAGTCTGCGAAGAGAGGCATTATCATGAAGAACACCGCCGATCGCGGAAAGGCGCGGGCCTCGGCCGCCTTGACCAAGATAGCCTGATCCGGAGCCTTCAGACAAACGCCGTGCGGCACATCGAGCCAGCACGGCGTTTATTTTTTCCTTTGGAGTCCCCGCGCGCCGTCCATCCAGATTCCCGGCCTCACCAATACTCCACGACTGTCCGAACAATGCGATGGGCAAGATCAGCCGCCGCATCCGGCAGGGCATCACGACGGGCACTGGGCAGATCCGCCAGCGCCTCAAAATCCTTGTATCCCTCAACCTTCGAATTCCTGGCCAGAACCTCCTGGCCAGGCAGTTTCTTCCACACGACATCGGCCACAAGCGTCAACCGGTATTCTTTCGCCGTAGTGGTCCTTTCGGAGCGGTAACGCAACGGTGTCAGGGTATATTTCTTCAAAGTCACCTCCACCACCGTATCGGCCGTGGCGCGATCGCTGACCTTGAGGGATCCATCCTTCTGGAATTCCTGAATCGCGGCGCTGGTTGTCAATGTTTCCAGCCCCGGCTCTCCCGTCTCGTTCATGAATACCGGAACTGCAACAGAATGAACGCCCGGAGGAAGATTGTTCCCCAGTTTGTAACCAATACATCCCGACGAAAAGAGACCGGCAGCCAGCCACACAACCCCGACCGCCAAAAGACTTAAAATTCTCCTCATGGCTTTCTCCTGCTAAGTTGCTCAATCCGCACCCGGGCCTTTTCCGCTAATTCCGAATGGGGAAAACGCCTGACAAAATCCTCATATGCCTGCAAGGCAGCCTCCGGCTTCCGGGCCAACTCATCATAATACCGCGCCCTCTCATAGACAAGCGTGGCAAGCCGTGTGTTCAAGGTGCGAAGATAGGTCTCCGCAGTAGATACGTCGGGACTTGAAGGATACGCCCGGATAAAAGCAGACAGCGCGGCTCGAGCGGCGTTCAAGGCATTTTCATCATTCCGTCTTTGATCGGAAAGCCGATAAAGGGCACAGGACTCGCGAAACGCCGCTTGCCGCGCCCATTCACTGGATGGATATCGGTTCTGCAGAACTTCATACGCGGCAATGGCCTCCTCTTCCTCCTCATTCATTTCGTGGATGCGCCCGATATTGAACTGGGCCTCCGGCGCCTTCTCCCAGGAAGGCGCATTCCGGATGATCTGCTCAAATAACGGAATCGCCCGCTCAGGCGATGAAAATCCAGGGATGAAGAGTAACTTTCCCACCCGGGCATGCATTATGTAACTGGCAATCTGGAATTGCAGGCCCAACACCTCGGGATAGGCAAACTGTCCGGGATAGTTGTCCACAAGGTACTGATATTCCTCAAACGCGGCCTCGTACTTACCGCGTTTTTGCTGGACCTTGGCCAGAGCCAACTGCGCCGAAGCAGCGCGCTGCGAATCCGGCCATGCATACACCATCGCCTGATAAGCGTTAGCCGCCTTACGCAACCGGTTGTGCTGGTAATACTCGTACGCAAGCTTCTCCTGGGCAAGGTCGGTCGCGCGGGAGGGCTTCCGATACCAGTGCACCCCCCGCTTGATGCGTGCTTTGCCCACGTCTTCACCGGAACGGGTTTCATCCGTAAGCGATGTATCATACCCCGCCGCGAACGACAGGGGAACCCCGATACACATCCAAACGGCTATAAGAAAACGAATCCTTCGCATGATGCCGCGTACTGTAGGGGGGGCACACCAACGCGGTCAAGAACTTTGGTTTTCAACACATCACCCGAACCGTATAATAGAAGCGGAGTCGATACCGAATGAAACCCCGTCGCACATACCGGATTCACGGAATGGATTGCGCTGAAGAAGTGGAATCCCTGAAAGCCACTGTCGGCAAATTGCCGGGCGTGACAAACCTGACCTTCAACCTGCTGAACGGCTCCATGTCTCTGGACCTGAATGAGGACTGTGGCGATCCCGAAATTCTCGAAGCGGTCCGCCGCTCTGGATTACGTGCGGAACCTTGCGAAGCCGGAATGGAACCGGTCATTCGGGAAACAACATTCTGGGAACGGCGCGGCCGTCTTCTGACATGTCTTGGAAGCGCCGGCTTCCTCGCGTTAGGCATCTGCCAGTGCGGATGGATCAGCCTAATCCCCGGATCCGACCCATTCCCAATAACGCCTGCCTGCCTGGCTAGCCTGCTGGCCTCCACCATACTGGGCATGTGGCATATCATTCCCAAGGCCGCCGCATCCGCTGCCGGCCTGCGACCGGACATGAACCTCCTGATGACAATCGCCATTCTGGGAGCACTGGCCTTGGGTGACTGGCTGGAAGCCGCCTCGACCTCATTCCTGTTCGCCATTGCCCTCTGGCTGGAATCCTGGAGCCTCTCAAGATCACGCCACGCCCTGCAAACCCTTTCCCGGCTTTCTCCGGCAACCGCACGCCGGATATCCCCAGACGATGGCAAGATCAACGTCTTGCCGGTGAAACAGGTTCCCGTCGGAGCGTCTGTCATCGTCCCGCCCGGCGAACGAATTCCGATGGATGGGGAAGTCATCGAGGGCGAAGGATCGGTGAATGAGTCCCCCCTCACCGGGGAATCCATTCCGGTTGCAAAGACCCCTGGCAGTCTCGTCTATGCAGGAACGATCAACAACGAGCATACCCTGTCGCTACGGGTTTTGAAACCCGCGTCGGAAACATTCCTGTCGCATATTATCCGAATGGTGGAAGAAGCGGAGAATCGTCGCGCGCCTGTGGAACAGTGGATCGACCGTTTTGCTCACCGTTACACTCCGCTGATGATTGTTGTGGCCCTCCTGATCGCCCTGCTCCCCCCGTTGATCATCAACGCACCCTGGGCCACTTGGTTCAATCGGGCTTTGATTACCCTCGTCATTGCATGCCCTTGCGCCCTGGTTATCTCAACCCCCGTGGGGATCATAGCCGGAATAACCGCCGCCGCCCGTCACGGCGTCCTTATCAAAGGGGGCATCTATCTGGAAACCGCCGCCCGCATCAAGGCTCTCGCCATTGACAAGACCGGCACACTGACCTGTGGTGAACCGTCCGTTCAGAACGTGTTGCCCATGCAGGGATATACCTCAAGGCAAGTGCTGGCACTGGCGGCGGGTTTGGAAGCATTATCCAACCATCCACTCGCAAGGGCCATACAGAAAGCAGCCCATGAAGCCGGCATTCCTCTCTGCCCCGTGGAATCCTTTGCCATCCTGCCCGGCAAGGGGGCCACAGGTCAAAAGGGTGGAGTTCCACACTGGATCGGCAGCCATCGCCTGCTTCACGAAAAAAACGCTGAAACACCGGAGATTCATGAACTTATCGTCCGCCTGGAGGACGCCGGCCACTCGGTTGTCATCCTGGGCTGCAACCACCATGTCATCGGTATCCTCAGTATAGCTGATACCGTGAGATCCCAGGCAACTCCCATGGTCAAAGCCTTGCATGACATCAGCATCACACCCATCATCCTGTTGACAGGAGACAACGAAGGAACAGCTTCGGCCATCGCCCGCCAGACAGGGGTCGATACCTATCATGCCGAATTGCTTCCGGATGACAAGATGCACTGCATCCATCGGATGGCATCGGAATATGGCGTCACCGCAATGGTAGGTGATGGAATCAACGATGCCCCCGCCATGGCGGCATCAAGCCTGGGCATCGTGATGGGAGCTGCCGGATCGGATACAGCAATCGAAAGCGCGGATATCGCCTTGATGAAAGATGACCTGCTGAAGATCCCCTGGCTCATTACCCATGCCCGGCGCGTCATGAAGACAATTCAAGCCAATGTTGCATTCGCCATTGGCATTAAATTGCTGATCCTCATTCTCTCAATCGGCGGCTTGGCAACCTTATGGATGGCCATTGCCGCCGATACCGGCGCAACCCTCTGCGTGGTCCTCTGGAGTCTGCGCCTGCTCAGGACCTGAACAGGCGCAGCGGCAACTCCGCTCTTACTTCGCATGCCGGGCCAGGTAACTTGCAACGCCTTCGGCTGTCGGCTTCATCGCGTCTTCCCCCTGACGCCAATTGGCCGGGCAGACCTCCCCGTGCTCCTCGGTGTACTGCAATGCATCCAGGGTGCGGAGCATTTCATCCACGCTTCGCCCGATCGGCAGGTCATTAACCAGCTGATGCCGAACGACCCCATGCGTGTCGATAAGAAACATCCCGCGCAAGGCAACCGAGTCATTCAGCAACACGTCATAAGCCCTGGCAATCTTCTTGTCGAGATCTGCCACCAGCGGGAATTGGATTTCGCCAATCCCCCCCTTGTTGCGGGGGGTCAACCGCCAGTGATAGTGGGAGAACTGGGAATCAACCGAAACCCCGATCAGCACCGAGTTCTTTTCATGGAAACGTTTGACAGCCTTGTCAAAGGCAATGATCTCGGAAGGGCAGACAAAAGTGAAATCCAGTGGATAGAATAGCAGAACCACGTATTTCCCCCGGTACGACGAGAGCTTCAGTTCATTAATCGAATTGTCCGGGAAAACCGCCTGTGCCGTGAAATCCGGCGCCTCTTTTGTCACTAATACAGCCATACGATCCTCCTGTTTTCTTTGCTGACTTCCCACTCATCGAGATCCGGACCTACCCGAATCTCACTGCGTACAAATATGCCACCTAAACAGTCGCATTAGCAAATTCTTTTTTCAGCGGAACGGGTCACATTGCTCGCAGGCGGATAATCGGTCAAACGTGGCAACCTTCATCCGATTCTGCAAGTCGTTCTGCAGTTCGCCCAACGCCTTCCCGATCGGACACCCCTTTGAACGCCCGCAAATCGCAGGATCGCGCACGCAGGCACTCAAATCCACACTTTCAGGCGCCATGGCGTTTACGACATCCAGCATCGATATCTTGGAAGGAGAACGCGCCAACCGTAACCCACCACTCTTCCCCCTTCGACTCACAATCAATCCCTTCGCGACCATACGGCCTGCAATCTTCCTCAAAAACCGATACGGAATACCCATTCCCTGAGCAATGACACCAACCGAAACATGGTCCCCACCCCCATTCTTCCAACCCCGGCTCAAAGCCAGGATCACCCTCATCCCATAATCCGCTTCCCGTGTAATCATTCATCTCCTCCGCCAATATTGACACTTGGAAAGTAGTAAATTTCCGTCACATTGCAAATCGTTTCTTGCCGACGCCCGTTTTCCCGGACCTGTCGCATTGGCCTCCATAGCGCGCTACACCCGGAAAACCCAGCACCGCATCTACCCAGAATTTCCTTGCATTGGGCGCGCGTAATTCCCATACTACACCCCTTTTTCCCGCGAAGGTCAATCCCACTGGATTAGAATCGGATGGCTTGCGGGAAGTGTGGAAAGGTTGAAACATGGACGAACAAGTACCCCTTTCGAATTTGCGCAACATCGGCATCATGGCCCATATTGATGCGGGCAAGACCACCGTAAGCGAGCGGATCCTCTATTTTTCAGGAAAAACTCATAAGCTGGGCGAAGTGCACGACGGAGCAGCCACCATGGATTGGATGGTGCAGGAGCAGGAACGCGGCATAACCATCACTTCCGCCGCCACAACCACCTCCTGGAGGGATCACCGCATCTCAGTAATCGACACCCCCGGACACGTGGACTTTACTGCCGAAGTCGAGCGGAGCCTCCGAGTTCTGGATGGCGCAATCGCCCTCTTCTGCGCAGTGGGCGGCGTGCAACCCCAGTCTGAACAAGTCTGGCGCCAAAGCGAGAAATACAATGTCCCCAAGATCGCGTTCATCAACAAGATGGATCGCGTCGGAGCCGATTTCTTCGGTGTTGTCGAGGAAATCCAGAATATCCTGGGCGCCAACGCTGTCCCTGTCGTTGTGCCGATTGGAGCGGAAGATACCTTCAGCGGCATCATCGACCTCGTCAAGATGAAGGCCGTCTATTACAACGAAGCGGACCGCGGCCGAACCTGGTCCGAAGAGGAGATTCCTGCCGACAAGATCGAGAAAGCCAGGAAATGGCGCGCGAACCTGGTGGAAAAGTGTGCCGAACAGTGCGATACTCTTCTGGAAAAGTTCCTGGAGACAGGTGATCTGTCGGAAGAGGAGATCAGCAGCATTATCCGCAAGGCAACCATTGCCCGGCGTGTGATTCCCGTCTACTGCGGCTCTGCCTTCAAGAACAAGGGCATCCAGCGCCTGCTCGACGGCATCGTGGATTACCTCCCATCCCCGGCCGATATCCCGCCCGTCATCGGGCAAGTTGGCGAAGGGGAAGTCCATCGGGCCCATTCTGCCGAGGAACCGTTTTCCGCCCTTGCCTTCAAGATCATGTCGGACAAGCACATGGGCAAACTTACCTACATGCGAGTTTATTCAGGCAAGATCAATGCCGGAACAGTGGTTTATAACAGCACACAACAGAAGGAGCAGCGCATTGGACGCCTCCTCCGTATGCATGCGAACCGCCAGGAATCCATCGAGTCCGCCCAGTGCGGGGATATCGTTGCGGTTGTCGGCCTGCAGCACACCAAAACAGGCGACACCCTCTGTTGCGTGGATAACCCCATTCTACTCGAGTCCATCGAGTTCCCTTCGCCCGTAATGTCCATCAGCATCGCGCCGGAGAGCCGGGCGGATGACGAAAAGCTCGGACACGCCCTGCATGCACTGGCGGATGAGGACCCGACGTTTGTCGTGGGGTTTGACGATGAAACCAAGGAAACCATTATCTCAGGCATGGGCGAGTTGCATCTGGAGATCCTGGTCGACCGGATGAAACGCGAATTCGGTGTCGCCGCGAAAATTGGCCGCCCGGAAGTGGCCTACCGCGAAACCGGAACGACCGATTCCGATGGGCAGTACAAGCATGTTAAGCAGTCCGGCGGCCGCGGACAATATGCGCATGTCTGCCTGAAGCTGGAACCGCTGGATCCTGGTCAGGGCTTTGAGTTCGTCAATGAAGTCCGGGGCGGACGCATCCCTCAGCAGTTCATTCCAGCCGTTGAGAAGGGCGTTGTGAAGGCCATGACCAAGGGACCTGTGGCCGGATATCCCGTTGTCGATATGCGTGTTACGGTGTACGACGGGACCTATCACGAGGTGGATTCAAACGAGTTCGCCTTCATTGAGGCGGCCCGCGCCGGTTTCGCCCAGCTGTTCCTCGAGACCCGGCCCGAACTTCTGGAACCGGTAATGTCCGTGGAAGTCGTGACACCCGAGGAATTCATGGGATCCGTTTCAGGGTCGATCTGCCAGCGGCGAGGCCGCATTGAAAGCATGGATGAGCAGGGCGAATACAAGGTGGTCCGTGGCTTTGTCCCGCTGAGCGAGATGTTCGGCTACGCAAATACTGTGCGGACCATCTCTCAAGGACGTGCCTCGTTCACTATGCACTTCGAGCATTACGAAGCGGTCCCCTTCGCGCTGGCCGAGGAAATCGTGGCGAAGCGCAAGGAAGCAAAGAAGGTCTGATCTGGCAGGCGGGGCACAAATGCGTGCCCCTCTGCCCGACAACCATTCGCTCAATGGACTTGCCACAACGAGGGCACGGCTGACCTGTGCGACGGAATACGTGCAAACGGCTCCGATTCCGCCCTTGCCTTCCGTCGGGACTCTTGAAGTTCGGCCTGCCGTTCCCCAACGAAGTTCCGCGGTTTCGAATCCCCTGCCGCAATACCCGTCCAATCGCCTTGTGCAAGGATTGAACCTCGCGGTCGGATAAATCGGCCGCGCAGCGGCAGGGATGAATCCCTGCAGCCCACAAGGCCTCATCCACATAAATATTCCCCAAGCCGGCCAGAAATGTTTGATCCAGTAAAAGCGGTTTCAACTGGCGACGGTGAAGCCGCAGCTGCTCCCCTAGCCAAGCCTCTGTAAAAACAGCGCTAAGGGGCTCAGGACCCAACCGGCCCAACACTTCTGCGGGGTTCCCGACCAGCATCCAACGGCCGAATTTCCGCGGGTCCACGAAATCGAGCCAACGTCCGTCCTCCAGTCGCAACGACAACCTCGTCGCAGCATGGCAACCTGATTCCGGCTCCAGATAAATCCGGCCGCTCATCCGCAGATGTGCGAGAAGGTACATCTCGTTGTCCATACGGAAAACCAGGTATTTAGCCCTTCGCACGATGGAAAGAATACGCCGCCCCGGAACGATGCGAAGAAATTGGTTGCGTCCAGCGGCCTCCACAACACCCGGCCAGCCAAGCACCACATCCACGATCCGGCAACCCGGAACCCTTCGCCGACACAGGTCCCGTACAATCGTTTCAACCTCTGGGAGTTCCGGCATGCCCACCCCCCCTGAAATCCCGTCGCGGAAACCCCGGTCCACGCCCGAAACCCCTTCCATACCCGGGCCGCCGGGGCCTACCGCCTGTATCGCCTTCCCCCTGCCCCCTGTAACGCTCCGGAAACGAGGAGCGCCGGTCCTGTTGCATCATCCTCTCCCGGAACTCACGGTTCAAACGCTTCCGGTGATCCGCAAGTTGACGAACCATCGTCTCGGTCATGCGCCCCAGCGCGACATCCAAGGCCATGCTTAGCCCGCATCGCGTTTGGTCCATCAGGTCACTCATGCACTGGATGACCTTGCCGTATTCGCCAACGGTCCTTGTTCGCACCGGCAACAACTCGCCATTCTCATCCCTCCGCTGCTCGGCCTGCAACAGGAGTTGCAGGACCTTGGTCAACTCCCGCTGCGACCATTGCCCTGGCGGCAGGCGCGGCAGAAGTTCCACCGCCAACAGATGGGAAGCATACGGCAACAGGGTTTGTAGCCGGTCAAGCGGGATCCTTTGGTCCAGAACAGCAGCAGGCAATTCCTTGCAGCGCGAAGCCGCATCCAGCAGGCGGGCCTCGGCAAGGGTAATACGTCGCTCAGCAATGGCGAGCGCAACCCAAGGCGCAATGTTCATCTCTTGCACAAGCCCAACCGCACGCTCCCCAATCGCACGGGTTCCTCCACGATCCATGGCTTGCTGCACAAGCGCCTCCGCCCAACGTCGGGATCGTCCTTTCTCATGCCTGTCATCGGTTCCATTCATGATCTACATATCCTGCGTTGAGGAACAAGCCATGTCGAGAGAGAAAACATACGGAAATATGCAACTTAATCTTCTGGCCTTTCAGCCTTAAAGTAGGATACAATTCTCGTTTTGATGAACATACCACAAATCATACAGGGAGGAATGGGGGCTGGGGTTTCCAATTGGCGCCTGGCACAAGCCGTGTCAAGACTTGGGCAATTGGGAGTCGTTTCCGGTACCGCCCTCGATCAGGTACTGGTGCGGCGCCTTCAGGACGGCGACCCCGACGGGGCCGTTCGAAGGGCATTGAAGGCCTTCCCTTTCCGACGTATGGCCGATCGCATCCTGCAGACCTACTTCATAGCTGGCGGAAAGGCGCCGGGATCCCCCTATGCCACAACTCCCATGCTGACCCAGAAGGGCGAACGGGGCGCACAAGAACTGTGCATTGCCGGAAACTTCACCGAAATATTCCTGGCACGGGAAGGGCATAATAACCCTGTGGGAATCAACTACCTGGAAAAGATCCAGCTACCCCACCTGCCCTCTCTCTATGGCGCTATGCTGGCTGGAGTCGCAGTCGTGATCATGGGCGCAGGAATACCAATGACGATCCCTTCCGTCCTGGACGCATTGGCAAATCATCAACCTGCAACCTACCCCCTGACCGTTTCAGGCGCCGCGGCTACCGAACAATGGTGTTCCTCGTTTACGCCTCTGGATTTCCACGAGAGCCAGGAACCTCCTGCCGTGACAAAACCTGCGTTCCTACCCATCGTTGCATCGAACCTGCTCGCCAATGTCATGATCCGCAAGGCAACCGGGCCCATCGCCGGATTCATTGTTGAAGGTCCTTGTGCGGGTGGCCATAACGCGCCTCCGCGCGGCACCGCAAAGTTCACCGATGACGGACAGCCTGTCTACGGCCCCCGGGATGTTGTGGATCTTGCCGCGCTTAAAGCAATGGGCTTGCCTTTTTGGCTGGCAGGGGGCTACGGATCCAACGAGCAGTTCCGCAAGGCACTCGAACTCGGAGCCACAGGCATTCAGGTCGGCACGGCCTTTGCCCTCTGCATGGAATCAGGGCTCCTACCCGAAATCCGGCAGGCACTGGTTCGGAAAGCCCTCGACGGAACGGCAACTGTGCGAACGGATCCGCTTGCCTCACCAACCGGTTTCCCATTCAAGGTTGCCGCCTTGGAAGGCGCACTCTCGGATGCGGCCATCTACCGGAACCGGCCGCGCATCTGCAATCTCGGCTTTCTCCGTGAAGCCTACCGTAGAGCCGACGGCTCTCTTGGCTACCGCTGCCCCGCGGAACCGGAAGCCGCATTTGTCGCAAAAGGAGGCGAACCGGTTGACACGGAAGGACGCGTCTGCCTCTGTAATGCACTGATCGCCAATGTGGGTATGCCGCAACGCCTCCGCGACGGGTCAACTGAACCGTGCCTGATTACCTTGGGCGATGACTTCTCCGGCATCGCTCGGTTCTGCCGGAACGGCAATCCTGATTTTACCGCCGCGGATGTCATCCACACCCTCCTGGGCGTCGCCTGAACGGATAGTCGCCGCCGTTCCCTTCCTGGCCACAGGCT
Source organism: uncultured bacterium (assembly GCA_903908715.1). Lineage (GTDB taxonomy): Bacteria > Verrucomicrobiota > Kiritimatiellia > CAIKKV01 > CAITUY01 > CAIVSY01. Next base: position 114,327 of record CAIVSY010000078.1, read on the forward strand.
GCCGCCCGCTCCCACAACACCGCCAATCCCTCTTGACAATAGAGCTTGAATCGCAAAAATCAGGTCCAACTCAAGAAGGAGCCATCCAATGAAAACAAACGTAGTGGTGCTGTTTTTTTCAGGAGCCGGACACACGCAGAAAATGGCAGAGGCCGTGGCAAGGGGAGCGGCATCGATCCCTGGCGTACAGACAAGCACGATCGCCATCAAGGGGGATGACATCACCCAGGGCCGATGGAAAAACGACGCGACTCTAGCTCAACTGGATGCCGCAGATGCCATCATTTTCGGAACCCCAACATATATGGGCGGGCCTGCGGCACAGTTCAAGGCCTTTGCCGACAGCACTAGTGAACGCTGGTTCCACAGGAATTGGAAAAACAAACTGGCGACAGGCTTCACCGTTTCGGCCGGTCCAAGCGGAGATAAACTCAGCACCCTTTTCTATCTCTTCACCTTATCCATGCAACACGGAATGATCTGGATCAGCCAGGGCGAAACGCCCTTTAACGATAAGGGGATCAACCGCCTAGGCAGTTACAGCGGAGCCATGGGGCAGGCCTTTACTGAGCCCGCCGAGGTGGCCCCAAATTCACAGGACCTATTAACCGGCGAAACTCTGGGTCAGCGCGTCGCGGAGGCGGCAGTCAGATGGAAGAGGGGCGCCTGAAACGCCCCTCCGAAACCTCCTGCTCAGTCGCTTTCAATCTGGATTGTCTTCCTCTTTACCTGTGCAGAGTCCTTCTTCGGGATTTTCACGGTCAGAACACCCTTCTTGAAACACGCCTTCGCCTTCTCGCTTTCCGTATCGCATGGTATCGAGATCGTCCTCAGGAACGATCCATAAGCTTGTTCCCGGGTGTACCAATTCCGCCCCTCCTCCTGCTCTTTCTTGCGTTCACCCCGAATCGTGAGGGTGTTCTCATCCATATCAACTGAAATCTCCTTCTCGTCCATCCCAGGCAAATCAGCCGAGACAATAACCTCCTTCTCGTTCTCCGAAACATCCACCTTGGGACTGAAGGGCATAGCCCCCAGATCAAGCCCGCTCCACCGCAAGGCAGGCAAGTCGGCAAGAAAATCATCAAATAGACGATTCATCTCCCGCTGGAACGAGTGAAAGGTATCAACCTCTCCGCGCCGAACGGGTAATTCCCGACTGCGATTCAATCTCGGAACCAGATCTCTAATGCTCATGGCAAGCCCTCCTACTGATGTACTCATATCTTCAGTCTGCCGGCATCCCCGCCGGCTATACCTTACGGATTCAGCCATCAATCATGATCTTCCGTGGCTGAACCGCCCTACGCTTCGGCAATGAAACCACCACAACCCCGTGATGAATGCGCGCCTTGATACCCTCCACCTGCACAATGTCCGGCAACACAAAAACCCGCCGGTACTGTTTAGGCCAGTACTCCCGCCCGGCAAGCTCAAACCCATCCGGCACATCCACTCGGACCTGTCCTTCCAGAGTCAAAACATTCCTCTCAACCGTCACCTCCAGTGATTTCGGCTCCACACCGGGCATATCTGCCACCAGCCAGAACCCGTCTTGTGATTCCCCTAAATCCACAGCCGGCGTACTGTGCATTCGCGCCTCGCGCAACCGGCTACCCCCTGCCGCCGGGTTGGAAGGAATGCGATCCCTCACCGATTCATCCTCTTGTCTTGTGATAGTTCCCGTCATCTCCTTCTCCTCCTTCCTAAGCCTCAATAGCCACCCTTCTCGGCTTTTCCTCGGGAACCCTGGGGACCGTTATCCTCAGAATCCCATTCCTATACTGTGCCTTGATCCGTTCTCCATCGACCCGGAATGGCAGTCTTATCGAACGGGTAAATTGCCCACCCAACCGTTCTCGCATCAGATAAGTACCCCCCTTGGTAAGTTCGCACTCATCAAGCTTGCCTCTGACTTTCAAGATGTCCCCGAGCATCGAAACCTCCAATTCCTCCTGTTTCGCGCCAGGTATCTCGACATCAACCACCAACCCCTCGGCAGACGACCAGATATTCATGGCCGGATACTCAACTGCCCCCTGCTTCAAATGCACACTCCAAGGTTGCTTGCTTAACAAACAATTCATCCGACCCTGCATCGACTCCAGATCGTCCAGTATGGACCATGGCACTCTCCTCATTGTCAACAATTCGACCATTTGAACCTCCTTGCTTTAATTGTTCATCACTCCAGAATATTTTTACTTTCGGATTTTGTCTTAGCATCACCCATGCCAACTATTGACAACCAGAACCACAACATCATCTAGTCATTGACTATTAATTGCTTACAACGTATATGACATTGCATTTCCAGAAAACGAAATACAGTATGAAGCGTCTTTCTGTCGCTATCGTCGCAATAGAACATGAGTCATTATGTCTCTTTTTGAGACAATAGTACCCGCATGCAACTAGATGGAGTTAACAAGTGAATGCAAGTCTTGAAAATAAATCCAGACTTGGGATGTTATCAGGGATGCAGCGTGGAAATCGCCTGCTCAAGAACCTCTGCGGCATGATTGGCATCGATCTCGGATAGCAGCAAAGGTGGCTGAATGCGAATAACATTTGCATAAGGACCACCTACGCCAAACAGAACTCCCTTTTCACGGCAAAGCGACCGCACTTTTCCAGCTTCGCGGGTTGCAGGTGTACGGTTTTCATCCTTTACCAGTTCTAGTCCAATCATCAATCCCAACCCCCTCACATCCCCGACCATAGCGCATCGGCGCTGAAACGCCTGAAGCCGCTCGATCATGCCTGCACCAACCTGGGCGGCACGCCCTGGAAGATCGTTAGACAACAGGACATCGATGTTCGCCAACGCTGCCGCACAACTAACCGGATTCCCGCCAAACGTGGATAAATGATCCCCGGGTGTGAAGGCATCCGCCACTTCCGGGCGCGCAATAAACGCACTGAGCGGGAATCCATCCGCTATACCCTTGGCCATGCAAAGAATGTCCGGCTCAACGGAATAATGCTCCACGGCAAAAAGCTTTCCTGTCCGCCCGAAACCGCTTTGAACCTCATCGGCTATGAACAGCGCTCCATCATCCCGCACGATCTCGACGACTTTCGGCAGATACTCTGGAGGCGGAACAATAATCCCGCCTTCACCCATAACAGGTTCAGCGATGAAAGCCGCCACATCCCCACTGGTCTGACACTCCAGGACATGCTTCATGCAGTCCGCACAAGCCACACCACACCCCGGATACTTGAGCTTCAAGGGACACCGGTAACAATAAGGCGCAGGCGCAAACGCGACACCGGACAAGTACGGACCAGCCCCCTTCTTCCTGCCCCGTGTTCCGGAAACCGACAATGCCCCGACTGTACGTCCATGAAAACCATGAGTCAATGCGACAACCTCTTTGCGCTTCGTAAATTGTTTTGCAAGGCGGATCGCCCCCTCAACCGCCTCTGCCCCGCTGCTGCCGAAGAAACTTTTCCGCAGGCCTCCACGGGTAATTTCCGCCAGACGCCTGGCCAGTTCACCAACAGGCGGGCTGTAATAAACATAGGCGCCACAGTGGATAAACTTATCCATCTGAACCTTTGCTGCCGACACGACTTCAGGATGGCAATGGCCCGCATTGACAACCGCGATGCCGCTGAAACAATCGAGATACTCCCGACCGTCGCGCCCAACCATCACACAGCCGTAGGCATGATCCACTTCGACTGGCTCGAAGCCCGCAACCATGCTGGTGATCAGATATTCATCGTAAAGATCCTTAGTCTTCACACGCATCTCCCGCCCCTGAACACATCATCGGGCAACCGCACTCAATAGCGCCCGTACTCCAACGCCGCATCGAACATAGCAACTACATTTTCTGGCGGAACATTCGGCTGTATGTTGTGTACAGGATTAAAAACAAACCCTCCGTCCGGCGCCAGATCCCGCATCCGGCGCCTTACCTCGGCACGAATATCCTCGGTACTTCCATAGGGCAGAACCTTCTGCGTGTCGCAACCACCCCCCCAAAAACAAAGGTTCTTCCCGTATCGCCGCTTCAGTTCCGCCGTATCCATGCCTGCAGCTGAAACCTGGACCGGATTCAAAACATCCACCCCAATCTCAACCAGGTCATCCAGCAAAGGCATGACCGCACCGCACGTGTGGTAACAGATCTTCGCCCGAGTGTGCTCCCTGATGACGGAAATAATCCGGGCTTGCCTCGGCTTGATCAGTTCCCTGTAGAGTGACGGACTGATCAAGGGCCCATTCTGACCAGCCAGGTCATCCGCTGCAAAATGCACATCCAGCCACTCCCCGACCTCCGAAAGGAACATCCGCTGTGCGGCGCAAATCGTATCACAAAGCCGGTCCAGGAACGCTTCGGCAAAATCACGCTCGACCACCAGGTCCATGAGCCCGTTTTCCATTCCGCGCACACGAAAAAGCTGATTGAACAAATCGTGTCCGCATGGAGCCATCCCGAAAAACGCCTTGTCGCTTTGCGCTCTACGCGACTTCACAGCATCCCTCAATCCCTTGTAGCGGGCCAGGTCCGCCGGATCAGGCCACGGCATCCCGGATAAATCATCCAGCGAAGCGTCCGGCAACGGAAACTCCTGCCAGTCATAATAATGACATCCCGGCGGCTGCCTTAACGTAGCACCGAAGTCGTCCTGAAAGGACATCCCTCCATCCGCACCCCTGACAATGGAAACGGATCGGGACGGCGGATTGGCAAGAACCGGGACCACATCAATCCCGAAGCGCTCGATCATATCATCGTCCACGACAGCAATCTGCTGCACAAATTCAAGGATTCGGGCCGGCCGCCGGGCCAATCCAAGGTACTGCCGGACGGCAGAATACGTCGAAAGCGCAATAGAGGTCACCACCGATCCCCCAAGGTCAATCGGCACACGGTCGGGTTTCTGGTGGTGTAGCGCCAGTAAGACGCGTTCCTGCGAAGTCATCTAGGCCTCCTGACAGCAATCTAGCACAGGAATACCGACGGGTCCACCAACTCATGCAGCATAGGTCAGGCTCCGTTTTCGCCCGCGAAGGGCACAACCCCCGTCCTTTTCCCGGTGATGCAAGCCAGGCGATCAGCCCTTTGAAATACCGCTCCCGGATGACGGACCAGATTCAGGACGGCGCCTCGCCTCCTCTTCAAGCGCCTTCAAGGCTGCCTTGACAAACCCAAAACCAATCCTCGGAAGCCAGTACTCGTTGATTTCGATAACCACGGCATCCCGGCCCCGAAGTTCAGCCGGAATGTCCAGACGCCCACGATCCAGCGGCTCATCAACGTCCGCAGGGTAACCGAACCGCCGGTTAAAATAATAGAATGTATCCCGCTTCCGATAGAGGCCCGCCTCATCCAGGATACGGGTCAAGGTCAGGACAAAGCTATCACCGACAAACAGGATATCGGGAAGCGGATCCGACCGCGAAGTTCGCAGCACCGGATGCGTCTGCGTACCGGCAAAACGTTGACTGCTCCAAAGATTTAGCAATTGCCCAAGATCGTTGTCCGTGGCCCAAACCACATCATTCGTCAGAACCCCGGTCACCTCCAGAACGGGCATTGCCCTCCCTGTCTGCCGCCCAAGGGCATTAAGGATTTCTCCTGTTACACGTGCCGCTGCATAATGATTCCAATGTGTTCCTCCTTTGGAAAACATGGATGGCGCCCTCTCGCTCTTCCACCTGCGGAACAAGGCATTCACATCCATATGTTGGATCCCGTATTCCTGCAATAACGGAACCATGTCCTCCCGTGCACTTCGCTTGGCGGGACGGCCCCCTACATCCACCCATTCCGGCAGGAATTCCGGCAGGATCTCCGCCTTGCTGGGCGCAATAACCAGAAGGAAGGCTATCCCCCGCTCCGCAAGGGCATCCTGAAGGGCTCGGACCCCCTCACAGACATCCCGCAGTTCCTTCTGCCTTCTTTGTCGCGGAGCATGGAACGCATCCACATACACTTTCTCGAATAGCACCCCTTCACGACCTTGCACAACCTTGGTGCCTGTACCGGCAAATTTGCGGAACAATACATTGTGTATCTGATTATACGTTCGCACCATCCATCCGCGAAGTCCGACTTTGGCATTAAACCAGGGCTCGAATCTTTCCTGCAGGGATCCATCCCACCACGCAAGGGCGTGGAAACGAGGTTCCGCCGGGGTCTTCTCCACACCCGCCAAGGGCATTTCCGGCAACCAATGGAATACGGTCTGGCTGAGCGGGAACAGCAGCAGCAGACTGAACAGGACAATCACAATATACAGCCAGACTCTCACAACATTTCACCCACTAAAAACGGAAATAGATGAACGGATTGAAATTACTGGTGGCTAGAGCCACGATGGACAGCACAAGCAGAATCAGGGCGACACTTCCTTGCACAAGGAACCTCGCACGGCGTGACGGTACAACCACCGGCTCGTCACACCAGGAGAACAGCGCCGGGCGCCAGGCTGGACCAAAGCAAATCCCTGCCGCCAGGATCATGATCACCAGGTGCCTCGCATCGAAGCAACCCTGCAGGCCCGCCAGCACCGGATCGGCACCCCGTGTACCCGACATACACCCAAGGAACTGGAACGCATAAACAAGATCAGGAGACCGGAAGAATACCCAACCGAACAATACGAGGATGAATGTCCCTGAAATGGAAAGCCAGCGAGGCATTCGGCCAAGCCCTGTGCCCGAAAGCAATTTGTCGAGACACAGGAAAAGTCCGTGATACGCCCCCCATGCCACAAAGTTCCATGCCGCACCGTGCCAGAAACCCGAAACCAGAAAAACCAACCAAAGATTCACATAGGTCCTTGCAACACCTTTGCGGTTTCCACCTAGAGGAACATACAGGTATTCCCTCATGAAATTTGACAAGGAAATGTGCCATCGCCGCCAGAATTCCGTAAAACTGGATGAAATATACGGGCGGTTGAAATTTTCCAGGAACTCAATCCCCAGCATCCGGCCTAAGCCGATCGCCATATCGGAATACCCGGAAAAGTCAAAATACAATTGGAACGCATATGCGAGAATACCCACCCACGCCGCGCCGCAGCCCAACACCCCCGCCTTCTGCCCGAAAATACCGTCGGCTGTTTCAGCAAGCACGTTGGCCACCAGCACCTTCTTGGCCAACCCGACACAGAAGCGAATGACTCCAGCATAAAACCGTTCAGCAGTATGATCCCGGTCACGCAACTGCATCGCCACATCGTGATACCGCACAATCGGACCGGCAATCAGTTGCGGATACAGCACCACGTACAGCAGGTAGTCGCAAAAGCCCTGCGCAGCCGGCGCCACCCCTCGATATACATCCACCAGATAGCTGATCTTCTGAAAGGTAAAGAAGGAAATCCCGATAGGCAGGATAACCGCTGCCCAGGACATCCCGGAAATCCCCAGCAACGCCAACAAGCCGTTACACTGCTCCACAAGGAAATTGGCGTACTTGAAATAAAGAAGCAAACCCACATTGGCCACAAGCCCCACGGCTAACCACAGGCGTCGACTCCTCGGATATGCCGCGGAATGATCCAGACGTTGTCCAACCACAAAATCAAGGAAACTGGATCCCAGCAGAACCAGAACAAATCGTGGCGCACCCCAGGCATAAAACAGCAGACTTACCGCCAGTGCCATGGCATTCCGCACCGTTCTCGGGGACAAATAGTACAACAGAAGGGTCAGAGGAAGGAAGGCCAGCAGGAATGTAAGAGAGCTGAAAACCATACAGCCTCTCAAGTCCCGCGGAAAAGCAATCGCATCAAGGCATCGGTACGCATTTCACCAAGGGCTCCACCCGGACATTCCAACTCGCTGTAGGCAGGCACTCCATCCGAACTCATCCCCGGCATGCTGACTGAAACAGGAACCGGCGTCCGGGTATGCTTGCCCAGCCGTAACGGCACCGGGTGGTCCGGCAATATGGCGTACGCTGCCCGCGGGCCGACAGCCTGCATCACGGGCACAATAATCCGTGCGTCAAAATCCTCAATGGCCTTGATCTTCAGTTCAAGATTCTGCTCGTGCGAAACCTCGTCGATCGCTTCCACATGAATGTACACAAAATCATGCCGCTTGAGCGCATCCACTGCTGCGCGTGCCTTCCCCTCATAATTAGTATCGACATAGCCTGTCGCACCCGGAACGGATATCGCCTCCATGCCGAGAAGTCGCCCCAGCCCCATGATCACATCCACCGCACTGATCACAGCGCCTGAGACACCATACTTGTCCTGGATCTTCCGCATGGCGCCGGCCCGGCCGCCACTCCACGGCCAGATTCCATTCACCATGCCTTTCCCCTCCGCCTTGCGTTTCCGGTTGACCTCATGCTGCTCCAGGACAGCCGGCGCTTCCTCCACCAACTTCCTCAAAAGAGCCGCCGTTGCGGCCCCTTCCGGAGCACTCGGTTCAGGCATATGATCGGCAACACGTTGCCCATGGTTGTCATCCGGCTTGTCCGCCTTTATCCTGGGTGAATATTGCTCACCGGAAAGGACAAGGATATTCCGGTAGCTCACCCCGGAATAGAAACGGACGCCCGGCGCCCCAAACGTTTCATTCAGAACCTGAATCAGCGCAGCCGCATCCTCTTGCGCCACGTGACCGCCAGAGAAGTCCTTCAGCACCCCGCTCACAACACTCGTGAGATTGACCCGAAACGCCGTGTCATTGGCGCCCAGCGGAATACCCCGACCGGCCGCCTCCAAAGGGCCGCGCCCGCAATACTCCGCCGACAGGTCGCAGCCGAGCACGGACATATTCGCCACTTCACTGCTCGTCGGGAATCCTTCCGGAAGAGTCATCAAAGTACCAGAGCGCCCCTCGCGGGCAATCCGGTCCATCCCGGGCGTTTTCGCCACCTGAAGTGGCGTCCGCCCGCCAAGCTCCGGAATCGGCTCATCAGCCATCCCATCGCCCAGGAAAACAACGGTCTTCCAGTCGCTCATACCTTGCCTGACAATCTCTCAAACGCTACTTGCGGCGTACAGACTTGATCGTAATTGATTCAAGAGGGACGTCTCTCATCCCGCTGCGGACGCCGGTCGCCACTCCGGCAATCTTATCCACCACATCCATTCCTCCCACAACCCTGGCGAAAACCGCATATCCATAATCCCGGCTCCCGTGATTAAGGAAATCATTGTTCACAACATTGATGAAAAACTGGGAAGTGGCGCTATCCACCACTGAAGTCCTCGCCATGGACAACGTCCCGCGATCGTTCTTCAGTCCATTTTTGGCTTCGTTCTGAATGGGCGGCCGCGTGGATTTCTGGTGCATGGCGGAATCGAAACCGCCCCCCTGAATCATGAAACCGGGAATCACGCGGTGGAATATGGTGCCGTCATAGAAACCTGCATCAATATATGCGAGGAAATTACTGACCGAAACCGGCGCCTTGTCGGCCAGCAGCTCAATTTCCACATTTCCCATCGAGGTCTCCATCACCACCACATTTACTGCATCCGTCGCCATGTTATCTCCCTCCGTCATTCTGCAGCCAGCCACCAAGCCGGCCATAATAATATTACCACACACACAAACAAGCTTCCCGATCATCGCATCACTCGCTCCTTTGTGCCTCCGCGCTTTCCACTGCCATCCACATTCAGCGCTTCACCCGCGCGTTGCCCTGCCAGATGCTCCAGATCTGCTCCTCATCTGCCGGTTGGGCATAGTCGGTCAACAACGTCGTCGCCAGCGCTCCGCTTGCCCATCCAAACTGGACCCACTTTTCCGGTTCCCATCCCTTAAGAATGCCGTATAGTAGTCCGCCCACAAAACCGTCGCCGCCGCCAATGCGGTCCAGCACGCCGATTTCCTTGGGCTCCACCACGTGCCACTGGTCGCCGGCTGCCATAATGGCGCCCCAGAGATGCTGGTTCACGCTGACCACCTCGCGCAGCGTGGTGGCAAACACCGACGCGTTGGGAAAAGCCTTCTTCACCCGTCGGATCATTTCCTTGAAACCGTCAATCTTGGACGCCAACCCCCTGCCGCCTGCATCGGGACCCTCGATGCCCAGACACAATTGAAAATCCTCCTCGTTGCCGACAAGGATATCTGCCACACCGGCAATCTCGGTAAAAATCCCTCGCAGTTCCTTTTCGCGCCCTTTCCAGAACGAGGCCCGGTAGTTCAAATCAAACGAAATCCGGGTGCCATGCTTCTTCGCCGCCCGGGCCAGTTCCAGACAAAACGTTCCCGTCTCGGGCGACAAGGCGCCCACCAAACCGGACAAGTGTATAAGTTGCACGCCTTCTTTGCCAAAGATCCGCTCCAAGTCAAAATCCTTCACGTTGAGTGTGCGCCCCACCTCGCCGGCGCGATCGTTCCACACACGGGGACCACGGGAACCGCAACCGCTGTCGGCAATGTTGATCTGGTGTCGGTATCCCCACGGACCACCCTGATCCACTTCCTTGCCCTCATAGTCCATATGACGGCTGGCCAGATTGTCCTTGATAAGCTGGGCGATCGGGCTGCCTTTGACAAACGTCGTGAGGATCTTGACAGGCAATCCGAGATACGAGGCCACACTGGCCACGTTGGATTCCGCGCTGGTCACCTGGATCATGTAGTTGGTGCTGGCATGCACAGGCTGCCCGCTTGCGGGCGTCAAACGAACTCCCATGCTGGTCGGAATGACCAGTGCATATTTGCACTTGTCACGCAATTGCAGTTTCATCCTGATCCCCTCTTTGCTTTCTGAACGGTCCATGCAGTTTGCCATGCCCGATGTTGCAGGTCAAAAAAACAATGCTCCCGGAATACATTCTGCCCTTAACCTCCCGGAGCAGTCAGGCCGACGGCGGACGGGCCATGCAATTTTCCGCGCAGGCATGACGGCAGCCTCAAGCCCCGAAATGTGCAACCAAATCTGCTGGTTTCCTCAGCAGGATATCGGGTCTGGCAGCTTTCAGCCGCGCTTCGCAATGCCACCCCCATCCCGCGGCCACCGTCATAACCCCCGCCGCCTTCCCTTCCTTGATATCCCCACATGTGTCGCCCACATACCAGGCTGACACTCCGGGAAACCGATGCAGGACCATCCGGATCTTTTCAACCTTGCTGGTACCCTTATCGGCTCCCAAGACATCTTCGACCCCCTGGATGCCATGGAGTTCGATCATGCCCCGAACAGTCGAACTCAGGTTGGAGGTGACAACCACAATATGATTGGATTTCATAAGTGAACGGACCACCGGCTGAATCCCCTCAAAAAAACGGCAATCAGCGCACTGCGCCACACGCTTCCCAAGCGCGGCCATGAAAAGTCCTACCTTGGCCATCGGGAGGCCTAAAATCTCTAATCCTTCGTACATGTTGGTATCGAATATCCGCAAAAACTGCTCATCCGTCATTGGCGATGTCATGCCGGACTCTGACCAAGCCGCCGTAACCGCCGCCCGGAATGGAACCAGGGAATCCGCAATCACGCCATCAAAATCAAAGATCAACAATCTTTCCTTCATCTTTCTGCCCCCTCCTGCATTTCACCTCTTTTATCCCCCGGTTGGCCGTCATCCCAGACTACCGCCATTCATGCTTTGGATAACGCCGTTGAAGCTCCTTCTTGACCTTGGGATAACCCTCCTTCCAGAAGGTTGTCAAATCCGACGTAACCTGTACGGGCCGGAAATTCGGCGCAAGAACCTGAATGACCACGGTCTGCCGACCCATGCCCACCCGCAGCGATTCCTCCACGCCATACAAGTCCTGGATCCGCGCTGCCAGCACCGGTGCTCCTCTTTCGGCATAGGTGATCCTGACCTTGCGTCCGTTGGGCAACGTCATCCTCTCCGGCGCATGCTTCTCTACCAGAGACTGCGCCCGGCCGTCCAACCATCCCTTGACCACAGGCCAAACGGGGGCATCCTTGACCTCCTTGACACCCAACGACCCCAGGCAAATCTGTTCCAGCATCAGCCTCCGGTCTTCCGCCGTAATGACAGGAAGGCCCAGTTCCGGACACCACCCGGCCAGGCAGTTAACCCGCAGGATCCACTGTTCCACCTCCCCGGTCCAATGCATGAGCGAGCATCGCCCGGCTTGGATTTCATCCGCCAGCAGCCGCGCCGCATCGCCCTCGGATGGAGTGCCGCCAACTCTCAACAGGAGGCAAAGGTCGTGATAGTAGCGGCCGGTCCTGGCTACAACCCGTCGGGTCGTTTCATCCAGTCGCACCTCCTGTTTTCCCCTTATCGCCCCCGGAAAGAGCTCTCCCAGCCACGCGGGATCAATCGCCGTAACACAGGATAGCAGCACCTCCATCTCCCGCCCACCCCCGCTTTCCACCTCACGCACCTCAGTGGCCACCACCCATTCACTCTTGCGCACCACACTGCTCCGCTCAAGGACCCCGCGCCGGCCGTGAACAAGGTTGAAGCGCAAGGTGCCGCCATCCATCCGCTTCGCCACCTGATCGGCAAATCCTGCCAGAATACAGCGGCGTAACGCGTCTCCCAGAACCAACTCGGGCTCCATGGCCAGCCCTTCTCCGGCAGCGATCCGGCAGAATATGTCAAACAGACGCCCGACCTGTCGCGCAGCCCCAGCATGAATCCCAAGGCTGCAGCAGTATTCCAAATCATAATCATGCTCCCGGCTCACTCCCCATGCCCGCATCAGCAGGAAGAAATCCGAAACTTCTTCCTCGCCCAACCGTCGTTCACGCTGTTCCAATACCTGTGCGTCAGCCCGCCGCACCAGCACCCCACGCTCCTGGGTCAGTGCAGCGACCAGGGCCGCGCTCCTGACACAACCGAGCGGCTCGGCCGCCAACAGCATCCGCGCATACCGCGGATGCAGCGGAAAGGCCAGCATCTTCCTGCCGAGCTCCGTGATCCGCCCTTCCCCATCCAGAGCCCCAAGATCCTCAAGCAGGGTTTCCGCTCGCTGCAACAAACGGCCTTCGGGCGGTTCGAGCCATGAAATTGCCCGCACATCCATAACCCCGCTGGCCTTGAGCATCAGCAACGTCTCAGCCAGGTCGACACGCCGGATCTCAGGAAGTTCACGAACCGGGCGTTCGTGGTGCTCCCTCTCGGTCCATAGTCGCACGCAAGCACCAGGCGCTGTACGCCCTGCACGACCAGCCCTCTGATCTGCAGATGCCTGACTGATCCTCTCGATCCAGAGCGTATCAATCCCCCGGTAAGGATCAAACCGCGCCACCCTCGCCAGCCCGCTGTCCACCACCAAACGGATTCCCTCAATGGTGAGCGAGGTCTCCGCCACATTGGTGGAAACAATGATCTTACGCCTCCCCGCTGGCGCCACGGCCATATCCTGATCCGCTGTCGGAAGTTCCCCATGCAGGGGAAGAATCGCCATGCCCCGCGTCTCCGGCATCCGGGCCAGCACCTGGATGGTCCTCTGGATTTCATACGCGCCCGGCATGAACACTAGCGCATCACCAGCGGGCGCCTGCCTCAGAAGGCGCACAGCCTCGGTTGCCGCCAATTCCCACACAGGGCTCCGGCTGAAATCCACCGCCTTGGGAAGGTATGAGATGGCAACAGGGAAGGTCCGGCCTTCCGCCTGCACCACATCACAGGGCGCCATATACCGCTGCAAGGCTGCCCCGTCGAGCGTGGCCGACATGACCACCACGGTCAGATCCGGGCGACTCGTCTTCTGCAATTCCAGCACACGCGCCAGTGTGACATCCCCGAAGAGATGCCTTTCATGAAATTCATCGAAAACCAGAACTGCCACACTCTGCAGCAATGGATCGACCAGCAACTTCCGCAGAAGGATCCCTTCGGTCACATACAGGATGCGGGTGGCACGGCTGGTACGGTCTTCGAAACGCACCTGATACCCCACTTCCCCCCCGACCGCAGACCCCCGCTCCGCCGCCACGCGGCATGCCAGCATGCGGGCCGCCAGCCTGCGCGGCTGGAGTACAATGACCTGCCGTCCATCCGGAACCAGTCCATTATCCAGCAGGATTTGAGGGATCTGGGTGGATTTCCCCGATCCTGTCGGAGCCTGAAGAATCATCCGCCTCCCGCCGTTTGCCGCCGCAGAAAGCAAGGCTCCTTCAACCTCGAATATCGGTAATTCTAGCCGCTCCATCCACTCTCCTCGGCCCGATCAAGCCACGCAAGCAATCAGATCAAGTTTGCCGCCGGCTTTCAATGCCGGAGACCGTCGCCCGAAACCAGCATTTCCCTGATGCATTTTCAGGGAAACCCCGATAGACACGGACAACCTCAACTGACAACATCCGATCAAACATGAACCCGAAACCTACCGTCTTACTAGTAGATGATGACCCCGCCATACTGATGACTGTTGGAGATCGCCTTGCGGCAGAAGGATATGACGTCATCAAGGCTACTTCCGGGCAGGAAGGACTCCATCAATTGGAGCGTCATCGGGCAGACATGATCGTACTCGATATCGGCATGCCGCAGATGAGCGGCTTGGCCTTCCTGAAACAGGCATCCCAGAATCCCGGCTACAAGGACATACCGATTCTTGTTTTCACGGCGCGGTCGAATATGCAGGACTTCTTTTCCGGGATGGGAGTTTCGGGGTTCATCCCGAAAACCGCTGAGCCGGAACTTCTGGTTAAAACCGTCCGGTCCATTATCACCGAACAGAAGTCACGACTGTCACGGTTGTCCGCCCAGGCCGCATCTCCTGCGATCCTGATCCTCGAAGACGACGAACATTTACAACGACATCTGACGCGCCTGCTGCGCGCACATAACACAACCCCACACCCGATCGGAAACCCAGACGAACTCTCCAGGGCGATTTCGGCCTATTCTCCCCGAACCATTCTCCTCAAGTATCTGCTACCGAAGGTCAGCGGCCCCACGCTGGCACGTATGCTGCACGACGCCCCACTGACTCGAGACATTCCCGTCATCCTGTATGACGACAGCGGACTTCACAGGAACGCACCCATCCCCACACCGAATGTGACCCATTTCCTCTGCTCGCCGACGGATGAGGATTTCTTGCGGTCCGTGACCCATGCGCTGGGCATGAATTGAAGGCTACAACCAACGCGCACGGTCACGGATGCCAATCGATCGGTCCGCGCCTGCTTCCAAACCCTGCCGGGCGATGTTGATGAGGACCCCGATATTCACCATGGACACCACAAGGCTGGATCCTCCATAGCTGATGAACGGCAAAGGCAATCCCTTTGTCGGCAGGCATCCGGTCACAACGCCCACGTTGATCGCCGCCTGAACCACAATCATCAGGGTTAGCCCAAAACCCAGAAGACGTCCAAACGTATCCGGGGCACGGAAACTGATCATCATCCCGCATATGAAAAGGCCGGCAAACAGGAGAAGGACAATCGTTGTTGCAATTAGCCCCAACTCCTCTCCCACAATCGCAAGAATGAAGTCCGTATGGGCCTCAGGAAGATAGAAGTGTTTCTGGATGCTTTCGCCCAGCCCCACACCCCAGACGCCGCCCAGAGTAAAGGCATCTTCCGACTGCCCCAACTGGTAGGCCGCCGCTGGATACTTATCCGGCATCAGAAACGCCAGGATCCGGCCCATGCGCACCGGGTCCTTCAACACGGCCAGGGCAAACCCACACAAGCCTGTAAACGCGCCTATCCCCAGCCAAAGCGGCGGACTCCCGCCGACATAGAGGATCACACCCCCAACAGATGCCAAAAGAATGGTCGTCCCGAAATCCGGTTCGAGAAATACAAGACCAAGCATCGCAACAAGCAAGAGACCCGGCTTAAGGATCCCTTCCCGGAACGTACCCATCTTGTTCCCAGCCTTGGCGATCCACGCCCCCAACGCCACCACCACAGCAAACTTGGCGAATTCAGATGGCTGAACGCTGACAGGTCCCAACTTCAACCAGCGACGGCTACCGCCGATCTTCGACCCGATATGGGGAATCAGGACAATAACAAGCACACCGATCGCCAGAAGGGTTATAGGGACCCACCACTTCTGCCACCAATGGTAATCCAACGAGGATGCGGCCACTCCGGCAATCAAAGCCGCAGAAAGAAACAACAACTGCCGCCGCAGGAAGTATTGCGGATCCTTGTGGGCATCCCCTCCCTTAACGGAACTGGCGCTGGCCAACATAACGATGCCCAGCGCCAGCAAAAGGAGTACTATGCCCACCAAAATGGTGGGTGCCTTCCACATCATTCGACAGGTGGCGGAATCTTGAGCGTCTGACCAACCTTGACGTCCGGGGAAGACAAGTTGTTGAGTTTCATCAGCTCCTCAACCGGGACTCCGTACATCATTGCAATCGCGTCCAGCGGCTGATTGGCTTCCACAACGTGAAGCAGTTCGCCAGGCTTGGATTCCAGCACTGCCGCATCCGCAACGGGCGCCGATTCAGCAACCGCGACATCTGCCTCAGGGGCCACCTCACCCGGCACTGCCTCCGCAGGAGCCGCACCACCCTTGGGCAGAGCCAGTTTCTGACCAATCTTCAGCGAATCACTCGCCAGATTGTTCAACTGCTTGATGGCCTTGACCGTCGTGCCATTCCTGACAGCAATGTGACCCAGTGTGTCGCCGGACTTGACCACATACTCGCCACCCGCAGCCACAACAGCCTTCGGAGCCGCCTTCGGTGCCGAGCTAACCTTGCGAGCCGGACGACGCGGCGCCGGCGCATTCAGATCCACATAACCCGGAAGCGTCAGCTTCTTGCCAACGGTGATCTTGTTGGGATTGCTGATCTTGTTGAGCTTCATGATATCCCTCGTCGAGACATTGAAGCGCTTGGCAATGTAGGAAAGACTGTCACCCGATTGAACCGTGTAGACCTTGGTCGGCACTTCCACAGGCGGAAGCTCCACTCTTGGCGGAGGCTCCACGACCGGCGGCAACACCGGCTCGGCCACAGGCGGCATCACCACAGGCGGCTCCTTGACCTCAACCGGCCGGGGACGCGTCGTCCCGCAACCCTGCAACAGCAATGACCCCACAACCACCACATGCAACACAGCAATCAGACCGATCATCCACGCCTTTTTCACTTCACTTCTCCTTGTTTAATTTCCAACACTCTTGCGGCGAATTGCTCGCCTCTATCCTCAAAACTCCTGAACTGATCAAAACTCGCACATCCAGGCGATAGCAGGATCGTTTCTCCCGCTGACGCCTCTCGCCATGCGCAACCCACAGCCTCTTTCAAGCCTGTACATATCACACATGGCACGACATCCCGCCATGCATCTGCTATCTGACTGGCATACTTCCCGATAACATAGACCGCACGCACCTGCTTGACTAGTATTTTTTTTACTGAGTCAAGATCGCTTTCCTTGAGCAGGCCGCCGGCAATCAGGCGCACCGGACCGGAAACCATGCGGATCCCGGCCGACATCGCCGCCAGATTGGTCGCCTTGCTGTCGTTGACAAACGATATACCGCGGATCACCGCCACAGTCTGCATACGGTGCGGCAGTCGTTCAAATGCGGCGGCCGCCTTCGAGACATTGGCCGGATCCAACACACACCCTTCCATGGCCGCCACGCAGGCCGCCGCCGTCCCCCCCATGACCTCATTATCAAAAATCGAGCCTTGAATGGAGACCGGATCCGGCAGCCTTGAGCTCTTGATCCATCCGGACTCATATCGATAATCCGCGCCCGCCGTCACACCAAAGGTTCGAACAGCACACGAATCGGGAACCACATCCCGTATATCTTGAACATCCCCGTCCGGCAGGACCGCCAGGCATCCCGGTCCTTGCCGGCGGAAAAGACG
This sequence comes from uncultured bacterium, assembly GCA_903908715.1. Classification (GTDB taxonomy): domain Bacteria; phylum Verrucomicrobiota; class Kiritimatiellia; order CAIKKV01; family CAITUY01; genus CAIVSY01. The sequence continues at coordinate 132,061 of CAIVSY010000078.1, forward strand.
GGACTTCATCTCGCGGTATTCCTCCATGGTGGCATGTCGGTCCAGATGATTGGGGTTGATGTTAAGCAGTATGGCAACATCCGGAGCAAACCGTTCCACTGTTTCGAGTTGGAAAGAACTGACTTCCGCCACCACCCAGTCGGGAGCCGGATCCAGAAGAGCCATAGCACTCAGCGGCACCCCGTAATTCGCGCCTGCCTCCGCTGTGTAGCCGCCTTGCCTCAATGTGTCACGGCAAAACTTGGCCAGCGTACTCTTCCCGTTGGAACCGGTCACAGCCAGCATTCGCGAAGACAAACACCTCCACCCCAGTTCCAGTTCAGCAAGGACAGGAATCCCCCGACGCCGACACTCCACAACACACGGCGCAGCGAAAGGCACCCCGGGGCTCAACACGCACACCTCGAAATCACCCTGCGGCACTTCTCCGGCACCAGTCAGCACGAAAACCCCTGCCTGCCTCATCGTCTCCGCGCGCCTACGGAGCGGTTCGGCGTTCCCGTCATCCATGAGCGTAACCTTCGCGCCCTGCCGCAACAGCAGCCGGGCCGCCGCTTCACCACTCGATCCCAAGCCGATCACGAGTGCGGATTTCACCTGTAGGGGTTCTCGCCTTGTTGTCATGAATCTTACCGGATCTTGAGTGTGGCCATGCCCAGTAACGCGAACAGGATGGAAAGGATCCAGAACCGGATCGTCACCTGCGTCTCACTCCATTTCCTGAGCTCGAAATGATGATGGATCGGCGCCATCGCGAATATCCGTTTACCGCGCAACTTGAAGGATGCCACCTGCAGGATCACACTCACCGCCTCCATCACAAACACGCCGCCGATCAGCACCAGCACAACCTCCTGCTTGATCAGAATGGCCACCATCGCCATCCCGCCCCCGAGGGCCAGGCTACCCGTGTCCCCCATGAACATCTGTGCAGGGTGACAGTTGTACCAGAGGAAACCGAGACTGCCGCCCAGCAGACAGCCGCAAAAGACAGCCAGTTCCCCGCTCCCCGCCACGTAGGGAACCTTCAGGTATTCGGCAAAAGCACGATGCCCGGCCACATAGGCCATCACAAGATACGACAGCGCAACGGAACTCGTGCAGCCGATCGCAAGCCCGTCCAACCCGTCCGTCAGGTTTACAGCATTGCTGGCACCAACCACCACCAACGCCACAAATGTCAGCGTCAGGAAAATCCCCATGTCGGCAATCAGCGGATCCTTGAGGAACGGGACCATCAACTGACGGACCGCAGTCCCGGTCTCGGGCAGCAGGAGCAGTACCACACCCATGAATACAGCCCAGAGGAGCTGGAGTCGTGACTTCGCCCTGGCGCTCAACCCCTTGGCGCTCTTCCCCTTGAGCTTGGCGTAATCATCCATGTAGCCAATCCATCCCATGAAAAGGAATGTTGCCAGGGTGAGCAAGACATGGACATTCAGGGGAATGGCCCACAATAAGGTGGCTATGGAGACCGACCCGATGATGAGAATCCCGCCCATCGTCGGCGTCCCTTCTTTCTTTCCATGCAAGGCATGCAGGGGGGGCGCCTCTTCCTTCCTGACGAATTGCTGCACCTTGAGTCGCTTCAACTGGCGAATGACCCAGGGGCCAAGAAAGACACTGATCAGGAAAGCAGTGGCTGCGCCCGCCAAGGCCCGCACAGTGATGTAACGAAAAATCCTCAGTTCTGAAACCCAACCGCTCAACAAGTGCAAATAGTACAACATACCTTCTCCAAGCCAAGGGTCCGCCGGCTTTATTCTTACGCACCCAGTTTTGCCGTCACGATTTCCACAGCCCCTTCAAGGTGCATTCCCCGGGATGCCTTGAAAAGAACAAAATCTCCGTCCCGCAGTTTGCCTGCAAGGAATTCCCCCGCCTCGGCCGCATCCCCGCAACGCCGGACACAGGCCGCGGGGATCCCCCCCGCCAGGGCTCCCTCAGCCATGTATCCTCCAAGGCGGCCGACTGTAACCACGCCACACCAGGCTCCTGAAGCCAGTTCTCGACCGATGGCCTCGTGTTCAGCCTCTGCTCCGGACCCAAGTTCCAGCATGTCTCCCAGCACCAGCCAGCGCCTCCCTGCCCAGGGAATTCCGGAAAAGGCCCGGATGGCCGCACGTACACTCATGGGGTTCGCGTTGTACGCGTCATTGATCATCTGGACCCCTCCGGCACAGACCTTTTCCCACCGCATCGGCGGCGCCTTGTAGTGCGCCAGGGAAAGCGATAGGGCATCCCATGAAACCTCAAATCCGCGCGCCACAGCAACCGCCAGCGCTGCGTTCCGCAAATTGTGCTCTCCGGGAACCGGCAGGGACAGGTCGACCTTTTCACCCGAACTGCACTCGTGAACCGAGCCCCGACCCGCGGCCGCATCCTGGATACTCAGGACATAGTCAGCCGCCGCACCCGATGAAACGGTCAGCAGCCGGCACGCCGCCATCGCCTTCAATGGACGAAAGCAGGGCTCATCCACATTCACCACAGCCGTCCCGGAATCCGGCAAACAAGAAAACAAGCCCCCCTTCTCCCTTGCAATGGCCTCCACGGATCCGAAGAACTCCAAGTGCACAGGCCCCACATTGGTAATTACACCCCAATCCGGAGAGGCAATCCTGCACAACGGCGCCATCTCCCCAGGATGGCTGATCCCCAATTCGAGAACCCCCACACGGGTGTTTTCAGGCATGGCCAGGATGCTGAGCGGCAAGCCGATCTCGTTGTTCCAGTTCCCCATCGTCCGAGCCGTGGCATATTGCTCCGCGAGGATTCTGGCAATCATCTCCTTAACCGTTGTCTTGCCTGCGCTGCCTGTCACACCGATAATCCGGAATCCCCTCTGCCTTCGGTAACCGGAAGCAATCGCCCCCAGCGCATGAACGGTGTCGTCCACCGACAGGCATGGCAGGTATTGCCCCGCGTCGACAGCCCGATCCCTCCGCACAAGGGCCGCCGCCGCACCACGGGCCGCCGCTTCCCTGACGAAGTCATGACCATCCACACGGGCACCTCGAATGGCAACAAAAAGTGTGCCGGGGCTAACCCGTGAGGTATCGTGCACGACGCCCTGGACGGCACGGGACGGCAGGCGCGTCCAGGCTCCGGAAGACCAACCGGCAAGATCCCCTGGCTGCAACACGGGCATGGGTTATGCAACGCCTCCCTGCAGGAGTCCGCGCACAACCTTCCGGTCATCAAACGGAATAATGGTTCCGGCGAATTCCTGGATGTTTTCATGTCCTTTCCCGGCCACCAGCACAATATCTCCCTCACGGGCGAACGAAAGGGCGGCGGAAATGGCGGTTGCGCGATCTTCGATCACCTCGCAGAGGGCCTGGGTGGAAATCCCCTGCCGGATCTGCCGCAGGATTTCCTGGGGTTCCTCACGGCGAGGATTATCGGAGGTGAGGATTGTCAGGTCCGCCAGCCGGGACGCAACAGCTCCCATCAGCGGCCGCTTTGTCTGGTCCCGGTTGCCGCCACACCCGAAAACTACAATCAAGCGGCCAGCCGTGTAGGGTCTCAAGGTCTGCAGCACATTCGACAAGGCGTCATCCGTGTGGGCATAGTCCACAAACACCCGGAAGCCGCGCGATGTGGGAATTTCCTCAAGACGGCCCGGCACCGCACGGCACTCTGCAAGAGCCTTCAGGACCACGGATTCCTCCAGTCCCATGGCACGGCCCGCCGTGTAGGCACCCAATGCATTCTGGACATTGAACCGCCCGAGGAGATGAATACGGATTGTGCTTTCCCCCCACGGGCTCGTCACACGGAAGGAACTGCCTTCCCCGTCAAATACCGGATCATGGGCACGCACGGCCGCGCCTTCATTCAAGCCAAATGTCAGCACTTTCCCGCAACCCTTGGCGGCATCCGCCAAGGCCGCGCCGTGGGCATCATCCCCATTGATAACCGCCACACCCGGTTTCCCCCCGCCCAACCGCTCGAACAGCTTCCTCTTTGCCGCGAAATAGCCCTCCATCGTTTTATGGTAATCCAGATGATCCCTTGTCAGATTAGTGAAGAGGGCCAAATCGAAATCCACCCCAAGCACCCTTTCCTGGTCCAGCGCATGCGACGAAACCTCCATCACAACGCTACGGCAACCCGCCTTGAGCATCTGGTCGAACAGGCCCTGCAAATCACTCGACTCCGGCGTGGTCCGGGACGCAGGGATAACCCGCTCGCCCACCTCGTACTGGACAGTACCAATCAGGCCGGGCCTGCGACCCGAGGCCTGCAGCATATCCCGGATCATAAAAGCGGTTGTGGTCTTTCCATTGGTCCCCGTGACTCCCGCAACGTTAAGACGCCCCGTCGGATGCTGGAAGAAGGCGTCCGCCGCTTCGGCCAGAGCCCTTCTGGCATTCGCCACATGGATATGGACTGTATCCCGTACCGCTACACGGCCATGCTCGGTCACCACCGCAGCGGCACCCCGTCGAATGGCTTCCTGGACGAATTCCGCACCATCACGACACTCACCTGAAATCGCGACAAACAGGTTATCCGGACGCACCTGCCGGGAATCATAGGCAACCCCACTGATCGAACAGTCGGTATTCCCCCGTACTCCGATGTGCACCACATGCCTTAAGAGTTCGTCCAGTTTCATGGCCGGTTCGCCCTGCCGGCATAATACATGGCGGTTTGCTCCGGCGACGCAGGCATAAGCCCCAGGTAGCGGACGGCTTGCTCCGCAATCTCGCTGAACACTGGCGCTGCCACCAATCCCCCTGTATGCAAAGGTTGCGGCTCATCCACCACAATAATCATCCCGATTTCCGGCGCCTCTGCCGGAAGAAAGCCGGCGAACGAAGCCATGTAGTCGCTCTCGGAGTACCGGCCCGCGACCACCTTCTGCGCCGTGCCGGTCTTGCCTGCCACCGTGAATCCTTCCACGCAGGCCTTCGCTCCCGTCCCCCCCTCTTCCGTAACCCTGGCTAGCAGCTTCCTCATCAAAACGGCTGTTTCAGGACGAATGGGCCGGCTCAGCACCTGGGGTACCTGCCGCATCAGCACCGTCCCATTGGCCGAAACCACTTCCTTGACGACATAAGGACGCATGATTTGGCCGTCGTTGGCTATTCCGCAAATGACGCCAAGCATCTGCAAGGCTGTAACCGCCACCCCTTGCCCAATCGCCACACGGCTGGAACTGATCGCCGTCCATTGTGCCACGGGGCGAAGGATACCCCCTTCCTCACCGGGAAGATCGATCCCAAGCCGTCTCCCGATCATGAAACTCCGCAAGGAGGACTCCAGTTGCCGGTCCCCCATCAGGATGGCGATCTTCGCCGCACCAATGTTGCTGGACTTCTTGAGAATATCCGCCACATCCAGCCGACCATAGGCATGATAGTCACGCAATATCTTGTTCTGGTAGAGCCAGCGCCCGTTCTCACAGTCAAATACATTTTCCGGCTTAACAATCCCCTGGTCGAGCGCGGCTGCAATAACCGCCACCTTGAATGTCGAACCGGGCTCATATACGTACCCGATCGCCCGGTTCAGCTTCTGAAGGTCTCCTGCCGCCCGGAACTGGTTGGGATCAAATCCGGGACGACTTGCCATGGCAAGAATCTCTCCCGTCTTCACATGCTGGATGATCGCCATGGCCGCCTTGGCATGATGGCGTTCCACCGTCGCATCCAGGGCTTTTTCCAGCATATATTGAAGGTTCTGGTCGATAGTCAGAACAACGTCCGCCCCCTCCCGCGGAGCAATTTCACGAATCCGACGGTCATACATTTCGCGCCGACGGCCATCCAAACGGCTTTCCCGCAGCCCCGGGATGCCCTTCAAGTAGCTTTCCATACCCTGCTCGATCCCGCTGGACCCGACACCGTCATGGTTGACAAAGCCGAGCACATGGCAAAGGTTCTGACCTTGCGGGTAATGCCGCGTCATGGAATCGCTGAAGTACACCGACGGCAACTTCATCCGCGCCAATTCCGCCGCCTTCTCCTGCGGCACAAAGCGCTGTACATACGCGAAGTGGCGGTTGGTTGTATTCAACCGGGTGGAGAGTTCCGCCTCATCCAGATGCAGCACACGCGCCAGTTGCCCGGCCACCGAGGAGAGGCGGTTGCTGGCCAGCAAGGGCGCCGGATCCACCCAGACATCCTTGACACCTATGTTGGCCGCAAGAATGTTCGCGGATGGACTGCCGTCCAGAATCCTCCCACGGGGTACAGTCAGGGTTTCCCGGTAGGTCCGGGTCTTAACCGTACGAGTGCGACCGGCATCCTGTATCGCCACATGCAGGAACACCAGTCGCACGACCAGACCCGCGAGGGCTATGCATAGCAGCACAGCCACCCATATGTACCTGGTAGTTCTACGGGCCTCAGTCATTCATGACAACCCTGTCAACCCGGGCATACCGCGCCGGAGGACGCACTTCAGGAATAACCGACGAGTCAATGGTGCCATCGGCGCGCATCCGCACAATCTGCTCCCTGCCCGGCCAGGTCATCACCAGGCCATGCGCCTTGAGCGCCTGTTCCATGCTCGCGGGGGAAAGTCGGCTGGCCCATTCACATTGTTCCCGCACAACATCCTGGCGCAACTGGACACTGCGGGACTCCAGGGCCTTGATCTCCTGGCCTAAAGCCTCGGTCTTGGCCTTGAGGCAAACGTACACCAGCGAGAATCCCGCCAGCACCACCAGCACCACCGCCAACGGAGCGGGAAACACAAAACCTGCCTGATTCTTCTTCCTGTTACGCTTTGCCATAACCCTCACCTTTTCCTTTCAGCCGCCCGCAGCTTTGCTGACCGCGCACGCGGATTCCTTTCACATTCCCCCGCGGAAGCCATCACCGGTTTCCGCGTTAACACCTCAACCCTGGGCTCCCTGCCGACCCATCGACGCCCGCCCTCCGCCAGTGACTCCCAGCGCCCCTGATGCTCCGCCATGAAGTGCTTCACAATCCGGTCTTCCAGGCTGTGAAACGAAATCACCACCAGCCTTCCACCCGGAGCCAGCAGGCCCAACCCTGCCGTTAAACCTTCCTCCAAGGCCTTCAATTCATCATTCACGGCAATTCGCAGGGCCTGGAAAACACGCGTCGCCGGATGAATCCGCCCACGCCGTCCCCCGTACACCCGCATCACCAGATCCGCCAATTCACCCGTACGGGACAGCTTCTCACGCGACCGGCTTTCCACCACCCGCCTCGCCACAGACCGCGCCCTGGGTTCTTCCCCATACCGGAAGAAAACATCCGCCAGTTCCTCCTCCCGGAGCTCATTCAGAAGGTCGGCGGCCGTCCTCCCCGCCATCCGGTCCATCCGCATATCCAACGGTCCGTCCTTCATGAAGCTGAACCCGCGTTCCGCATGATCCAGCTGGTCGGAGGAAATCCCGATATCCAGCAAAACCCCGTCCACTCCCGCCACACCATTCGCTGCCGCCACCTCGTCCATGCTGGCAAAAGAAGCCTGAACAAACCTGCAACGCTCCGCCAACACACCGATCGCCGCCCTGGACCTCTCAAGCGCCCCCGCATCCCGATCGAGAGCCAGTAGCCGCCCGGCAGGACCTACCGCCTCCAAAATCGCCTTGGCATGGCCTCCGCCTCCCACCGTGCCGTCCACATAGGTACCGCCCGGCCTCGGCGCAAGCCATTGAACCACTTCATCAGGCAGCACCGGCAGATGCATGGGCATTCCCCGGCTTGCCAACCTCGCTCCGGCGTACCGCCGTGCTGGCAATCCGCAATCCACCGCGATTCAAGTGACGCAACCCAGGCATCATGCCCAGCATCTCCAACCGCTTTCGCGGCAGTTTCAGCCACCGCAGCCCGTCGCACCGGCCCGTTATCGAACCGCTCATCTGCATGAAGAGCGCGATTTGTGACATTCTCATTCCCTTGTTTCCTCAAGCCCCTTGCTTCAGAATCCGATCTGCCTGGCCGCTTCACTCAGTTCGGAATCACTGACTCCGCTGACCTGCTTCCACAATTCCGGATTCCACAACTCAAAACTCTGTATGGAACCGATCAGCACCACCTGCTCGGTTAACCGGGCGTATTCCAGCAATTCATCCTTGATGCGAATACGCCCCGCTGAATCCCACGGAACCAATTGCGAACGCGAACCCAACAACCGGGCAAATTGCCGTCCACTGTCATCCGCAATCGAAAGAGACCGCAGATTATTCAGTTTCCTCACCATCTCCCGTGCCGGATACACACTCAAACACCGGTTCTTCTGAAGACTGGGTAACACATAAAGACTCCCCGGCAGACCGGCGTTCTCCCGCCACTCGGAAGGGATCGTCAGCCGCCGCTTCGGATCAAGGAGATGATCGAATCTTCCGACAAAGATCCCGCTCGCCTCTCCCAACCCGCCCATCGCTATGCCTTCAGTCTCCATTTTTGCCACACAATGATGTACTTCTGCCACACAATACACCACCTTGCCCCACCAAGAGTCAACGAATTTTAATGTTTTTCTTTGAGAGGCTCAGATGGGGACCAACTCACCCCGCACGTGTGTCCCGTTACCTAACCGCTTGCCTCGATCATTGAATCCTGATATCCAATCGGGACTCACAATGATTTCATGCCTGAAAACTTCTGTCCCTTTCTTGAAACCACTGCCCTGTTTGCTGGAACTTTCATGATCCGCTGTCGCCCAGAACCCGACTGTCCCGTTTGCCAGAGGCCGGGAGTTCCATTCTATGCCAACCTGCAGGACTTCCATAAACCGGGATCGCAAGCGTGGAATTTTTCACGGTGCCCGCATCAGGATTGCGGGATGCTCTGGCTAAACCCGAGCCCCATCCCCGAGGATCTGCCCGCAGCATACGCCGATTACATGACTCATGTCCCTCTGAAAGAATCCCCCCGAAACTTCCTGAACAAGGCAAAGGCCAGGATCCTGTCATCCTATCTGCAGGTTCATTACGGGCAAAGTAACCGCACAATGACCACGGATCGAATGCTTTCCTCCATCCTGTATTGTTTTCCGGGCCATCGTGTGGATGCAGACGCCACGGCATTCGGCTTGAAAGCTATCCCAGGAGGAAAATTGCTGGAAATCGGATGCGGAAGAGGCACCCAATTGAGCCTGCTCGGGAAACTCGGCTGGATTACTGAAGGACTGGACACGGATGCAACAGCCGTAGCCATCGCCCGGCAGCAGAACCCGAGCGTCCATGAGGGGGACGTCTTCAGCCGCGCATACGCACCCGGTTCTTTTGATGCCGTGGTGATGTCCCACGTCATTGAGCACGTCACCAGCCCCCTTCCCTTGCTGGCTGAATGCCATCGCATCATGAAGCCGCACGCCCGCCTGGCTATTCTCACGCCAAATTTGGAAAGCTGGGGCCATGCCATTTACAAGGGAAACTGGTACCCGCTCGATCCGCCACGGCACATCCATCTTTTCACCCCGGCATCCCTTATGCACCTTTGCAGGAAAGCAGGTTTCCATATCACTTCCTGCCGCTCGACCCCTCGCTCGCGATCCGTGTTCCTGGCTAGCCGGGCCCTTGCAAGCAACAAAAACCTACCCGTCTCGACAACCATTCGATGGAAGAGCAGGCTCTGGATGGAGTGCATGGAAAACCTGGAGTGCATGCGCCTTTTCCTCAAACCATCCTGTGGAGAGGAATTGCACCTGATCGCAACCCGGAATTAACCCATCCCGTCCCAAAAGAGAAAACACAGGAAAAACGATGCACCCCTCTCTGGATATTGTCATCGTCAACTGGAACTCGGGCAGGCAATTGCGGGAGTGCCTTGATTCCATTGATGCAGCAGACTGTTCCTCTCTGGATCTCCAGCGCGTTGTGGTGGTGGATAACGCATCAACGGACGGCGAGAAAGTGGAGACAACCCGATACAGGATCCCCCTGCAATGGATTCAAAACCCGGTGAATCGGGGATTTGCGGCCGCCTGCAATCAGGGCGCCCGGCACAGCCATGCGGATCTCGTTCTCTTCCTGAATCCTGACACCCGGGTTTCCCGCAGCACATTGGCACAATCCGCGGAAGCGATCCGGCGCATGGCCGACCCATCGGTCGGCATTCTCGGCATCGCCTTGCACCACGAGGATGGATCACTCGCCTGCACCTGTTCCCGCTTCCCATCCCCATCTATCATCCTGTGTGAAATCCTGGGACTCAACCGTCTTTTCCCCTCGCTGTGCCCTTCGCATCTCATGACTCGCCGCGACCCGGCGCAAAGCGGCTTTGTGGACCAGGTCATTGGCGCATTCTTTCTCGTCCGCCGTGAGGTTTTTGACGCACTGGATGGGTTCGACGAGCGCTTCTTCGTCTATTACGAGGAAGTCGATTTCGCGCGCCGAGCCCTTGATATGGGCTGGAAATGCTTCTATTTCGCCGAAACAGAGGCGTTCCACGAAGGAGGTGGAGCCTCCCGGCATGCCGCCAGCAATCGCCTTTTCCACCTCGTCCGCAGCCGTCTCCGGTATTGCCAGAAGCATATGGGTTTTGTTCCTACCATTATCCTCACCCTTGCCACATTGATTATAGAGCCCTGGACCCGTCTGTGCTCGGACCTCTTGCGCCGACAATGGCGCATGACCGTATCCAATCTGGTGGCCGCCTGCAAATTGTGGATGACCTTGCCATTTCTCTTTGTACCATCCGGAGATTTACCGCCCATGGAAGATCCCGGACAGAATCAGGGGAGAGCCTGAAGCTATGAACCTGCTTGCCCTGACAAGGTATGGCAATCTCGCCGCCAGCAGCCGGCTGCGAATGGCTCAATATTTCCCATACCTGACCGCTCAAGGCCATACGGTAAAGGCATCACCTCTGCTGGAGAATCAGTCGCTCCTCCATTTCTATGCAACCGGGCATCACTCCTTCGCGCAGTTGGCAACCCATTACGGGAAGCGAATCCGGGAATGCCTGCGTTCCCAGCCCGTGGACCTGATCTGGGTGGAAAAGGAGTTGCTGCCATGGGTCCCCGCCTTTGCGGAACAATGGCTCCTGCAAGGCCGCCCCTATGTTGTGGACTACGATGACGCCACCTTCCATGTGTATGATCAGCATTCGCACCCGGTTCTCCGCAGGTTATTCGGACGCAAGATCGACACCGTGATGCAACACGCGTCACTCGTGATCGCCGGAAATGACTATCTGGCTCAACGGGCACGATCTGCAGGAGCTCCCCGCGTGGAGATACTCCCCACAGTTGTCGATCTGACCCGATATCCTTTGACGGAAAAAACGAACCAGGCCGCCCACCCTTTTACGGTTGGCTGGATAGGATCGCCAAGCACCACACGTTATCTCCATGCACTCACTCCCGCATTCCGTACTCTTGCGGCGGAATCGCCATTCCGGCTCCTGCTGATTGGAGCCGCGCCCTTTCATCCTGACGGTGTGCCAGTAACCTCCCTCCATTGGCAGGAGTCCTCCGAGGCCCGCGATCTCCAGCAAGCGGACGTCGGCATCATGCCGCTGAATCACTCACCATGGGAGCTTGGGAAATGCGGGTGCAAACTCATCCAGTACATGGCTTGCGGCCTGCCCGTCATCGCATCTCCCGTCGGCATGAACGCCACGCTCGTTCAGCCGGGAACCCACGGATGGCTTGCGTCCTCACCCGGAGAATGGCTTGCACACCTTCGCCTCCTGCGCGACTCACCTGACCTGAGGAGGAAAATGGGGGCGGCGGGACGGCAACAGGTGGAGGAACAGTACCAGCTTGCCGTCACAGCGCCACGACTGCTGGGATGGATGGAGGCTCTCTGCAACCGGAAGAAGCAGTAAGGGCTTACCCGGAGCCTTCCCGTCAATCCCCGCGGAATGCCGGCATGGTCACATGACCAGGCGCATTGACTCCCCGCTGACATATGACCTGGACCACCGTCTTGAGCAGAATCAACAGGTCCAGCCGGAAAGACTGGTGGTCGACATACCAGACATCCCTCGCCAGCCGTGACTCCCACGTGGTGTCATTTCGGCCGTTCACCTGGGCCCAACCCGTAAGACCTGGCTTGACGCTGTGCCGACGGCTTTGTTCCAGTGAATATAACGGAAGGTATTCCATCAGCAACGGTCTCGGCCCGACCAGCGACATATCGCCTATCAGGACATTGATCAGTTCCGGTAATTCGTCCAGACTGGTTCGGCGCAGAAACCGCCCGAGACGCGTCATCCGCAACTCATCGGGCAACGGCAGGCCATCGTTCCCCTGACACTCCAGCATGGTCCTGAATTTAATGAGGCTGAATGGCTCCCCCCCCAGTCCCGGCCGCCTCTGGATAAAGAAAACAGGCCGCCCCAACCGAAGGCGGATGCCCATCATCACAATCAGCAGAATCGGCCCAGCCAGCATCAGGCCGAGAAGCGCTCCGACAATATCCATGAGCCTCTTCATGCCTGACCTCGCAATCGCACAAGCGCACTCCGCACAATTCCCCACCAGGCTTGAAAATCCTCCCGCCCGGGAATCCACATGCCATGCGCAGGCGCCGTAGTGGCTCTCCGGAACAGCCTCCACGCGCAGAACAATACCGCAACACGGGACAGGGAGACCGCCACAGCCGCTCCTTTGCAGCCATACACGGGGAACAACCCCCATGCAATCCCGCCGGTCAGCATCACCCCAACCCAGGCCAGAGCCGTGGGAACCGCATGGCGGTCCCGCGCCAGGAAGGAGGTGGAAACCACGGAAATGCCGGTTGCCGCCCAGGAACCGGGAACAAGGATCAGGACCAGCTGGCCGACTCCGGCAAATTCCCTGCCGAACACCGGTTCCGCAAACAGGGCTCCCATCACCGCAGCAACCAGCGCAACGGCCAAAACAAATGGATGGGTAAGCCGCATGACCCGGCTGGCACGAATGAACACTTCCGCAGCCGGAAGTCCTGACCAACGCGGAAGAGCAAAGGAAGTGATCATGGCAGGTATCACCAAGGACGTATCGACCAGCATAACCGCCACGGAAAATATACCCACATCCGCCGGCGTGCCCCTTGCCGAAAGCACCATCATCACGATTTGCAGGTAGAGCATCGATCCCACCGCCATTATGACCGACTTGGCGGCATAACGGGAGAAGCCACCCCACTTGAGGACCGGCGGGCAGACAGCCGTGTTCTGCCGGGCCAGTGAATAGACCCTCGCCAATCCTCCAGAAGCCATCAGGATGGGCAGAATGACCATGCACACCGCCACGGTCCGGATGTCCAGGCTGCCGCGGAAAACCAGTAGCAATCCCATTGCTATGGGGTAACTGACATACCCGAATGTCAGCAACCAGTTCACCATGGAAGGGCTCTGCAAGCCGACCAGGAACGCATACGAGAGACTGCACGCCGCTTGGGCGGAAAACAACAGGACAAACAAGTTCCACGGGACCTCGCCACCTAGAAGGCGCGGCGGAAAAAGACCGCCAGCCGCTGTCATCAGCACAGCCACCACGCCCAGGTACGGGAACACCAAACGGAAAAGACGGCGGGCATTCGCGGGACGCGCCCCCAATTCATGCACGATTGCCAAATAGGTCCCTGACGTGCAAAGGGATGCCAGGATCGATGTCCACACCCCGAGTGTCGTAAGAATCCCCTTGCCATCGGCACCCAGTGCACGGGCAATCATGATATTGGCGACAAAGCTGCCCACCAACCCCGCGCCTCTGGCAAACAGGGCGCCAACGGTCAGGCGCGTGAACTGTCTGGATGAATCCGGAATGCTCATCTGTTCTGCCGACGCTCCAGCTGCTTATGAAAAATATCCTCCAATGCCATGATACATTTTTCCCTGTCACACAGTTCCAGTGTGCGAATCCGGCCGCGGCGACCCCATTCCCGGCGCACTCCTGCCGGCAGGCTTGCCAGTCGCAATATGGCAGACGCCAACGCAACCGGATCCCGCGGTGGCACAAGGAAACCGCTTATACCATCCTGGACCACATCCGGCAACCCACCCACCCTCGACGCCACCACCGGCTTCTCCATTAGCAAGGGCTCCACTGCTCCCCCAAGGTTCTCCGTCAATGAAGGAACCACCGGAATGTCGGTCGCGGCCAGAATCCGCGCCACATCCTTGCGGAAACCGGTGAAGGTGACGCGATCCCCAAGTCCCAGTTCAACTGCCATACGCCGCAGCGTTGCGGGATAGGAATCCCGCTGATCGGGCCGAAGCCCGTCGCCGACAATCAGGAAACGGGCATCCGGCCGTTTGACCCGCACAAATGAAGCCGCCTTCAGCAGCGTTTCATGCCCCTTGATCCCGCCCCCACCCAAATGGGGCGCCCTCCGGACTTGGGAGCGGGTAAAAGGCGGGTACAGATAGGCAACCAGGGAAACCACCAATGCATCCCGCGGAATTCCCAGTTCCTGGCGAACCGGCAGACCATCAAGAGCAGGATCAAAAGACGTCATCTCAAAAGGATAATGCACACAATACGCCTTACGCCACGTAAGCAGCCGTCCGGCATAGTATTGCCTGACCCGTTCACAGCCGCCAATGAGGGCTGTGTCCATCCAGGAGGTCGCATAGTCAATCCTGCGGCTCGAGGAAATCTCAAGAGGCAGGGGCCCCGGCCATTGAGTTGCGCGCACAGGAACCCTCGCACGCCAGGCCGCCATACGACCCCAAAGGCATCCCGGAAAAAGATGCATATGCGCCACTTCCGCCCGCCAATTCTTGAGCCAGGAAGCAACCTCCTCAACATACGCCAGAATCTGCCGCACATCACGAATTGCCGGCAATCGCCGAAAAAACAGCGGGATGTCCATCATACGGGCCCGTTCAACCAACGGCCCCTCGCCGGGCACGACAAGAGCAACCTCGTGCCCCCGGGCCCTGAACCCGGACAGGATGACATCGATCCACCCGCCCGCATAGGAATCCCCGACGATCTCAACAATGCGCATCCAACCTCCTCGCGCCCGCCCCCGCCCCTTCGGCGGCTACACCGCACTTCACCATCGCCCTTCTCTGCAATTCCAACAACTGCCCTACAGTTGGAACCACCCCGAACGGAAAAGGGGAATCCACCAGTTCATCCCGGCGCCTTGTCATGTACTCCGTCGTCCTGGCAAGAGCCCTCGCAGGCACTCCCGCAACCACAGTGCCGGCAGGCACGTCAGAGGTCACAACCGCCCCTGCCCCGACAATTACATCATCACCCAGTGTGACACCGGGCATGACAACCGAATTGTATCCCAGGAAACAACGATCCCCGATGCAAACGGGGGCAACCCGGTATTTGCCCGTATGAATGAACGTGGATGCATCATGCGTTAAAATCATGGCGGTTGGCGCCAGAACACAATCCCGGCCAATTGAGATCAGGCGAGGCGCCACGCCATCCAGGTTCTGCCGGTGATAGTAGGTGCCCTCCCCCACAACCATGCCCTGATACAGGCAGTCCCGGGATTCCGGACAGGATCCCAGCCTCCGAACCAGCCGCTGCAATACACCTTTCACCCATTTCATGGATCGTCTCCCTTATATGGATGGGAGGCTAACAGCCCATGCCCCTTGGATCGAGAACGGAAATCCGCATTCCTTGACAGCTAACCTCCATTCTGGCATCTAAAACCCCCAACATCATCTCTAAAGAGACAGCAAGCGCACTCCTGGGGCCTAATCATCATGCGGAAGACAAAACCCTTATGCCTGTTCAGCGCGAACCTGCATATCGGCGGAGCGGAACGCATGGTCATTCATCTGGCCCGTGCTTTCCGCCAGCTTGACCTCCCGACCGATATCGTGCTCGGCAATGCGGAAGGCCCACTGCTGGAGGAATTGCCTTCCGGCGTGCAGATCGTGGACCTGCACGCCAGGCGTATCTCAAGGGCAATTGTTCCTTTCGCATCCTATCTTCGCAAACAACAGCCTGCCGGTATTGTATCCCTGCTGACGCATGTCAATCTGGCAGCAATTGCGGCCCGAAGCCTTGCACGTACCCCTTCAAGACTTTGCGCTTGCGAATGCGGCGTCCTGTCCGCCGCAACCAGGCAGGGAGGGCACTTCGCCAGTCCGTTCTTCCCAATTCTGGCCAGACTCCTTTACCCGTTCGCCGACGCCCGGGTCGCCGTGAGCAACGCCACAGCAGACGACATGGCTCGCTCTTATGGCTTCCCCCGCGGGAAAATCCATGTCATTGTGGCCCCTGTTGATGTCGAATGGATTCGATCCCTTGCAACCGCGGCAGTGGATCATCCATGGTTCCGCGATCCCTCAATCCCCATCATTCTCGGGGTCGGACGCATGGCCAGAGAGAAGGACTTTCCCACCCTTGTTCAAGCTTTTGCCCGGTTGCGCGCAAAACGACCGCTTCACCTTGTCCTGATCGGCGACGGAGACCAGCGCCCAATCCTGGAACAGGAAGTTGCATCCCTCGGTCTGTCCGCCGATGTCTGGATGCCCGGATTCGACCCCAACCCTTTCCGCTTTATGTCACGCTCGGCGGTAACCGTTGCTCCATCCAAATGGGAAGCGGGAGCGTATTCCCTTCTGGAATCCATGGCTCTTGGAATTCCCGTTGTCGGAACCCGTTGTCCGGGTGGTGTGGCTGACTTTCTCGGTAACGGGCAGCTTGGCCCGCTGGCAATTCCGGGAAACGCCGAGTCCCTGGCCAATTGCATCGAAGAAGCACTTTCTGCCCCCATCTCACCCCGTATTCTCCAAGCCCATGCGGAAACCTTTTCCCCTGTAGCCATCGCCCGGCGCTTCCTCGAACTGACGGCGCCCCAATACCTCTGATCACAGGAACGCCACAGGGCACCTCAGGGCACCTTCCTTGGTCCAGACACCAACGCCAGCAGTTCGCGATATCGTCCCGCCACGACATGCATATCGAACAGGGATAAAGCCCGTTCACGGGCTCCGCCATAGCGCTCCGCCCGTTCGGCAAAGGACAAGCCGGCCAGAGATTCCATTGCGTCCGCCAAGGCGTGCTCATCACCTGGAGCGACAACGCATCCATGCGGGCCGACAATCTTCGCAGCATCTCCAACATCGGTGGTGACACATGGTTTGCCACAGAAAAGCGCCTCGCAAAGGACCGTCGGGAACGACTCCCCATGCGAACTCAACACCAACGCATCCAATCCATTCAGAATCGCCGGCACATCGGCACGGTGCCCGAGCCAGCAGACCCTGTTCGCAAAACCGCTCTCCTCCGCAATCCGCAGAAGTATTGTATTGCTGGAATCGGCGCCGCTCCCGGCAAGAACGAAACGGACATTGGGCACCCGTCGCGCCACACGACCCGCGGCACGCAGAAAACCGGCATGATTTTTCAGAGGATCATAACGGGCAATCAAACCAAACACGAAATCCTCATATCCAGCCCCCCATTCCGCACGGCATTGTTCGCGGAGAGACTCATCGGGGCGGAAAACGGTCGAGTCAACCCCCAAGGGCAAAACCACACTCCGGCCGGGCCGATAGCCTAGACTCTCGTGCATTCCGCGACTGCGTTCAGACACATAGACTACCGCCGCACATCGGAAGGAAAGCCGCGCGCACCAACGGGCAATTCTTACCGTTCGCCTCTTATTCAATTTCGGATCCAAATCAGCATGATGAACAGTCCACACAAGCGGAATACCCGGGAAAAGGAAGGCCACCATGCCTGCCAGAAAATTTGCGTGATACATCCACGAGACAAGAATGTCCGGTTTTTCCCTGCGGATAACGGAATACAGCTTAACCAGCGCCAAAGGGCTGGGGAATCCCCGTCCCATCGCCAGGGTGTACACAGGAACCCCCAGTTGCTCAATGGTCTCCGCGTACCTGCCCCTGCTCGACAGAGAGACAACAACTGCCTCATCCCCTGGAAGCCCGGCGGTCAACAATCTGACCAGGAACCCTTCGGCTCCTCCCGCTTCAAGTCCTGTAATGACATGCAGTACCTTCACAAGGCTTTCTCCAGAACACCTGCATCCGGCCCCTGAGAATCCGGTCACCGCCATGCATTCCCGGGCTCTTCCTTCACAATCCACCTGTTATACTGGGCGTCAGAAGTCACTGTATGCCTGCAGCGGAACTGCTGCGCAGTTCCGTCGGAATCGCGCAACCGTTCCGCTACAGGGCGGCGTTGACTTCTATCGTCATGTATGGCAGCCAAGTTCCCCCTGAATCACATCCGCCACGCTGCGTGCATCAAAAAGCGCTTCGGCACGCTTCCGGGCCGCTCTCCCCATTTTCTCAACAAGCCCGGGGGCTGTGATCATCCTCTGCATGGCACCAACCAGCGAGTCCACATCCCGCGGCGCAACCAGGAATCCTTCCACACCATCCTGGATCGACTCCCGGCATCCCGGGACATCACAGGTGATGACAGGCCGCCCCACAGCCAGCGCCTCCAGGACAGTCTGCGGCATACCCTCGCGATAAGAGGGGAGCACATACACCGCGCATCCGGCCAAAGCCGGACGAACATCCTCCAATCGTCCAAGGAATTGGATGTCCCCCGCGGTGATCCATGCATCCAGTTCCGCCTGATCGATGCAGGCAGGATTTTCATCCAGCCACCCGACAAGCCGGAACTCCGACTCGGGATACACTCTCCTTAAACGGCGGGCTGCAGCGGCATACTCACGCACACCTTTATCCGCAAGCAACCGGGCAATCATCAGGAAAACAGGCTTGCCCGGCAGGGGCATGGCAACGAACCGCCCGGTGTCAACCCCCGCCCCGGGCAGCCTGCGGACCTGGCCTGGTTTAACAGCTCGTTCCGCCAGCAACACGGCTTTGTCATCGGAATTAAGAAAGAAAACTGCCGTATTCTTCCGGAGCGCAAGCCGGTACAGCCAGACGAGGAAACGCCGCAAAAGACTGCGCCCGTACCCGCCACCCTCCGTAAAGGCGTACCCCAGGCCGGTCACAACGGAAGCCGTAACCGGAACACCAGCCGCCCGCGCAGCCAGCGAACCATACAAGTTGGGCTTGATGGTGTAGTTCAAAACTGCATCCGGCTTGAACGCGCGCATGGCACGCCACAAGGCCAGCCAGTACAGCACATCACGAAGCGGATTCAGTCCGGTCCGATCCATGGGTATTTCCCTGATGGAAACCCCTTTCGCCGCCAACGCCTTCCGGACCGGTCCGGCCATGGGCGGGGCGCACACGCCAACCACGTTCCCGGCAGAGACGAGCCGATCCAACAGCGTCCCCCAGAAAAGCAGCAAGGCTTCAGGAAGATTGCCAATGATCATGACCCGTTTCACCCGGATGTCCTCCTCCGGCGTACTGCATCCATCAGCATCATGCTGCCGGCCAGACCCAGCGCAGCCATAATCATAACCAGTGAATACCGGACCCGGATCAGGGTTCCAAGATTGGGCGTCGTGATTACATAGATCACTCCCCACGGGATAAAGAAGAGAATCGGCAACCAGAAGGAAAGGCATCGGCGCTGGCGCCAGCCTAACCAGACCAATCCCGGGAACAGGAGATATCGTATCGCGGTCTCGACATAGACAACGGAAGCCAGCAGATTGTTACCGACGCCTCCAACCCACGCGGAAGGGAAAGGCGCCCAAAAAAGGATTTGCACTGCTCGCGGCAGGTATGCAACAACCTGAAAGGCGGACCCCATCGAAACATCCTCATCCAACTTACTACGCGCATCCGGATATACCTGCAAATAGATGGCTCGCATCGTCACCATTCGCCCGAACAGGGAATCAACCACACCCAACCCCGACGATCGATACTCATAACGATTGCTTTCCTTCGCTGCCCACTGCGGCGTTTCCGACCCAACCGTGGCATAGTCTTGCGCTGCTCTTGTCCGCATGAGAGCACAGGAAATAAAGGACGCCAGAAGGACCACAAACCATGCCATCCTGCTGAAACGACGCTGCACCAGATCAGACAGAAGCAAAGTCACACCGGTGATCGCCCACCCCAGCAGTGCGAAGAACATCAAATAAGGTCGGCCGATCCAAAGCAAGAAGAGCCCCGCTGTGATCCAGGCCAGCACACGCAAACCATCCTTCAGCCGCAACCCTGCTTTTCTGCCTTCCATTATGCGAATCAAGGCAAACCACAGGACAAGAGTACCGGCAATAATAAACGGATCCTTGTGGATCTGTGTCAGGAAAGGGAGGGCAGAAGGCCCGGCCACCAAAGGCAAGGAACAAAGAAATGCCCTGCTGTCTGCACCCGTGAGCGGACGGAGAATCAGGAACAGTAACCAGGCGGAAAAGGCCCATATCGCCGCATTCACGGGCAACATAAGCCAAGGCTCGGCAATCCCCGTCACCGCATACAGGACGGAAGCAATACCCGCCACACTTTGCCCCTCAGGCCGCAAGGTCCAAACTGTCCATCCACCCGCATGCATGGCCGTCATCTGCTTGACCGCCACGCGATGAAAACCCGCCGCATCACTGCCTCGTATTAATCCGTTCCCACAGTCCATCGACGGCAGGCACAAGGGAAGCATCAGGAATTGAACCAGCACCCCCGTGAGCAGAACATAGGTAAAAACACCTATGACCCAGAACCGCCGTTTCCTGTATGCATTGCCTTCCCTGCCCTCTTGCATTCTACGTCTCTTTCTCTCCGCTTGCAGAATCCCCACAGTGAACAGCGGAATGTGAATCATAGGCACGGGAGCATCCTTGTCCAGCCCGAAACCCGGAAAACGAAAAACAGGAAACAACATTGGACTTTTTCGCACCGTAAACAATTGATAGGTTTCCTGCTCAAAGCATCGCTGAACGGGATTAAACAAGGAAGGATCCCTCAATATGCAGCAGTCGCAAGGCATTTATGTCGTGGGCGCTGGCGGGCACGGAAAAGTCGTAATATCCACGCTTCAAGAAACGGGGCAACCGATCGCGGGCGTACTCGATGACAATCCCGGATTGCAGGGCCAGTCCCTGATGGGAATACCTGTCGTCGGCCCCTCATCCCTGCTCGCTCGCCATGCGGGCACCCGCGCCATCCTTGCCATCGGGGACAACACCATTCGTCGCAACATCTCATCGCAGTACCCTTCCGTGGAGTGGATCACCCTGATCCACCCTCGCGCGTATGTTCACCCCAGCGTGAAACTCGGGCGAGGCACAGTCGTTATCGCAGGCGCAATTATTCATGTGGATTCCAGGATCGGCGCTCACGTCATCCTCAACACCGGCGCCACCGTAGATCACGACTGCCGCATCGGGGACCATGTCCACATCGCTCCGGGCGCCCACCTTGCAGGTAACGTTTCCATAGGAAACGGGGCCTTTATCGGCATAGGGGTTTCAGTAATCCCAGGGGTCACGATCGGCCGGCAGGCAATCATCGGAGCAGGAGCATCCGTGGTTCGCGATATCCCGGCTAATGTCACCGCCCTGGGTGTTCCCGCAAGACCCACGCCATGACCAACCGAAAAATTCCCGGAGCCCTTCGCCCGACACAGCCCCTCGTCACAAGAATCCTTTTTTGCGAACAGGATCACAAAACGGATGGCAACCCCCTGATTTTTCTCGAAAACAACTCAGGAAACTGGATACATTCGCTCTTTCGAATTCCGGGAAGCAGAAGGACGTGCGCGGTCGGGACAGGAGTGGCGTGTTGAACATCAATAAGCGGTTATATCTATCCCCACCCCATATGGGTAACCACGAAAAGGAACTGGTGGCGGAAGCCTTCGCCTCCAACTTCATCGCACCCCTGGGCCCTATGGTCGATGCGTTCGAGCGCGAGATGGCCACCCACACCGGTATACCCTACTGCCTCGCGCTTAACAGCGGTACCGCAGCCACGCATCTGGCCCTGCGCCACCTGAATATCGGCGCGGGAGATGTCGTGCTGGCTTCCACCCTGACCTTTATCGGAAGCGTCACCCCAGTCCTATTCCAGGGCGCTTCGCTTGTCTTTGTGGATGCGGACCCGCAGACGTGGAATATGGATCCAATCCGCCTTGAAGAAGCCATCCAGCTTTGCACCCGGCAGGGCAGGAAACCCCGGGCAGTGATTCCGACAGACCTTTACGGGCAATGTTGCGATTACGATCGCCTCTCAGCCATTTGTTCCCCGCTGGGCATCCCGCTGATCGTCGATGCAGCCGAAGCCATGGGGGCCCGCTACAAGGGCGTTCATTCAGGCAAAGGCGCATATGCCGCAATCTTTTCCTTTAACGGCAACAAGATCATCACCACCTCCGGAGGTGGCATGCTGGCTTCCGAGGATCGAGCCTTGATCGAACATGCCCGCAAACTGTCGCAGCAGGCCCGCGAACCGCTCCCCTATTACGAACATACGGAAATCGGTTACAACTACCGCCTAAGCAACGTCCTGGCGGCCATCGGGCGCGGGCAACTGCAGGTGCTCGAGGACCGTGTTCAGTGCCGGCGCAGGATCTTTTCAGCCTACCAGAAGGCGCTTGGCGATATTCGCGGCGTATCATTCATGCCCGAAGCTGCCTATGGAAAGGCAAACCGCTGGTTGACCGTCATGCTCCTGGACCCCTCAGTCCTTACGACAAACCCCGAACACATCCGGCAGGCACTGGAGGAACACAATATCGAGGCACGTCCGGTGTGGAAACCCATGCACCTCCAGCCCGTGTTCGCCGGTTGCACCCGGGTGGGCGGTAACGTCGCGGAAACCATCTTCCAGCAGGGGTTGTGCCTGCCTTCAGGATCGGCCATGACCGACAGCGACGTTGAACGCGTATCGGAAATCGTGCGCAAGAACCTGCTGAACCAGGGAAAAGACTGATATGTGGCGACAGGGACGAAATCCTAAATTCTACCTGATGATTCTGACAGATGCGGCCCTTTTCGCCGCAGCGCTGATCATCGCCTTCTTTCTCCGGCTGGAGTCCCACCTGACCGCCTTTCACCGACACCAGATCGCCTCCCTGCTTCCCTTGATGGTCGGCGTCAAGACCCTGACTTTCCTGGCGATGGGCCTCTACCGCGGGATGTGGCGCTATACCAGTCTCAGAGACATCATCCGTATCGCTTACGCCTCGATCCTTGCCTGCGCCATCATCCTTTCGTGGCTCGTCGTGCAGGACCGATTCGGCTCCTATTCACGTGCCATCATGATTCTCGATACCCTGCTGACATTCCTGTTCGCCGCAGGGTTACGTGCAACGATTCGCCTGACACTGGCCGGAAGG
Organism: uncultured bacterium; assembly: GCA_903908715.1. Taxonomy (GTDB): domain Bacteria; phylum Verrucomicrobiota; class Kiritimatiellia; order CAIKKV01; family CAITUY01; genus CAIVSY01. The sequence goes on from CAIVSY010000078.1 coordinate 155,146, forward strand.
TCGGGCCTGGGTGGTTCCCGGGAATGGTGGTGGCCTCGCGCAAGGATCCAGGATGGCCACCGCGTCCTGATCGTGGGCGCGGGCGATGCCGGAGAGAAAATCCTGCGCGAAGTCGAAAACAGCCCTCATCTCCGTCACCGGATCATCGGTTTTGTGGATGATGCCCCCGGAAAGGCCGGCCGCACCCTGCATGGTCTTCCCATCTTCGGCCCGGTGGAACAAATCCCGGATCTTGTCCGCACCCGCAGGATCCAGGAAATCTGGATTGTCGTTCCGTCCGCCTCGGGTCCTCAAATGCGCCGGATTGTCGAATTGTGCGAATCCGCGGATATTCCCCATAAGACACTCCCCGGACTGGGCTCTATCATTGATGGCCGCGTCACCGTTCAATCCCTTCGCAAGGTGGACTATGAGGACCTCCTGGGCCGCCCAATCATTTCCCTCGATACGGCCGGCATCACCGGAATCCTGCAGGACAAGATCGTACTGGTCACAGGATGCGGCGGCTCCATTGGATCCGAACTCTGCCGCCAGATCGTCCGCTATCGACCGCGAAAACTCATCCTCTGGGATGCCAGTGAAGCCAATCTCTACCAGATCCAGATGCAACTTCATCACGAAATCCGGTTCCATGACTACGTTCCGGTCCTCGGCCCTATCCAGCAACACGGCCTCCTGCACCGCGTCTTCACGCAGTACCAGCCTGACATTGTCTTTCATGCCGCAGCCTACAAGCATGTCCCCCTGCTGGAACAGAACCCCTGGGACGCCGTACTCAACAATATCCAGGCGAGTGAACAACTCATGCGGACCGCCCGGGAAACAGGAACCCCACGCTTTGTCCTGGTCTCCACCGACAAGGCGGTCCGGCCTACCAACGTCATGGGCGCCAGCAAGCGCGCCACCGAAATCATCCTGCACTCGCTTTGTGGCGGCGCCACACGCTTCATGGCAGTCCGTTTCGGCAATGTTCTCGGTTCCGCAGGCTCTGTCATACCCCTGTTCCAGCGCCAGATCGAGCATGGCGGCCCCGTGACCATCACTCATCCGGAGGTCACGCGTTACTTCATGACCATTCCGGAAGCCGCTCAATTGATTCTGCAGGCCGGTTCGATGGCCCAGGGCGGCGAACTGTTCCTGCTGGACATGGGAACACCCATCCGGATTGCGGATATGGCCCGGGACCTCATTCGCCTGTCCGGCAAGGAGCCGGATGTGGATATTCCAATCGTCTTTACCGGCATTCGCCCCGGCGAGAAACTCTATGAGGAACTGATCACCGAGGGGGAAGGCATCGTCGCCACCCCTCACGAAAAGATTCGAGTCCTGCGGCCGGACCAGAGCATGCATGCAACCGCGCAAAACGCCATGCGGAACCTCGAGGCGCTTATACAGGCCGCCGGGCGGTATGACGCTCCGGCCATCCGATCCTGCCTGCAGGCCATCGTCCCCGAATACACCCCCGATGACAGCCCCCCAGTATTGAACGCGTAATGCTACGGATGCAACCATGTGGATCCAGAACAGCCGACAGTACATTCGTCGGAGGTTGGTTGATCCTGCTGTTGCTCGGACAGGCCCTGTCCCCCGTTGAAATCCCAGCCGTGGAATGGCTTTCCATCACATGGCTCCTCGCAGGCATGTGGCTGGTCCGCCGCGGAACCTGCCTTCCTCTTCTGCTTCTGACATGCCCGGCATTCCTTTGCAACCCGGCTAAACCATGGGCATGGGCACAACCCCTGGTCGCCTTGCTGTTCTTGATCCGCATCCTGCTGGATAACCCGCAACCCCGACGGAACCTGCTGCGGGTCCTGCTGGTGGGCGCTATTATGGGATGGGCGTCCTGGCCTTCCGAGTCCGGCCAGCATATAACCGAGGCGCTCGCATTCCCTCTTGGCCAGCTGTCGCTCCAATGGTTGCACCCCGGCGCCACATGGGCAATCTTCCCGTTCCGCCAAACCGCCGACCGCGTTCTTCTCGCCATGCTTTGTGCCGCAATCTGGAATCACAAACCGTATCTCCATACCCCGCGGATCTGGCGCGCCCTGTTTGCCGGAGGACTGACCTCGCTTGCGATTTCCATTTTCTCAGCGCTGGTCCCCTGGCATACCCCTCATGTCTTCCTCGGAACCACCAACTTCGCCAGCTACGGACCCTACCTGTTGCACGGCGCAGGAGACAACGCCTGCCACCTCCCGATCCTCCTGGCCGCCGCCATGCCCTGGTTCCTGGTCCCGCTGCGCTATCGGACACCATGGCACCACCTTGGGTTGGCCGGACTCCTGCCTCCCTTGTACTTCCTTCTCCAACGTTCGTTGAGCCTGATGGTTCTGGTCCTGCTCGTCTCCGCCATCTTCCTTACAGCCCATGCACTCACACAACAAACCCTGCGGCGTCGATTCCTGCATCGCATCAGGGGCCTGCAGGCAGTGCGGAAGCCGATCCTCCTCTGCCTTTTCCTCTGCCTTGCCGTCTCCACGGCATGGGCTTGGTCAAAGGGGCTGGGCGACCCCTCTTCCCGATTGCGGCAAACCATACGCTACGCGCTTGCGCAACATGGAAACCCGAAGCCGCCGGCGCCTACCTATGGCAACATCTCAACAGATCCCAAGGACGGGAAGGCCTCGTCAACAGCAGAACCCGCGGCATGGCCCCCCCGTCTCGAATCGTTCCTTGCACGGTTTGACCCGGCCCGCGCCAGCATGTGGTCACTGGCGATCCAGCATGCCAGCCACGACGGGCTCTGGCACGGCCAGGGCGCAGGGACATGGGCACGATTCCACCGCTCACAACCGAGACCGGATCGCCTGTACTTCGCGCATCTGCACAACACTTATCTGGATCTTGTCTTTGAATACGGCTTGATTCCCATGCTATGCGTCTTCGCCTGGGGCGCAATCTGCTTGTGGCGCCTGGCCTCCGGAAAGACAGGCATCCCTCGCGTGTGGCTGCTGTATTTCGCAACCCTGGCGACCGTGGCAGTCGGACAGCACCTGTTATTCCCCTTTTCCTACCAATGCCTGCTGCTTCCCGGCATCCTTGTGTTACTGAAAGTCAGCGCGGGTATGCTGCCTACCCGCGGGCAACGGTAGCCACAACAACGCGTGCAGCCCCGGCATCCTTGAGCGCCTTGGCGCATTCATTCACCGTAGCCCCTGTGGTCATGACGTCATCCACAAGCAGGAAACGCCGGCTCTCCACCCATTCGGGATAACGGGCCAGGAAGGCACCCGCCACGTTCGCCCCGCGCTGCCGAGCCGTCAGATGCGTCTGTGAACCCGTATCACGAACCCTCTCCAGGCAACCGCGCGCAAGAGGGATCTTCAGTTCATAAGCCAGCACAGCCGCCAACAACCGGGACTGGTTATAGGTGCGCATCCTTTCCTTGACCGGATGCAGCGGAACATAGGTCACCGCATCCGGTTCCTCCTTGCCGTAATGCACCCGCACCACGGCAGCCAGAAGCGCACCCAGGTCATGCGCCAGATGGGTCGCATGCGAATACTTGAAACGATGCAACCAATCCTTGACCTCTCCACGGAAGCGAACAGCGGAACGCGCGGCATCAAAACCGGGCTCGCGCGCCGTACACAGCGAACACAGGTAGTCGTGGGAAATACAACCTGGAACAGGATCCCCGCAACGGGAACAGTAAGGCGGATCAATCAACGGCAGCCGGGAACGACAATCCCAGCAAAGAAAGCGCCCGCCGGCATCCGGCATTCCGCCACAACATTCGCAATGACGGGGCCAGACCAGGTCCGCAAAGGCATCCAGCAGGTTCCCCGCCTGTCTCGCGCATTCAGACAAGGAATATCGCATGGTCGCGCCCTCGCGCATTCACGCCAGTCTCTTCCCGTCCATCACCCGTTCCGGCGATATTTCCCGATCAGCGGATCCAGGGCCTCCAACGTGGCGCCGGGAACCAGTTTCAGGTCCGTCATGATCGCGGTCTTGAGCGCATGCGGACAGGCACACTGGCGCGTGGCAGGCAATCGGCCGGCGAGCCGCCGGATGACTTCTTTCGCCAGGCTCACATTCGCCTGCAAGGTGGCAATAATCATCTCCACCGAAACTTCCTCCTCGCTCACGCGCCAGCAGTCGTAATCGGTCACCATCGCCATCGCCTGGTAACACAGCTCGGCCTCCCGGCATAACTTGGCCTCCGGCAGGCTGGTCATGCCGATGATGTCAAAGCCAAGCTGGCGGTAGACATTGGATTCCGCTCGCGTGGAAAAGGCGGGGCCTTCCATATTGACATAGGTCCCCCCGGATACGACCCGCACACTATCTGTCAGACCCAGCTCCTTCACAGCCTCACCCGCCGTCCCTTCCACCACTTTACGCAATACCTCGCAGGCCGGATCCCCGAAGGACACATGGCCGACAATCCCGTTCCCGAAAAAAGTATGGCCTAACGCACCCTTTGTCCGGTCAAAATACTGACTGGGCAATACAATATCCCGAGGACGCAATCCTTCCTTCAGACTGCCAACCGCGCTCACGGAAAGCACTTGCTCCACGCCCAGCTTCTTGAACCCCCAGATGTTCGCCTTGTGATTGATCTCTGAAGGCAATATCCGATGGCCGCGGGCGTGCCTCGGAAGGAAATAGACCTCCGTCCCGTTCAACAAACCGTGGATATACGCATCGGACGGCTTGCCAAAAGGCGTTTCAAGCACAACTTCCCGGACATTGGAGAGTCCTTCAAGTTCATACAATCCACTGCCGCCAAGAATGCCCAGCTTCATGGTTTACCCTCCGGGAAAGTAGGCCGTCCGGGATTCGAACCCGGGACCCCTTGATTAAAAGTCAAGTGCTCTACCGACTGAGCTAACGGCCTGAAAGATCTTATTGTCAACAACTTGCACGAGAGCAGAGAATCAAAACCCTGAGACTTTCGCCCACCTGCCATTG
>CAIVSY010000079.1 GCA_903908715.1 uncultured bacterium
ACGACCGGCAACACGACCTCTATGTGCTGGATCTGGCGGTCTTCCCCACCGTGCAGTCCGGCATTCTGGACTGCGTGGCGGCCAACCAGCCCATCAATGTCACAGTGCAGAAGGGCGAATATGTCATCCGTCTGGACGGCCTGTCGCGTTTAGAATGGAACATGATGGCCTCAGGGCGGAAGCTGTGATCGCGACGAACGGCTCAAAGTATCGAATTGTCCGTGTAAACAACATCAGGAAAATTGGCCGATAGATAGAGCAAAGACGGCCGTTCTTGCGATTTCAAGGCGATGCAGATGCCTATCAGTAGATTGTTAATTTGCCTTCTTCTGGTGGTGACTTTTGTAGGCTGCTCGCTGCGGTATCCCTTGAAGACGACGGTGGAGTGGATGTCGGACAAGGCGGATATTCGCACTGGTTGCCCTGTACGTTACCTTGGGGATGAGACGAACGGGCCGGTTGCCGGGGACGCTGGAGCAGTGCTCAAGGTTACGAAACAGCCAGGTCGGCTATGCCTTCGGATCGGGATCCGCGACCCCTATGCCGGTTGTGTCCAGTTCGGTACCCGCTACTCGTTCCACCCTGCAAGCAATGCCGGATGTGCCGGTGATGTACAAGTCCACCCGCATGGACATCCATGACGGCAGTCCCTTGACGCATGTCCTGGGCAAGTATCCGGCTGACCGTGAGCAGATCATCGAGGTTTCCTTCGAGAACTACAATGTGAAACCCTGGCCCTGGTGCAAGATCAAGCATATCCGCCAGGGGTACCAGGCGGCGTGCGACTATCACCTCGCGGGGTATGTTTCCCTGCCGATCAATGTCGAGAATAACGATCGCGATCTGGATCCGGAGAAGGGGAACCTCGGGCGGATGAACACGTGGTTGTTCGAGCAGCTTGCCAAGGGGGACACCCGTTCCGACGCCGATCTTGTCGGCGCCTGGCTGGAGAAGGAATTCGGCATGCCGGCCCCCGGGGCCGTCGTGGATGCCTTGCTCGATGGGGACCGGCTCGCCAGCGAGGGGATCCAGTGGGGGCGGGGCATTCATAACCGGCGTCCCTTCGGGTCGCTGCACGACGCCAAGATTTACTGGATGTTCGACGGCTTTATCCAGCCTGATTTCCCCTATGCGATCGCCAATCCGACGCGGGAATTCCTGGAGGGGATCATCCGCATGAAGCATGACGCGTACGACAGCGCCTGCACCCATCTGGCGAAGCTGGAAGCGGCGCGGGTGGTCACGCATCCGAAGCTGTATGAGGAGCTTCATGCCGGATATACCGAGTTTGCGGCGTTCATCCTGCTCGTCCGCGACTGGAGTTCATACCTCCTGATGCAGTACGGCATTGAGCGGAGGGTTTTCGCGGCGGATCGGCAGACCCTCGGGAGGATGTCGCGTTACGCGGAGACGTTTATCCGCAACCTGATGCGGCTCAAGGACACGCAAGCCGGCAAGCTTGCGGCGGGTAAGCTGGTGTTTCCCGACCCTTTTCCGCTGACTTGATATTCCATGGTGCATGCCCGCCCTGCCGCAGGGATTGAATCCCAGGTGGGCAATGAAGAGGCCTTGTTCACAGTCGGTGGCGGGGGTTGAGGCGGCCTTGCTGCGGGTGAACGAATACCGGTGGGTGACCATAACCTTGAACCCACCCGTGCATAATCGCCGCACTGGGGAAAACCGCTAATTGATCTCTGAAAGTGGAGTTGATCTTATGGATAAGACCAATCCCATCTGAAAGCGGCATTCATGGAGGTTGTCGACAACCAGACCAGGGACAATAATCGTCCTGCCGCCGGTGCTCCTTATCCGGGCGGTATCGTATCGCACGGGGCAAGCGGGAATTGGGATGGCACTCGCCGCGGTCCTGGCGGCAGTAGAACTATTTGCTATAGCCGGTCACCTCGATAGGGGCATGGCCGCGTCCTCCTAATAAT
>CAIVSY010000080.1 GCA_903908715.1 uncultured bacterium
ATCTCCCTCTCCCTGGACGGGAGAGGCAAGAAACCACATCTCCCTCTCCCTGGACGGGAGAGGGTCGGGGTGAGGGTGTGTTTTGAACTGCATCGTTCCAGCTACCTAGGAGCGGTCGGCTCGGCGAGGGGGCCCTGCCCAGATGGCGGCCATGAGGTACGGGGATTCAAACACCGGCTTGCGCCGGGATGGCAGGGGGGCCTATACTCGGAAGCGGGAAACGAGGAACGAAGCAACGGGGGAAGGTGGCCGGTATGGATCGGTTATTCGGGACAGACGGGATCAGGGGGCAGGCGAACTGTTACCCCATCACGGCGGAGGTGGCTCTGCAGGTCGGCAAGGCCATCGGGCATGTCTACAAGGCGACAGGGCATGGCTCCTGCCGCGCGGTGATCGGCAAGGATACGCGTCTTTCCGGCTACATGCTGGAGACGGCGCTCACCAGCGGCCTGGTTTCCATGGGGATGGATGTCCTACTCGTCGGGCCGGTGCCGACTCCGGCGGTGGCGCATCTTGCCCGGTCTATGGCGGCACAGGTCGGAATCATGTTGACCGCCTCGCATAATCCGTCGGACGACAACGGGATCAAGGTTTTTGGCGGGGACGGTTTCAAGATTTCGGATGAGATTGAGAACGAGATCACCCGGCATATCGCCTCCGGCGAGTTGAGCAGTGAGCACATCCGGAGCGACCAGTTGGGCAAGGCCTACCGTATCGAGGATGCCCGCGGCCGGTATATTGAATTCGCCAAGAGCACGATCCGGAACCAGGACCTCGAGGGATTGAAGGTGGTTCTGGATTGCGCCAATGGGGCCGCCTATTTCATTGCGCCGCTGATTTTCAAGGAACTGGGTGCCAGGGTCACCAAGATCAACGTGGAGCCGGATGGCTACAACATCAACAACCAATGCGGCGCGTTGCATCCCGAGGCCGTGGCGGAGGTGGTGCGGAAAACAGGCGCGGATGTGGGCATCGCCCTGGATGGCGATGCCGACCGCGTGATCTTCTGCGATGCGGAAGGGAGCGTGGTCGATGGCGACCGCATCCTGGCGATGTGCGCGCTGGATTTCAAGCGGCGGGGGCAACTGGCGAAGAACACGCTTGTTGTGACCACCATGAGCAACATGGGACTGCACGAGGCGGCTCGGGCGGCCGGGATCGATGTGGTCACCACGGATGTGGGCGACCGGCTGGTGATCGAGCAGATGCGCAAGACGGGTGCGACCGTGGGCGGCGAAAAGAGCGGGCATGTGATCCTGATGGACTACGCCACGACCGGCGACGGGATTATCGCGGCCCTGCAGGTGCTGCGGCTGATGAAGCAGCAGGGCAAGTCGTTGGCGGAACTGGCGGCTTGCATGCAGGAGTATCCGCACCGGCTGGTCAGCATCAAGGTCAGGACCCGGAAACCCATCGAGAATGTTCCCGGCTTGCTGAGGCAGATCAGTGAATGCAATGCCGATCTGGGGCGGGAGGGCCGGCTGATTGTGCGGTACAGCGGCACCGAGGCCAAGCTGCGGATTCTGGTCGAGGCGAGTGATCCGGCCAAGGTGGAGTACTGGATAAGGCTTCTGACGAAGACGGTCGAGGAGGAACTCGGTTCGTGAAAGCCGTTCTGCTGGATACAGGCCGTCCCGTATCGTGTCGGCCCCTGACGTGTACACGGGCCTTGGCAGACTGCCCGGTGGCCAATCGTCCGCTGGCCGACTGGCAGAGGGAGCGGCTTG
>CAIVSY010000081.1 GCA_903908715.1 uncultured bacterium
AAGTTGCCGGACTTGCCGCCAGGGCACTGGATGAGTGTCGTTTGGAGTTTGTTGTACAGGACTCCGTCCAAACTGCTGAATGCGACGTTGGTTGGATCCACAGCAATGGTGGTAAGGCTGCTGCAGTAGGCGTACGCGCCCTCGCCGATGGTGGTGACGCTGGCAGGGATGGTTACATTGGTCAGGCTGGTGCAGTCGTAGAACGCAAAGTCGCCGACTGTGGTGACGCTGGAGGAGATGGTTACACTGGTCAGGTTGGTGCAGTAGATAAACGCATTGTCATCGATGGTGGTGACACTGGAGGGGATGGTTACGCTGGTCAGTCTTGTGCAGAAAAGAAACGCATGGTCGCCGATGGTGGTGACGGTGGAGGGGATCGCGAAGTTGCCGGACTTGCCGCCAGGGCACTGGATGAGTGTCGTTTGGAGTTTGTTGTACAGGACTCCGTCCACACTGCTGAACGCGACGTTGGCCGGGTCCACAGCAATGGTGGTAAGGCTGCTACAGAAGTCGAACACCTGTGTGCCGATGGTGGTGACGCTGGCAGGGATGGTTACATTGGTCAGGCTGGTGCAGTAGTAGAACGCAAAGTCGCCGACCTTGGTGACGCTGGAGGGGATGGTTACGCTGGTCAGGCTGGCGCAGGAGAAGAACGCAGCGTCGCCGATGGTGGTGACGGGACAGCCACCGAGGGTGTTGGTAATTGACAAGGCGCCAGAGTACGATCTAATGAAACTGCTGATGGTGGCTTGCCCGTTGGAGACGGTGTAGATGTAAGAGCCCTCTTGAGCAGCGTGGGTGAAATAAGCGGAAAAGAGGAATGTTATTACTGCTATGGTGTGAAGAGTGTGTTTCATGACGTTTCACGGAGCGGCATCACTTCAAGAGTAGAGGATGAAGACGGCAGGCGACAAGACAAAATCGCCTTATGCAGGGTAACTTCCCGTGATTTTGCAACCGGCAAGACACTGTGGCCCAAGGCGGCAGCACCGCTGACACGGCGCGATTCACCGTTGCCCATGTTCCTTGGAGCAGAAGAACGCACGAGGTCCGAGAAGCGCCCAGTATGTCAGTCCCGCCGATCCCCGGGAACTCGGCCAGCCGTGCAGTCATCAATGCTGGAGCGTTGAAGGCAGTCGCAGTGGGTCGAGAGCCTGCCAGTGTCGAACGGTGCGCTTCTGGCCGGGTGTGCCGTGGTCACAGACAGCCTTGTTGACGGCGTCGGCGATTTTCCTGCACGCCGGCCTCCATCTACTCACCCTCCCTGCCAACAGGGTACAATCAGAGAAAATCACAGCCCCGAAAAACCCGCAATAGAGTAAACGCTCACCGCATGGCGAATGCCGTAAAAATGACCGTAATCATTCAACATTCTATGGATTGCTGTGGCGGACAATTGGAGCGAAGAGCCGCCATTTCGCGCCTTCCAAGTGGCATAACGGGTTCGATTCCCGTCACCGGCTCCAGCCTGCCCCCCCCTTATCGCCCCCAGTTGGCCTTGAGGTACTCGATGTATTTGTCGAGCATAGCATCCGGAACGTTGGCCGGAATGTGATTGCCCACGGCAAGGATCACACCTTTGCAGCGACTGGCAAGCTCCAGCGAACGATCCACCGTGCGCCGAACCTTGTCCCACGAGGCAAACGTCATATCCCGGCAGTCCACGCAGGAACCAACCAGCGCATGGGTCCCGCCGAAGCGGTCGACCATGAACTCAAAGTCATTGCAGGGCTCGAAGATCAATCCGTCCGCCCCGGCATTGAGCACATCCCCGGCAAACTGCATGAAGTTGGCATCGGAACAGAACAGGACTTTCTTTCCGGCCCTCTTCAAGGGCTTCCAAAGCTCGGCATACCGGGGAATGATCATCTTCCGATAGATCTCCGGCTGCATGAACGGCCCCTCGGTCCACACAAAATCATCATGCTGGATGACCACTTCAATGCTGGTCTTGGCCCAGCAATCCATGTGGAATTTGGTGAACCGGAAAAAACTGTCCAACGGCTTCTCCATCCGGGCCGGCTCGCTTAACCCCAGCAGCAACATATCCCACCCAAAGGCCTCGATGGCCCCCGACACCAGCGTCTTGTAGTAGCCGCCGGTGGTCAACTGGTCCGGAGATTCCTCACGGCTGCTGACGGCAAACCTCTCATAATCCGCCACCTGTTCCGCCTCGGACGGCAACCCGTATTCCTTGACCGCATCAAAATCCCAAACCTCCTCCGGCTGCTCAAAGGGGCATGCCTTGGGCTGGGTCATGTCGCTCCCGTCCGCGGCATATTCCGCGTGCCCCATATCCGTGGCCCGCCCGCGTTTCTTCCAGTTGCCGTGCAAACCGTCGTTGTTCGACCAGTGAAAATCCATACCCATTAGGTCGTAAAACCGGTTCCAATCCGCCTGGTTAGCCGGATCATGCCCCAGCTTTTTCCGGATATACTCCGTGTGATACCCGAGGCTATATTCGGTATGCCCCCAGCGAGGCGTGGACTTCAGGGAAATGCAATCAAGGGCAATCTGGCGACTCATGCTGTACTCCTTTTCAACAAACCGGATTCATGTGTGCTCAAGATAGAGTTGGCGGCTGTCCCACAGATAAATCGCCCCGGAAACGACCGTCAACGCACCCACCATCAGCGACAGGAACATCGCCACCTTGGTAAAATACTGGGTGAACAGCCCCATGACCTGGCCCTGTGTCTCGGGACACAGCAGGATCGGCAACAAATCCTCCTGCAAGGCCAATCCCGCCATGATGACAACAATCGTCACCGTCTGCCAGACCATCTTGTGTTTACCCCAACTCCCTGCGGGCAACACCACCCCCTGCTGGGCTCCGAGAAGTCGCAACCCGGTGATCAGGAAATCACGACTGATCACGATGATCACGATCCAGACCGGCATGATCTGGTGAATCGCCGCAAAACATACAAACGCCGCTGAAACAAGGATCTTGTCCGCCAGGGGATCCATTAACTGCCCGAAGGCGGAAACCCGTCCGGTCTTCCGCGCCAGCATCCCGTCCAGCCAGTCCGATAAGCAGGCCAACCCGAAAACAAGCAGGGCCAGCGTCTTCCCGAAGGGCAAACCCGTCATCAGGAATCCGACCATCACAAACGTCAACCCGATGCGGCTGACAGTAATCTTGTTGGGTAAATTGCTCAAGGCGACCCCGCAAATCGCGCTTAATATATTCGCCCTGATCCCGTTGTCAACCGAAAGCAGGACAAATTCAGACGGTGATCGGACCCGAAAATCCCACACGACACGCGAGGCAGCCGGCGCAGAATAACCAGGCTGTACCTCGCATCACGGAACCGCCCCGGGAACGGCCACCGTCCGGCTTTCCTCATGCGAAAGACGTGCCGCCTCCAGGATAGCCATCACATTACGGGCCCGCTGGACTGTGATGGCGGGCGGGCGGTTCTGTCCCAACGCGTCAGCCAGATCACCATAAAACTGCGCGCTCAACTCATCACCGACATCGTATGAACGCCCGCCACTGCTGGGCCCCATCCCCTTCGGCAACACCTCGGCCGGCAAACCCGCCACCGAACCGCTGATCCGCATGTCCGTCCACTTGCCCCATGCCCCATCCGCCATCAGCGTCCCTTCCCGGCCGGCCGCGAACCAGCGAGGCAGGGGCATCCGGGCATTGTTGCTGCCCTCCAGGGTCACCAGAAGACCCGACGGGAAAGCCAGCCGGAGATGGAAGTAATCCTCGACCTCCTTGGCCCAGATCTGGGAACGGAGCTGGCAAGCCACCGCCTCGGGCCACTGTCCCGTGAGATCCAGCATCTGCTCGACCAGATGCGGACCCCAATCGGCCAGGAATCCGCCGCCGTGCGCCTTCTGGATGCGCCATTGGGGATTGAACTCCGGTACCCCGTAGCTCGTCCACTCGGGGCCATAGGTCATCACGCGGGAGTCCAGCGTCAGCAACTCCCCGAGGACGCCGTTCCGGATCACGGCCTTGACCATCTGGTAATCGCGGTCCCATCTCCGGTTGTGGAACACGGTCAGCAACCGCTTCGCCTTGCCGGCAGCCTCCATCATGGCATCCGCCTCCTGCAGGGAAAGGGCCATCGGCTTCTCGACCAGCACATGCTTGCCCGCCGCCAGTGCGGCCAGGGCCAACGCCGCATGCATATTGCTCGGGGCGGCAATCACAACCAGGTCCACCTGCCGGTCCTGGATCAGCGCCTGCGGGTCCTGAAAAGTCCGCACGCCAAAGGTCTGCGCCGCCATCTCCAGCCGCGCGGAACTCTGGTCACAGACCGACACCAGCTTGTAGCCGGACATCTTCCGCAGCGGTTCCGCATGCAACTCCCATCCGCTCCGCCCCATTCCGATAATTCCGACATGAATCATGTTGCCCCTCCTGCCTGCTTGAGCAATTCCGCCGCACGCGCCTTCGCGATTGCGGTCGTGTCCCGCCCGCCCGCCGCCTGCCAGCTGGCCAATGGCCCTCGCACCGCCAGGTCGGGAATGAAATACTCCTCCGAACGCAGCCGGTCGAGCGTGTGCTCCTGCAGAAGGTAGGATTCTCCCTGCGGCCCCACCCGCTTGATCAGGTCAGCGGCAATCGTGTCGCCGCTGACCTCTACGCCCGCCGCGAGACGGCGGCACATGCCGGCAATCTCGGCATCCATCAGGAGCTGCTCGTCACTGCAGGTCATGCCGGTCGCGAACATGCCGCAGTTGACAATCAGGTCATGGCCTGCCCCGACGGACGCCATGAGGCTGAACGTCTTTTCCCAGGCGTTCTGCTCGTCATGCGCATGGTTGTCCGAATTCGGCGCCGTGGTGTGCGAAGGCACCCGGTAGAACCGGGCAAGCTGCGCGGCGGCAATGCGGCATATGGTGGTTTCGATCGAACCGACCAGCGCGGCTCCCGACCGCATATCCGTGGTGGTCCACGAATTGGCGTACATCACCGGATGCCCGGGCTTGAGGATCTGAATGATCGCCAGGCCGGAAAGGCACTCGGCATTGTTCATCGTCAGCAGACCGGCCAGTGTATAGGGCGCCGAAACACCCGCATTCGGCTCCGGCAGAATGGCGATGGGCACACCGGTCTCCAGCGTGTCCACGATCGCATCGCACACATTACCCTCCCAGAAGAGCGGACTCGTGGGCGAGAGCTGCGTGATCCCGTAGACCTGGCGATTGAAATCACCCCGGAACGCCTTGCGCAACACCTCGATGCAGCTGCGATTGACCTGCTGGTTGTCCGTGGAGAAGTAGATCGGCTTGCGGCTGTTCTCGGAACACGCCTTGACGGCATACACCAGGGAATCCCGCGGCTGGGCAACATCCTGCGGCATAACCGGTATCCCGACCATGTCAATCTGGGGCGACTTCTCGCACAGCCGAGCGAACCGCTCCACGTCGGACACCCGCGAGGGCCGGGTTTTCCCGGATTGGGAATCCAGCCAGAAAACCGCGTTATGGCCGGCCGCGATCTTCGGCACCCCGTCTCCCAGGACAAAGGCAGGACGCCCCTCCCGGTCGCATACCTCGATGCGCGGCGGAATGCCCGCCAGCGCATTCTCCAGCACGGAACGGGGAAACCGGACTGTCTGACTTTCCCCATCCACCGGCAGCCCCTTGGCCCGCAAAACCTCGAGCATCGCCCGGTCCAGGACCTTCACTCCGGAAGACGCCAGGATGTCGACGGTCGCCTCATGAATATCGCGGATTTCCTTATCGGACAGAACCGCAAAGGTACTGAGCTTCATCGGGTCACCTTCCCATCAATGCATTGACAATCATGCGGTCCAGTTCCTCGTAATCCCGTTCCCGGATCAGGGCATCCACCGCTTTGGCATTCAGGCTGCGCGAGACGCGGAGCAGGTTCATGAAAAACTCCCGGCTGTTGGAAAGATGCTTCGTGGCCGTTCCCGCCTTCTGGGTGCGCATGGCCTTGACATCCAACCCCACCCATTCACCCCGGCGTCCGTAGTCGTGGGCATCCAGGATGCGGACCTGGTTGAACGCACGCCTGAGGTCGACGGCCCCGAACGACTTGTCTTCGTCGAACTTCAGCCCGTTCTGGTCGTTCAGGTGTACGCTGAACAGCTTGTTAAAATGCAGGGAAAACCCCATTTCGTCCGAAGGATCGAGCCCGGCGAGGATTGCATGGGCGCTCTCGATGTTGACCCCCACCCGCCGCGGATCCACGCTCGCCGCACCCAGCGCCAGAGCATGGCCTGTTGTCGGGATATACGTATGATCCATCGGCTCATTCGGCTTGGGTTCAATCGCGATCCGGATCTTCCTGTCATGCTCCAGCATGGCGTTGAGGGCCTCAAGGATCCGCCCGGTCGCGGTTACGGAGTCCTTGGCCTCCCTGATGTAGGTCCCTTCGCGCGCCAGCCAGAGCACGATCAGGTCCGTGTTCAATTCCCTTGCCATATCAACGGCCAGCAGGCTGCGCTGGATCGAATAGCGGCGGCAGGCGGCGCTGTTGGAGGTATAGCCCCCGTCGATCGTCCGCGGATCTTCCCAGAGGCGCGGCGCGACAAACTCGGCCTTCAAGCCATGACGGTCGAGTACGGTGCGGACCGCCTTCGCCTCACGGAGAACCTTCTCCGGCGACATGCGGTTCAGCGCAGGGACCGCATCGTCATCGTGGAACTGCACGGCCCCGAAGCCCAGCTTGCGGTAATAGGCCAGTTTGCGGTTGAACGGTATGGAATCCCGGACCTTCGGGCCGAACGGATCGGCGCCTTCATGAATGTTCCAGGGCCCGAACGAAAAACGAAATACTCCCGCCATTGTCTTTCTCCTGTTGGTTGTGAATTACTCCGCCTGTGACAAATACTTTCGTGTCGCCCGCAACGATTTGGCGTGATCCGCCATCGCCGGGCTGTACTCAAGCCCGAAACCTTCCTTGTACCCCCCCGCCTTGATTCGGCGGACGATTTCCTGATAGTTCAGTTCACCATCCCACAGTTCATGGCGGCCCGGAACCCCGGCGCTGTGGAAATGCCCGATCACATCAAGATTCTCCTCGATGTTGGCCAGGATGCTGCCTTCCATGATCTGCATGTGATAGACATCATAGAGAAGCCTCAGGTTTGGACTGCCGATCGCACGCACGATCGCCGCGCCTTCCGCCGAGGAATCCAGGTAATAGTTGAAGTGGTCCGTGCGCGTATTCAGACATTCGAGAAAAAGGGTGAACCCGTTCTTCTCTGCAGCCGCCGCCGCTCGCCCCAGCGTCTCCTCCATGTTCCGGCGCATCTGGTTGCGCGAAATCCCCGGCTGCAGGTTCCCGGTACAGGTAATCGCCCGCCGGCACCCGCACACCTTGGCAAAGGCCATCACCTCGTCCAGCCGGGCCAGGTACTTGGACCGGTCCCCGGCACATACCAGCGCACCCCCAAGCGAGCCATCCGGCGAATTGACCACCATGTTATGTATGGCCACACCGGCCGCCGCACAGGCCTTCTTGAGGGTCTTCGCGTCCTTGGCGCCCGTTGCGCAGTCGCGGCCGTTGAAGGTTCCATCATGAAACCAGAACTCAACCCGCTCGAAACCACATTCCGCGATTTTCGCAATCCGGACGTCGTACGGAAAATCCGTGAACACCATTTCCAGACAAACATCGTACTTCATGCCTGTTTCCTTTCTAGAGTAACGCCGCGGCAACCTTGCGGATCCCCTCGGCAATCATGTCGCAATCCTGATCCGTCAGCTGCGAAGGAATATCCAGATGCACCATGTCGGCCAGTACTGCATTGGTCCTGGGACACATATCCACACTGTAGTGCGACGGCGCATCCCCCTTGTAGTGCGGACAACGGTACGGACACCCCTCCGGCGTCGGCGTTGCCTGCGAAATCACATGCTTCCAGTGGCTGTAGATGTGCCAGTCGGGAATGCCTTTGTCAAACACACCCGCGGCCGCCACACCCTCCGCCTGCAAAGCCTTCACAAAGGCCGAGGTCCTGGACGAATCGTTTACGCGGAACATCAGACAGATGGCCGTGTCCCCGGCCTCGTCGTTCGAGCGGCGCAGGGTAATTCCCTTGAGGGTGCGGATCTGGTCGACAATCCGCTTGCGGTTGGCCCGCATCTTCGCCAGCAGCCCTTCCAGGCGGCCCAGCTGCGCAAGCATGACCGCTCCGGTCAACTCGCTCATCCGGTAATTCACACCGCAGAAGAGCTCACCTTTGTACCGTTCCTCGCCGAACCGGTCCGGCCGCCAGCAGGCCGCCGTATCGTGATACCCCATCAGCCGGTCATACAGCGCGGGATCGTTCGTCACGCAGGCACCGCCTTCTCCCGCCGTGATGATCTTGTGATACTGGAAACTGAAACACCCGATATCCCCGAATGTGCCGAGCCGCTTGCCCTTGTAGGAACCGCCACAGGCCTGGGCCACATCCTCGATCAGCCGGATCTTCCGCTTCCGGCAAATGGCCACAATCCGGTCCATATCGCATGGGGCCCCGCGCATGTGCACGCAAATCACAGCCTTGGTGTGGGGTGTGATCTTCCGCTCCAGGTCCTCCGGATCCATGGTCAGGCTTTCGTCAATCTCGCAGATGACCGGAACCGCCTTGGCCGCCACGATGGCCGCGCAGGAAGCAAAGAATGTGTAGCCGTTGACAATGACCTCGCTGCCGGGCCCGACTCCCACGGCCACCAGCGCGTTAATCAGGGCCGAGGTACAGTTGGTGACCGCCAGACAATGCTTCGCGCCGATGTGCGCCGCAAACGCCTTCTCAAACTCGTTCACCTTGGAGGGAAAATCCTTGGGCCCGTAGTAGCGGAAGAGGTACTTGCGGTCCAGCACCTCCAGCACCTGCTTCTTCTCCGCCTCGCCGATCTCCAACCCGCCCGGATACATCGGGATCGTTGGGGTCGTTTTCGCCTTGGGGCCTCCGTCAATCGCCAGCTTCGTCATGCTCTCTCTCCTGTTTGCGGCGGAATCCCGCCTGCCTCGTTGTTCCTCAAAACCCATCCTCTCCAAATCCCTCGCGCCTGTCCCGGAGTCCATCAATAGCGGGGCGGACACATGATCGTGATCTGCACCGCATCGCCGGCTCCCTCGTTGCAGGCCCGATGCTTCTCCCCCGCCCGGATGTAATACGCATCCCCCTTCCGCACACGCCATTCCCCCCGCCCCTCAATTTCCAGCCGCACGGGCCCGCCCTTGAGCAAGACTCCGCCGACATCAAACGTATGCTTTTCCCACTCGGGCGCCGTCTCCGTTGGCGCAAGCGTCTCCTGCAACATCTCGAAACGGAAATCCTCCCGCTTGGGAAATAAAAGGGTGTACACCCGGTGCCGATCCCGGATGGCGGCCATGCTGCCGGCCCGGAAAACCGGATCCGCCTCCTCCGCGGGCGCCGCCCCGAAAAAATCCGCAAAGCTCGCATCCAGAGCCTGCAGGATCCGCTGCAGCGTCGCCAGCGTCGGACTGCTCCTGCCCTTCTCAACCGCCGAGAGCGCGGAAGGCGACAGGCCGGCCCGCCGGCTTAACTCGCGGAGACTGACCCCCTGCTTCTCCCTCAGGCGCAGCAGCCGCGCGCCAAAATCCCCTGTTCCTGGTTTTCCGGTTGCCATATTCTGAACGGCTCTCCGAACTTTTTTCCGTACAAGTGTTCGGAATAAAGTACAGGAAGGAATTTTCACTGTCAAGGGTGTCGCGGAGGCTATCGGAGGCGGGCCAGCAGGTCAGGCCCCCGGAAACCGGTGTACTGCACCCGCACCCAGTCTCCAGTTGGAGGCGCGGGCTTTCCGGCCTCAAGGCGGACCTCGCCATCAACTTCCGGGGCCTGCCCGGAATTCCGGCACACCACACCGCGAACCCCCCTGCGTGGGCCCAGGACCAGAACCGTATCCTGCCGGCCGAGGCGTGCTTTCTGTTTCCGGACAGCGATTCCGGTTTGAGCCTGCAGAAGCCGGCTGCGCCGCAAGGCGGCGGCGGCCGCGGAAACCTGGCCGGGCAACCTGTAGGCCTCCGTATTCTCCTCCCGGGAAAAGACAAATACCCCAAGATGATCGAACTCCGCCTCCCGGACGTAGTCCAGAAGCTGCCGAAAATGCTCCGGGGTCTCACCGGGAAATCCAACCAGGCAGGTGGTCCGCAACACAACGCCGGGCAGGCGTTCCCTGGCCCGAGCAGGAAAATCCCGCACCGCCTTCTCCCCGCCGCCTCGCCGCATCGCCCGCAGGATATCGGGATGGGCATGCTGAACGGGTACATCCAGATACCGGCAAACCTGCGGAATGGCCCCCATGGTTTCCAGCATCTCATCCGTCACATGCGCCGGATGGCCATAGAGAAGACGAATCCAGAATTTCCCTCCCAGACGGCCCAGGGCCCTCAGCAACCGCGGAAGATCCTCCCGCCCCGCAAGATCAGCCCCGTAACGCGTGGTATCCTGCGAAATAAGATTGATCTCCTTCACTCCACGCTCCAGGAGGATCTCAACCTCCCGCACAATCCCGTCCATTGGCCGCGACCGGAACCGGCCCCGGATCCCCGGTATGGCGCAGAACGCACAACGGTGGTTGCATCCCTCCGCAATCTTGACATAGGCAAACGGACCGCCGGTCAGGACCAGGCGTGACGCCCGCGGAAGGAACACCTTCCGGGCCACCCGGGATACACGCAGGATACCGCCCTCTCCACGCTCCAGCCGCCGGATAACCCCTGCGATCTGCTCGAGTTGATCCAACCCGAGGAACGCATCCACCTCCGGAAGCGACTGCTGCAATTCCTCCCGGTACCGCTGGCTCAGGCAACCCGTCACAATCACCGCCTTGCAGGCCCCGCTCTTCTTCCACTCGCACGCCTTGAGAATGGCATCAATGGATTCCTGCTTGGCATCACCAATGAATCCGCAGGTGTTGACAAGGATGATATCGGCCTCTTCGGGTGCAGGCGCCAGGCCGATATGCGCATCCCGCAACACGGTCGCCATATGCTCGCTGTCCACCAGGTTCTTGGCGCAACCCAGGCTGATGAAACCGACGGAAAAACCCCTGCCAGGCTGCGCCGTTGCAGCACATGGGCCCGGGGAATCCTGCTTGCGGCAATGCATGATCCTCAGGGCTTTCTTGGCTTCAGGTAGGGAGCCGGCGGCTCCTCTGCCAGGCGCAATCGAGGCGGAGCGGCCGGTTCCGCCTTCGTCACCGCCGCAGCGGCAGCCCGCACGGTGGCGACAGGCGCGGGACGGGACGAACTCTGGAAGAGATGAATGGCGAAACCAGCGAGGATAGCCACCACTGCAATGGCTGTACCGATGGCTGCGTAACGACCCACAGGAAAATCCGACGATCCCCGGTAGGGTCGCGTCATGCCAAGATCGCGGCGACGCTCCCACGGCGCAGTCCTGCCGCGTTGTCCCCAGGCACTGCGGACCGCCAGGACGGCTGTACGGGTCGCACCGGCCAGATCGCCGGCCATGCGCAAGGCAACAGCGCGACCGGCGGCCAGCATCGCTCCCGCCGCATCCACGGTCCGCACCGGCGCGGCCTGCCGCCGCGGCCGGTTACGCGCCACCGGTTCCCGCGGCAGATCCGGCCCCGCCGACTGCGGAAGGTCGGCATTCAAGGTGGGGCGAACCTGCTGCGCATACCGCACCAGATACTCACGGATCAGCGGCTCGGGATCCAACCCCACGCGCTCCGCATACATCCGGATGAACCCCTTGACGTAGAGCGGCGCGGTGAGCCTCTGGAAATCATTGTTCTCGATCGCGTCAATGATGTGCACCTTGATGCGCGTGGCCTCCGCAATGTCAGCCTGGCTCAGGTTACGTTTTTCCCTTGCCGCCCGCAGGGTAGCGCCGGGTGCGAACATATCCGTCATGGGTTCCCCTCCTCCGATTCCGCGGCATTATTCGGAACTTCACCCTCCAGATCAATCAGGATCTCCCGCGGATCGGATCCGCGGGCCGGTCCCACAATGCCCCGCTCCTCCAGCACATCCATCACGCGTGCCGCCCGCGTGTAACCGATTCGCAGGCGCCGCTGCAGGGACGAGGTGGAGGCCCGGTGCGTCTCACGGATGATCTGGATGGCCATCTCGATCAACTCATCATCGTTATCCTCCCCGCCGCCATTGACGAGCATCTCATCAAAGCTCCCCGCCGACTGCGCCGCAGGCGCGGGCGCGTCCAGCGCCGGACCGGGTACGGGCACCGCCCGCTTGACCGCGCCCGCCGCTTCGGTTGCGGCCTCCTCGACCGGAGCCGGCCTCTGCTTCTTGATGAACTCAACAATCTTGCGGATATCCTCATCGGAAGTCATGGCGCCTTGCGCACGGATCAGCTTACTGGCCCCCGGCGGCATGAACAGCATATCACCGCGTCCCAGGAGCTTTTCGGCGCCATTTCCGTCCAGAATGGTCTTGCTGTCAACCTTCTGGGCCACCTGGAATGCGATACGCGCCGGGAAGTTTGCCTTGATCGTGCCCGTAATGACATTCACCGAAGGACGCTGCGTGGCAAGGATCATGTGAATACCGACCGCACGCGACATCTGGGCCAGCCGGGCGATGTAGCCCTCGATCTCCGCCTGGGCCGTCAACATGAGGTCGGCCAGCTCGTCAATGATGATGACGATGTAGCTCAAACGGTCCGGCGGACGGCTGGCCTCATCGGCGGGCTCACCGAACAGGCTCTGCTGTTTCTCGATCTTCCGCGAATTGAAACTCTTGATGTTGCGGACCCCGGCCTTGGCCATCACCTGGTAGCGCCGCTCCATCTCGGTGACCGCCCAACGCAGACCGCCCGCCACCTTTTTGGGATCGGTGATAATCTGGTTGCGCGCCCCCATCAGATGCGGCAGGTGATTGTAGACCGAGAACTCCACGATCTTCGGATCGATCAGCATCAACTGCAGCTGCTCCGGCGTGCGGGACATCAGCAACCCCGCCAGGATGGAATTCATACAGACCGTTTTCCCGGAACCCGTGGCCCCGGCGATCAGCATGTGCGGCATGGTGGCCAGGTCCGTCACGAGGTCGCGTCCACCCACATCTTTCCCGAGGACAATGGGAATTTCCATGCGATCGGTCTGCCATGCAGGCCCTTCCAGGATCTCGCGAAGGTAGACGGTGCTGGTGGAGGTGTTCGGCACCTCGATCCCGACCGTCCCACGCCCCGGCACAGGAGCCTGAACGCGAACACTGGCCGCCTTCAGCGACAAGGCCAGGTTGTTGCTGAGCCCGACAATCTTCTCCAGCTTGACACCCGGCGCAGGCACCAGCTCATAGCGGGCGACCACCGGCCCGGTCTCCACCGCCTTGAGTTCAGTCTTGATCCCGAAGTCCTCGAGTGTCTGGATAATGACCCGGGCCGTGGTATCGGTATCGCCGCGCATCGCGCGCTGTTCAGCCGGAGGAACTTCCGTCAGCAGGGTAATCGGCGGCAATTCGTATGAGCCGGCAGGCAGCGGCACAGGTGCGGCCGGCTTGGCCGCGGGCTCGGCCGCAGGCTTCTCCCTGGGCTTGGGCGGCGGAGCCGGCTTCGGCGGGGGCGGCGGCACAGGTTTCTGGGGCTCCGAGACCGGAGCGGAAACCGGCTTTGGTGGGGGCTCGGGCACCGGCAGAAGATCCGGCTGCGGTTCCGGCTCGGGAATAGAGACCCGCTTCTTCTCCACGGGGGCAGGCTCCTCCTTGCGCCGGGTTTCCTCACGGGCCGCCACCCGCTCAATCCTTTCGCGCTGCCATTCCTTGATGGCAGGCTTGCGCTTCGGCCAGTCCTCCGCTTCCCGATCCTCCTTCGTGCGGAAGCGGGAACCGGCCTCGGTCAGCCAGCCGGCAAACCGCGTGACTTCCCGCACAATCACATCCCATCCGAAGAACAGGACCGTGGACACCCCGAAGGCGGTGATCACAAGAATCAAGGTGCCCAACTCCCCCACAAGGCGCAGCGCCAGGAAATCCGTTACAATCTGCGCCGGCACCCCGCCCGCCGAACCAAGGTTTAACGCACGGCCCATCGCATCCAGGAACATGGGACGCATATCCACCAGACCGCAGAGGCTGAACATCATGACGGCAGCCCAGACCAGCTTGGCCCGGGCATGCTCGATCCCACGGAAGATCATCACCACGCCAAATCCCAGGAACCACAAGGGCAACAGGTATGCCACCACCCCGAAGGCCGTGAGAAGGATAAAGGATACCCAGGCGCCCACCGGCCCGATAAAGTTTGCCGGAGGATCATTCGGGGGCGACTGTAAAAGGGGAATATCGCGCCAGTCGTAGGAAACCAGGCTCAGGAACAACAGCACACAAACCGCCAGCAGCACAATGCTCCAGGCTTCCCGTATGCCGGTACTCATCTTTGATTTCGTTGGCTCTGCCATATCCACCCTTTATCTTCCACGCCGCTACCGCCCGCACCCCGGCTGCCGCATCACTCCAGTTCCCCGCTCTTGCCCTTCTCACCATCCCCGGTCGCCTTCCGGCACCGGCTGACCAGATCCCGGCACGCAGCCGTATTCGTGACACCGGCCAGCAGGTTGAGCCGCAGGGCGCTTTCCGCCGCGCGCAGGGCCCGCTCGTATTTGCCGTCCGCATAATAGGCCTCGGCAAGAGTATTCCAGATCAGGTAATCGGACGGGGCATCCATGATTGCCTCCCGGGCCAGCCTGACCGCCTTGGCGGGATTCCGCACATTGTCATCCTTGCTCTTGACGTACACCCACGCCAGGTTGTTTTTGACCATCGGATTATCCGGCAATACCTTCAGCAGGGTCTCCAGCAAAGGTCCGGCATCCTCATACCGGCCGGCCTCAATGAAGGCGGCCCCAAGCAGGAAACGGGCCTCCTGGCTCTCCGGTCCGAGGCGGACAGCCTTCTCAAGAACGGCAATTGCTTCCGCTGTCTTTCCCGCACCCAGCAGTTCCCGGCCGCTATTCACAAGGGTCCGGACTTCCGTCGCATCCTGTTTCCCGCCGGTTTCTTCGCCAACCGCCATGAACGGTACACACAGCAGCCAGGCACCCACCAACACCCATAAACATCCACGCATATGTTCTTGCTCCTATTTCACCGCCAATGTCACCTTGACCGTCTCGGGACTGGCCGTAGCCTTTGCATCATGACCCGCAAAAACCCGTACTGGAACCACAAAGGTACCCGGCGCCACAAGTCCCGTGCAATCCGCCACAGCGCGCACCGGCCGGGCCGTGTCCCCCTCGGGCATCCTATCGCCGGACCTCACGCTCAATTCCACATCCACCATCGCCGGATCAATATCCGTCACAACCGTCTGGCCGGGCTCGATCACCGCGCTTACAGCCACACCTTTGAACTGACGGACCGAATCCTTCCGTGTGATTTCCACCCGGACCTGCACCTCGGCCGGATCCATCTTGGCCACCCAGTTGTCCCCCGGCGGCTGCAAGGGACTGCGCCGCACAAAGGATTCCACACGCCCATCCACATCCACCGGCTGGGCATAGACACATTCCGTCGTCCGCAGCTTGGCGGCCGGGCCCAGAAGCGAAACCGTCGACGGCTCGCAAATCACTGCGCTGACCTCACCGGAAAGCGGGGTCCCCGTTGTCCGGCCCTGCACCGGGACCCGCCTCTCCGCCTGCTCATCCAACGTCACATGGATACGGGCCGGATGCACCGCAACAACGCGCGGACCCCGCACCCCGCGGATTGATTCGGGAGAAAGGGGAATCTCCTTCGGACGCGGGCTCGTCTCTGTTTCCAGATTGACCACCGCCTGCAGGCGCCTCGGATCCAGCCGCTGGATATCCTCCTGCGATCCGCGGAATGTCACATCCACCGTGGATGCCGACTGGTTCAGGATGGCCATCCCCTCGCGCACCTGCACCTGCAGCCGCACATCCGGGATCACCACTTCGAAACTGATGGCATCCTGGATGACATTCCAACTCACGATCGCCATGAGAAGCGCCAGGCATTTGAGCTTCCAGTTGTTGAGAACCATCGATTGGATCCGCTGCACGCTAACGGCCATTGCCTCCCCCTTCCTGCTCCTCGGCCTTGGCCATCCCCTGGAAACTCAGGTCCAGATGCCGCCGCGCCCGGCTCCAACGACTGGTGTTCTCCGGCTCCTTGATCAGGACCGCGGCGAGGAAACGGCGCAAACGCTCCTCATCAAAATCCCGGCTCAGCCGGCCGCGCGTGCTGATGGAGACCGTGCCGGTCTCCTCGGACACGACAATCGCAATCGCATCCGTCTCCTCCGTAAGTCCCATCGCGGCACGGTGCCGCGTCCCGAGCCCGCGGCTCAGCTCGGGCCGCTGGCTGAGGGGGAACAAGCACCCCGCCGCCACGATCCGGTTGCCGCTGATGATCACGCCGCCATCATGCAGGGGCGTATGGGGGAAAAACAGGGTCGCAAGCAAATCGGAGTTGACCCTGGCATCCAGCCGCACGCCCGTCTCCTGGATGGCCCGGGTACTCACCCGCCGCTCAACCGCGATCAGGGCGCCAATCCGCCGTTCCGCCAGCAACAGGACCGCCTCCACAATGCTGTCGACAAAATTCCTCGATTCAGCCGGAGCGCTGAACATCGGCTGCCGGCCCAGTTCCGCCAGCGCCCGGCGGATCTCAGGCTGGAAAATCACCAGCAAGGCCACTGCCAGATACACCGAAAACCGGCTTAACAGCCAGTTCAGCGCATAGACATGGAACACGCGGGTCAGGCCAAGAAGGACAATCAGCGTCAACAGGAAGCCCACCGCGATCAACACACTGCGGCTGTCCTTGAGAAACAGCATCAAGGCATAAAAAACAGCCGTCAGGATCAGGATCTCCACAAATCCTGTGAAGCCCGGCGACATGATCTGGCTCAACCACTGCATGCCCTGGATTCCTCCCGCCGCATTGCCTCCAACACCCGTAATGCATCCACCGAAGCGCCGACATCATGCACCCGCATGACGTGCGCTCCGCGCAGACAGGCATATACCAACCCGGCCAGGCTCCCCGCCACACGGCCTTCCACCGGCTTACCCGTCAATGTACCGAGAAAGCGCTTGCGTGACAACCCCACGACAACGGGCCGTCCCAGCGCGGCCAGATCCCCGATCCGGGCCAACAGACACAGGTTGTGCTCAACCGTTTTCCCGAACCCGATTCCCGGATCCACCGCCAGGGTTTCCACCGCCAGCCCCTGTTCGACAAGCGCGGCCACCCTCGCCCGCAACCATTCGCAGACTTCCACCGACACATCCCGATATCTGGGGTCCAATTGCATGGACTCCGGATCCCCCTGCATATGCATCAGGACCACACCCGCTCCATACCGGCGGGCCACCTCCACCATCGCGGGATCCCCGCGCAACGCCGTCACATCGTTGAGGATATCGGCACCTGCCGCCAGTGCCGCCTCCGCCACCACAGCCTTTCGGGTATCCACCGAAAGCAACGGCCGTCCGGCGGAAGGCAAGGCGTTGCACAAACCCGCCATCACCGGCCGAACCCGATCCAGTTCCTCGTCCGCCGGAACCGGCGCCGCACCGGGTCTTGTTGACTCACCACCGATATCCAGGATATCCGCCCCTTCCGCCGCCATCTCGAGACCGCGCTGGATCGCGGCATCCGTCGCCAGATACCGCCCGCCATCCGAAAAGGAGTCGGGCGTCACATTCAGGATACCCATCACGAGAGGCCGGGCCCCCAGCCGGATCACCCGGTCGCGGCAACGCCAGACTGGCCCCGTTCCTTCACCCATCATGCACCCTGCGGCGCCGAGACCGGCACAGGTTGAACCTCCGCCGCAGGCGAGGCAGCCGGACCCGCCGCGGGTTCCTCCGCCGCCCTTTCCTCCGGGCTCAACAACCGGCCATGCCGGACAATCTCCTCGACGTCCCGCCCGTCCATTGTCTCGCGCTCCAACAGCGTCCTGGCAACCAGATCGAGCTTTTCACGCCCGTCCTCAAGGATGCTGCGCGCGGACGCATGGGCCTCACGCAACAGGCGGTTGACTTCCGCATCAATCCGCCGCGCCGTGTCCTCGCTGAAATCCTGGCTGCGCGAAACCTCGCGGCCGAGGAAGAGCAGTTCCTCGTGGGAGCCGAAAGTCTGCGGCCCGAGCGCCTCGCTCATTCCCCAGTCGCAAACCATCAGCCGGGCCAGGCGCGTGGCCTGCTTGAGGTCGCTACGGGCTCCCGAGGTGATATCGCCAAAGACCAGTTCCTCGGCCACCCGACCACCCATGAGCGTCGCCAGGATGCCCTCCAGCTTCTTGCGCCCTTCCATGTAGCGATCCTTCTCGGGCAATTGCATCGTTGCCCCCAGGTACGCTGTACCCCGGGGAATAATGGTGATCTTGTGCAAGGGCTCGCTTTCGGCGACCAGTACCGTGACTATCGCATGGCCCGCCTCATGATACGCCGTGATCCGCCGCTCCTTATCATCCAGCACACGACTTCGCCGCTCCCGCCCCCAACGGACCTTGTCCCGGGCCTCCTCAAGGTCCGGCATCCCCACCGCCTCCTTGCCGGCACGGGCCGCCAGCAAGGCCGCCTCATTGATAAGGTTGGCCAGGTCAGCGCCGGAAAATCCCGGCGTACCGCGGGCCAGACGCCGCAGTTCCACCTCGGCCGCCATCTTGACCCTCTGGGCATGGATCTTGAGAATAGCCTCCCGTCCTTCCAGCGTCGGAAGGTCAATCACAATCTGCCGGTCAAACCGGCCGGGGCGCTGCAAGGCCGAATCCAGAACATCCGGCCGGTTGGTAGCCGCAATGATGATAACCCCCTCCTGGGTATCAAACCCGTCCATCTCAACCAGCAGGGCATTAAGCGTCTGCTCCCGCTCATCATGCCCACCCCCGATCCCCGAGAACCGGCTCCGGCCAACGGCGTCTATCTCGTCAATAAAGATGATGCAGGGCGCATTCCGCTTGCCCTGCTCGAACATGTCCCGGACTCGCGAAGCACCCACCCCGACAAACATTTCGACGAAATCCGACCCGCTGATGCTGAAGAAGGGCACATCCGCTTCGCCCGCAATCGCCTTGGCCAGAAGCGTCTTGCCGGTTCCCGGCGGCCCCATCAGGAGAACCCCCTTGGGAATTCGCCCGCCCAGTTTCTGGAACTTCTTGGGATCCTTGAGGAATTCAATGATCTCCTGGACTTCCTCCTTGGCTTCCTCGGCGCCGGCCACATCCTTGAACGTAACCTTGTTCTTGTCGCGGGCCATCATCTTGGCCCGGCTCTTCCCGAAGTTCAGCGCTCCGTGACCCGCCGCCTTCATCTGGCGGGAAAACATGAAATACAGCAGACCCAGCAGGAGCAGCACGGGCGCCACACTGGAAACGATCTGCCACAGGTAGGGACTCTGCCGGGAAAAACTGAACTTCACCCCGTTGTCACGAAGCCATTTGGGCATGTCATCGGTAAACATCACATCGACCTTGAAACGCTTCAGCTTGCCGGTCTGGCGGTCAATATCCTTGAGTGTTCCCACGATGTACTGGTTTCCGGAAATCTCCTCGACCACCTCACACTCGATGACGTTCTTCTGCTCCACACGCAGGACGAAATCCGGATTGAATTTAAGGGTTTGAACCGTCTCCTGTCCCTTCTGGTAGTACTGGTAGGCCATCATGAGCAGTGCGAACACCACGAGCCATATCAGCAACCCGCGCGGAATTAGCGGAGCCGGCGGTTCATTCTTCGGTTTCTGGCCGGGAGCCGGC
Organism: uncultured bacterium; assembly: GCA_903908715.1. Classification (GTDB taxonomy): domain Bacteria; phylum Verrucomicrobiota; class Kiritimatiellia; order CAIKKV01; family CAITUY01; genus CAIVSY01. The sequence continues at coordinate 19,659 of CAIVSY010000081.1, forward strand.
TTGCCCGGTATCCGGCTCTTGTCACTCATGTCCATAAATCATCCTCGTCATTTCCTGTGAATCTGCAAACGAGTCGCGATTGTAGAGCATGAGGGGGAAAAGCGCAACATAAGGGCGAGAAAAAGACAGCTGTCCCGCCTTGACCGCAGCCCTGTTAGTCCGCCGTTCCGGAATTCCGGGTTTGCATCAGCTCCCCGCGAATCCCGGTCCGCCGCGCCATCAGGAAGGCATAGACCACGCGTTTCCCGTCCCGGGAAGGCATTCCCCCGCTGATGAGAACCCGTTCCCCATCCGCAACGGAAACCGAGGTGCAGGCCGAATAGACATGAAAATAGGGCTGGGATATGCGGGTCTGATTCGTATGGCCCTCTTCGGTGAACGAGTGCACCAGTTCCTGCCAAACCGGATCCTCCACCAGTTGGGCACTGATGGTTACGTCGATCTGGTTCCCGTCCACACTCAGCTCGGGCAAGGCGGTCAGAATGGCCCCGGTTTCGCGGGTCTCGAACCCGCAGGGTTCCACTCCGGATGCCACAACTGCGGCATGGGGATTCGTCGCAGTTGCGCAAACGGAAAACTCGGTCGGGTAAATGCACTCCGTCGCCCCCCTCAATGAGGCCTCCACCCCGGACTTGGTCAGAAGCCGCGGCGCGGCAAGCAGTTCACCGTGTCCTTGTCGCCAAAGCTCCATCAGCCCCTTGCCATCCACCCCTTTCGCCACAGATTCCGAAAGACGGGAAAAATCAAAAGCCACAAAACTGACTTCCATTTCGACCTGACAGGTCCGTACCTTGAGGTCCCACAGCACCCGTTCCAGCACCTGCAGGTTCTCCGACGTGTTGGCCACCACAAGCGCGCCAAGGGCAGACTCATAGCGGAGAGACGTTCCCCGCGGCCAGACAACTCCGAAATCAGAAAAGAACTGTTTCAGGCCCTCCTCCCCCTCCTGCTTTCTTCCACTTCCCGCCTCCTGAAGATCCGCCACCCGCTCAAGAAAAAACGTTTGCACGGGATAGATTCGGCGAAGAATCTCCCCGTCCGGAACGTCAAGGGGCGCGAGGATCACGGTGTCACCCTGTATCCGGTAGCGGAGGCGGGTCACACGGGCAACAATCTGCAAGGCGGAATACAAGGACACCCACCGGGCCGCGAACGTGACCGTGGGAATATCTTCGCCTTTCCCGCGGGTCACCGCACCGGCTGCGGCGGACTCGTCGACCCCGCCTTCTTCGCACAGATCCAGCCGGAATCTCACGCCCCGGTGGTTCCGGTCACCGTCCACCGATGCCTTCTGGAGGAACGCCACGACATCCCGGATGTCGGCCGAACGGAAATCAACGGAGGGAATCAGGATGCCCTGCATGGCATCCAGGGTCTGGTCGCGGGTTGTCTTGACATGCGTGATGAAGGCGCGGTTGGTTCCCAACACCACCTCAGCCCCCTCGCGCAGTTCGATGGGCCGACTCAGCGTCCCATCCTCCATCTGCAATTTAAACTCCTGGGAGTCCGCATCCGGGAGCAAACTGAACCAGGCCAGAACAACCAGTACACAAGGCACCCTTCTGCCTGTCGTCTTCATACCTGTGCCTCCCCATTTGCTCGACATATACCCGCCGGAATGCGCCGCGCAGGTCCTGCTCATTTCACCCGTTCAAGCCAACGCCGCATCAGGCTGGCGAACTCCCGCTCACTGGGCCGATGCACCAGCAAACCCACCGCACAGAGAAGGAAGAACAGCGCGGGAAGCAACTGGGACGTCAGCAGGACTGCAACGGCCGGAAAAAGCGCGCCGCCATCCAGCAAGGCCGCGCGCACCAGGAAAAAAACCTGATACTTCTGCAAGGCCGTATCCATATCGACCGGTGGCGGGACGAAATGGAGAAACAAGCGATCCATCTGCTGCGCCACGCCGAAGGTCACAAGGGCCACCACGCCCGCAATAAGGGAGACCGGATTCGCGAGATCCAGATCCACCCGAAGGGGTTTCCTGGCAACAAGCCACAGGACTATCCCGAAAAGGAAAACGCCGGCCACCAGCGCCAGATGAATCATCCGCAGCACCAGCCATCTTCCCCGATTCTGACCGTTCCCGTCTTCCACTTGGATAACGCTTCTGCAATGCGGGCGGTGTGGATGCGCTCGGGTTCGCCGGCGTTCCATCCTTTCCAGCACTTAATCGCGGCACACCGGTGAAAACTGTAGATTCGGCACGTCGGAAGCGCAACAGAAAAACAGCGGATGAATACGGGAATACTCTCGCGAAGAATAAACCGGAATCAGGGTCGGCATACAAAGGGGTATTGCCCCTGAAAGGACAATGCCCCCGTACTTCTGTCGTCAATCATCCGGCTGCCTTCAGTGCGCCATCCAGGTCTGCCAGGATGTCGTCAATGTGCTCTATTCCGATCGAGAGCCGCACCAGGTCAGGAGTAATGCCCCCCTCGCGCTGCTGCTCCTCGGTCAATTGAGAATGGGTGGTCGTAGCGGGGTGAATCGCAAGGCTCTTTGCATCCCCCACATTCGCCAGATGCGAGAACAGGCGCAATCCCTCAATGAATTTCGCGCCAGCCTGCGCCCCGCCCTTGATCCCGAACACAACCATTCCGCCAAACCCGCCGCCCAACACCTTGCGGGCAACCGCAAAGGAAGGATCCCCCTCCAGCCCGGGATAGCGCACCCAGCTGACGGCCGGATGCTTCTTGAGGTGACGAGCCACCGCCAGGGCATTGGAACAATGCCGCTCCATGCGCAGGGCCAGCGTCTCGATCCCCTGCAGGAACTGCCAGGCATTGTCCGGCGATATGCAGGCACCCAGGTTACGCAGCGGCACCAGCCTCATCCGCAGGATAAAGGCCAACGGTGCCAGCGGGCCCAGGTCGTGGGCGTACCGGATGTTGTGATAGCTGGGATCGGGCTCGGAAAGCAGCGGGAATTTTCCGCTCTTCCAGTCGAACTTGCCCGAGTCCACCACAATACCGCCAATGCCGGCGCCATGTCCGCCCAGCCACTTGGTCAAGGAATGCACCACGATGTCAGCCCCCTGCTCGATCGGCCTCTGCAGGTAAGGGGTACTGAATGTGCTGTCCACGATCAGCGGCAGCCCGTGGGCATGCGCGACCTTGGCCACTGCGGGAATATCCACCACATCCAGCGCGGGATTGCCGATGGTTTCCACATAGACCAGCTTGGTCTTCGGCGTGATCGCCTTTTCAAAGTTCGCAGGATCACGGGGATCCACAAAACGGCAACGGATACCCAACTGCGGAAGAATATCATGGAACTGCGTATAGGTCCCGCCATAGAGATTGTTGCCCGAAACAAACTCGTCCCCAGCCTGGCAAATGTTGATGATCGAATAGAAAATCGCACTCGTTCCCGAGGAAAGAGCGAGGGCGGCAGCCCCTCCCTCCAATGCCGCAACCCGCTTCTCCAGGACATCCTGTGTCGGGTTCATCAGCCGCGTGTAGATGTTTCCCAGTTCCTTTAATCCAAAAAGGTTGGCCGCATGCTCCGTGCTCTTGAACACGTACGAACTCGTCCGGTAAACCGGCACCGCCCGGGACAAGGTTTCCGAATCGGGAATCTGCCCGGCATGCAACGCCAGTGTTTCAATCTTCTTGCTTTCAATGCTGCTCATGTTGGTCTTCCTCTCCTGATTTGATTCTGCCTGAAAAAAGTCTACCTAGATCTCAAACGAAAGTCCCGATCTCGTTTTACGCCCCGCCACCTCTCTCGCCAACTGTCCAATCGTAATCCCGGACAGGTACTCCTTAAGCACCCTTCCCGCCTGGTGCCAGACTTCCTGCACCACACATTCCTCACTCCGTTGGCAAACCTTCCCTCTCTGTCCGCAGGGAACCAGGGCAACCGGACCATCCGTGTTCTCGAGAACCTGCGCCACCGTTAAGCCACGCGGATCAACCCCAAGCACAAACCCACCCATCATCCCCCGCTGACTCCCCACAATCCCCGATCGCTTAAGGATCAGAAGAATCTGGGCCACATAATCCACCGGTATATCCTCGGCCCGCGCCAACTCCTGCTTCCTCCAGACTCGCCCAACCGGCTCCTGCGCCATACGCACCAACAACCGAACCGCATACCTTGTCTTGGTCGAAAGCTGCATCCCAACTCCTTAATACGTGACCAATAAGATCATATTACTTTTATGACGTCAAACGTTCTCTTGAATTTTAATGTTTTCACATCACGACGAAGTGCGGCTGAAAGAAAAGATTGAAACCACGGAATTGCAGCGAAAGCCCGCAACAGAGAAAGGGAAACCCCACCCGCTTGCCGGTCCCCATGCAGTTCACATCACTCGCTGACCAGACCTAGAAATCCCACGCAGCCGTCACAACCAGATTGCGGCCCGGCTCATTCACCCCGGATCCATGCGTTCGATAGTCCTCATTCAGGATGTTCTCAACCGCCGCTGTCAACGCGAGCCCCTTCCCCAGTTGAACCCCTGTCCGCACATGGCAGACGGCATATGCCGGAGTGCCGTCAGGCGGAATCCGTTGTGTGTCACGCCGATCCTCGGCAGAAAGCGTGTCCGCCTTGGCCGCGGCATCACCCTGCACCTCGCACCAATACCGCCCGCTCACCGGCTGCCAACGCAAACCAACCTGCGTCGTCGGCGGCATCAGCCGGCTGACGGAATCCTGCTCCATTGCGGATTCAGAGGTCGGATAGGTATCCACCTTGCCATCCATCAGCGTTCCGGAAATCCAACCGGACCAACTGGGCGTGAATGCATATCGGGCCATTAGCTCAACGCCGTGAATATAGCCGTCCCCGGAATTCTTCTTGGTGACCTCATTTAAACCGTTAAGGACTCTCCCCGTTGGGGTCCGTATGATCATACCATCGATTCTCGTGTAATAATAGCAAGCCTGGGCCGACAGCTTGTCGAAGCGGGATTTCATACCGGCCTCGTATTCCACATAGTGCTCGGGATCCAGTTCAGGCGCAGGCGTCTCGATCTCATTGCTCCGCGCCATATCCAGGCGCGACAGGTCAGAGAGGTTCGGCGCCCTGAACCCCTGCGCCACACCCGCAAACAGGACATGACTTCGATCCGGCACCAGCGGTAAAAGGACCCGCAGGGAACCGACCACCGCTTCCCAATCATCGTCGAGCGTCACCGCTTTGCCGCTGATGGGATCCTTGACCCGGTCGGCATCCGCCCGGGCATAGGCATAACGGACCCCGGGCACCACATCCAGTCTGCCACCGGCAAAGGACAATGTATCCTCCGCATACAAGCCAACCGAATCATAGGTCGCCTCATCCGCCACCGGTCCCTGGATCTCCGTCTTCTGCAACGCGCCATCGATCCCATACTTACGGGAGTAGGAATCAACAGAGTCACGATAATATTCCGCGCCGTACACCCATTCGCCCACCGGGGTTCCGGACTCGAACTGCAGACTCCCGCCCCATGTTGTCACGTCAAAACCCTGGCGACTGCTCTGGTCATCCTTCAGCACCCGGTAGAGATCCTCGCCCTGCGCCTGCCGCGAAACCGTCCACTCGACGCCGTCGAGTGCGCCATTCAGATTCGCATGACGTCCCTTGATCCAGGTGAGTTCCCGCTGCTGATCATAACTGTGAACCTTGTCATCCCCTTTCTTCAGCCCTTTCCAATCAATCCCGTAGATCGTCCTGTGCGTCCGCCACGCATCATCCTGCTCGACCGACTGCTGCCCCAGGGAAATCACAGTATCCTCACCGGCGTTCCAGTCGGCACGGAAATCGAAATCCTGTTCCGTGTACCCAGTGTGCGCCTGTCGCCCCACCTCGCGCCCGCCCTGCAGGTCTCCGAAATCCTTGAGGGAAACCCCGCCGACAAATCCGAACCCTTCCACCGGACGCCCGCTGACCTGAACACGCCCCACCTGAGACTCTTCCGCTGTCGAACCGCGGTAGAACAACCGTTTCTGCCAAACCGGCCCGCCGGCATATTCAGGGGGAGCGACCGTCATCACATGCAGCGTCCCCCCGATCGCATCACTTCCATACAGGACCGAGGCAGGCCCCATGGCCAGTTCCTGATAATCGATCGAGAACGGGTCAACCGTGTTCCAGTACTGGTTGGGCCCGTCACGGAAAACGGAATTATTCAAGCGGACACCCTCAATCATCATCAGGTTGCGGAATCCGGTCAGCCCCCGCAGGTACGGGGAGCCCTGCCCGTACGCAGTTTTCTGCACCATGACCGAGGGGACCCCCTGCAAAAGTGCAGGAACCGTGCGTGTTGCCTGGGCCTCCGCCGACCGGGAAACCTCCATCCGATGCACGACCGATGGCACGGAATGAATTTCCTTCTCGACCCGCGTGCCCGTCACCACCACATCGGCTGGCGGGGGATTCGTCTGGCCCAAAACAACACGACAGTAAACCGCAAGGATACCCCCCGCCACCTTCAATTCAATTTTCACGTAACCCGCTCCTTCTGGTTGAACAGTCTTCCTTGACCTGTTAACGCCCCGTTGCGCCAAATGGTTCACTGGTTTTACCTTTGCACTGTCCCACTTCCACCTTTCCATTGATTCTTCCTTTACAGAGAGGGCTGGGTCCGTGTCTAATCCCCTCAAGCCTAAGCCAGTTGCAAGGGAGATATTCTGATGCAAAACAAATCCCGCTCGTGGATCCGGCCGATTGCCGCCACCTGGCTCTCGATCTGTCTTGGCCCTGTTCCCGTTCCAGCTGAGCCGGAACATGCATTCCGTTACGGCGCGGATGAACGCGTGCGCCAGGAGTACTTTGATCATATACCCGTCAAGTTCGGCAACGGCGTCTATGCCCGTCAAGGCGAAAACGACTATCTCCGCTTCCGGACCCGTATCTGGGCCGAGAGGGATCTGGGCTCCAGCGCCACATTCCGCGTGCGCATCGTGAACGAAAGCCGTGCATGGCTCCACCCGGATGTCAGCCAGCGGCCCCAGCGCTCCACATCGGAATGGCCGGATGAATGGGTCTTCGACAACCTTTATCTGGATGTCCGCAATGTGTGGGATGGCAACCTCAACCTGAGGATCGGCCGGCAGGAGTTGATCTACGGCTCCGGCAATGTGATCTATGAAGGCACACCCGGCGATGGTTCCCGAACCCTCTACTTCAACGCCGTCAAGGCAATCTGGAAGGCCCTTCCGAAAACCGAGGTGGACTTCTTTGCCCTCTACAACGAACCGGAAGATGAACTGGCCATCCATCCCGCCAACCGGGATATCTCCGGATTCCCGCGCGCCCGGGAAGGCGTCACCGAAAGCGGGGGCGGGATCTACGCAAGAAACAGGAGCCACCCAGCCTGGCCTGTCGAAGCCTACGCGATCTACAAGCGGGAAAGCGAATGGGAACAGACCGCTCTCAGGAACGCAGAAGGCGCTTTCGTACAGCCTGCCCTGGCCTGGCAGACCCTGGATCCCGCTCACGGTGTCATACGGCATGAACAACTGGATTTCGGCACGATTGGCGTGCGCGTTCAGCCTTCCTTCACGGACTCCCTCTCCGGCGAACTGGAACTGGCGGGACAGTTCGGCCAGCGCGATGAAACCACCGTACGGGGTTTCCTGGCCAATGCATGTCTCAAGCAATCCTTCGCCAAGGCGGCCGGCAAGCCTTCAGTCAAGGCGGGCATCCTCTGCCTGTCGGGCGATGACCCCGGAACAGAGGAGGACGAAGGATGGAATCCCGTATGGGCCCGCCATCCGCAATGGAGCGAGTTGTATGTCTTTGCCTGGGATACGGAGGAATCCGCAAGCCGCTGGTCGAACCTTCTGGCGCCCAGCCTCGAGACCTTGATCACACCCTGCGCCCGCTGGGACGCCACTTTCCGCATCAGCTATCTGCACGCCTTCGAGGATGACGGAAAAGGGGATGGACTTTCCCGCGGCTGGTTGGCCCGCTGGCGCAATGATTTCAGGTTCAAGGAAAACTGGCTGATCGCGAAGGACAGGCTGACGGGACACCTCATGGCCGAGGCCCTCGATCCCGGCAACTATTATCCGACCGACGAGACAGCCGTGTTTGTCCGGTGGGAATTCAACTACGCCTTCTGAGGGATACCCTGACTCCAGTTTCAACGTGAGAATCGCCGGCTACAACCTCGACCCTGTGATTGCGATCCCCGGTATGGCCGGTGCAGTCCTTCTGGTCCTCCTTGCGGCTTGGCCTTCTGCCACCTCATGGCCTGAAGCGCCTTGGTTCATCCTGCTCCCGCATCTGACGCTGCTGGCCGCGGGGGTTACGGGACTTTGCTTCACACAGACCCGGATCTTCTTCCTGTCTCTTTTCAGCTCCCTCGGCTTGTTCCTGCTGGATCGGGCCGCTTTTGCCCGTCCCGATCCGCACGAGGCCAATGCGATCCGCCTCATTGCCAGCCTGATCCTCCCGCCGCTGGCGGCGATTCTGTGCCGAACCCAGGAACGCGGGCTGGGGAACACGCATGGCATGGCCCGCGCCCTTCCGGTACTCGTCGCCGCTGGGCTGGTTTCCCTTCTGCCGCTCATCCCGGATTTCCGGCAGGCGATTGAATCCACTCTGCCCCCGTTCCTGTGGACCCGGGAAGGCGGGTTGCGGATCCCGGGCCTCAGCCTTCTCGCCCTGCTGGCCGCACTTCCGTTTCTCTGGTTCAAGCCGCAAGGAGAAAGCCCGCGGCTGGGGCCCCTGATCGCCCTGTCGGTCGTATTTATTTTCGCCGCCTGGAACAGCCCATCGAGCCTGTTCAGTCCTTCTTCGCGGCGGGCTGCACTCATCCTTTTCGGCATGCTGGGCGGAACTACTCTGCTGCTGGCGGTCATGGAAACCCTCTGGCGTCACATGAATATCGATGAACTGACCGAGCTGCCCGGACGCAGACGGCTCAAACACCACCTGCGCTGCCTGGAGCGGAATTATGTCCTGGCCGTTGTGGACATCGACCATTTCAAACAAATCAACGACACCCACGGCCATCCGGCCGGAGACCAGGTGCTACGCTACCTGGCATCGGAACTGCGGCGCCACCTGCATGGCACGGCATACCGCTATGGGGGTGAGGAGTTTGTCATTATCTACGAACACCAATCCTACACGACCGCCCTGAATGACCTCGATGACTTGCGGGATGCCGTAAGCCGCAAGGAATTCTTTCTCAGGGGAAGTGACCGCCCGGCCCGGAAACCGCGCCACCCCCACCACCCCGTACGAGTTCCTTCGATTCACCTGACCGTCAGCATCGGAGCCGCACAACCCGCCGCTCATTTCAAGACGCCGCAGGCAGTCCTGGAGGCCGCCGACCAGGCCCTGTACCAGGCCAAGGAAAACGGGCGGAACCGCGTCTGCCATGTAACCTGAGGGCGCCTTACCCCATGACTGCCGGCTGGCCGGTGGAGGACAGGACACTGCTCCACAACAGGCTTTCCTGGTCGATCTTCCGCCGATACGCCGTCGCCATCAGCATCGGAACATGGATGAAGGTGTTCCAGTAGCCGATCACCAGGTCCGTTCGCCCCGACATGGCGGCATGCACCGCATGGCGCGCATACTGGTCACACAGCCAGGCGTCCTCCGAATTGGCCGGCGCACTCCGGATCAGGTAACTCGGATCAATGTATTTCAAGCTGATCGCAATCCCGCGCTCCTGAAAGTGCGCCGCGATACGGTCCTTGAGGACCCGGCCGATATCCCCGTGCAGGACATTCCCGGAGGCGTCCCGGATGGCCGTCCCGCCCGCCTGCATCAGGTCCTGGCCCGCCCCTTCCGCAACGGCGATGAGCGCGTGGTGCTTGCGATGAATCCGCCGCTCCAGGGCCGCAAGGAAACCGCCCGGCCCCTCAAGGGTGAACGCCACTTCCGGCACCAGCGTGAAGTTCACCTCCTGGCTGGCCAGGGTGGCCACCGCCGCGATGAAACCGGAGTCCCGCCCCATCAGGCGGACCAGTGCAATGCCGTTGTGGTAACTGCGCGCCTCATGATGAGCGCTGGCCAGCACCTCGCAGGCCCGGTCTACCGCCGTGTTGAACCCGAACGTTCGGCGCGTGTAGAGAATGTCATTATCGATCGTCTTGGGAATCCCGACCACCGAGAGCGGCAACCCCCGATTCCGTGCCTCGACCGCAATCGCATGCGCCCCCCGCTGGGTGCCATCCCCCCCGATGGTGAGCAGGATGTTCACACCCAGCTTGCCCAGCGTGTCCACCATGAGGGGAGCTGGCTGTTCGCCCCGGGAGGAACCCAGGATGGTTCCGCCATCACGGTGAATGTCATCCACCATGTCATCATCAATCCGGAACGGCTCGAATCCGTTGGCGGGGTTAAGTCCCGCATACCCGTACCGGATCCCCAGCACCTCCTGTACACCGTAGATGCAAAGCTGGCGATAGGCGGAACGGATCACGTTGTTCAATCCGGGGCATAAACCACCGCACGTCACGATCGCCGCACGCGCATAGGAGGGCTGGAAAAAAATCCGCTCCCGGGGCCCCGCCTTCTCGAAACGGTAATCCTCCTCAATGCCGCCCCCTTCCTCCACGTTGTACCGGACCCGCACCGCATCCGGAACAAAATCACCCACCGTCCCCTTCGCCTCGGTCTGGGAACGAAGCGGAGACGAAACCATCGCCTCTCCCAGTTTCTCGATCCTGACTTCCTCGCCGCTCATTGGAGTCCCTCCCGCCATAATGCCCGCAACTCTACACCGTTCACTGCGCCAGGGTCAACCGGGCGCAAGCTGTTCCGAAAAATGCCGCCTGCTCCCTGACCCTGATTCCGGAAAAATGCTTTCGCCTCCTTGTTGACAAATCCCGGCCAGCACGGTAAAAGGGCGCCAACAGCAGCGGCACTTGTCTGTAAGAGCCAAGCTGCAGGAGACCGGCGCATGAGCAGTCTGGACGCGATCGATGAAGCCGCGATGCAACGGCTTCGAAGAATCGGGGGCGATGAACTGATCAGCGAACTGGTTACCATCTTCCTCCGCAACACACCCGTCCGCATCCAATCGGCGCGCGAAGCCGCCCATTCCGGCGAACGGCAACAGGTCATGATTGCCGCCCACTCACTGAAATCCAGCTGCGCCAACCTGGGCGCACGCCGCATGCAACAACTGGCGGCAGAAATCGAAACCCTCGCGCTGAACGGCTCCACCACTGCATTGCCGGACCTGATCGAGAAACTGGACCAGTCTTTCCAATGCGTCCGCACTTCGCTCGAAAAACGCGCATCCCATCCTCCTCATCGGCCCTGCATTGCCGTGGTGGAGGATAATGCGGACAACCGGCTCCTGGTACGGGCCCTGCTCCAGCCCATGTACGACATCGCGGAATATGAGAACGGCACCGAAGCCCTTGCAGGCATCTCCCAGAACCGACCGGATCTGGTACTCCTGGATATTTCTCTGCCGGGCATGGATGGTTATGCCGTCCTCTCGGCCATCCGCGCCAATCCCGCCCTGTCGGATCTGCCTGTCATCGCATTGACGGCTCACGCCATGACCGGCGACCGGGACAGGATCGTGGCTTCAGGCTTCAGCGACTATATCTCGAAACCCATCGATGATGAGCAAATCCTGCTGGACAGTATTGCAAGACTGCTCCGGACATGAGGGAACCGGCTGATTGCCCCCGGAAGGAATGATTGGGAAAAGGAGTGCGGACGATATGAGCCAAGGAATTTTTCACACCACACAGCGACGGCGCCACCCCCTCTGTTACATCCTGGCGGCCGTCATTCCTGCCGCTTCCCTTCACGCAGCCGCGCAGGGACCGGCAGCTCCGGCGAATGCCAGCACTTCCTCCATTGAACGCCTGAAGGCGCTCTCCATGGAGGAACTGATGTCCATCCCCGTCTCAACCGTGACAACCGCGTCACGGCGTGAGGAACATACCCGCGATGCTCCCGCCACGGTCATCATTATCGATCGCGGCGATATCCTCGCCCGCGGTTATTCCACCCTGAAGGATGTCCTGCGGGACCTGCCGGGAATGGAGACTATCGAGTCCTTCTTCTCCGAAATCGGCACACAGGTTTCCGTGCGCGGCATCACCGGCAACAACAAGATTGTTGTGCTGGTCAATGGCATGCGCGTGAACCCGCCCGGCGGAGAGGATTTCCCATTCCGCTCCGATATCAGCGTCCGTAACGCCGAGCGGATCGAGGTGGTTTATGGTCCGGGTTCCACCCTCTACGGCCAGGACGCCATCAGCGCTGTGATCAATATCATCACCCGGGGCCCCGTACACGGCGAAAACGGCGAGGCCGGAGTGGCCGGCGGCTGGAACAACTCCCGGGAGGCATGGGGTTCTTTCGCCGGCACCTTCGGCCCGGACGGGGAGTACGGGATCAACGGCTTTATCCAATACCACGATTCCGACCTCTCCGAGTTGGAAAGCGACTATCCCGGGTGGTGGAAAAACTATGCCGCAGTCTCGGACGCCGCACAGCCACAGGGATTGGGCAGATCACCTTTCCGCGAGGACTATGGCCTGAACCTGTTCCTCCGCCTGACCACCGCTCATTCCTCCCTCCAGGCATGGCACCGCGAGTCGGAACGATCCAGCTCCGAGGGATTCTCCCCCATCCTGGGATACCTGCCGGAAGCCATCTGGGGCGATTCCTCCACCGTCGTGGAAGGACGGAACACTCTGGAGCTGCGCGACAATGTCTCGCTGGAATCCTGTATTGCATGGAATCGCTACGAAATCGACCCTGATACGCGTTATGTGTTCACCATACCGGATCGTTCCGGCGGCAAGAAGTGGTTCTTCGATGACTACAAATACGGGATCGGCACCAGCTTCAGCGGCGAGGAAATCCTGCGGATCGATGTCACTCCCAACCTGCAATTCACCGTCGGCGCCATGGCCGCCTCCTACGACATCATCCCGAAATCCACCGTCCCGGGCGGAGCGGACACCGATACAGCTGTCGTATCGCAGGGAGGAAGCTTTTCCTATATTGACGGGGCAGGAGTAACCCGCGAGATCCCGCGCGTGACCCAGTACCGCTATGAAACCTACGCGGGCTACGCGGAAGCCGCCTGGCAGATGCATCCCCGCCTGAAGGGTATCCTCGGAAATCGCGTTACAAAGGACACCCGCTTCAGCGACGCCCCGATGACCCCGCGCGCCGGACTGATCTTCGACCTCACTGAAAACCTGACCGCCAAGTACATCTTCACCCACGCCTATGTCGCGCCCGCCCCTTATTTCGGCTTCTCCACCTACGACAACGGAGCCCTGCTGGCAACCTCCAATCCGGACCTGCAACCGGAGGAAGCCGACTCCCACGAACTCAACCTTTCGTACAACCGCGAGAACCTCCTCGTCGGCGCCAGCGTGTACTACGGCGAAGAAAGTGACCTGCTTGTCCTTGCCGACCGGGCGACCCCCGTGAATGTCGTCGAACCCGAAGTTCGCCTGCCGGATGGTTCCACCCGGACTCTTGTGCAGACGGCCAACAGCGGATCCTCAAGGAACTACGGCCTGGATCTCTACGCACGGGCCCGGTTCGGCAGCATCAGCCCCTGGGCTTCCTATTCCTTTACAGACTTCGAGGAGGAGCAGGATGAAGGCAGCACCCCGCTCAGCGGCATCTCCCAGCATAATGCCCGAATGGGCCTGACCTGGGCCGCAACCTCACGCCTGCTCGTCACCCCCAGTTTCATTCTGCGATCCACACCCGAACACGGAAAACCCGGCCCGCTGGATTCGGAACTGGACACCCCTTACGAAATCAACCTGCACGTCCTCTGCAATGCAACCCGGAAGTTGGACCTCTTCCTGGATGTCCGGAACCTGACGAATCACAAGTACGCCCTGATCGGAGTCACGGGCGATGCCATCCCGCAGGAAACCTTCAGCGCCATGGCCGGCGCCCGCCTTAAATTCTGATCCGGAGACCATGTTCACCCATACTCCATATCCCCCATCTTCTCCGAACAGCACACGGGGCCTGCTGGGCTTTCTGATATGCGCATCCCTCCTGCTCGCCGTGTTCCAATCCGCCGCGGAACCTCAACCCCCCAGCGAATACGATGTCAAAGCCGTATTCCTTTTCAATTTCGCACGGTTCGTGGAATGGCCGGAAAGAAAACCCGTCAAGCCGGAAACCGCACTCGTCATCGGAATCCTGGGTGAAGATCCATTCGGATCTGCCATTGAGCGGGCCGTACAGGACGAAACCATCCGTGACCTCCCCATCATCATCCGGCGCTCCAAACGCATCGAGGACCTGATGGATTGCCACCTTCTCTACATCAATCTGCCTGAACCGGAACGCGTGCGCCCCATCCTGGAGTCCCTGAAAGGCCGAAACATCCTGACGATCGGCGAGGGGGAGGAATTCAATCGCGCAGGAGGTATCATTGCCTTCCTGACCCGACAGAAACGCATTCGCATCCAGATCAACCTCAAGCGAGCGGAACAGGAGGGATTCCACATCAGCGCCAAACTTTTGAAGGTGGCCGACCTTTTCCCCCGCGACTAACCCGGAAGACCATGGCAACAACCCGCCCAATCTCCATCCGACGTAAGCTGACGCTGATCATCCTCTCCATCAGCACCGTGGCCACCATCGTTGCGTGTATTTTCTTTGGCGCCTACGACTGGGTCTCCAGTCGGCGAACCATGGTGGACGACCTAACCACGCTGGCCGACCTGTTGGGCAACAACAGCACCGCCGCCCTGACCTTTCAGGACAGAAACACCGCAGAGGAACTGCTGAAGGGTTTGCGTGTGCACCCCATCGTCAATGCAGCCGCCCTGTTCACCGATAACGGCTCACTTTTTGCCGCCTATTCAAGAAGGGGCTCCGCCCTCTCCCCCGGCCACGTCCATCTCCACGACAGCCCCGCCTTCACCCATAATCGCCTGATCATCTGCCGCTCCATCCTGCTGGACAACAAGCCGATCGGCATTGTCCATATCGAAGCCGGACTTGAGCGCCTGTATGACCGCCTGAAAATCTACGCCGGTGTCGCAGGCCTGATCATCCTGGCCGCCGGCAGCATCACTTTCATCCTCGCTACCATCCTCCATCGCCTCATCACATCTCCGATCCTCAGCCTCGCGGCCGTCGCCCGCCAAGTCTCCGATCACAAGGACTACACCGTTCGCGCACGGAAAACCAGCGAGGACGAGGTCGGCGAGTTGACCGATGGGTTCAACCGGATGCTGCACGGGATCGAGACCCGGGACAGCGCCCTCCGACAAAGCAATGAAGCCCTCCATCGTGAAATCGCTGAACGCAGGAAGGCCGAGGAAGGCTTGCGACTCCTGAACGAAACCCTCGAACAGCGTGTCTCGGAACGCACCGCAGCCGCCGAAACCGCAAGCCGATCCAAGAGCGAATTCCTGGCCAACGTAAGCCATGAATTGCGCACCCCGCTGAATTCCGTCATCGGCTTCGCCAACCTCCTCCTGAAGAACAAGGCCGGCAACCTCAGATCCGACGATCTCGCCTACCTGGAACGGATCCAGGCGAACGGCCGTCATTTGCTCGGCCTGATCAACCAGGTACTCGATCTCTCGAAAATCGAAGCCAGGAAGGTGGAACTCGACCTCGCTCCCGTTGACCTGGCCGCACTCATACGCGATGTGCTGTCCGAAACGGAGGCGCAGGTCTATGGCCGCCCAGTCAAGCTCATGCTGGATGCCCCCCCTGTGGTCGCCCCCTTCCGGACCGATCCAGGTAAACTGCGGCAGATCCTGCTGAACCTGATCGGAAACGGGGTCAAGTTCACCGAGCGCGGATATGTGCTGGTCAGTGTGACAACCGAATCACGTACCAACTACCCCGTCCGGATTGATGTCCACGATACCGGCATCGGGATACCCGCCGAGAAGCAATCGGTGATCTTCGACGCTTTCCGGCAGGCCGACAGCACAACGGCCAGGAAATATGGCGGAACCGGCCTCGGTCTCACCATTTCAATGGCCCTCTGCCAGCTCATGGGATACCGCTTGTCCGTCTGCAGTGACCCGGGACGCGGATCCACCTTTTCCATCCTCCTCTCGCCCGAATCCTCGGAAAGCCAGGTACCCTTGGCGCCCCAGTCCCTGCCACCCGGCGCAGTCACCATACACGATATCCGCTTTGACCCCCTCCAGGGGCGTGTGATCCTTGTCGTGGATGATGAGGAGGATGCCCTCCTGATGCTGACCCGTATGATCGAGGATCTCGGCTGCATTGTCCTGCCGGCCTCTTCTGCGGAGGAAGGACTCCGCCTCGCGCGCAAAACGCGGCCGGATGCCATCACGCTTGACCTCCTCATGCCGCATACGGATGGCTGGACGGTGCTTGAAACACTGAAGAGTGACCCCAGCCTCCGGGACATCCCCGTGATTGTCATCAGCGTCGTCGCCGAGGAAAAGCGCGGCACAATCCTGGGCGCCATGGATGTCCTCCAGAAACCCGTCAGCAAGGAAAGTCTCACACGCGTACTCAAGCGGTCCCAGCATGCCACGATCCTGGTCGTCGACGATAGCGAGGATGACCGCCACCTGATCACCTCCTGCATCGAGGACGACGCCACCTCCGTCATCACCGCAGGCAGCGGAAGCGAGGCATTGAAAAAGGTGTCCGAACAAAAGCCGGATCTCCTGATCCTGGACCTGATGATGCCCGGCATGGATGGCGAGACCTTCCTGAGACTGCTCCGGGAAAACCGGGAGCATTCCACCCTCCCGGTCGTCGTGCTGACCTCGCGGGAACTCACCCCGGCGGACCGCCGACGGCTTTCCGGTATGGCATCCGCAGTCCTGCAGAAGAGTGACAATCTCTCCGAGGAACTCCGGGCGGTCCTCGCGGCGGTCCTCCAGGACAACCGGAGCAAGCGCTAACGGACCTTCCCTTGCCGCCCTCCGGGAAACCGACCCTGGGGGACAAACCACGGATCCTTGTGCATCGCCGTATGAACGCCCTTCAAATCCCTTGACGTTCAAGGGTCTTTCCCCTACCGTGCAGGCTTGTTGTCCGCCAACCGGGTGTGTGCCTTGGATCTCGACCACGGCCAGCTGGCACCCTGCAAGGCAACAACATCCTGCAGACAATTTGGAGAGGTGGCTGAGTGGTCGAAAGCAACGGTTTGCTAAACCGTCGTACTGGTAACAACCGGTACCGAGGGTTCAAATCCCTCCCTCTCCGCCAAACCCTTGAAAACAAAGGGTTTAGGCTATATCAACACCCCTGAAAACACCATTCCCCCGCTTTGCGGATAAATGCGCAAAAGTGCGCTTGAATGTGGCACAACCCGGCACACTTCCGGCACACGGTCCGGGCGGGGAAAGCCGACAATTTCGGGCCGGTGCCGGTGCCGATGATCCGGCGGCGGGGTGTGTGCCGGATTTGTGCCGCCGATTTTGCCCAAGGCGGCCCGATCATCCCCGCCCATGTCTTCACCCGTCCGGCCTGCCGTTCGCCCCCTACGCTTGACGCGGGGCCGTGTCCGGGCACAAAAAACCCCCCGTCGGGCCAGCGAGCGGGGGGAAACGCCGTGCGGTTCCAGCGTTTTTTGTTTCAGCGGCGGCGGCTCCTGGGATTGGCCCTGGGCCTGCACGCGCGCCGAATCTTTGTCAACAGTCTATGAACACCATCCCGCAGCCGGGTAATTGCTACCTGGGCCGGGTGGCGTGGCATGGGCGTAACGTCGCCCCAGTTCCGATCTATCCAGGCAACCCAATCGAATCCTGCCCGATCCATCGGGCGGGCCCGGGTGCCGTATCCAGCGGGCCGCCAGCATTCCCCGCCGCCGTTGCCACCCGTCGCCACTGGGGCCTCATGCTCCTGGGCCTCCACTTGGTCAGCGCCGAAATGCCTTTCAAGGTCTCGGGGTGTGCGGGTAACGTGATCGGATGGCCGGAAATCAAGGTTCATGGTTCCACCCCCTGCACAGGAATGGAGCCCTTGGCCCAACTCTGGATGATCTCCCGGACCGCCGCCAGGACCGCCGCCCGGACTTCAGCAGCGGACCAGGACCGCCCGGCCAATCCGCTTGCCAGCCGCAACGGCAAGGTTCCGATAAGGTCGTTGCGGATGATTTCGCGCATTTCGGCGTGCCCGGCCTCGACGGCGGATTTCTCCACCAGTTCGCCGCGCCGCACTCGTTCGGCGGTCTCGATCCGGCGGCGCTGGGCCGCAGCCAACTTGGCGCGTTCGGTGGCCAGGTCGGCGTAGGTGTCGCGCCCTTTGCCGATATGGCGAAGGCGCTTTGACACGGCGCTACGCGACACACCGCGCCGCCGGGCGATTTCAGCGAGAGAGTCTTTCGATTTTGTCCTCATAGTGTTGCCTTACTGCTTTAGGTTGCGGTGAGAATTGCGCACAAAGGGCGCTTGCGCCACCTGCAAGGGGTGGTATTCGGCAAAGGACCCAACCGGAGGGGGGGT
>CAIVSY010000082.1 GCA_903908715.1 uncultured bacterium
GCTTTAAAGGCAAAGGACCTGATGATGCTGGACGAGAAGATGCAATGGGTTGTTGAACCGGGTATGTTCCGCATTGCCGTGGGCGGGAGCCAGCAGGCGGCCGCCACGGCGGAGCTCGAGGTGATGATGGATCGCTGATGAAAATCGCAGGGAGGTGACCATGAAACTTGCTGAGATTCAGATCCGTGACCCGTATGTGTTGCCCGTGCGTGAGACGGGTGACTATTGGCTTTTCGGAACGACGGACAAAAACTGCTGGTCGGGGAAGGGCACGGGCTTCGATACCTACCGCAGCCGGAACCTGCAGGACTGGGAGGGGCCGTTTCCTGCATTCCGGCCGGATCCTGACTTCTGGGGCACGACCAATTTCTGGGCTCCCGAGGTCCATGCCTACCAGGGCCGCTATTACATGTTTGCCACATTCAAGGCCCCGGAACGATACCGGGGAACGCAGGTTCTCATTGCTGGATCCCCGGAAGGACCGTATCGCCCATGGAGTAATGCGCCGGTCACGCCAAAGAACTGGGAGTGCCTGGATGGCACATTGCACGTTGAACCGGACGGCACGCCGTGGGTCATCTTCTGCCAGGAATGGGTTCAGGTTCACAACGGCGGCATGTGGGCCCAGCCGTTGTCTACGGACCTCAGGCAGGCCACCGGCCGTCCCCTCTTCCTGTTCTCCGCATCAGAGGCTCCATGGGGCAAACCCCATGACTGGGTGATTCAGCCCGATACAGGGAACCGGTTCCCTCACTATGTCACGGACGGACCTTTTCTTCACCGGACCGTGACAGGAGCCTTGTTGATGTTGTGGTCGAGTTTTGGCTCGCTTGGCTACGCCATGGGTCTGGCCCGCTCGGAATCCGGCCGGATAGCCGGTCCCTGGGTCCAGGTGACGGATCCGCTCTGGCGTGAGGACGGCGGGCATGGCATGATCTTTCGCACATTCGAGGGCCAGTTGATGCTGACGCTTCACCAACCGAACGACACACCGAATGAGCGGCCGTTTTTCTTTCCAATCCATGAGGTGGGGGACCACCTGTGCGCGGAAGGGTGCATGGCAAGATGAATCTGATTCAACAAGGTTATCAGCATGAATAGACAGCCCTATCCTTATCCCCTCGAAGAGCATTACATCCATCGCATGCGCGAGACCTGCCGGGTCCGTGCGAAGCGTGTGGCCTCGATCCGGACACCCGACGACCTCCTGCGTTACCGGCAACGTGTACGCCGGGCGCTGAATGCCGCCTTTGGTAGGTTTCCTGCAAAGACGCCGCTCAACGCGAGGGTCTGGCGCACAAGCGACTGGGGTGACCACCGGATTGAGCACGTCACGTTCGAAAGCCGTCCCGGGATGCTGGTGACGGCCAATCTGTACCTGCCGGTGAAGACGGCCGGGCCATTTCCCGGGGTCGTGTTTCCTTGCGGCCACTATGAGCACGGCAAGGCTGCGCCCCTCTATGCGGCGGCCTGTGTGCGCCTGGCGCGCGAGGGCTATGCAGCGCTGATCTACGACCCGCTCGGCCAGGGCGAGCGGGATCTCTATAGCCATGTGGACACGAAGGGGCGGTTGGCGTGCGGCAAGTGTTGTGATTCCCACAACGTCTTCGGCCGCCAATTGCACGCCGCCGGCGAGTGGTTCGGGACCTGGCGGCTCTGGGATGGGATCCGCGCGACCGACTACCTGGCAAGCCGGCCCGAAGTGGATGCCACGCGTCTGGCTGTGACGGGGCAGTCGGGCGGCGGCACCTTGAGCGCGTACCTGTGGGCCATGGAGCCGCGGTTCAAGGCGGTGGCCTCCTCGTGCTGGTGTACGAGCTACCTGAACGACGATGAGAACGGTATGCCGGCGGACGAGGAGCAGTATCCTCCGGGCTTTGTGGCGGCGGGTTACGACAAGGTCGATTTCTTCGCTGTGCGGGCTGGCGAGCCGGTGTTGCTGCTTGGGCAGGAACAGGACTTCTTTGACGACCGCGGGCTCAAAGCCGGTTACACCGAGCTGGCGCGGCTGCACACTTTGGCTGGAGGCGATCCGGCGCTATGCGCGCTGAGTATGGATACGACGACGCACCTCTACAGCGAGCCGGCCCAGGTCGCGATGATCACCTTCTTCAACCAGCTCTTCGGCAAGGGCGCGCCGGCGGCACAGGCGCCCGTGACCGAGCGCACGCCTGCCGAACTGCAGGTGACCACGTCGGGCGACGTGTGGAAGGAAGGCAGCCGACCTGCGCCCGTGATCGCCGTACAGCGCCTCCATGCCCTGGCGAAGCGCCGCAGGCCGGTTGCGGCAGCGGACCTGCCGGGCGTGATCCGCAAGGCCCTCAAGATTCCCCCGGATATCCCGGTGCCGAATCACCGGCGCCTGTTTCACCTGGCCGAGTACGAGGAGGAGAAGAAGCGGCAGTTCCTGCGGTTCATCGTGGACGTGGAGCCGGATCTGTGCCTGGAACTGCGGCACATCTGCAAGGACTGGATCCCGTACCGGCTCAACGCGACGCCGGTAACGACGCTCTTCCTGCCGGACGTGGACGGTTTCACGGAGGTACAAAACTTGCAGACGATGGCCGGGTGCGAGGACTTCTGGGTGCTTGACGTGCGCGGGTTGGGTTTTCAACGGGCGCTGCCAAGCGAGCCGTACACCCTCTACGGGCATGACTACATGGCCGCCGGCCATGCCGTCTTATTCGGCGAGACCCTGCTCGGCGATCGTGTGCGCGATGTACTCTCGACGCTGCGTTTGCTCAAGGCAGAGGGCGGGGCGGGGACGTTCAAGCTGGTTGGCCGGAGGCAGGGAGCGGTGCTGGCCCTGCTGGCGGCGGCGCTTGAGCCGGATGTCGTGTCGGTTTCGTGCCTTGAGGCGCCGGAGAGTTTCCTGGCACTTGCCACGGCGCCGTTCACGATGTGGCCGGCAGTCAACTTCCCGCACGGCGTGCTCAGAGCTTTTGACCTGGCCGACGTACGCAGCATGCTTCATGGCCGGTTGGCGGTTGATACGCGAGGGGATGTGGCGGAATTTGATCCGGTTTGAGGTGATGTACCATGAGTGACCTGAACAAGAGGACAGCACAAAAGGGACAACAGCGACTTCCCCTTCGCCGCCTGCGCCAATGGGAGGCCATGAAGTTCGGCGGTTTCATCCATTTTGGCATGAGCACGTTCGACGGCCAGGAGCTTTCGCGCGGCGAGCGGCCCTCGACGGACTACTGTCCGCGGCGGGTGGATGTTGACCAGTGGGTTTCGGTGATGCGGGATGCCGGCATGAAGTACGCGGTGCTGACGGCCAAACATGTTTCCGGCCATTGTTTGTGGCCTTCAAAGCTGACCGATTATCACGTCGGGACCAGCGGCAATTCCAAAGATGTGGTCGGCGCCTTTGTGGATGCTTGCCGGAAGCGGGGCATCGTCCCGGGATTCTACTATTGTTCCTGGGACAATCATCACCTGTTTGGCTCCATGACCCCGAGCATGACGGACTGGTATCAAGCGTTCACAACCGGAGAGTACCAGGAATTCCAGTCGGGACAGATCCGGGAGTTGTTGACGCAGTATGGGCCCTGGGGGGAAGTCTGGATTGACATTCCGCACGTCCTGGGTCGTGGCTACCGCACCCAGTTGTATGGTGAGATCGCGGCGTTGCAGCCGGATGCCGTGATCGTGATGAACAGCGGGATCAGCAACGCCGCGGAGTATCCGGTGGCCAAGGCCTGGCCGGCCGACATCATCACCATGGAGCGGACGGCGCCGTACAGCGTTACTGGCTACCAGAAATGGCGGGAGATCGAGGGTGAGTTTTATTACCTGCCTGGCGAGGTGTGCGACACGGTCTGCCACGAGTGGTTTCATGTGGAAGGGGACCGACTGCGCAGCGATGCCGAGTTACTGGGTATGTATCTCAGCAGTGTCAGCCGTGGCGCCAATCTGCTGTTGGACGCGGGGCCTGCCAAGGACGGACGCCTGCCCGCACCGGTCGTACGAGCCCTGTTGCGGCTTCAGAAGAACATCACCCGTGTCGGGGCGATTTAGCCGCTCAGCATACGCGCCATTAGCGGTTTCCGGTGCTCTTTTGGGTTCAGGTGGCACGCATTCTGAATCCCCAGCGATAGGTTCCCGGACCGATGATGTATTCCGGGTGGACATTGCGGGTCCAGCCGGTGTCGCCTCCGACACCCATATGCCACCCGTCGACAATCAGGAAGGTCTCGGGCCTGGGTTTGAGTTCCCACGAGTGCCTGGCATTCGTGAGGTCCTCAATCGAGAGGTGCAGCGCGCTGAAGTGGAAGACGGGGTTCCCGGTGATCTCGATTGTCCTGTGGCCCGGTCCAGAGAGGCAAAGCTGCCGAACATCCTCGCGTCCGCCGCATTCGCCGGGCACCGGATAGGATTCCTCCAGCATGCCGGTCACCGTATTGCGCCACGAGCCCAGCAACGCGCCAGATTTCCGATCGAGGTAGTTTTCCCACGGGCCGCGGCCGTACCAGGATACATCGTCAAAGCCGGGCGCAAGCGGGATCAACAGGCCGATGCGAGGAACCATGGGAATGGCGGCCGGGATGGATGCATACAGTTCCAAGGTGATCCGGCCGTCCGAGTCCAGGCGTGCTTCGGTGCAGGCGAGTATCGGCTGAGAAGGATCCGAGCCAACAAGGTGGCAGGAGGATCGAACCAGAATGGCGTTATCCTCGCAGGGTGCGGCCGTCAGGGTTACGAGTCGACGTTGCAGATTCGGGAGGCCATGAAGTTCCCATTCCCTGGCGTAGCTCGATCCGTATCCGAGAATGATGTCGTTATCCGTCGGCGCACGGTGGAACATCTCATGAACCGGTCCTGCCAGTTGCTCCTTGCCGCCTTGTTTCCACGAGCGGAGGCAACCGCTGCTCTTGTCCCAAACCCACTGGCAACCGCCGGCCGTGCTGACTTCGATGCTATCCGAAGTAATTCGAACGGCGGGTGCCTTACCCGATGGAGCGGGCTGGCTGGCTCTGGCTGCGCAGGGGACCGGCAATGCGAACTGCTCCCAGGCAACATGATGTCCGCATTTTGCCCATGGTGTATCCTGATTCAGGACCGCATGCACAGTCAGGAAATATTCTGCCCCGTCGGTGCCGCAATGCGGAAGATCGAGGGGAAGCACAAGGTTGGTCCTGGAGCCCGGTTCCGCGGAGGGCATAAGGGTGCGGCCTGAACGGATCGGCTTGCCGTTTTCCAGGACCTGCCATTCGAGATCCAGATGGTTCAAGGCAAGGGTGTGATGCTTGTTCCAGACAATCAAATGATCGGGTTTCTCCGGGTCCCGCAGGAAACCGACCGGGGCTTGTACTTTCTTAACCTCGAAGGCGCCCGGATGCGGGGTGAGGTCCGCACTGACAATCCCGCTGAACACCTGTGACCCGTGTTCCCCGAAGGATTCGTAATCGATGTTTTCGCCGAAATCGTTGCCGTATCCCAGGACTTTGCGTCCGTCGGGCAGGGTAAGGGCGAGAAGCTTATCGTGCCAATCCCAGATGAATCCGCCCTGGAAACACGGGTAGTGATCGACAAAATCCCAGAACTTCTTGAAGTTACCGGTGGCATTTCCTTTTGCGAAGGCGTATTCGCAAAGGATCATCGGCCGTTTCTCATTCGGGTCCTCCATGACTTCTCGAACCCAATCCAGCGAAGGATACATCGGGGCCATGATATCGGTTGTATGGGTGCCCGGATTCTTGCCCTCGTATTGGACCGGCCGGGTAGGGTCGCACCGACGGATCCAGTTTGCCATTGCGGCGTGATGGGGCCCATTGAAGGATTCATTCCCGAGCGACCATGATATGATGCATGGATGGTTGCGGTCCCGCAGGACCATACGGATGGCGCGATCAAGGAAGGCTCCGGCCCAGGCAGGGTCATCGGCTATATCCCCGCCGAGTCCGTGGGTCTCCAGATTGGCTTCGTCAACGACCAGAATGCCCAGTTCATCACATAAGTCATACCAGCGGGGGTCATCCGGGTAATGGGAAGTTCGCACCGCGTTGAAGTTCAGCTGCTTCATCGCGATGATATCTCGTCGCATATCCTCCATGGTGACTGCGCGGCCGCGCTCCGGGTGCAGTTCATGCCGGTCAACCCCGCGGATAACCAATCTGCGCCCGTTCAACAGGAATTGCCGGTTCTGGATCTCCAACTGACGGAATCCGACCCGGCAACTTTCAAAATCGACAGGTTCTCCCTTGGCGTCATGAAGGGTCATGACGAGAGTGTAGAGATTCGGGGTTTCGTGCGTCCATTGGCGGGGTGTTGGGACCGGCAGCTGAAAATGGGCCGTCCCCTTTTCCAGCATGGGATCACCGTAGACATTCGTCTGTCCTGATAAGGGGACGGGGGCGCCATCGGCGATGGTGGTTCCGGATTCGTCCAGGAGACGGATGGAGGCAGTCACACCGGGGTAGAAGGAGGACCAGTGCGGGCTGGGTTTCTGATGCGGCAAATCCCGGGTCTCGACAAAGACTTTTACGTCCAGGGTCGCATTCTCGTAACGGCTGTCGAAATGTGTCTGCACGCGATAGTCGCGAATATGCGCTTTCGGCTTGGCGATCAGGCGGACGCTGCGTTGGATGCCGCTCATTTGCCAGTAGTCCTGGTCCTCCAGATAGGTGCCGGAACAATAGCGCAGTACGCGAACGGCTATGGTGTTGGTTCCTGCGTGCACATAGGGCGTAATGCTGAATTCCGCCGCAAGGCGGCTGTCCTCGCTGTATCCCACTTCGGTGCCGTTGACCCAGAGATGGAACGCTGAATCCACGGATTCAAAAATAATGCGGATTTCGCGTCCCACCCAGGAAGAGGGCATTTGAAAGGTGTGGCGGTAACAACCGGTAGGGTTTGCATCCGGAGGAAATGGCGGATTCGGCGGGAATGGGAACATGATGTTCGTGTAAATGGGTCGGTCGGGACAGCCGGGCTGCAACTGCCAGTTCCCGGGAACAGGGATGGTCGTCCATCCTGAGTCGTCAAAACCGGGTTCATGGAAACCTTGAGGGACTATCAGGGGAGCTGGTGCGAGGTGAAAGCGCCACTCGCCGTCCAACACGAGGCAGAATGGACTGGACGACCGGTCCAGATTCGCGGCCGCGCATCCGTCCGCATAGGCCCACAGGGGGGCATGGCTGTTTTCGCGATTTCGCCCCGATACGCGCGGGTCTTCCCACTCATGCTGGATATATCTCATGTCATTCTTCTCTTCGTAATTGCTGATAAAGCGCAGACAACATAGCGCTCCATGTCTTAAAAGGCGTGATCATGGCATTACGGAGGTCATATTGTCAACGAAGGCCCTGGACTGCGCATAAGACTGCGCGTAGTTTGACAAACCATAATGGATATCATAATAAAACATTTCGGCTGTGGTTGATCAGGCAGGTATGGAGAGTTTATTCAGCAGTAACACGTAGCGTTGGTCTGGCTGGTTCGTTTAAGGAGGGGATCATGTGGAAGATCAATACTCGTTCATTTGATGAGCTCAAAGGCAGGATCGACCGTTTGCCTGTAATTGAGACGCACGAGCATTGGACGGGCATCTGCCCTTCAAATCCCCAGTTGGACATCCTGTGCTGGCTTGCCGACAGCAGTTATTTCCAGTCGGATTTGGGTAGTGCGTCAGGCGACTTCGGGGATCGCATCCCCAGGCCGGGTTTTGCAATGAGTCCTCTGCTGGAGTTTCTGCTTGATATACGGCATTCCTTTGATCTGCGCTATGAAGCCTGGCGTAAATACTATGACCGCACCCGCCATACCGCTTATGCAAAGGCTGTTTTTGCCGGATTGCATGCCTGCTGGGGGCTCGATTCTGTTGAAAAGAGGGCATTGCTAGCTTTGCAGGAGCGCATGCGGGCAGAACGCAATCAGGAGTACTCCGACATGATGCTTGCGCGGCATGGCATCCGTTCCATGATTGTCAACGCGCTTACGCCTTTCCAGGATATGATGGCGGGACGAACGCCGTATCGAAAGGGGTTCACGCGCTTTGTGCTGGACCTGCCGCAGTATCACGAACTGTTCAGTGAGTCGTCCATTCGCAAGCCGCATTTGGAGCAGGAGTTGGGTCGGAAGATTGTTACCTTGGACGATTATCTGGAGGGCTTCGAGCTTTACCTCAAGCACGCCATTGAATTTGGAATAGTGGGCTTGAAGGATCAGACGGCCTACAGGCGGTCTCTTGAATATGGCAACCCGGGACGTGCCGAGGCGGAAGCGATATTCAATCGACTCGTGAGCCGGCCGCGGGACCTTTCCGGTACACAGGATGCGAAGGCGCTGGATGACTATCTTTTCAATCGTTTCCTTCGTCTGGCATCCAAGTACCGGTTGCCTGTCCAGATCCACACCGGGCATATGGCCGGTCTGAGGAATGATGTTGTTAAAAGCAATCCCTCCCTTCTGACCCCGATGATGGAACTGCATTCCGATGTCGAGTTCGATCTCTTCCATGGCGGTTGGCCTTATCTCGGCGAGTTTCTTTTCCTTGGAAAGAACTATCCCAATGTGTACCTCGACATGTGCTGGGCCAATTCAATCGACCCGGATTACAGTGTTGAATTCTTCCGGCGGGGACTCATGACGGTTCCGCATAGCAAGATCAACGGCTTTGGCGGAGATACGCACCTGTTTGAAACGCAGATCGGGGCACTGGTTCTGGCGCGTGCGAATATTGCGGTGGCTCTTTCCGGCCTGGTTGACGACCAGTGGCTGTGCGTGGAGGATGCGGAGTCTGTTGCACGCGCCTGGCTCTTCGACAACCCGAATCGCATCTTTCTGCTTGGAGTGCCGGCATAGGATTCCAAGCGTGTGTGTGCAAAAGGATCGACCAACCGGGCCTTTGATAATCTTTACAAGGGGAATCAATGAAGACGTTGGATCTGAATGGTGTATGGACTGTATCAAGGCCGGGGCAAACCGATAAGGTTCGCGCTACGGTGCCCGGATGCGTGTACGGGGATTTGTTACGTGCCGGCCGCATACCGGATCCTTTTTACCGGGATAATGAGCTGTCCCTGAAATGGATTGGGGAGACGGATTGGGCCTATTCCCGTGAGTTCAAAGTGTCTGAGAGCTTATTGCGCCATGACCGTATTCTCTTGCGATGCGAAGGATTGGACACGCTGGCTACAATCCGGATCAACGGGCGCAAGGTGGCGGAGACGGATAACATGTTCCGGACATGGGAGTTTGACATCAAGCGTGAGCTTCGGTCGGGTGAGAACCGGATCGAGATCCGGTTTGCGTCGGCCGCCAATTACTGCGCGGCGCGCATGGCGCAACGGCCTAAGGACTCGCCGCTCCCGTACTGGCACCAGATGGGCAGTACACCCGGCGGCAACAACCTGCGCAAGGAACCGTGCAATTTCGGGTGGGACTGGGGGCCAAACCTGGTTACGTGCGGAATCTGGCGCCCGATCCGCATCGTGGCGTTTAGCAAGGCCCGCGTGCGGGATCTGCTTGTCCTTCAGGATCACGGAATGAAGAACCGCGTGAAACTTGCTGTGAAGGTGGATGCAGAAACCATCGGGCATTCGGCCGGCATCAAGGTCGAGGCGGAGGTCAGGCTCCGCGGGCAGAGGGTATCGTCCGGCAGCGTAGCCTTGCAGCGGGGGAAGGCGCGGATGGAATTGCCGGTGCGGGATCCGGAGTTGTGGTGGCCCAATGGTCTTGGCCGGCAGCCGTTGTATGACGTAACAGTACGTTTGATTGCGAGGGACGGGAGCCAGCTGGATTCCACAAACCGGCGGATCGGATTGCGGACATTGAAGCTGGATCGGCATCCTGACGCATGGGGGCAAAGTTTTCAGTTTGTTGTTAATGGAGTGCCCTTCTTCGCCAAGGGGGCGAATTGGATTCCCGGTGATGCCATTCTGTCGCGGCTGACGCGAGCCGATTACGAGCGGCTGATTTCCGACAGCGCGGCGGCAAACATGAATATGCTGCGCGCCTGGGGCGGGGGTATTTACGAGCATGACTGGTTCTATGACCTGTGCGATGAGAAGGGAATCTGCGTCTGGCAGGATTTTATCTTCGCTTGCGCGACGTATCCGGTGTTCGAACGGCAATTCATGAAGACGGTCAAGGCTGAAGCGGAGGATAACGTGCGCCGGTTGAGGCACCATCCCTGCATTGCCTTGTGGTGCGGAAATAATGAGCTCGAGCAGGGGCTGGTCAGCAAGAAATGGTTCAAGGTCGGGAAGTGGCCCAAATACAGCATGAGCTGGAAGGACTATTCCAAGCTTTTTGACAAGCTGCTGCCGGATACGGTTGCGCAACTGGATCCGGGGCGCGATTACTGGCCCGGCAGCCCGCATACCCCGCCGCCGTATGACCGAAACGACTTCAACAGCGCCAAGGCCGGGGATGCTCATCTTTGGTCGGTCTGGCACGGAAAGGAACCTTTTGAGTGGTACCGGAAGTGCGAGCACCGGTTCAACAGTGAATTCGGATTCCAATCCTTCCCGGAACCGAAGACGGTTCGGCGTTATACGGCAGCTGGCGACCGCAATATTACATCCCGGATCATGGAACATCATCAACGATCAGGAATCGGGAATGTTACCATTCTTCAGTACATGCTGGATTGGTTCCTGCTTCCGAGGGATCTGGATTCGACAGTGTGGCTTTCGCAGATTCTCCAAGGGATGGCCATCAAATACGCGGTGGAGCACTGGCGCCGTTCGATGCCGCGCGGTATGGGGACCCTGTACTGGCAGTTGAACGACTGTTGGCCTGTCGCCAGTTGGTCCTCCATTGATTACTTTGGCCGATGGAAGGCCCTGCACTATATGGCCCGGCATTTCTTTGAACCGGTTTTGCTTTCCGGTCTTGAGGATCCAGTGTCGGGGACCGTTTCCGTACATCTAACCAATGACCTGCCGACCGAGGTAACCGGAACCGTCCGGTGGAGCGTAACCGATGCGCGAGGACGGCGACTGGCGGATGGGACCCGGAGAGCGGCTGCCCGTCCGCTTGCCGATACGGTTGTCGAGACGATTCGATTGAAGAAGCATATGGAGGCCCAGGGGCCACGTGATCTCATTGTATGGCTGGAATTTACCGGGGCGGAGGGTCAACGGAGCAGAAACATGGTCTTATTTGGCAGGCCTAAGCATTTGCAACTGGCGCCTGCACGGGTTTCCGCCGGCATCAAGGCCCGCAAGGATGGAGCGTTTGATGTTTCCTTGAGCTCAAAGGCTCCTGCGCTCTGGACTTGGCTTGAACTCGAAGGGATGGATGGGACATTCTCGGATAACTTCATACATGTTTGTCCAGGGCATGCGGAGAGCATCCGAGTGGTGCCGAA
The DNA here is from genome assembly GCA_903908715.1 of uncultured bacterium. GTDB lineage: Bacteria > Verrucomicrobiota > Kiritimatiellia > CAIKKV01 > CAITUY01 > CAIVSY01. The sequence goes on from CAIVSY010000082.1 coordinate 11,321, forward strand.
GCGGACCCTGACGATGGCACAGTTTAGAAAGGCGCTCCGGGTGAGAAGCTTATTCGACACCAGTACGGCGCGATAGAATTGACTGGAGGAGGAGGAAGCATGAGTCGACGGGACGACATGGTTGCAGCGCTTGAGCGTAAGAGCGTGCCTTCAATGGTGCCGATCTGGGAACTGGAGTTTCACGCCTGGGATAGTGTATCGGGGCGGCATCTTGTACTTGGGGAGGAGATGGCGGGGCTTACGCCGGGGCAGCAGGAACAGGCCATGCATACGAATGCGGAGATCATTGTCTCCACGGCATGCGACTTGCAGTATGCGGCTGTGAGTGCGCCAGGCGGGTATTGGTATGTCTCTCCGGGTGAACTGGCGTACTACGTGCTGCCGGGTGATCTCAGGTTTCGTCAGGTCGAACTAATCTGCCGTGCGGCGGGCAGTGAAATTATGGTTCTTGCCGGATCCGGCGGTGTGATTTGCGCGGACTACAGCGAAGCGTTCTGCGAGAGGCTCTTTTTCCAGCCGGAGGCGGTAGAGGAGGGGGCGGAGAGCATGCTGGCTTATGGTATTGAGAATGCGAAGCGGCTGCGGGATGCGGGTGTCGGCGCCGTGCTTACCGGGTCCGACATTGCCGATAATTCCGGCCCCTTCTTCAATCCGGAGCAGATGCGGCGCTTTATTTATCCGTTTGCCCGTCGCTGGGCGCAGGCGGTGCATGAGATGGGGCTGTATGCGGTCCTGCACTCCGATGGGCAGCTGACGCCATACTTGGACGAGTTGGCGGATACAGGGTTAGATGCGCTGCAGGCGATTGACGCTACGGCAGGTATGGACATGGCGGAGACAAGGCGGATTGTCGGTCGGCGGCTCTGCCTCTGCGGGAACATAGACTGCGGCCTGCTGTTGCGCGGACAGCCGGAGCAGGTTTATGCGGCGACGGCCACCCTGCTCGAGTCGCAGAAGTCTTCAGGCGGCTTTGTGCTGGGTGCCAGCAATGCGGTGCAAAAAGAGGTGCCGGTGGAAAACTATCGCGCTATGATCTCGGCTTGGAAGAAACACGGGAAGTAATCCGACAGGAGGAATAGACTCATGAAGCTTGGCATACATGCCTATGCGTGGTGTTCGCAGTGGAGCAATGAGACGCTGGACCTGATTGACCGCGTCAAGAAACTCGGACTGGATTTCATTGAGATCCCCCTGATGTGCCTGGAAACGTTTGACGGTCCAGCCATCCGGGAGCGATTGAAGTCGGTTGGGTTGGACAGTTGCACCTCGACCGTTCTCCTGGGGGATACTGACATCAGCAGTGATGACCCGGCGATTCGTGCCAAGGGTGTGGGGTATCTCAAGGCCTGCGTCAAGGCCACCCATGCCATCGGTGCCACCTCGTTTTCCGGCGTGATCTATGCTCAGCATGTGAAGCCGCAGGCACGGCGGCCCACCGAGGCAACATGGGATCACTCCGCCCGCTGTTTGCGCGAGGTTGCGGATCTGGCGGCGGATCTTGGGGTGACTCTGGGCTTGGAGCCGGTCAACCGGTACGAATCGCATCTGGTCAATACGTGCGCACAGGCTCTTCATCTTAAGAACCTTATTGACCGAAAGAACATCCGCATACACCTCGATACCTATCATATGAACATCGAGGAGAAGAGTTTCTACGAGGCTACCAAGCTGGCGGGGCAGGACCTGATCCACTACCACCTGTGCGAGAACGACCGCGGGATACCGGGAACGGGTCTTGTCGATTGGGACGGGATATTCCGTGCGCTCGCCGAGCTCAAGTACAACGGCTACGCGGCTCTCGAATCCTTTGTCGATTGCACGGACAACATGAATACGTGGGTCTGGCGGCAGTTGGCGCCGAACGGGGACACGCTGGTGCGCGAAGGAGTCAAGTTCATCCAGTCGATGCAGAAGCGGCATGGATTGTGATTCCGGTATCCGGTAAGTCGCGGCTGTGCGGGTCCGGGGTATGACAAGCTGACAAGGGGAGTACCGTTTATGCGCAAAGTGTCGGGACGAAAGGGGTATCGGCTTGAGTACCGGGATGGGCGGCCGGTTATCGTCGAGAGTTCCGGTCAGGTTCTTCCGCATTCCTGTTATTGTGATTGTATTATTTGGAACTTCGAGGATTGGATCGAGCGGAACCGGGATTTCGTCACAAGCGGTGTACATCTCTATTTCCTGAGGACGATGCAGGATTGGGGCACACTCAGTACTCTTTACTGGACGAGTGACGGCGTGTATCCGTTCCCGACGGATCCGGAGGCGTGCAAGGACCTTGACGGGCAGGCCAGGGCTATCCTCGCGATGGATCCGGAGGCAAGGTTCTATGTGCGCACAGGCGAAGCGGTGCCGAAAGTATGGGCTGCGAAGTATCCGGGGCAGATGCAGCTCAGCAGTACAGGCAGACGTCTGGATCAACTCTCCCTGGCGGCAACGTTCGGGTGGGATCACTTCTATCGCTATCTGCGCAATGTTGTCGATTACTGCGAGGCGCGGCCCTGGGCTGACCGGATCATCGGTTATACATACTTCGCGATGGGCGAAGGGTTGACAAACCTGGCCTGCAACGGATTCTCGTTTGATGTAAGTGAGGCCATGCAGGATGCATTCCGTCAGCATGTGCATGCCAGGTACGCGACCACGGATGTCCTTCGTGAGGCATGGAATGACCCTGAAGTGACTTTGGAAGGGGTGTGCGTTCCGACAGAGGCCGAATGGAAGGCCAAGAGGGATGCCCTGTTGCACTGGCCTGATCCTGCGCGAATCCGGCGGGAGAGCGACTTCTTCGAACTGCAGGCGGCACTGTTCCGGAAGTGCTTCCGGGGCATCATAGGAACCCTTCGGGAAGCCACAGCAGCCCGGCCGGTTCTTCTTGGCATTGACGCACTTAAGCAGCCGATGCTCGGCTGGTTGCTCAACCAGGCCTTCGGGCGCCAGGATTGGATCACGGACCCCATGGGTGACTATCCGGAGATGACCCTGCCGAGCGGCGCCGTGGACATTGGCGACCTGCTGGACGATGAAGGGTGGGACATTGTGGTTACGCCCTCCGATTACACCGCGCGTTCCGTGGGTTATGGATGGGAGTCGGAGGGAGTGAGCGATTCCCTGCGGCTGCGAGGCAAGGCGATGCTTGTGGAGAATGATTCCCGTACTTGGATGGGGAAGGAGTCGGAGACGCTGGGGGCTTTCCTGACCACGGAAGAGGTCCGCGCCGGCCTCCTGCGGAACACGGCATGGGCCTTGACGCGCGGGCATTGGCATTACTGGATGAATGTGGGAACCAGCTATTTCCATGACCCGAAGATTCACGAGGTGGCTATTTCCAAGGAGCGGCCGATCCTGGATGCAAGCGGGAAATGGGCCCACCGGGAGACGGAACATGCCCTCTGCATGGTCATCGACGACAGCAGTCCCCGGCACGAGAACGGCACAGCGGGTTACCAGCATGTTGCCTGCCTGTGGCAACGGCATCTCGGATTGGCGCATTGCGGTGTGCCATATCGGGTTTATCTGTTCTCCGATCTGGCAAAGGAGAACATGCCCAGATACCGCACCTACCTATTCCCCAACCTGTTCGAGCTGAATGAGGAGAGAATGGACCTGTTGCGGCGTACGGTGTTGCGGGATGGCCGCCTGGCCATCTTCGGTCCTGCGACCGGCATCACGGACGGCCGGAACTTGGGGCCGGAGGGCATCAGCAGGCTTCTAGGCATCGAGTTTGAAATGGTGTCCAGGCAGGCGCCCAGGCGTGTACTGGTGCATGGGGATCATCCGCTTACCGCCAATCTGCCGGCTTCGCTGGTGTATGGGGACAGTTATGCCTATGGTCCTGTTCTTGTTCCAAGCCGCGCCGCGGTGACGGCGGGCGGATTCACATCACTGGGCAGCGCAACGACCTTCTGGGAAGTCAACAAACCCGGACTGATCCTGAAGGAGACCGAAGACTGCAAGATGGTATGGAGTGTTGCGATGCCTCTGCCTGCAAACCTCCTTCGAGAGTGCTGCCGATATGCAGGCAGTCATATCTGGTGCGAGGAGGACGACGTTATCCTTGCCAGCGAAACGGTGGCCGCGGTTCATTCCGTAAAGGCGGGCAAGCGTACTTTGCTGCTGCCGACGCCGCGGCCTGTGTGGGATGTGTTACGTTCAGAGAAGCTTGGCGATGCCATGACGAGGATTGAGATGGCCATTACGCCGCCGGAAACCCGTATTTTCTACTTTGGGGATGAAGCGCCTTGAAAAGGAGTTCCGGCATGCTGGATGTCCTGACATACGGTGAGGTCCTTTGGGACATGATCGAGGGAAAGGCCCATATCGGCGGGGCTCCATTCAACCTGGCGGCCCATGCAGTCAAGTGCGGTTTGCGTGCCGCAACGGTTTCGAGCGTGGGCGATGACGACCTTGGGAGGGCGGCTCTCGGAGAAATGGACCGCTTGTCGGTTGAGCGACGCTGGACGTTGATTGACCGGGAGCATCCCACGGGAACGGTGACGGTATCCCTTACAGGCGGTCAGCCTTCCTATGTGATCCACGAGGGAGTGGCATGGGACTTCATACGCCTATCCCGGGATGCGCTGCTTGAATTGGTTGCCGCACGACCCCGCGCCATCTGTTTCGGCAGCCTGGCGCAGCGAGGTGAGGTGTCCCGCGAAACGTTTCGCATGGTTGTCCGGGCCTTGCCGGAAGCCATCCGCTTTTATGATGTCAACCTGCGGCAGAAGTTCTGGGATCGGGACACGGTTGCATCCGGTCTGGAAATCGCAACCCTGGTCAAAGTCAATGATGAGGAGGCCAGGACGCTGGGACAACTGCTTTTCGGATGCCGATCGACGCCTGGGGGGTTCTGTCATGCTGCGCTGAGTGCGTTTCCGGGCATTCTGGCGGTGGTTGTGACATGCGGCGGGAATGGTTGCACGGTCTGCCAACGCGGGAGTGACCCGGTGGAATGTCCGGGTATCCCCGTCCAGGTTGCCGACGCAGTTGGGGCGGGGGATGCTTTTTCTGCCGCTTTTCTCGCCGAATGGCTCAAGGGAGAAGGCGCGGTTACAGCGGCGCAGGCCGGGAATCGCCGCGGTGCCTGGGTGGCCTCGCGGTTCGGTGCGGTGCCGGATGAAAGCTGATCGTTTAGCCAAACGCGACAGGAATGCTGCATGAAAGTTTTGTTTGCCACACTGCTGATCGTATTGGGGATCGCGCTTGCGGTCACTCGCTTGTCGGAGCCGGAAATGCATGCCGAGGTTCCGATCATCTACTGGGTCATAGATCCGGCGCCGGTCCGGGCTGAGCATATCCGGCTATTCGAGCTCTGGCAGATCAAGAGCGGGCATTGCACGGAGCACCGGATCACGAGTGCGGCGGAGCTGGAGGCTTTCCGGAAACGGAAGTGGTCGCCGGTCATCGCCACCGCGATCCGGGAGGGGAACGAGCATGGGGCGGCGGTGCTGGACGGCAAGCTGCCGCTCGCGTCGCTGCCGTTGACGATCCGGGTACCCAAGACCGAGATGAGCCTGGACGCTTCCAGCAACGACATGAGCAAGAAGATCATCCAGAGTGTTTCGGGGATAGCCTCGGACGTCATGGAGGTTTATAGCGACGGGAATGTGCAATTCATGGCCAGCGGTGGGCTTGTGGCCGATGTCACGGAGGAGGCCCGCCGGCTCGGCTGCGGCCCCGATGTGACGTATCCCGGCATGGCGGCATCGATGATGTACGAGGGGCGCCAGTACTCTTTCCCTCGGAATCCGGGTACATGGATGCTGTGGGTCAACAAGGAGACCTTTGCGAGGTATAGGCAGCCACTGCCGCCTGTTCGCTGGGGTATCGAGGAGTTCGAACAGCGTGGAAAGGCATTCATGGCGGCGGCTAATCCGCCCGGCGGCCGACGGACCGTGTTCTTTGCCAATTTCACCTCTCCTTTCATGCTCCGTCGCACATTCGGGCTGGATGTGTTCAATGAAACCATGACACGTTGTATCCTGAACGATCCGCGCACGGCGCGGACCTATGCGCTGATGAAGAAGTGGAAGGATGTGGATCACTTGTTCCCCACAAGTGTCGAGCGGGCCGGTTTCGCGACGGAGGGGGGGATGCGCGGCGGGGATGGCCAGCTCTTCCTGGACGGAAGGTTCGGGATGATGATGTCCGGGCGCTATCAATTGATGCAGTTCCGCTTATTCGAGCAGCCGATGCAACTGGCGGTGGTTGAGGCTCCGAACGGCGGCATTCCCTGCAACATCATTGGAAGTGGCGAGGCAACCGTCTATCGCGGGAGCAAGAAGCTTGATCTGGCCACGTTGTTTCTGGCGTTCTATGCGAGTGAGGACTACAGCATGCAGATTGTGCGGGACGGGGACGGGTTGCCGCCGATTCCGAAATACACGATGACCGAAGAGTACCTGCGCCCGAAGGAGTACCCCAACGAATGGGGGTGTCATGAGGTGTTTGCCGCGGATGCCATCCATTGTGCCATTTCGCCCAGTTTCAGCCCGTTCCTGCAGTACAATCAAGTGATGCAATGCGAGTGGACGGTCTCCAGCGCGGTCGATGCCGACCGCATGACCCCGGAGGAGGGCGCACGTGAGGTGGAGGACCGGATCAACCGGAAGATGGCGGCCAATCTTGCGGATAATCCTGCCCTGAAGCAGAAATACGATAAAGTGTGCGCTGTGCAGGCGCGTATTGATGCCTACCGCAGGGAGGGGCGCCCGGTACCCCGTCCATGGGTTACGAATCCCTATCATCAGTGGCTCTATGAGAAGAACGGGTGGTTCGAGGACTTGGCGGAGGAGAGTCCGCGGCTGACAGGGGCCCCGCCAATTGGGGGAGGAACTGTTGACTGCCGGCCAGCTGTGGAATCGGTGGGGCCATGTGATTCATGAGGGGGCGCTTGCAGTCTCCTTTTCCGGTGATTGTGGTGCGGGTTTGTAGAGGGTTCCCGTTGGGAGATTGGTTGACATGACTGAAACAGTGCAACATACTCAAACGATCCTGCTTCGGCCGGATAGGTGAACGAGTCTTCCCATTCAGGTTTCTGGATCTGATTGTTGTGATGTTGTTGGCGAGCGAGGTATGTGAGTGAAGTTATTATTTATCACGATACTTATCGTATTGGGGATCGCGCTTGCGGGTACTCGCTTGTCGGAGCCGGAAATGCATGCCGAGGTTCCGATCATCTACTGGGTCATAGATCCGGCGCCGGTCCGGGCTGAGCATATCCGGCTGTTTGAGCTCTGGCAGATCAAGAACGGGCATTGCACGGAGCATCGAATCGCAAACGCAGCGGAGTTGGAGGCTTTCCGGAAGCGGAAGTGGTCGCCGGTCATTGCCACAGCGATCCGGGAGGGGAACGAGCATGGGGCGGCGGTGCTCGACGGCACGTTGCCGCTTGCGTCACTGCCGTTGACGATTCGGGTGCCCAGGACCGAGATGCGGCTGGACGCTTCCAGCAACGACATGAGCAAGAAGATCATCCAGAGCGTGTCGGGGATTGCCTCGGACGTCATGGAGGTGTATGGCGACGGAAATGTGCAGTTCATGGCAAGCGGGGGGCTTGTGGCTGATGTCACGGACGATGCCCAGCGGATGGGGTTTGGGCCGGATGTGACGTATCAGGGCATGGCGGCATCCATGATGTACGAGGGGCGCCAGTACTCCTTCCCGCGAAATCCATGCACAATGATGCTGTGGGTCAACAAGGAGACCTTTGCGAAGTACAACCAGCCGTTGCCGCCTGTTCGCTGGGATATCGAAGAATTCGAACGGCGCGGGAAGGACTTTATGGCGGCGGTGAATCCTTCCGGCGGCCGTCGCACGGTATTCTTTGCCAATTGGATCAGCGACTTCGCTCTTCGCAGGACATTCGGGCTCGATGTATTCAATGAAACGATGACCCGTTGTGTCCTGAACGATCCGCGCACGGCGAGGACCTATGCACTGATGAAGAAGTGGAAGGATGTGGATCACTTGTTTCCCACAAGTGTCGAGCGGGCAGGTTTCGCGACGGAGGGTGGGTTGCGCGGCGGGGACGGGCAACTCTTTCTCGATGGCAGGTTTGGAATGATCATGTCCGGCCGTTTTCAGTTGTTCCAGTTCCGTTCATTTGAGAAACCGATGCAGCTGGCAGTGGTCGAGGGGCCGCATGGCGGCATCCCCTGCAACATCTTTTTCAGCGGGGAGGCAACGGTCTACCGGGGGAGCAGGAATCTGGATCTTGCCAAGCTATTCCTGGCGTTCTATGCGAGTGAGGACTACAGCATGCAGATTGTGCGGGACGGGGACGGACTGCCGCCGATCCCGAGATACACAAAGACGGACGAATACCTGCGGCCCAAGGACTATCCCAATGAGTGGGGGTGCCACGAAGTGCTTGCCGAGGATGCCATCCAGCATTCCATCTCCCCGACTTTCAGCCCGTTCCTGCAGTACAACCAAGTGATGCAATGCGAGTGGACGGTTTCGGGCGCGGTTGATGCCGACCGGCTGACACCGGAGGCGGGGGCTCATGAGGTGGAAGAGCGGATCAATCGGAAACTGGCAGAGAACCTTGCGGACAATCCCGGATTGAAGGAGAAGCATGATGAGGCTTGCGCTGTGCAGGCGCGTATCGATGCCTACCGCAAGGAGGGGCGTCCGGTGCCCCGTGCATGGGTCACGAATCCCTATCATCAGTGGATGTACGAGAAGAACGGCTGGTTCGAGAAGTCGGCAGAGGTTGCCTCGCAGCTGACGGCAATTGGAAATGGGGAGAGGGACGATGCGCGCTAAGACGGTACGACAACTGTTCTGTGGGTTGGGCTTCCTGGCGCCGAACCTCATCGGCTTCCTTGTCTTTACGCTGGTGCCGCTGGTGATCAGCTTTGCCATGGTGTTTACCAACTGGGATATCCTGCGGCACAACATGTTCACGGATGAGGCGGTCAGGTTTGTAGGCTTGGATAATTTCCGCCGTTTGTTTGCGGAGCGGGACTTTGTACAGTACTTTGGCAACACGCTGTTTTTCATGCTTGGGATGCCGCTCGGAATTGCGGGCAGTCTGGGGGCTGCGCTCCTTTTGAACAAGGAACTGCAGGGTCCGGGGGCTCGGATATGGACTTGGATGATCAGTACGGCGGCCTTTACCGGCTCCGTGCTTGTCTTGTTCGCCCTCGGAATGGCTTCCACTGCCACCACGCTGTGTCTGCTGGTGTTGTTGGCCACGATCCTGATTGGCGGGAGCGCGGGGGGGACGACCGTCTACCGGTCGATTTTCTTCTCGCCCAGCTTCTGTTCAGGTGTAGCGATCTTTATCCTGTGGAAGAAGCTGTACAATCCGACGATGGGTCCTGTTAACAGGGCCATTGTGCCGTTTCTTGACTGGCTGCAACGCCTGGTCAATGCTATCCCGCCCGCGGTAACCGAGGCAGGGAGCCTTGTCTGCGCGGGGCTGGCGATCCTGCTTGTGATCCACCGGGGGTGGCGGATTCTTCATGATTGGAAGGAGGGCGAAGCGGGCGCGGTTTCTGTGGGTGTCGCGGGTCTGTTCCTTGTGATTCCACTGATTGTCGCATTACCCTGGACGCCGTCGGCCTTGTCCGGTTGGATTGTACTGGGTCCCGGAATTCTGTTCGCGGTGTTTGCGGCTGTGACGCTCCTGCGCGGCAGGCCGTATGCATGCCGCCTGGACTATGGCATTTCGATTACCGTGATCAGCGCTGCGGTTGCAGCTGCCCTTTCCTGTGCTTTCCTGGGGCTTTCGAATGTGTTCACTGCGCTGCCCGCGCTATGCAGGAGCGGGCTCGAACCGCCGAACTGGCTCGGCGCGTATCACTGGGCGAAGCCGGCCATCATGCTGATGGGCCTGTGGAGTGCGATTGGCTCCGGGAACATGCTGTTGTACCTTTCCGGGCTTTCCAATATCTCGCCGGAATTGTATGAGGCAGCCGACATTGACGGCGCTTCCTCCCGCCAGAGATTCTGGCACATTACATGGCCGCAGTTGGCCCCGATCACGTTCTTTATTTTTGTGATGTCTGTCATCGGCGGATTGCAGGGCGGGTTTGAGACCGCGCGCACAATGACCCAGGGCGGACCAGCGGGATCCACAACCACATTGAGTTATTTCATTTACGCCGAAGGTTTCCAGACGGGGCGTCTGGGATATGCTTCGGCGGCATCGTGGGCGCTTTTCGTGATGGTGCTGATAGCAACGTTGATCAACTGGAAGTTTGGGAATCAGTATGCCGAAGACTAAACACAACCAATCTGTTCAAGGGGCAGGGAAGCAGGGGTTTGCCGTGAACCTCTTCCGGCTCAATCTCTACCACTGGTTGCTGGCGGCCCTGAGTTTTACACTGTCGCTGCCCTTCCTTTGGATGGTCCTGACCAGTTTCAAGCCCTTGCGTGAAGTGGGATTGGACAACTGGTGGCCCATCGACTTCCAATGGTCGAACTACAGCCGTGTGTTCGACCTGCCCAGCATGCAGTTCGGACGCTGGTATTGGAACAGCATCCTTGTGTCGGCGTGGGTCACTGTGCTGACGGTGCTGACCAGCGCCATGGCTGCGTTCAGTTTCTCGCGTCTCGAGTGGCCCGGCAGGAATCGTCTTTTCCTGATGTATCTGGGCACCACGATGCTGCCCGGACTTGTCATGATGATCCCTTCCTATCAGATCATGATTCAGATGGGATTGGTCAATTCATATCTCGGTTTGATCATTCCAGCCGCCTTTTCGGCCTTTGGAACCTTCATGCTCCGCCAGTTCATGCTGACGATCCCCCGTTCGCTTGACGAGGCGGCGGAGATCGACGGAGCGAGCAAGTGGCAGGTATTCTGGGAGGTCGTAATGCCGCTCGCCAGGCCGGGGATGGTGACGCTTGGTATCCTGACCTTTATGGGAACCTATCAGAGCTTCTTCTGGCCGCTTGTCATGCTGAAGACGACCGCACGGTACACACTGCCCATCGGATTGCTGTTCTTTGACTCCGAACAAGGGCAGGAGACGTCGCTCCTGATGGCGGCGGTGACCATGGCTGTGGTGCCCATGCTGATCGTGTTTGTGCTGTTACAGAAGCAACTGGTGAAAGGGATCCAGTTGGGTGGTGTGAAGGGGTAATGCCCGGTGAGCATGCCCTGCTGCATGGAGAAGTGCGGCCTCTTGGGTTGTGATATTCAGTCTTAACACTGGAAGAAAAGGAGTAGATTTATATGGCTGGCAAGAAGAAGTCGGTGTCTGCGGATCCATTGTCGCGTCGTGGAGATACAAGCTGGTTTGTGCGGGATCGTTTCGGGATGTTCATTCACTGGGGTTTGTATTCCCTTCCGGCCCGCCATGAGTGGGTCAGGCATAATGAACAGATGACGGATGAGCAGTATGAGCGGTACTTCCGGCGCTTTGATCCTGACCTCTATAATCCTGAGGTCTGGGCCAAGGCCGCGGCCAACGCGGGCATGAAGTATTTTGTCATCACGACAAAGCACCATGAAGGGTTTTGCCTGTGGGATTCCAAGTGGACGGATTACAAGGCCACCAATGCGCCTGCCGGCAGGGATCTCCTGCGTCCGATGGTGGATGCCTTCAGGGCGGAGGAACTGCGCGTTGGCCTGTATCATTCGCTGATCGATTGGCATCATCCCCAGTACATCATTGACCCGCACATCGGGCCGTATCGCAATGCCTCTAACCGGGCGGAGATGAACAAGGGCCGTGATCAGGCCAAATATGCAGACTACCTGCACAAACAGGTGCGGGAACTTCTGACGCAATTCGGCAAGATCGATGTCCTGTGGTTTGACTTCTCGTATCCCAAAGAGGATGGCAGCGGGAAGGGGAATAAGGATTGGAAGAGCCTTGAACTGCTCAAGATGATCCGGACGCTGCAGCCGGACGTGATTCTGGATGATCGGCTTGATCTTCCGGATGTGGCGTCGGCGTGGGATGTGAAGACGCCCGAGCAGGCTCAGCCCCGCAGCTGGCCGATGGTTAATGGGAAACCCGTAGTGTGGGAGGCTTGCCAGACGTTCAGCGGGTCTTGGGGGTATCACCGGGATGAGATGAGTTGGCGTGGTACAGATGAATTGATCCGCACGCTGATTGACTGTGTGAGCAAGGGCGGCAATCTGCTGCTGAATGTCGGGCCGACAGGGCGTGGAGAGTTTGATGCCAGGGCTCTTGACCGTTTGAACGGGATCGGCGAGTGGATGAAACGGCACAGCCGGTCGATCTATGGGTGTACGCAGGCCCCGGAGGGATTCAAGACGCCTCAGGATTGCCGTTTGACGTATAACCCGGAGAAGAAGCGCATGTATGTCCACATCTTGGCTTGGCCATACAAGCATCTCCATCTGGATGGGTTTGCCGGCAAGGTTGAATACGCGCAACTGCTGCATGATGCCAGCGAGGTTAGCCTTGGAATGGACGAATGGCATGGGGGGCAGATTGGCGCGAGCAAGGACACGCTGTCTCTTACCCTGCCGCAGACGCAGCCGGCGGTAACGGTTCCGGTTGTGGAACTGTTCCTGAAGTAGGGCCTGAACAACCGGTGACGGGATCAACCTGCCAGACGGCAGTCCGGGAAATCTGATAGGGCGGATGGGAGGGGTGTGGAACGCCATTCCTGTGGCGTTCCCGTAATGATACCGCCGCCGAGAAGCGGGATGCCGCCGCGCCCGATGTACGAGGCAAGCGCCTTCTGCAAGGAGGAGCGGATTTCCTCCTGAACGAGGGTGCGGCGGTGTATCGGGAATACCCGTTCGTAGGTCTGGTCTGCGTTGGCGCCCGGAATGGGATATAGGTGGAACCGGCTCTGGAAGCGGACAATGTTGGCATCCGCAGGCAGAAGCGAAGCCAGGTCGGGACTGCACAGCCAGCTGTGGCATATAGCGGCTCGTACCGGTATCTCGGGGAAATGCCGTGGAAAGAACGATGAAGCTGCTTCGAAGGAGGCGGTACAGCTGGAGGGGTCCAGGGCGCTCCCGGCGGGGATGTGAACACCTGCGACCGGGTCACCGGGGCCCAATACGCGATTCCATGCGTCCGGTTTCAGAAGCACGGCGACGGGACTAACGCGTCCTGAGGGCAAGACCGGGTAGCCGCGTATTCCGAACGCATCCTGTTCAATGCGGATACTCCGTGCCGGCATACCGCTGCACCCTTCGCTGTCGGCAAAGAAACCGTTGTCGGCAATCAGTCCGGAACTGACCAGAATGGCGCTGACACCGGACTGGTGACGCCAGACCTCGATCGGATCGTTGAGAACGGTTGGCTCGAATTGAAGGCGGCCGAGCGAAAACACGCGGGCGGAGAAATGAAGGCGAAGCCAGCCGGGCTCCGCGACAGCCGTCACGCCATTCCTCTCCCGAAAGGCCTGCATCCAGCGCCATACGTCTGAAAGGGTTTCCTTCAGAACTGGCTCAGGGATGCCGCGTTCGGCATAGCGATCCTTTAGCCAGTTCATGCGTAGCAGAAGGGGGAACAAGTGGAGATAGCGTTCCGGGAGGGGAGCCGATGAAGCCGCGTTCTTCCAGTATCCCGGTGTAAACGACTGCGTGTGCAGGTCTGTGTGCAGGATTGCGAGCCGCTCGAGCATTGTGGGCGACTGAGAGATTTCCAAGGCAGCCGCCATGGCCTCAATGGATGCTTTCTGGTCGAATCCGAGGAACTCCAGCGCCGGTCGCCAATCCGGGCGGGTCAGGAACATGCGCATGTCGCAAGCGTTGGAGATAGGAGGGCCCATGCCGCTGGACTGTTTGTTTGGATGATTCCGGCCAGTCCGGAAACTCAGTCGACAGTCACAAGGTCTTTGATCCGGACCGGAAGCCCGGTCTTAAAGGACTCATTCGCCGCGATTCCCGTCAGGATGGAGTAAGCGCCATCCCGGTACCCGGCGGCATGGCCGAGGCTATTGTCCTTGACCCCGCGGAAGAGGTCGTTCAAGAGACGGACATCCCCGCCTCCATGTCCACCGAGGTCGCCCTTGTCGTACTCGATGACACAGGGTTTTCCCCAGAGGGGTTGGAACATGATTTCCGGAATCATGGTTTCTTTACGGCCCTCGAGTTCGCGCATGCCGGGCAGGTTGAAGTCCGTGGCGGTCCCGCTCACGTAGGAGCTTTCGACCACGTTGAATTCGAGCCGGCCTTTGGTGCCGTTGAAGCACACCCGGTAGCCTTCCCAGGGGCAATAGGCGTTGAGGGAGTATGTCATTTGGGTCCTGTTGCGGTAGCGGACCATTACGCTCATGGTATCCTCGATGGAGATCCCGTCGCCGAAGACGCTCTGGTCCCGGAAGTAGCCATCCTCGTGCTCGGCGTTATAGTAGAGTCCATGCATCCATTTGTCGGTTTCAGTCACTTTAAGGGCAAAGGGGTCTGATGCGGCTGCTGTGGAACCGCGCACGCGCTGATAGAACTGGGTCACTCCCCGGCTTTCCGCGTTTGCCTTCCCGTAGAAGCGAAGGTCTCCCATGGCAAATACCGTTTCGGGAACCGTGTCCAGCCACCAGTTGACAAGGTCGAAATGATGTGTCGCCTTGTGCACCATTAATCCGCCGCTGTTCCTTTTGTCCCGATGCCAGCGCCGGAAGTAGTCGGCCCCATGGGACGTGTCGAGCAGCCACTCGAAGTGGACACTCAGGACATCGCCAAGAATTCCGCTATGCAGTACTTCCTTGACCTTTGTGTTACGCGGGGCATACCGGTAATTGAAGGTTACGGTGAGCTTTTTCCCGGTTGCCTGCACAGTGTCCAGGATTTCCCGGCACTTTGCGGCATCAACGGTCATCGGTTTTTCGGTGATGACGTCACAACCTAGCTTCATAGACCTGCAGATGTACTCATGGTGTGTCCGGTCTATGCTGGTTACGATGACAGTGTCCGGTTTCTGTTCCGCGATCATGCGGTCAAACTGATCCGCCCTATAAGTCGGGATTGGAGCCATTCCATGATCCGTTGCAAGCATCTTGTTGTAGAAGTCCATCCTGGACTGGTTGACATCACAGAATGCTGCAAGTTTTCCGGCATCCTTGAAGTCGGAAGCAAGAGCCATGATAAACATACTGGATCGTCCACCTGTTCCGACGACTGCATATCGCTTTTGTGCAAGCATAAGAAGATCTCCACTGAACCGGCGTGTTTGCGAACGCCTCTTAAGCCATTCTTCCTCCCGGTCCATACCACGTATCCAAGGCAGGACTCTGTCGAGGAGGAAGAATAGCGTTACGCGCGCCCAAAGTTCAAGAGATTCCCTCTCGATGCTTTCCCTCTCGATGCTAAACGCTTGCCTGTCCGTGTGCCTTGTGTGAGGATACGCAATGCTGAAGGGGAGGCATTGATTTCTCTTACTGTCTGGAGTGGAGTAAATGATTGTGGATTTGATAGGGAATCGGGGATGGTATCAGGGGCTTGGGGCTGACATTGCCTGCGCCCTGGATTACATTTCCGCTACGGAATTCTCGAGCATGCCGGATGGACGGTATGAGGTCCGGGGCGACGACATCTATGCGACGGTTCAGCGATATCAAACCAAACCAATTGAACAGGGCCTATGGGAGGCGCACCGACGTTACGTCGACGTACAGTTCATTGCCGCGGGAACGGAGCGGATCGGCTATGCTCCGCTGCATAATCTTGCTATTCTATCACCTTATGATGCGGCCAAGGATATACTTTTCCTCGGCGGGAGCGGGGAATATATAAATGCCCGGGCTGGTACGTTCCTGGTCCTTTATCCCCAGGATGCGCATATGCCATGCCTTTCTTCAGGTGCTGCAGGGCCTGTGGTTAAGGTCGTTGTGAAGGTTGCCGTTCATGGCGTTAAGTAAAGAATGGTTCATAACTGGGAACAGGGAGCGGTGCTCTTGTTAATACTTACAGGGAAGGGAAGACATCATGGAACAGAATGACGGACGGCGGATACGGTGGTTTGAAGGCGTTTATGTGCTGGTTCTGCTGGTATTGCTTGCCGGCAGCGTATTCTTCATGAATCCGCACAGGGTAGCAGTTGTGGATGGGGATCAATTGTTCAAGGCGCTTGGAACTGCACAAAAGCTTGAAAAGGCGCGACAGGACATGGATGCTTTCAAACGGGGAACTGCGTTGCTGGATGCGTACAATGTACGTGTGAAGAACTTGCGCAGCAAACTTGCGGATGCGAAGACAAGTGTCGAGAAGGATAAGATCGAGTCCCAGATCAAGAGCGCAACCGATCAGTTGCAGCAGACGGTCGGCCCCATGCAGGCGCAGGTGCAGGCGTTTGATGCAAATGCCGTGGCGACATTTCGACGGAGGGTGCAGCCGTTCATCGTCAAGGTTGCCCAGAAGAGGCGCTTGGACCTGGTGATCTATGCAGGGCCCAGTGTCCTGTACTACCGGAACAAGACGGACATTACCGACGACGTGGCGGAAGCAGCTCGCGGTTTCTTTGCGCAAAATCTGCCGCTTGTCGAGCCAACTGCCCCCCGAGCGCCTGGTGTCACGCGGGAATAGGTGCTGCGATGGAACGTCACGGCCGTGGAAAGGGTAAAAGGCGATTATTGGGCAGCCATCAGAAGTGCTGGCTATGGGGGCGGAATGTTGTAATCGAGACCTTGTCTGCGGGCCGTTGGGAGATTTTGGACCTGTTCCTGGCTGAAAGCCTGGAGAAAGAGCAGCTGGATGAGGGGCTGAGGCTGGCGCATGCGCAAGGAGTTCCTGCTCATGTGGAGCCGGCTGAATTATTGAGAGGATTGTGCCATACATCAGAGCATCAAGGTTTTCTGGCCCGCATGACTGAATTTCCCTACGCCGATGAGCGGCAAGTCCTGGATTCGCTTGTGGATCCGTCTTTCAGCGTGATTCTGGATGGAATACAGGATCCATACAACTTTGGCGCGATCATCCGTTCGGCCGAAGTATTTGGCGCTCAAGCGCTGATTATTCCCACCGCAGGACAAGTGGGGGTGACCAGCATGGTCGCGAGAAGTTCCGTCGGTGCCGTCAACCGTGTGCCAATAGCACGGTCGCAGTCCCTGGACAGAACAGTGGATGACCTGCGACGGCGCGGAGTAGCGGTAGTGGCTGCGAGTGAGAAGGCCACTCATCTGCTGCCTGAATATGCTTTTGACCGCTCGTTCTCCATCGTTGTCGGAAATGAGGGGAAGGGCATTTCCCGAGGGTTGCTCGAGCGCTGTGATTGTACGCTGCGGATTCCGCAGAAAGGTACTATAGGCTCATTGAATGCGGCGGTAGCGGCCGGCATTTTCTTTTACGAAGTTTCCCGGCAGAGACAGTTGCCACGCCCTTGAATTGAAGAACACTTCGCGCGTTGAATTACCGTAGATACGGGTTTGACATTTTCTCCTGCGCAATGGTGGAGCGGGGCCCGTGCCCGGGAAGGACGATGGTTTCCTCTGGCAGGGCAATAAGTTTTCCGAGTGAAGCGAACAGCAATTCTTCGTTTCCTCCCGGAAGGTCTGTTCGACCTACTGATCCGGCAAAAAGGGTGTCGCCTGTGAAGAGTATCTTCGCCGATTCAATGTGGAAGCATACACTTCCTGCAGAGTGCCCGGGAGTTGCGATGATCCGGCATTCAAATCCAGCCAGCGACAGGATCTGCCCGTCAGACAATGGGATAACCGGGGCCTGCAGTCTGCCGGGTATTTTGTAGTATGGCGGCATGGCGTTGGAAGGAGTGAACGCCCAAGAGGCATCCCGGGGGTGCATATAGGTGGCGGCAGGGAAGGAGGTGGATAACTGTGAAAGCGCAGACAGGTGGTCCGTATGCCCGTGCGTTATGCAATACGATTCCACGCTGGCTTGATTCTTTTCCAAGCAATTCAGGATCGCATCCGCATCGTCTCCCGGATCAATAACGACAGCTTTGCCTTCAGGACCGAAAAGCAAGTAGCAGTTGACCTCGAAAGCGCCGACTACGATGCGTTCGATCTTCATGCCGATCATTGCGGGAGCAGGAATTCTGCTTCAGAGCGGTTTATAAGATCCTTGATGCGGGCGGCTCCGCGGGCGACATCATCCGGTCCGATATAGATGGCCCGGCGGAATCCTGCTTTCCCAACCCTGCTAAAGAAGTGCTTCGGCTTCTCCGGGTGCAGAGAAAGGTCTACAGACTGTCCGTTTCTGCGCAGGGACTGAGCGGTAGCAAGAGCTGCGCCTCGTTGAGTCTCCTCCATGAAGGAGACAGCCAGATCCTTGTACTCGGCTGGATGCGGCAGTTTTCCGCGATCGGCAAGCAGCTCTGCTACAACGACATCACCGAATCCAAGCCCAACAGCGGTGCAGGGTTTTCCGCCAAGATCAGCCAGTAGGTTGTCATAACGTCCACCGCCAAATACAGCTCGGAATGTCCTGGATGTATCAAACGCCTCAAAGACGATTCCGGTGTAGTAGCCAAGCCCGCGGATAACGGCTACATCAAACTTAAGTTGATCGGAAAGGCCGTAAGATCCCATCAGGTTGAAAAACATCTGGAGCTGTTCTGTGGATGAGCAAGAAGGCCCAAGAAGGGCAATAACATCCTCCAGGCTTGTGATCCCAAGGACCTTGAACGCGGACTCGATATGCGCAGCCTCAAGTCCGCTTTCCCCAAGAAGAGATGCGATCTCCGAGTCAGGGACCTTGCCACGCTTATCCAAAGCAAGAAAGGTTGCGGCGTGGTGCTCGCGCGGTATGCCCAGGTGTGCCATCAGGTCCGACAGCACGGCCCGGCTACTGACATGCACGCATATGTCGCCGGCGCCGAGTCCCATTGTTTCCAAGGCGTGCAGGGCGGTTGCCACCACCTCCGCCTCGGCCGCAACTGAGGTCTCCCCGACGATGTCCAGGTTCCATTGGTAATGTTCGCGCTTGCGTCCGCGGGACATGCGTTCGTATCGAAAACACTGGGCAATGGTGAACCACTTCAGCGGAAAGACCCATTCGTTCTCCTTTGCGACAATCATACGTGCAAGGGTGGGGGTCATTTCGGCACGAAGGGAAAGGTCCCGGTCGCTCTTGTCCTTAAAGGTGTACAACTGGGCAGTGATTTCCTCGCCGCCCTTGCGTTTCAGCAAGTCCAGATTCTCCACCACACAGGAGTCGTAAGGCTCAAACCCGAATCGGATGGCGGACTGCTTCCACGCCGAGAAGATGGCGTTGCGCACGGCCATTTGCTCCGGGTAGAAGTCCCGCATGCCGCGGGGCGGTGCGAAGGATAAGTCGCTCATGGATCAGGGCTTGGTGACGAGCGCCTTCATCTGCTTGCCCGGCTTGAACTTCACGACACGGCGTTCCGGAATGATCACCGTGTTCTCCGGTTGCTTCGGATTGCGGCCCACCCTAGGCTTGCGAACCTTGATTTCAAACACTCCGAAATCACGGAACTCGATGGTCTTGCCTTGTGTAAGCGCCTCCACGATGTAATCCAATGATTTCTGCAGGACATTGGCGACATCCTGCTGGTTCAGTTCCGTTTCCCGGGCAATGCGAATCACCAGATCTCTCTTAGTCATGTTCATTTTGCTCCTTCGATAATAGACAACAAGCGGGAAGATACGCTGGCGACCGGTATCATGGATTTCCCGGCCTCGGTGCGCAATTTGACTTCAACACAGCCGTCGGCAAGCGACCTTTCGCTAACGACTGCCCGAATCGGTATCCCCAGAAGATCCGAATCCTTGAACTTAACTCCAGGACGTTCATCGCGGTCATCAAAGAGAACCTCGATGCCTTGAGATTCCAGCTCGGTTTGTAGACTTTCGGCGGCCTGCAGGCTTGGCGCGTGCTGGACGTTGGGGACAACTAGGTTCACTTGGAATGGAGCCACAGAAAGCGGCCAGATGATGCCATTTTCGTCGTGCGATTGCTCGATAATGGCTTGGAGAGTGCGGGTGACGCCGATCCCATAGCAGCCCATCACCGAGATCTGGCGGTTACCGTCCGCATCCAGGTACGAGGCATTAAAAGCCTTGCTGTATTTGGTCCCCAGTTTGAAGACGTGACCGACCTCGATCCCGCGTTTTTCACGCATCGGTGCGCGGCAACGAGGGCAGAGGTCACCCTCGTGTGCAATCACAAGGTCGTAATACTCTGAGATGCATGCATCTCGTTGAAGGACGACATCCATCAAATGGGTATCGGGTGCATTGGCGCCGGTTGCGCAAACACGGGAAGTCTTGAGTTCGGCATCCGCATACACAGGGATTGTTAATCCTACCGGGCCCGCAAAGCCAACAGGGGATCCGGTCACACGTCGAATCGTATCATCGTCTGCCATTTGGAGGGAAACCCCACCCAGCGCCCTAGCCAGCTTGTGTTCGTTGAGTTCGCGATTTCCAGGCACCAAGACGGCAATCGGTTCGCCATTTGCAAGGTAAACAAGGGTTTTGACAAGATCAGAGCATTCGACTTTCAGGAACGCCGATACTTCTTCAATGGTTCGTTTATCCGGCGTGGCAACACTGCGAGGTAGACGCTCCGTGGTTTCCGGCGCCGTTTGGGGAAGAGCACGTTCGGCACGCTCGAGGTTCGCCGCATAGGTGCAAGACTGGCATTCCACTAGCCCATCCTCGCCTGAATCAGCCAGGACCATGAACTCATGCGAGAAGTTGCCACCCATGGCGCCGGTGTCGGCTTCCACGACCTTTGTTTTCAAGCCGCAGCGCTTGAAAATACGGACATATGCATCGTACATTGCCTGGTAACTTTGATCGGCAGCTTCCCAGCTGACATCGAAGCTGTAAGCATCCTTCATGCTGAATTCCTTGGCGCGCATCAGGCCGAAACGGGGCCGGATTTCGTCACGAAACTTCGTTTGAATCTGGTAAAAGGTCTTCGGTAACTGGCGATAGGAGTTGATCTGGCGGGCAGCTAGGTCCGTGATAACCTCCTCGTGGGTGGGCCCCAGCACCATTTCCCGATCCTGGCGGTCTCGAATCTTGAACATTGCATCCCGGAGGACACTGTACCGTCCGGACTGTTCCCAGATCTCACGAGGCTGCAGGGCAGGCATCAGAACTTCAACGGCGCCTGCATGATCCATTTCCTCCCGAACGATCTTCTCAACTTTTCGCAGAGCACGAAGGCCGAGTGGCAGAAATGTATACAGCCCGCCCCCCAGCTTCATAATCAGACCCGCCCGCATCATCAATTTGTGACTGGCGATTTCCGCATCCTGCGGGGCTTCACGCAGAGTTGTTACAAGGGTTTGTGACCAACGCATGGTTCTTTCCTGCTTCTTTTATAAGAAGCGCATTTGACACAATCAGAACAGGTTATGCAAGACAAAAGAGAGACTGCCCGATTGTCGCATCACCCATGATTCCTGCTGGCTACCTTTCGCGTGTAACTCTTGTTTTGCCGATGCGCTTCTTGAATTACGGCGATTTGCTGGCGGACTTGAGCCAGTGTGACCTCCAGAGGAGCGCCTGTAGTAAGGTTGTCGTACAGGTTCTTGTAGTATGCGCATGCCATATAGTCAAAGAGATTGGAGGCAGCCTCTGAAGGTGCATCCCACTTTTCTTCATGGAAAGGCAGTTGTTCCGAACAATACGCTAGATTGGGCATCGGTTCGCGGATGAGAGTCTGATGGGGTGCCTCGGATTCCCGGAAATACTTCCATTCGATATGGTTCATGGTTCCTGCAAGACTGCCGCGACTTCCATACACCACATACACATAAGGGTTGTAAGCACAGCACGAGGAGACTTCCAAGTCGATGGTTGGGTGACCTTCCCGTCTCAAGATCAATTTCACATGATCTTCAGCATCGCCGAAAGTATTCACCCGATCCATAATCGCCGTTACTTCCGGCACGGCATCCCGACCGATAAAGTGTAGGGCCTGATCCAAGGGGTGGGGGCCTGTATTTAGGAGATTCCCGCCATCAAAGCATCGCAGGGTTTGCCAGTCCCATCGTCGGGCGTAACTGTTGAACGATATCTTGACCATGATGATTCGCCCGAGGACACCTGAATCGACGACAGCTTTGACTTGCTGGAAATACGGGGCGAATCTGGATTGCTGGAAGACTGCAAGTGTCTTGTGTTGCTCACGCGCAAGCGCTGCGAGGCGATCGACATCCTTCCACCGACGGCCGAATGGTTTGTCACAGAGGACGTTATAACCCGCCTTAAGCGTTTTTTCGGTCAAGGGGATATGCAGGTGGCTAGGTGAGGCGTTGACAACCAGGTCAAGATCTGGGCAATGGGACAGCATCTGGTCCAATGACTTAAAGGTCTTGCAAGCAAAATGCTGGCGTGCCGTGAGTTGGCGATCCTCCAATAGATCCGCGACAGCCGCAATCTCATATTTCTCCGGCAGAAGGCTCAAGGTGCGAGCATGAATATCCTTGCCGCTTCGGCCTTGACCGATCAGACCCACCTTCAATCGTTTCATGCATTGTCCTTTCTAGCTATTGATTGTTCCCGGTAGTCGCTGGATCTAACGGCTTGCTTTTGTTTCCCTATGCCCAGCACCAGAGCAGTACGTGCAGGCAAATATACCTTCAGGCTGTGCCCTCCCGTGCCTGCTGTCGTGCTTTGTGACACTGTGAAGAATTCGGTAGCAGGTGCGATGCGGTCAAACCCGCCATATGTGGTTCGGTCGCTGTCAAGGAAGACCGTGTATTTCCCGGGCGGGGCAGGAACTACAAAGTCAGGGAACGAGGTGCTTGGATTAAAATTAAAAAGAAAGAGTAGGCCGGCCCGCTCTACGGCGAGGATCTGGTGCTTCAGGTGCTCGCAAAGGAGCCTGGGGCCGGGATGATCCAGAATCTGGTGACTTGTTGAAAGGTTAACCATTGCCTTGTCGAATTCCGCAAGGAACCAATAGCGAAGGTTGCGGTCGTCCCGCAGGTGCCATTGACGTCGTGCGTAGTGATAGCTCCAGCTATTTCCTTCGCGTGGGAAATCAATCCATTCCGGGTGCCCGAATTCATTCCCCATGAAATTCAGGTAGCCGTTTCCTGCGGTTACCAGCGTGACCAGTCGGATCATTTTGTGCAGGGCAATTCCGCGATCCACACGGATGTTGGACGCGAAGACGTTCATATGGTTATACATGTCGCGCTCAATGAGGCGGAAAACAAGCGTTTGGTCACCCACTAGAGCCTGGTCATGGGACTCCGCATAAGAAATGGTTTTTTCGTCACAGCGTCGATTGGTCAACTCGTAAAAAAGATTGCCCATGTGCCAATGCTCATCCGGGACTTCCTTGATCAGTTTGATCCAGTAATCGGGGATTCCCATGGCTAATCGGTAATCGAATCCGACCCCTTCCGCCACAGCAGGCGCGGAAAGTCCTGGCATCCCGCTCATATCCTCTGCGATCGTGACTGCGTCGGGGCGTACGCTATGCACAACCTCGTTGGCCAGAAACAGGTAGGCCAAGGCATCCTCATCCACATTCTCGCTGAAATAGTCGTCATAGCTTTCGAATCGCTTGCCCAGCCCATGATCGAGATAGAGCAGGCTTGTAACACCGTCAAACCTGAATCCGTCGAAATGGAACTCGTCGAGCCAATAGCGGCAGTTTGAGAGAAGGAAGTGGAGGACTTCGGTTTTGCCATAATCAAAGCAGCGGGAATCCCAGGCAGCATGGTTTCCGCGGGGCCCTTCATGGAAATACTGGTACAACGTTCCATCAAGCCGGCTGAGCCCTTCGACTTCGTTTTTAACGGAATGGGAATGGACAAGATCCATTATCACTGAAATTCCGGCGCAATGGCACGAGTCGATAAGAGCCTTGAGTTCCTCGGGCGTGCCGAAGCGGGATGATGCGGCAAAATAGTTGCTCACATGGTAACCAAATGAGCCATAGTACGGATGCTCCTGTATGGCCATGAGTTGGAGAGTATTGTATCCCGCGTCGATTACGCGTGGGAGCACCTTTTCCTTGAATTCCAGATACGAACCTATCCTGGGGTCTTCCTGAGCCATTCCAATGTGAGCCTCGTAGATGTGGGGTGCGTGCGCGGGCCTTCGGAAGCCGGGGCACTGCCAGACGTATGGATGGTGCGGGGCCCACACTTGTGCCGAGAATATCTTTGTCTCTTCATCCTGTACAACTCTCCGCGTAAATGCGGGAATCCGTTCCCCGCATCCACTCGGCCACGTGACATACAGTTTAAACAAATCTCCATGCTGGAGAGCGCCGGGAGAAAGCCGGAGTTCCCAAACGCCATTGGGCTGCTGGGAGAACGTGAATTCAGGGCTCACTTTCCAGCCCGAGAATGGCCCGATAAGACTGATCGCCGTAGCGTTCGGAGCCCACTCGCGAATAACCCACTCATTCCTGTCCCGGTGGACGCCAAAGTATTCATGTCCGGAGGCGAAATCGGCCAGCGTTATCTTTCCGCCGGTTAATCGTGTACGGGTTTCCTGGTACTTATGGATCCTGCGCCGGACGATCGGTTCGAAGGGGCGTAACGCCGCGTCATGCGTATACCAGGTTCCGGCAGCCAATATCCTTTGTCGTGGCATCAGTAATTCCTTTGGCGACCTTAGATATCGCGGCAAACCACATGGCTACGGTCGGAAGATCTCGAATGTGCGGGACTGGCCGTCGATGTGCCGGGTAATGGTCACCGTGATAATCCCGTCCGAATCGCAGCTGTACGTTTCCTCCACTGTGGTGTGCAGATCATCCCGTGCTACAATATTGGCCGGAGTCACTCGCGCATTGACCGGAATTGCAGGGTCGTACGGGAAGAAGATTTCTGACCAGAGTCTTTGGCCGGCAGAAGGATATCCATCGCTATCCACGGATGTGCATTCAAGAAAGCGGAGGTGGCCGATATTATGACGGGGTACATATGTGGCGGAGCAGGATACGGGAGGTCCGTTGCGCTCCGGAAGGCGGATGCCAGCTGCGAAGACCTGTGAAAAGATCTCCTTTGAACCATGCTGCGCGAGCCGGATCAGGCCGAAATGTCGTGAAAACACTTCGCTTACACGAACCGACTCTGCCCCGTGAATGGCCGCGCCCATTGCAGTGGCCGAGAATGGCTTATCGGTCGTGAGAACGCGGATTCCCGGGAAACGCCGGGTCACCATTTTGGCGGCAAGCGGCAGTCTTGAGGAACCACCAACAAGGTAAATTGCATCCAAAACGGGAGCATCCGTATCCGATGGATCATATCCCGCCTGTTTTATAACTTCCGCCAGTTTGTCGATGGCCGGCTCCAAAAGGTCGGCAAGCTTCTTTTCATACACAGATGTGGCAATTCTGCAAAGCGGCCCCGACATACCCAACTCCTCGGGGTCCAATGTCAAGTGCCGTACGGTGCCAAGGCTCAACCGTTCCTTTTCACGGCATGCGTGCATCAGCAACAGTGTACGCTGGAAATGAGATAGACCGTCATAAACCACGTTCAGGCGTTCAGCGAACAGGCAGGCAAGCGCTTCATCAAAATCATCTCCTCCAAGCCTCTCGATGCCGGAGGAAGCAAGCACAGTATACTCCTGTCCGTCAATCTTGACGACGGAAGCGTCGAAGGTGCCTCCTCCGAGGTCGAAAACGGCAGCCGCCGCACGCACCTTGCGCGCCTGGGATCGATCCCCGTGGACCAGTCGATCCGCCAATTCGATCGCTGCAGCTGAAGGTTCATTCAGGGTCGCAGTGATGTTGAAGCCGCACTCCTTAAAGCATTTCCTGGTGATGTGCCGTTGTGCACCGTTGGCATTTGCAGGCCATGTAAGCACGATCTCCATGGGTTCATTCTCGGGAAGAAGAGCAGACCTGCGGATCGATGCTTGAACGGCGATGGCGAATTGCGTCAAAGCGTCATGGATATCCAAGCCGTTTTCAATGAGATCTACAGCGAAATGACCACCATCGGTATAATCCCGGAGCAAACGCTTAAACGATCGGAAAGGGATATAGCGATCGCCCGCTCCAGGCTCGACCAAAGCCCGCTCCGCCTCGGCGCCGAAACGGTACTCCCGCGTCAGGCGATCAAACGTAATCAAGGAGGGAAAAGTCTCGCGCACGACCCGCCCGATTGCAGTATCAACTACTTGCGGCACCAATGGGTAGCGTCCGCGGTCTGCGCATACCACAACCGTGTTTGTCGTTCCGTAATCAATACCCAGGCGAGCCATACCTACAGCCTCCGGTTCAGCGATACAACCGCACGGGCAAGAACCTGTCCATGGACCGTACGCCAACCAGGGCGGAGGGATATGGCAATAACACCATCAGGCAATTGATCATCCTGCACCTCCTTGCCAACTTCATGGATGACAGGATCTAGATGCTCGCATCGCTCTGCCTCAAATGGGATCGCTCCAAGATCCTCCAACAGGGCATCCACGCGATGGCATATTTCGGTGATGTCCAGCGGAACGGCTTGGCGTATGGCAGCCAGTTTCTGAAGAACGCTGGTCATCCGGCTCTCAAAAATATCGGCAAGAACGCGCCGCAAGGCATTGAGCTCGTCGGCGGTTTCGCTGATCGCAGGTTGGTGCGGCCTGGCTACCAACGACTCTCGCAAGAGTGCCACTTCGCGGGCTAGTTCAGCTGTTGAATCGCGTTGTTTCGCGACGCAGGCATGCTTCGCGGGCTTGCCGTGCGCCGTGCGCCGTGTTTGCGCGGACATTGTCTTGCGCAGCCTCTCGCTCCTTCGCGCTCTGCGTTGTCCTTTCGTCGAGACGGATGATAAGACTTTCTTGCTGACTGCCATGGAGCACTCCTTCCCAGTGAATGAGTTAGAATGTATCAGGCTTATGGCTCGCCCGTCAAATCAAGTGGAAAGAGCAAGATCAAGTCATTCCTGCAGAGGAGAGCATTCTTCGTGTCACCTACTGGAGGTCCGGCAGAAGGGGTTGTGAAGGAATGACTGTAATGTTGACAATCAGGGATCCCGAATTGTCCGAACGGGACATTCCGGTATCGGACTCATTGATGTCCAGGAGAAGATGTCCTGACTCGCCGGCTTTGAAACGACGGGCTGATGCCGCAGAAACAATGCGCCCGCTGTCTCCAATCCGTGCCACAAGGGCGCCATAATTCGCGGTGGAAGTATGACGAGGGTGGGCCGCGGGATCCATGTAGTAGCGATAGAATGTCTGGTTGTTCGGATAGCCTGACGCGTCACACAATTCCTTTCCGCTTCCGCAGGACCACTGGCCTTGTGGTTGGAGTACAATCTGATCCCCCTCGTTAACATGCACACCTGCAGATTGCCATGACTTTGCCGATGCTGCGACCGTCACATTGGCTCTTTGGATTCTTGGATCGGGTGCAAAGTTCCAGCGAATGATGTGACCGCTGGGAAAGGTGCCATTCGTCAGGACAAGAGGCGCATAGCCTGGCATGGCAAGGATCAGAGATCGTATATCGGAAGGCAGGGGGATCCGACAAGGTGTGCGGACTTTGGGCTGGATTACACCGTTGACGTAAACAGCAGCTCCTTCCGGTGCTGTCACGATGCTAACCACCGTCTTCAACGGCAGTTTGTTGTCCGACTGTGCGGGACGGATACCATCGAGCGTCGAGCCAGCAAATCCGGGGTTGGCGATTTCAAGATCAAATCCATGAAGGCTGGGATAGCGCTCTGTCGCCGGTGTACGCACAACCAGTTTATATCCATTCGCACGGGATGGCCATTCCAGTACATCCACTGCCTCACGTTTCGCAGCCCGTTTAAGCCTGAAAAGCATTCCATCCATTGGCATAACAGAATGATGGACAATCCACTGAAGTTCAGAGTTCTGACCGCTCATTGGATTTAGCTGCCGTGTCACGTTGGTTCCTTTAGGTGATTCAAATACGGGAATTGTGATGATATCCATGCCCATCATGGCGGCATGCCACGATGCGATCGGATACCAGGTCTCGGAATCGCCGGATGCAGCTAGAATGAGGGGCAACTCGGGAGCGGCGGATGAGGGCTTATTTGTAGTGGCGCTGCCGGCCATAGCCGCTGAAGGATCGGGTGCGGATTGCGAGAGGGACGGCTGTTGAATCAGGATAAGCAGGCGATCCTTGAGCGCGGCTTCATTGGTAAGGGGAGGTGAACTGCGCGCTGCAACAGCGCGATAGGCTTGAAGCGCGTCCTTTAAGGCCTGGTCCTTCATATGAGCCGCACTCGACTCCTCCTTAGTAACGGATGCTTTGCACTCCTGGACGATCGTCTCGAGTTCACGTCGGATGTTGTCCGGTGGCTCAAAACTGCCTCCGGCGGCAACATTGCTGATGGAAGTTTGAAAAATGTCGATTCCGGCTGTGGCAACAGCTATCCCCGTTATGTTCCTCGACTTCTTCTTTTCAGCCAGCATGCTGTTCATTGAAGTCAGGTGCCGGGCAAGAATCTCGGTCACCGCGGACTTTCTCTTCTCTTCGGCGGTTGCGGTCTGGGTGCGGTATCTATCAAGGATTGACACGATCTCGGCCGTGTTGGAGTTGGGGAAATTATCCGCCGGGGGGGGGGTGGCCAAAACGAAATGCAGGGGGCATGCAAGACTGCAGAACACCACGAAAAGGCGTTGAAAACCGGATATGTGCGTTGGAAACTCGTTTGTCATGGAGCAGTCGGGCTGGGTTTCTTGAATGGGGGTTTATGCGTGCCCGATGCAGGGAGTTCGCAGGACCAGGTTGTGCTTGTTGATGAAGCCGAAATTATTACCCTTGAGACACAGACAGGGAAATTCGTGTTGAACGCCGTAGGTCCATACATTTCCATCAAGCGATCCATCCCGGTTGGGACCCTGAAACTGATGTGGGTGTCAAGATCCTCGACCATTCTCACATCCTTCCTGCGATAGGTAAATGTTGCCGGTTCATGGATCTTGATGCCCCCCGCCTTGTGTGTCGCCTCGGACGGGAACTCCTGATGCAGAACACAATCAATGGTTATCTTCTCGTACTGGACAGTTAGGCCGGGTGTGAAGCGAATGTTCAGGATCTGCTGGCCTTTGTCCAGCGGGGTACTGGTGATTTCCACTTCACGCACGGGTTCTGCAGATACGGCTTGCCGAAGAAGAAGAAGCACGATGCCGAAATATCGCATAGAATTCACCGATCACTGGTTGTCAGCGGATGGTCAATCCACCTTTGTAACCCGGCGGTAACGACCGTGGTAAACATCCGTGAGAGTCTTAAGGAAGGATCCCCCTTCCTTGTCGATGCTATATCCGATGGCATGAACCACTGGAATCTTTTTGCCTTTCTTGACATAAAGAGACTCGTGGAGGATCTTGAAGTGCTGGAGGAAATCTGAGAGGGACCACCATCCGGGATCAGGCAAGGGTGGGGGGGATGGTCGTGCCGGGGCGGGGTTGAGTACACGCCGCCGGACCTCCCAATGTCCTTCAACAGCAGGCGCGCCCTGGTCAATGGCCTGCCCCTCCTTGATCGGACCACGGCTGGGTGCACGCGCGGCCTGCGGTGGGATCCAAACTTTTTCCTCAACTTCCTGAGGAGTGTAAGAGGCCATGGAATTCTCCCACTGCTTGATGGCGGCTGCGTTTTGCTTATTCCAGTTGGCCGTCATCTTGGAGTGATCCTCATACTGCTTGTCCGACAGTCCTTTCCTGACCTTCGGAAGGCCATCACTGATGATCAGGATGGTATCGGCGCCCTGCTCGAATGCAGCCGTAAGAGCCAGATCAAGGCGGGTTGTGCCGCCTGCGGCGGGGAGTCCGAGGTTCGAGGGCTCTATATTGCCGGTTGTTAGCCCGTAGTTCCCCGGAGTGTTGAAGGCGCGTGTGAACACCTTGGCTTTTGTCTTGTTGTCCTCGTTTGCTACCACCATTTCCTTCTCAAACGCGCTGGCGGCATCTGCAAAGCAAATCACGTTGAACAGCGCTCCGGCGGAAAGGGCGTCAATAACCTTGGCGATCCGATCCTTGACGCGCCGATATCCATTTTCCCCGCCGCGTTCCTCTTCAACCATGCTGACCGATACATCCATAAGAATAACGATGCGATCGCCACGTCCCTTGATGCCAAAGAAGTCGAAAGCTGAAACGCCTGTGCCGAAGCCGCCCACGCCATAACCAGTGCCCAGACCTGCCCCTAGGCCTGTTCCGGTAACCGCCTTGAATTTCGGCTGAAAACTGGTTTTTATGACTTTCGGGTCCATCTTAATCTCTGGCAGTGCAATGTTTGATAGCCGGGTTGTCACCATGCGCGGCATCATCGATGGCCGGCTTGAGCTTCGTTGCCGTTGTTGGACTTTGACCTTGAACTCAAGCTTGCGTGGCTCATAAGTCTTTGTAATCTTCGGTGTTTCAAACACGGTTTTTTCGGGCAACATGGCTTGAGCGAATTTGTACGATCCGAAAATCACCGCGATTCCGAGATGCAGGGCAAGACTGGCTACAAAGACCCGGCGCAGCACCTTCCGGCGCTGTTCGGAAAGTCGATCGATCCCGAATCCGGACAGCAGGGAGGCGTAATCAGGCTTTCCCAGCAATTTTCGTAGCCATTTCATAATCATCGCCCTATTCCTGCCCCCCCGCAAAAGAAACGTTCTTGATCTTGGCGGCAGCGCATGCATTCATGACGTCAATAACCCGCTGATGCGGGGTGTCGTCATCCGCCCAGATGGTCACCATGGCCTCGTTCTTGGCCGCATCGGAAGCGGCTTTATAACGAAGCAGGGTTGTCATCAGTTCGGGAAGCGCCTGAGAGGAGGGCTTATCGAATTCACGGCTGTTGAGAAGCACATTCCCGTCCTTGCGAATCTCGATGATCTGTTCATCCGGCATATCCACAGAAGTAGCCTGCGCAACCATTCCTGGGAGGCGTATTCCCAAGTCAGCCTCCGGCGTGATAAGGCTGCAGGTGCAAATAAAATAGATGAGGAGCAGGAATGTCATGTCAATCAGCGATGCGACATCCAGATCCGGCTCCTGTTGTTCTGGAATTCTTTGTTTCATTATTCCTGCTGACGCTCCAGCGAATACACTCCGAAAATGAAATCCCCCACGCCGGCGGAAGCCATGGCGTTCATCACCTTGCGGACCGTCTTGTGCGGCGTGAACTTATCCGCTCGCAGGTAAACCTTCAGATCTGGATCGGTTTTTACGCGTTGTGCAACCATGGCTTGCAGGTCCTCGACATTAACGCGCTCCTGTCCGCTGAAGACATCCCCGTCCCGCAGGATATTTACGGTCCATCGATCGGGCCGTTCTTTTGGAACAGTGCCCTTTGATGCGGCGGGCATATCCAATCGCAGGCTCTGCGATGAACTCATGTGCGAGGCGGTCATGAAAAAGATAATAAGAAGGAACACCATGTCAATCATGGGTGCCATGTTGAGCTTGGTCTCTTCTTTGTCGTCTCGAGGCGCTTTCACATTTTGATCTCGCTGGAGCTGCCGCCATCAGAACGACGGGATGTAACGATTAAATGGTGCAGGAGGTTACCAATGAGGCGGGCTCCCTTTGAGACATTCGAGTTGTATTGCCCCTTCAGGTAAAAGTAGGCAAACATGCCCGGGATTGCCACGATGAGGCCAGCAGCCGTCGTGATCATGGCCTCGCCGATGTCGCCGGCAAGTTTCTCGGGATCCCCCATAGCACCCATGCCGATCTTATTGAACGCACCGATCATACCAGTGACAGTGCCAAGAAGGCCCAGCATTGGCGCAATCTGGGCGCAAACCGAAAGGTTATTCAGGGGCTTCATCCCTTCGTTTACCTCTTCGATGGCTGCCTCTTCCATTGCGCGCTCCATACTACTTACATCCACAATGCCGTCACTGATGCGTTGCAGGCCTGCCCCAAGGACATTTGTCATATAGGAGGGGTTGCCATTGCAGATGGTTAATGCATCGCTGACATTCAGGTTGTTGAGCGCCTCCTGAAGTGCAGGCACAAGATCCGGGCGAAGCATTTTGTCCATGCGCATATTGATGAATCCATAGACGGCGAGGGCAAGCGCCGCAATCGAGGTTGCTCCGATCGGCCACATGACAGGTCCGCCGACGCGCCACATGTCGAGGAGAGTCATATCCCCTGACTTCTGGGCTGCCGCGGCAGCAGTGTTTGTGCCGGCGGTTGCAGTCTGGCCAAATACGTTTGCTGTCCCAAGTGCTATCGCAAAGGATACGAAAAGCAGGGCTAGGATCGTGCGTGTATTCTTCATAGTTCAGTTTCTCCTGTGCTTCAGTTCTTCTTAGTGTCTTTCCTGGTTGCCGTGGCTGCTTCCGCCTCGGCGTCTCTTGCAATATCGCTATTGTCTGTGTCTTCGGGTGGCTTTGCTTCACTATTCAACAGCTCTCGAACCATCTTGTTGAGATCCTCATCCAGTCCGAAGAAAACCGATTCAATCGGTGATGTTTCCTTTTCTTTCGTAAGGCCCTTGTCCAGCAGGAGTTGAAGCTTGTCTCTGGCTGTGCTTGCATATCCTGTTCCGGGAAACAGTCGAGCCACCTCGTAATATACATCACGCGCCCTATACCATTCCAACTGATCCTCATAGCAACGTGCGGTCATGAAAAGGGCGTCGGGGAAAGTTCCAATGTTCTTGTTGTCAAAGGCGACCGAGCGCACGGCTGAATTCATGGCGTCCCGTACTTGCTTCCGGGAATATTCGATATTCGCCTTGACCAGATAATACAATCCATAGCTTTCGTCTCCGGGCTCAGGTGCCCGTGCGGCCTCAAGTTCCTGTTCGGCTTGACGGAGATCGCCAACCGCATTCAGACACTCGACGGCTCTAAGCATGGCAAGTTCAGAATCTGGGGTCCACGATGCCTTGCTGATAGCTGTGAATAGAGAGTAGGTGCGGCGGTACAGTGCGGTTTGTTTCGCCCTCGCCTCATCGTTCTGGGTTGGCATCGTCTTGGCGGCTTTCAGCATGGCGAGGGCTGCATCCATGGCAAGAGGGGCTCCGTTGTTATCTGGAATATCAAGATAAGGAAGCAGAGGGGAGACAACCGGTAGGAGTGCTGCGGCAGCCTCAGCCCACCGCTCGGAAAACAAAGCCCTTGCGACTGACTCATTGTCATATTTGATTACGAATTCGCCCTCAGTAACATCACTTATCTTGATGGACATGGAAGCTCCCTCCACGCCTCCACGGGGGCGGTAGAACAGTGAGTCTCCCTGTCGGCCGACCAATTCAACTTCCTTGGCGTCTTTTCCGATTGTTAAGGTCGCTGGAATAGCCGCTGGTTTTTCCGGGGTCTGGGTAAAGGCGGAATGGACAGCAAGCAGGCACGAGAGGCCGGCAAGAATGAACACGGATCCTGTGAAGCCTTGTGCAGGTTCACGTTGCTGGCAAATATCGCACTTTGATGTCCGTTTCATGATGACCGATTCTTATATTCCTCGATCCGCTTCCTGGCCTCTTCCAGTTCCTGGCTGCCTTGAAAATCTGCGGCGCTGGTCATTTCGTTCAATGTCTCGATTGCCTTTTCGTACAACCTGAGCCTTGCGAGACATTCTGCGCGAGCCAGATACGCCTTGGCAGCCCATGTCTTATACTGACTGTATAGCAGGTAAATACGTTCGTAATAGGCGGAAGCCTCCTCGTATTTCCTTCGAAGTCGTGCGCATTCGCCCCGACCAAAGAGTGCAGCCGGCCATAATGGACCACGCCATTCCCGAACGGACAGGATGTTCTTGTAGCATTCGTCGGCTTGATCGTACTCGTTTTGCTTGATGTAAAGATCGCCGAGCAACAACTGAGCTTCAGCGGCTTCCGAACTGGTAGCAAACACCTCGCGGATGACGGTCAGATGCTTTATCGCGTTCTTATAATCCTGCTGATTGATGGCGACGCGAGCGAGGAACATCCTGGCGGAGAGGGCGTAATCCGTCTCTGTAAAGTCCTTGATTATGGTCTCTGCGACCCGTATCGCCAGATTGGTATTACTTCTTTTTTCGGCTGTATCCAGCATCAATTCCATTACGCCCGCGCTGGCAACCGGAAGGTTCTCTTCCCGGACAATATCAGCAGTGATCGTTGCGCGTTGTTCATCCGTCAAGTTCGGGTAATAGAGAAGAACCCGCTTCAACCGGAGCGCAAGGGGCTCTTGTTTATCTTTTTTAGCGCGATCCAACAGGCGCATCATGGACGCCCATGCAGCCTTGGTGACATCCGGAGCCGCAGCCCTTGTGCGTCCGATCCACTCCTCGACGATAAGGTCGATGCCAAGAGACTTACGATCGATCCCGTGCTTTGCGATCCCTTCCTGGAGATATTCCAGCGCACCCCGTTGTTCGCCCTGATTCCACATCGCCTTGCCAACCCAATACATCGCCATTGGAATGTTCGAGCCATCCCGGTTCATGGTGATATATCGTTGCATGTAGGCCGTGATGCCTTGGAAATCCTTCAGTTCTTCCATGATTTCCACACAGCGAAACGCGCAGTGATTGTAGAACTCGATATTGATTTCCAGATCGGTCGCCTGCTTGTAACGGAGAACGGCTTTGACCAAATCGCCAAAAGCGCCAGATATATCCCCCAGCATCATGTAAGCCTCGCCGCATAGCTTGTCCTCGGGGTATTGGCGGAGAAAGTCAAGCAACATGGGTTCAGCTGATTCAAATTTGCTCAACGCGAAATCACAAACGGCTCGGCGGAAGAGCGCATCCTTCCGATACTGGGAATCCGGCCAGCGCTTGATGACTTTGTCGAACTCGATGGCGGCTTCATCGAATTTACGGTCGAACATGAGGGCCATGCCGATCCAGTATGTTGCGTCGGGTTCCCGCGGGTTTTCAGGGAAGGCGTCGTTCATTTTTCGCAGCCAGGTGACGGTATCGGCAAATTTCTCCTCCATAAACGAGGCGTACCCGATCAGGAACATACATTCTGCGGCTTGTTTATGCTTTGGACTGATTTCCAACGCCTTTGTGAGAACCGAGATCACGCTGGGCCATTCCTCCCGCTTCGCGTAAATCTGACCGACCATGATGGAGACATCATCATAGTATTCTCCACCTGGATATTTCTCCATGTATTGACTGCCGATTTCCAGCGCCTGATCCCAAGGCTGGATTCGCACGGCAGACTGAAAAGCAAAAAAGAGAGCCTCGTTTGCGCGCGGTTCGCCTGCGATCTCATGGAGATGCAGGAAGAGATCGCGGGACTCGCGAAACCGGCGGATTTCCATGTAGGCCCTGGCCATCCGGAAGTACAGTTCGATGTCGTAATTTGCGATCTGGCCGAGTGCCTTGATTTCGTTCTCCAACTCGCCGATCTGCTCCTGTACCCTCAGAAGAAATCGCGGGTTGTCGCCCCCGGCGCGGCGCAACCGCTCCGCGCGGCGCTGCAGAACGTCCAGATGCTGCTGGCTGCGAGCCGTCAGAACATCATGCGGATACACAAGTCGATAAATCCAGAGTGCATCCCGGTATTTCTCATCTGCAAAAAGGTCATCGCCCGTCTCCAGTGCGGCCATGTTGAGGGCTACGCTACGTGAGGCAAAAGAACCGGGGACCAGCAGATACGGTATGAGTCGGAATACCTTGTCAACCTCAGATCGCTTGAGGTACGCAGTTGTTAATTGGGCGGCGGCCCAGTTTTTCCGGGAAACATCCGGCGCCGTGCTATAGAGCTGCCTCAATACAGGGATCGCCTTGTCCCATTTATCCAGGGCCAGATAACAGCGAGACATCGATTGGTAAATGTCGGCTCGCGTGTCGGGGACAAGTTGATAACGACGCAGTGTGTCAGCATAGGATTTCAGCGCCGGCCCGAGTTGTTCCTCGAAACGGTAGCAATCCCCGAGGTAGACCGAAACCTCAGCGACTCTGGGGCCGGTCTTGTACTTTTTCAGATACGTGGAAAAAACCTCGCGTGCTTCACTGAAGCGCCCTGTAAAGAAATGGCAAATACCGAGGTTGAAATAGACGGACTCCATCTGGCTGACCGTTTCCGCCTTTGTTTCATTCCCGAACCAGTCAACCAGCTGCTGGAGGTATCCCGCCGCATCATCGAACGCGCCTTTGCTTAATGCGAAGGAAGCCTTTTGCCGCACTTCACGGGGAGTGTCCTGTGCATAAAGCGTGGTTAATCCGGACAGCAGCGAGACAGCCGCAATGGCTTGAACCAGGAATGGCCCTGCAGCCCTCCTGAACCACGTGCGATGTGTAATCGAGGGGTTCCTGATCATTGCGACACCTTACGAGACAGAAGACTGCTCTACTACTGAAAATTACATTGCTCAGCAAGGTTTTCTTTTCTAGAAATTGAGCTTTTGGGCCCGCGACAGTTGAATGAAACTATATGCAACGTGATAATCAGCGAATATATCTAAACAACCCGAAGCAGGGGCAGCCGTTAAAAGTTCTTTCGGGCAACAGCCATTTCAGGATTCCTCAAAAAGCAAAACCTTCAGTCAATCAGTGTGCGGCGTGTTCCAAAGCGACGGCCTCGTTGGCTGGGTCTCGCGGTGCTGGGAAGCTGCCTGATTTCTTCAGTGCGCGTTACAAATTGCTGCAGCGCATTGACGGCGGGCGGGCTGTGATCTTCAAAGCGAAAGACCGTGAACTGGGAATGGATGTTGCCCTCAAGTTCCTGCCCAGGAAACTCCTGCGGGATGCCCGGCAAATGGAGGATTTCAAGCGGGAGGCTACCATAGCCATGCGCCTGACGCATGACGGGATTGTGCGGCTGTACACATTGGAACTGAAGCATGCCTATCCATTTATTGTGATGGAGTTCGTAAATGGCGAAACTTTGCGCACCATATTGAACAAGGTGGGAGCACTGTCGGGTGAAAGTGTAACAGCCATCGCGAGGGAACTTGTCCAAGCAGTGGCGTACGCGCACAGCCATGGAGTTCTCCATCGGGATCTAAAGCCGGAAAACATCATGATTACGCAAGAGGGGCATCTAAAAGTCCTGGATTTTGGATCCGCGGTAAATGTTGGCTCCACTCTGGATGATTATATTGATGGAACGCCGGGATTCATGGCGCCGGAACAGGTCTCGGGGGCAGGATGTGATTCAAGGGTCGATGTTTTTGCCATGGGCGCAATTTTCTGGGAAACTGTAACCGGACATGCCGCATTTCCGAATCGTAACGAGATTGCCCATATGTATGACAGACCTCCAGTTGGAGGGGCGCATCTTGGCGATGCAATCCGGCAGGTCCTGCTTAAGGCGCTGTCGATTGAAAGGGATCTGCGGTGGCCAAGTGCTCTTGCCTTCGGGGAAGCCTTAATCGCGGCTTTGCAGCAGGAGGGGGAAAATGTTTAATAATCGAGTCTTTACAACGGTCAGGCAATGGGGTATATGGTGCATTCCTTTTCGGGGGGCGGTAGCTCAGTTGGTAGAGCACCACGTTCGCAACGTGGGGGCCGAGGGTTCGAATCCCTTCCGCTCCACCAGTCTTCGTTCGCAGCGTAGCCCGGAAGTATGCGCTTGCGCTTAACTTCCGGGCGTAGCGGAGAACGAAGGGCTCTCGGACATTAACGGGGGCACCGGCTGTTTCGGCTCTCGGACATTAACGGGGGCACCGGCTGTTTCACCTAGGCACACATCACTCTAA
>CAIVSY010000083.1 GCA_903908715.1 uncultured bacterium
CCAGTTCATCAAGCTCCAGTTCATCAAGTTCAAACTCCTCTGGGGGGGGCAACATGGGCGGCAACTCAATGGGTGGCGGCAATACGGGCGGTAACTCGATGGGTGGCGGCAATATAGGCGGACAACAGGGACAAACGGCCAACCGCCCGGAAATGCAGGCTATTCAGCAGGGCTTGGTCGATCAAACCATCACAGGGCAAAGCCTGTCGAAGAATCAGGGGCTTTCCGGGATGCTGTCCGGCTCGGAAAAAGAAGCGAGTGAAGAGGTCAGCGAGGCGATACGGCAACAATCGTTCATTTATGTCACGGTGATCCGCTCGCAGAATAGAATCCTAGTGCGCACCCGCGACCCGGAAATCATGAAGCAGATTAGAAATTTGGTGAATCGCCTCGACATGGGTTTGTCCACGCTGGTGCTGGAGGTCAAAATCTATTCCATCACCTTGAACGACGAACTCGATGCCGCTGTCAACCTCTATGCCGCAGCAGGGGAGTTCGCCGGTTCGCTGATACCCGGTGTATCGGCGATTCCGTTACCCGTCTCGCCAAGTTCCTCTGCTTCGGCGCAAGGTTTGATCGCCACTTTCGTAAACTCAAATTTCATCGCACGCTTGCAACTGTTGCAGAAGCAGGGGCGGCTGACTGAAATTGCCACACCCTTGCTGGTCACCACCAACCAGGAGGTCAGCCGGGTCTTCGTCGGCTCGGAAATCCCGATTGTAACGGGTTATACCAGTTCCGCCAGCAGTTCCGGCGGTACTGGCACGACCGTCAGCACCATTGCCACGCAACCTATCCTCGTTCCGACCACCGAACTTCGCACCATTGGCACTTCACTAATCATCACCCCCAACATCAACGCCGACCGCACCGTCAGTCTTCGCATGCTGGTTGAACAGTCTTCCGTGACACCGGATGGGGCAACCATTCCCATTCCTCTCGTACCCACCAACGGCGGTTCAGCGACCATTGAAAACGCCTCCGTAGCCGTGGTGAATGCGCAATCCTACACCGGCACGATCCTATCCAAGGACAAGCTGGCGGTCGCCGTGGGAGGGCTGATCCAGGAGAGCAGCAACGACCAGATTTCCGGAGTGCCCTTGCTTATGGACATTCCTTGGCTTGGCAATCTATTCAAGCAAACCCAAAAGATTCGCAGCCGCCAGGAATTGATTATTGTCATGCGCCCACATATCCAAGCCACACCGACCGAGGCCGCCGACGTGCGGG
Organism: uncultured bacterium; assembly: GCA_903908715.1. GTDB lineage: Bacteria > Verrucomicrobiota > Kiritimatiellia > CAIKKV01 > CAITUY01 > CAIVSY01. The sequence continues at coordinate 1,231 of CAIVSY010000083.1, forward strand.
ATAGAATACTGGAACAAGAAAGCATCCATCCTGCTATCAACAATTTCGATAAGAACATGGAACTCTACGCGCCACAGAGAAGAGAGTCGAACGATTATCGCTTGCAGGAAAACAGCAGGCTGTATCCCTACCAGGACAGCCCGAAGGGGGAGTGATATAAAAACCGGCCATTCCGGCAAATGCCGGAATGACGAGGCAATTGTCATACCGGCAGGGATTCACGCGGGGCTATCCCTGTCCCGCGCCCTGCGGGTAAATGCAAATCCGCTCCCGGCGGATTTGTGCCGGTGTTCAGAACACAGGGATGTGAAAGTACGGGTATGGATTACGCCTGAATCAAGAAGAGTATTTGCTGGTTCCC
>CAIVSY010000084.1 GCA_903908715.1 uncultured bacterium
CTCCTGCGCGTGAGCCACATGCAGGTCCATCCCGAACGCCTGGCCGAAGGTCTCCTCCACCTGCCTCGCCTCGTCATACCGCAGCACGCCGTTATCCACAAACACGCAGTGCAACTGCTTGCCGATCGCACGGTGGATCAGAGCCGCCACAACCGACGAATCCACCCCGCCGCTCAATCCGCACAGCACATGCCCGTCCCCGACCCTTTCCCGGATGGCCTGCACACTTTCCTTGATGAACTGGGCCATCTCCCAATCCGGCCGGCACCGGCAGATGTCAAAGAGGAACCGGCGCAGCAACTCGGCGCCCCGGGGGGTGTGTACCACCTCGGGATGGAATTGCAGGCCGTACACGCGGCGCTCGTCGTTGCCCATGGCCGCCACGGGACAGGTATCCGTCTTCGCCAGCACCCGGAAACCCGGCGGCATCTTCTCCACCTGGTCGCCATGGCTCATCCACACATCCAGCCGGTCCGGCAGACCGCGGAAAAGGTCGCCCGGCTCTGTCACGGATACCTGCGCACTGCCATACTCCCGCTCCCGGCCGGGCTTCACGGAGCCGCCCAGCAGCTTGGCGGTCATCTGCAGTCCGTAGCAGATACCCAGCACGGGCACGCCCAGTTCGTACAAGGCCGGATCGCACAACGGAGCGCCCTTGTCGAGCACACTGGCGGGCCCGCCGGAAAGGATGATCCCCGCCGGCTTGCGGGCCGCCAGCACGGAGGCCTTCGTATCGAAACGGATCAGCTCGGAATAGACCCGTTGCTCACGAACCCGCCGTGCAATCAACTGGCTGTACTGGGATCCAAAATCAAGAATCGCTATCCAATTGTGCCCCTGCATACCATCAAGCCTCCCGGATCAGTTCGCGGAATTGCGCAAAAAGGTAATACGGATCGTGGGGGCCCGGCGCGGCCTCGGGATGATACTGCACGCAGAACATCGGCTCCCGCCGGTGCCGCAGGCCTTCCACGGTCTGGTCATTGAGATTGAGGTGGGTAATCTCCAACGCGCCCATATCGAGGGTCGAAGGATCCACCGCGAAATTATGGTTCTGGGACGTGATCTCCACCGCGCCCGTAAGCAGGTTCTTGACCGGATGATTGCACCCGTGATGACCGAACTTGAGCCGGTAGGTCTTGCCGCCGCACGCCAACCCCAGGATCTGGTGCCCGAGGCAGATGCCCATGAGCGGCACCTTGCCCAGCAGCCCGCGCGCCGCGTCGATCGCGTAGGTCACCGCGGCCGGATCGGCCGGACCGTTGGAGAGGAATACGCCGTCCGGTTTCATCGCCAGCACATCCGCCGCGGGCGTGGTCGCCGGCACCACCATCACGTCCATGCCGGTCAGGCGCAGGCCACGCAGGATGTTCCACTTGATTCCGAAGTCATACGCCACAATCCGCAAATCGGCAACCGGCAAGGTTTCCGCGATTCCCCACGAAGCGGTTCGTGTCCCCGCCTCGTCCCAGCGGTACGCCTCCTTGCAGGAAACCCGGCTGGCATAGTCCTGCCCGTCGAGGCCGCACCATCCGCGGGCCTGTGCAACGGCCTCCTGCTCGCCGACCTTGCCGGACACGCTCAGGAATGCCTTCTGCGTGCCTTCCGTCCGCAACCGGGTCGTCAAGGCACGGGTATCAAGGCCGGCAATCGCGGGTATGCCTTCCCGCACCAACCGATCACTCAACGACTCCTCAGCGCGCCAGTTGCTGGGCGTGTTGATCGCATGGAGGATGAATCCGTTGGCAAAAAGCTGGCGGCTCTCCATATCCTCGCTGTTCATGCCCGTATTGCCGATCTCCGGGTACGTCATCGTGACAAACTGGCCGCTGTAGGAAGGATCACTCAGGATTTCCTGGTACCCCGACATGCCGGTGTTGAACACCACCTCGCCCAGCGCATCGCGCGGCGCGCCCACCGAATGCCCGCGCAGAATCGTGCCATCCTGCAAGGCAAGGAAAGCCTTTTTCTCCCGCTGTTCCCGCCAATTCCATTTCGAAGACATGCCGCACTCTCCACTTCCGCCAAAAAAGTGCAGGCAGTCTACCCGTTTCCCCGCGCCTTGGCAATGCCAACGGACTTCCCAAAGCGGAATGGAATATCCAATGTCCGGCACGGAATGTCCAATGTCCAAGGGAGAGAAAATGGCGAATCGAGGACTTTGGGCGATCGGTTCGCCTGTCTCTCGCCCTCCTTGGACATTGGATATTGGGGCTATCTGCTTGACTCATGCCATGAAGAACCCACCCCTGCCCCTACCAGAAGGGGATTCCGATTGCCCGCAATTCTTTGATTTCTCCCCTCCTTGGCATGTCGCGCCGAAGCGTACCCGCGAAGGCGGAAGGGGTTGGGGGTGGGTTCTCCGTCCCCGCTGTACGGCCCATGAGTCAAGTGCATACCCCTCTTGGATATTGGGATTGTTGGATATTGGACATTCAGCAGCGACTGACTTCTGACTCCTGACTTTGCCCTTTCCCATTAACCATCAACCATTAACCATTACTCCCCATTCTCCTCCCCGCTCCCCCCCCTCACAACTCATCCAGCGGGCTTTCGGCTGTGGAATCCATCCCCCGGATCACATGGGTGTAGATCATGGTGGTTTCCACGCTCTCGTGGCCCAGATACTTCTGGACTTCGCGGATGTTCACGCCCTTGAGCAGCAAGTGGGTTGCGAACGAGTGCCGGAGGGTATGGACTGTGGCCGGTTTGGTGATTCCCGCCTTCTGCACCGCCGCCCGCATGGTACGCTGAAGAACCTCATCCCCTATATGGTGGCGTCGTACGACCCCACCTCTGGGATCGACGGCCAGATCCCGTGCAGGAAATACGTATTGCCATCCAAACTCCCGGCTTGCATTGACATATTTCCGATCCAACGCGAACGGCATGTATACCGAACCATGACCCGCCGCCAGATCTTGGTCGTGGATCGCCTTGACCTCCTGCAGTTGGCGTTGCAGGGGGGTAATGAGCCGCCGCGGCAGCAGGGAACTACGATCCTTGTCACCCTTGCCGGCCCTCACGAAGACAAGCCGGTTGTCAAAGTCGAGGTCTTTGACTCGCAAACGCACCGTTTCCGACACCCGCAAACCGGCGCCATACGTCAGTTCCAACATCAGTTTCACGTCGCCTTCCGCCGCCTTCAGCACGGCCGCCGCTTCTTGAACCGTCAAGACCACCGGCAGTTTCTTGCCGCGTTTGGCCCGGACACCGCCGATATCCCCGACCACGGTTCCCAACACCTCCCTTTGCAGGAACAGCAATGCATTAAACGCCTGGTTCTGCGTTGAGGCCGCCACGTTCTGGGCTGTCGCCAGATGCGACAAGTAGGACCGTACAGCGTCCTCCTTCCGCCAATCCAGTTCGTGCGCCATCGCATAGGCAATGAAGCGTCGTGCCCAATCCAGGTACGTCTGTTCCGAGCGATAGGCGTAATGGCGGAGTCGTAGCAATTCCCGCATCCGGCTATAGACCGCCTCAGCTTCCGCCACCTCCTGTTCCCCTGCCTGCGCCTGTGCCGCACTCGTGTCCGGCTTCTTGAGGAAGACCCGTTGATACAGATCGACGGCGCGTGCCGCCTGCTGCAGTTGCCAGTCCAGAACCCGTGAATCCCGTCCCAACTGGTCCATGAACGCCCGCAGGCGATCCTCGGATGTGACGGCGGCGGATGGCAATGTCGCCTGGAGAAACCGGCGGA
>CAIVSY010000085.1 GCA_903908715.1 uncultured bacterium
CAGTATTAATGGCCAGTTTATTGTTCCCGAATGACAGGAGTTTACAACCCGAAGGCCTTCATCCTCCACGCAGCGTCGCATCGTCAGGCTTGCGCCCATTGCGAATGATCCTCGACTGCAGCCTCCCGTAGGAGTCTGGGCAGTATCTCAGTCCCAGTGCGGCTGACCATCCTCTCAGACCAGCTACCCGTAAGCCTTGGTGAGCCATTACCTCACCAACAAGCTGATAGGACGCGGGCTCCTCCTCGAGCGACAGGACCTTGCGGTTCCCCATCTTTGATTAATCCACCATGCGATGAACCATCATATCCGGTATTAGCTTTGCTTTCGCGAAGTTATCCCAAACTCAAGGGCAGATTGCCCACGCGTTCCTCGCCCTTCCGCCACTTTTACCCCGCTTGTATTGCTACACTCGGGGCTCTCGTTCGACTTGCATGCCTAATCCACGCTGCCAGCGTTCGTTCTGAGCCAGAATCAAACTCTCCGTAAAAATTCCTCTGGTGCCAGTTGCCCAGCAACCAGGGTTTGACTTATCCAGACTCATTTTACAATGAGCCAGGCCAGAACATGTGCTTAACAAATCACACCACTTCCGAATCGAAGTGTATTGTGCAGACTATTCAGTTATCAAAGAACACGACACAAAACAAGCCAACTACCGGTCGCCTTCAAAAAAGCCGACCAGCTATCGGCTCGCTCATGTGTCAAATTTCAGAGACCCAATGTCTCGATTTCTGTAGACACTTATACGTTGATGCCTTCCTGATGTCAAGAAGTCCTCGAAACAATTTTAATCTTTTTTTTATTTTGCGGATTATCGAGATTATCTTCCTTCTTGACTTGCAAACTCAATAATAATTAAGTGAGCGCTTACTTATTCACAAGGTGACGCATGCCAAGACCCGTTTCTATTGATCGCTCACAAATCATCGAAGCAGCACGTACTGTCTTTCTGCGTAATGGTTTTCGCGGAAAAACCACGGAGATCGCCAGGATAGCTGGCATCTCAGAGGGCTCAATATTCAAGCACTTCAAGACAAAGTCCAATCTTTTTCTCGCCGCAATGGCCAGTGAAACCGGCGAAGAAAACTGGTCGGCAGAATGGATGAGTTCAGTCGGATCGCATGATTTTCAATCCAGCCTTGAGAACATAGGCAATAAGATTCTTCAAAGGTTACGCATGATTGTTCCCCGGCTGATCATGGCCTCCTCAAGCGGTATCACGATACCTAAACAGTATCAGTTCCAAGGCTGTCCCCCTCCTCCAATTCAACACATCGAACTATTGACTCGCTTTTTCCAAGCAGAAGTTGACATTGGCAGACTTTCAATCTCTAACCCGCAAGTTCACGCGCACGCTTTTATTGGATCCCTGTCTCACTTTGCCTGGTGCGAAGCTATGTTTGATTATAAACCTTGCACACCAACTAGTTACGTAAGATCAATCGTCACATCTTTCCTTTCAGCACATTCATCCTGCAAAATAACAAAATCACAGTTGAGAAAATGAAAAAACATCGCATTTCATTTGATTGTCGGCCACAGCTTAAATTCCTTCATTCACTCCTCACGTTCACATGGGTTCTCTGCGTTTGCCATGGGTTATCTGGATGCATCGCGGCCCAGCCGCCACCATACCTCAATAAACCTTGGTGTCCACCACCAGCAGAGTGTGACACCACTACACCCACTTCTCTCACACCAAGTCGAACCATCCCTGATCGCCCCTTGTCGTTATCGGAACTTCTCGACATTGCCTTATCACAAAGAATCTCAACCCGGAAAGCTTGGCAATTCGCCAAGGCAGCTTCCGCGAAAGTCAGTTATGCGGAAGGGTATTTCATGCCATCACTTACCGGCGTAGCAGAAGCAGAAAGACGATGGACTTCAGCAGAACCAGTAAACTTCAGCGCAGATTACCTTCGCATGGCACCCGGCATACAGTTAAGTTACCTGATTCTTAACTTCGGCGGCGGACGCCAGGCTGCCGTGGAACAAGCCCTGCAAGAGGTGTACTCCGCCAACCACACATACAATCAGGCCATTCAGGATGCTATCCTTGAAGTCGAGTTGGCTTACTACAGCTTATGCGCAACGGTTTCCGCCATTGATTTTGCCGACTCGACGCTTCAGGAAACGATGGCTGCTCTGGATGCTGCCAAGCTGCGCATGGAGAACGGCACAGGCGCAGAATTGGATGTGCTACAGGCACAGGCAGCCTATGATCGCGCCCAATATGCGAAAGCAGAAGCCTCTGGACGAAGGAAAATCGCCGAAGGGCTGTTAGCCAAGGTCCTTTCCCTTCCCGCCAACACCTCTGTAGCCATTGCACAGCCTGCCGGAGAATTTCCGGGGCTACTTGAGATCCGTGATGTTCGCGCACTCATTGAAGATGCACTGAGCCAGCGCCCCGATATCGCATCCTTGCGATCCGTCTACAAGGCTCGCCTGGCAGCAACCCGCGTCGCGGCAGCAGGCAATAAACCGTCCTTACACCTGATAAGCTCCGCCATGCAGAACACATACGAAACCTTCGGAGGCAAGGAATTCCAGGATAATGACTGGAATCTCGGAGCCACCCTTAGCCTGCGCTGGACCATTTTTGATGGCTTTCAAACGAAAAACTCATGGCTCACCGCCATGGCGAATGCCGAGGCATCCCGCTTGCAGCTGGAAGAAGCCGAGATCGCCGCAACAGCTGAAGTATGGAACCGATATCACTCTTATGAGACAGCCCTTGAAAAACACCGCGCAAGCACAGCATTCCTGAAAAGCGCCTCCAAAGCCCATACAATGGCAGTAGAGGCTTATGAATCCGGACTTCGCAGCATGATTGACCGATTGAACGCCGAGGAACAATTGTCCCTTGCCCGGAAACAATCCGTGGAATCAAGACTTGAAATCTTTTCTGCGCTCTCCCTCCTATCTCATGCGACCGGCAAGTTGTCCGGCAATCAGAGTCAAACCGGCTCAAGCCCCGTCATAAATCAAGCAAAGAACCAAGGAGCACAACCATGAAGACATATGCCCGCGCATCCGCCATTCTCTCTTCTGCATTGCTCATTACCCTCACAGCCTCTTCTTGCAACAAGCGAAACAGCATGTCCCCCAACCCATCGCCAGCCAGCGTCCGATCAGAGATGGCCACACAGGCGGACGTGCCAATCACCCTGACCACATTTGGCAACACAGGAAACAGGAGCAGCGTGAATATCATACCACAAGTTTCCGGTATACTCCGGAAATGCCTGATAAGCGACGGCGCAGTGGTCACGAATGGGCAACCGCTTTTTGAGATCGACCCAAGTGACTATCAGACCCGCCTCCATCAGGCTGAAGGAGCCTTGGCCGCCAGCAAAGCATCCCTTTGCCTCGACCGCATGACGATGGAAAGAAACAAAGTCCTCCGGGACAAGAAGCTCATTTCAGAGGAATTGTACGACACGCTCGCAGCGAAAGTCGAAGCAGGGGAAGCACGCATAAGAATAGACGAAGCCGCGCTCGAGCTTGCGCGGCTAAACGTCTCCCGCTGCACACTTTCCTCTCCCCTTGATGGCATCTGCTCCAAGCGCCTGATCGATGAAGGAAACTTGGTTGCGGCAGGCCTATCCGTTCTTCTCAATATCCGAAGCTACGATCCGCTCGAAGTTGAATTCTCAATTCCGGAGCAACATTTGAAGGCTCTGCGTGCCGCCATGAGTTCGGGAAGTATCGACATTTCAATCATCCCTCGCGGCGACACTCAAAGTTACAACGGGAAACTCACCTTCATAGATAATGCCGTCAACACCAAGAACGGCACCATTTTGCTTCGCGGTTCCGTGCCGAACCCCTCCCGCACTCTGTGGGCACAGCAATTCGCTGATGTTCACATCACACTTGGACTCCTCCGCAATGCCGTTATGGTCCCTGAAGGCGCAGTACAGTTCGGCAAGCAAGGCGCATTTCTCTTTGTCGTCACCCCTGAAGGCAAGGCGGATCGCCGTCTCGTAAAGACCGGCCTCCGGCATGAAAACAAAATCCAGATTGTGGAGGGTTTGTCCGCCGGCGAAAAAGTCATAACCCTGGGCCAGCTGACGCTGTTCCCGGGGGCTGCCGTGAATGACTCCTCCACGCAACAGGCGCAAGCTTCAAGAAGCATTCAGTAAGCGGACAAGCCGGGAATTTCATCCAATGGACATCTATTAAGGGAGAGAGCCGTGAGCTTTTCAGAAATTTTCATCCGTCGTCCGGTGGCAACAACCCTTTTGACGGTCGTAATGGTCGTGTTTGGTGTCTGGGCCTACTTCCAACTGCCAGTCAATAGTCTTCCCACTGTGGACTATCCCGTCATCCAAGTCTCAGTCTCTTATCCTGGAGCCAGCCCCGCCACCATGGCATCCTCTGTCGCATTGCCTCTGGAAAACGAATTCACCCAGATCGGCGGACTACAATCCATGGTCTCTGACAACAAGCAAGGGACTAGCGTTATTAACCTGACATTCGACTTGAACCGAGATGTTGACCTCGTTGCGCCGGATGTCCAGGCCGCTATTACACGCGCCACCAGGAACCTGCCTCAGGATCTGCCCAATCCGCCAACTTACAAGAAGTTCAACCCTTCTGAGGCTCCCATCTTTTACCTGGTCATGCATTCCGAAACCCTTTCACATGCAGACCTTTACGATTACGCAAGCCATTTTGTTTCCCGCAGGCTCAGCATGACAGAAGGCGTATCCTATGTCCAAGCCTTCGGCGCCAAGAGAGCCATTCGTATCCAGTTCGACCCCAGCCGCTTGACAGCCCTGCAAATCGGGATCGATGAGATTGCCCAGGCCTTGCGCACGGCAACAGTGAATATCCCCGGCGGAAGCCTTAACGGCGCGATGCGGACGTTTATGATTGAGCCTCAGGGGCAACTCCGCACCGCGGAAGAGTATGCCGATGTTATCATTGCCACCCGCGAAAACGCCTCGATCCGACTGCGCGATGTCGCCACTTGCGTCGACAGCATAGCGAATGATTTAGTCAACATCCTCTACTGCAAGCCAGGTATGGAGCCCAGGGGAAAGTGTGTTGTCATGGCCATTTCCCGCGTCACAGGGGCAAATACAGCCGCAGTGGCCGATCGAATCAGCGCCACGTTGAACCAGGTCAGGAAGGAACTTCCCGCAGCCGTTTCACTTGAAACCATGTTTAATGGCGCTGGCCCGATTCGCGAATCATTGCACGATGTGCAAATTACGGTCGCCATTGCTCTTGTGCTTGTCGTTCTAACCATCTTTCTTTTTCTGGGCAGAATTCGCGAAACCATCATCCCCTCAATTATCCTGCCCATATCCCTTGTCGGGACCCTGCTTTGCATGCTTCCTTCCGGATTCAACCTGGACATGCTTTCTCTCATGGGTATCGTCTTGGCTGTTGGTTTTCTGGTGGATGATGCCATCGTGGTCCTGGAAAATACTGTGCGACATCTGGATTCGGGAATGAAGCCTGTCCCCGCCGCCATCCGAAGCATGAAGGAAATCTCATTTACTGTGATCTCCACAAGTATTGCACTCATCATCGTATTCCTGCCCCTGGTTTTCATGCGTGGCGCCGTGGGGCGCAATTTGCGTGAGTTTGCCCTGACAGTTATCTATGCAATCCTGGTTTCGACGATTCTTGCACTTACCCTTTCCCCTATGATGTGCGCCCGCATTTTGCGCCACAATGCGCAACCTAATCTCCTCCAGCGCGGCATAACCGCCACAATCCAGGCCATGATTAATGCCTATGGACATGCGCTTCGCTGGCAATTGCGCCACAAGTGGATCGCCTTGCTTGCCTGGATGGCTTGCATCGCCGGCTCAGCGGTTCTCTATTTTCTCCTGCCAAAATCCTTCTTGCCGCCCGGCGACAGCAGTTTCATCCGCGGTGCATTGATCATGCCGCAGGGCGCTTCCTCTGAGCAAATGCAGGCATTCCAAACCAAAGTCGTTGCCATTTTATCCCATGATCCTGCCGTGCATGCGGTCGGCAGTGTCACGGGCTTTCAGCCGGGCGCCGATCAAAGTCTGGGATACATATTCATCCGGCTCCGACCGCCTTCCGAAAGGCCCCCGATCGAGCAACTGACCCGCCAGTTCATGCAGAAACTCGCAACCCTGCCTGATGGCGTTTGCTCACTGCGGGCTGTACCGGTCTTGAAAATCAGCGCTGGTGCGGACACCACCGCCGCAGGCAGTGAATATGCATTCATGTTAACGGGGTTGAACAGGGATGCAGTCTATAACTCAGCCCTGCGCATTGAACAGGCAATGCGCCAAATCCCACAATTGAACAAGTTCACAGTCCAGAATAGCGTAAAAATGAACATGCCGGTTCTCAGTGTTACGCTGGACCGGGATCGTGCCTCATCCATGGGGGTTACGGCGCAATCCGTTGAACAAGCCCTCGCTCTTTCCTTTGCTGGAGGTTTCGTTACTCAGTTCACAACGGATCAGGACCAATATCAGGTAATACCTGAAATCGCTAAATCGGCCCAGCGCTTGCCCGATCACCTGAGTTCATTGTATGTCCGATCGTCTTATGGATCGCTTGTCCCGCTGCGGTCAGTTGTGAAGTGGACCGAACAGACCGGCCCCCAGAATATTCCTCACGCATCCCAGCAGGAATCCGCCACCCTGTCGTTCAGCGCCTGGCCCGGCATTCCCCTTGGCATCGTCATCAGGGAGATTGAGGCTAAAATTGCCGGTCTCATCCCGCAAGGTGTTAAAGGCGAGTTTGTCGGGGATGCCATGGAATTCAAGCGATCCATCGCCAGTCTAACCGCTTTATTACTGATAGCGGTTTTCCTTAAGTACATTGTGCTCGGGATCCTGTATGAGAGCTACATTCATCCGTTCACCATCTTAACCACATTACCTGTCGCTGTCGTAGGCGGGTTCTTATCTCTTTTTGCTTTTCGCGCAGAACTGTCGCTGTATGCCTATATTGGGGTTTTTGTTCTTCTGGGTCTTATCACCAAGAACGGAATCCTGATGGTTGATTTTGCCATCCAAAGAAAAGGCGAGGGCATGAGCAGTCAAGACGCAATCGTGGATGCCTGTATGGTTCGTTTTCGACCCATCCTGATGACCGGCATGTGCGCGATTCTTGGCGCTCTCCCAATTGCGCTCGGCTATGGTGCGGACGCATCGAGTCGCATCCCGCTTGGGCTTGTCATCGTCGGAGGCATGATCTTCGCGCAGATCATTACACTCTTCATAACCCCCTCCATCTATCTCTATATGGAAACCATCCAGTCTCGGTTCCGACGGAATCAACGAGACGATGAATAATCCTTCTCGAGCCGCCTCTGATCTTGGCAGGCTGGAAATCCCTGGAGACCGATCGATTTGAGTTCAGGATTGGCTTTCAGCCCTTGCTCGACAATAATCATTCACATGAAGCGCATTCCATCACCCTGGATATTGGTCATGGCGGCAGTGGATATTCTTCTGACCACAGGATGCGAAAAGCGTCCCGCCAGCCCATCTGGTTCGGGCGAACCGCAAAGCTGTACCCGCGTGGTTTCTGTTGCGCCGAGTATTACCGAAATCATCTGCGCACTCGGCGCAACCAATCAGCTGGTCGGCCGATCAACTGCCTGCGACTACCCGGAATCAATCACTGGACGGATACCCGTGATTGGCGAATTTGGAATCCCCTCGATGGAAAGAGTTCTGCATCTGAAGCCCAACATGCTTTTCTTTACTGACTTGGCCGACAAGGGCATTCCCGAACGACTGCGCGAGGCCGGCGTTACTCCCGTCCACATCCAATGCGCCCATGTGGATGACGTTCCGGCAGCCATCCGGAGCGTGGGGCGAAGACTTGGACGCATTGAGACGGCTGAAAAGCTTGCCAGTTCCATCGAATCCCGGATCGCCGGATATCGTGCTCGCAATACACCACGTTCACACCGCCCCCGCGTCCTGGTTTTGATCTGGAGCGACCCTTTGACAGCCGTTGGCAGGAACAGTTTTCTCAATGAACTGGTCACCCTTGCGGGAGCCGTCAATGTCGCCGAGGACGTAGACCGGGACTATTTTACCGTCTCTTCCGAGTGGGTGGTAACACAGAATCCCGATGCTATATTCTGCTTCTTTATGTCCAATGGGATGACGGAACGCAGCACGCTGGAGAGCCGTCCGGGATGGAATGGAGTGTCCGCTGTAAAAACGGGTCGTATATATGATCACATGGACAATAATTTGATCTTGCGGCCGGGTCCACGCATGATACAGGGTATTGAGGTTATTGCCGCTCGGTTGCAGCAGGCACATGAAAAACCGTAATCTTATCTTTGTATGCATTCTGATCGGCTGCCCGGCTGTGATTGCCTTTTGCATCATGATGGGCCCCGCCGGATTCGGCTTCCCCAACCCGGCAACACAGCGTGAGATTCTTTTCCTGCGGATTTCCCGCGTACTCGCTGGGCTTGTCGTCGGCGCGGCTCTCTCCACATCTGGCGTAGCCTTGCAGGCCATCTTGCGGAACCCGCTGGCAGAGCCCTATGTCCTTGGCGTCAGCAGCGGCGCCGGTTTGGGCGCTGCGATGGCCATACTGGCAGGTTTCCGGACATTCGGGGCGCTCTCACTTCCTGTGAGCGCATTCATCCTTGCGATGGCAACACTTATCGTTGTGTACGCGCTTTCATCCGGAACTGGCATCTCTTCATCCCTGTACGGCCTGATACTGAGTGGTGTTATTGTAAGTTCGGTCTGCTCCAGTTTCCTCATGTTCCTTGTTTCCGTAGCTCCCGCCGAAGGAATGCACAGCATCCTCTGGTGGATGCTGGGCAACCTGGATGTTTCCTCGCATGCTCTTCTCGCAATCACTGCAACCATCGTCCTGACCGGATGTTTTGGGATATGGCTCCTGTCCCCTGAGCTTAACGCGATAACTCTCGGACATGACATGGCCCACTTCATTGGTATACGTGTTCGTATGGCCATTGTGATCGGCCTGCTTTTGGCTACACTCATTACAGCCGCAGTTGTCGCGATGTCGGGATTGATTGGCTTTGTCGGACTGATCATCCCTCACGTCATGAGGTCCCTTGTCGGACCGGACCATCGCCGCCTAATCCCTGCCGTCGCATTGGGAGGCGGCGCATTCCTGGCCCTTTGCGATTCCCTGGCTCGCACAGTAATGTCGGCGGAGCTGCCCGTTGGCGTGATTACAGCAATGGTAGGCGGGCCATTTTTCCTCATCTTGCTGAAAAGACGGCAGAAGAAGCCGTGGTGCACATGAGATACGCTATCCAGATCAAGGACCTGTGGGCCAGCTACCGGACTCACCACGTCTTGCACGGACTGTCGCTGGATGTGATGGAAGGGGAAATGATCGGGATCCTGGGCCCGAATGGCGCAGGCAAGTCAACCTTGTTTAAAGCACTGACAGGGTGGATTCCACCCTTGAAAGGCTCAGTCTCGGTCTTTGGGACCCCCATCGACCAAATGCCTCCGCGCGAACGGGCACGCTACATTGCCGTCGTGCCCCAGGAACTGGACCTTCCGGTTGCTTATACGGTGGAGGAGGTCGTGATGATGGGACGAACGGCCTCCATTGGCCGAATGTCCAATCCCAGCGCCTTGGACCGACAGATAACCGAACGCGCAATGGTTTACACCGATGTTGCGGATGTGCGCAACCGCCCTTTGACAGAACTCAGCGGGGGAGAACGACAGCGAGCCGTTGTCGCCATGGCTTTGGCGCAGGAGCCTCGCATCCTGCTGATGGACGAAGCGACATCTCGACTGGATATCAACCACCGACTTGAGATCATGCAACTGGTTGAGCGATGGAACCAGGAAAACGGGGTCACGGTCCTGATGATTAGTCACGACCTTCAGCTTGCTGCTGAATTCAGCCGTCGGCTCATCATGCTGAATAACGGCCGTATCGTTGCCGATGGCACACCCCCAGAAGTGCTTACGGAGACATCCATCCGGCAGATTTACCACTGTGATGTACGGATTCATGATGACACTCGCACCGGCTCAATCAGCATCCTGCCTGCCCCCCGAACACGTCCGGGGGAAGCAGGAAACGGGCGCCACGTGCATGTCGTTGCCGGCGGCGGTTGTGGAGAGGAGGCGTTACGGCGCCTTGCACTGTCCGGGTATACGATCAGTTCCGGCGTTCTCAACAGCGGCGACTTGGATGCTGAAGTGGCCGCCGCGCTCGGGGCACGCATTGTTACAGAGCAACCGTTCTCCCCTATCAGCGCGGCTGCATTATCCAAGGCCATGGACATGGCTCTGTCCGCCACGGCTGCAGTACTTACTCCCGTGCCCTTTGGAACCGGCAATCTCGCGAATCTCACGATCCTGGAGCGTTTCGTCGAAATGAAACGCCCCGTCTACATTGCGGGAGGCATCGAAACACGTGATTATACCCCCAACAAGGAAGCGATGGCTCGAGTCACCAACCTCCTGGCCCGAGGAGCCGTGGCATGGAACAATGTTGCCGAACTTACGGCTCTCCTTCCCCAAACTGCTTCCAAGACCGCATAAACGCCTGTCTCCGAAAACGGAAAGCAACGCCTGCCCAGCATACTGCCTTTCACCCTACCCCTTGGCAATCCGCAGCTTTCTGCCGCGCGCAACGCACTGTTTCCGGGAACAGATAATCCAGGAAACACTTGGCAACCTCTTTCCCCTCCGGCGGCGAAATAGCCAAGTCGGGACTTAACTCAATAATCCAGAATCGTTTCGCCTTTGTATTAACAAGAAAATCGATCCCGATGACTGGAATCCCCAGGGCGTTTACAACCCGCTTGGCCATTTTCAACACCGGGACCGGCACGCACTCTGTGACAATGTCAACGGTCCCTCCAGTATGATAATTGGACGTCAGCCGCACCTGGGCCCAAACCCCGCTGGCAGGCACATCCGACCATTTCCAACCAAGTAGCGACAAGCTCCTCTCGGTCTCCGCATTGATCGGGATCACATTGCTTGGATCTTTCTCACGCGCTGCACAATTTCGCCTTGTCACCAGTTTCCGAAGCGTATCGCGGCCATTCCCTATAACGCCTGCCGGCCTCCGCAGAATGGCGGCAACATAACTTCCGTTAACAAAGATGAGGCGATAGTCTTGCCCAGAGACGCATTCCTCCAGCAATACGTTTTCCTCATATCTTCGGGCACGCTGAACCGCGTGACGCAACGAATGCACATCCGAAACCGCAACAGAAACACCGCGGCCGCCCCACTGAGCACATGGTTTCACAACGATCCGACGAAATCTTTTCAAGAAACCGGCTGCATGCGCCATGTCCACGTACTTCTCCTGTGCAGGAACGGGAAAACCCCTGGATCTCAGGAAACGGTTGGCAAGATACTTATTCTGCGCCATATGAAACGAAACCGCCCCCACCCGATCCGTCAAGGAGTTGAAACAACGAACCTCCCGCCCGGCATGCTCTAGTGTGAATATCGGGGTACTCGGCTCAATCACCCTTATCCTGATCCCGCGCAGTCTGGCTTCATCAGTGATTGTTGTCGTGTAAACGCTATCCATATCCGTATCCTACATTTCCCAAACGAACTGTCATCACTTATTGCGCAGGGCAGGGGCAGGACGCTTGGGCAGGAATGCTTTGCACTGTTCAGATGATCCTATCGGTGATATGAATGGGGTATGCCCATCCGGATCATCGGCGAACCGTTGTTTACCCGAAACGCGCAAGGTGCAATAGTATCACGGATTGCCACCATCTTCCCCCAAACCCGCACACTCGTGACCATTCCAGGAATTCACGCGACCCAACGCATCGCCTACATCGCTGGCATGAACGCCGAACGCCAGGCCAGCGGCCTACCCCTGTTGACCGAGGCGGAGGCTCTTGCCGAATGGCGGCTTTCGGTTGACCTGATGGTTGACGAGAATACCGTCCTGATCCGGCCAGACCCTGAAAATATGCGGTTGTCGTTTGAAGCGGACGAGATCTTGCAGGAACTTGTTTCCAAACCACGAATCAAGTTTCTCCACATAATGAACAAGACCGTACGACAAGCCATCAAAGAAAGGGGAGAAAACTGGCGCATTGCTCCGCTACCCCGAAGCCCGGAGGAAATGAAGCAGATGATCCTCTCATCGATGGTGCCGATTGGCGGCCGTTCGATTTACTACTATAGTCGTGTTTCCGGCACCCGGTATCTGACATGGCAACAATTTGCCGAGTTGGGAAATCTCCCTGAAGCCGAACTCACAGAACACCTGATCGAAATTCGCAATTTTGCAGGGCGCGTAAACCGGATGGGGCGACCCGAGATCGCTTTTTTCGCGGTGGACCGAAATCTGACATACGAAGATATGCATCCGTGCGACCCATCACAGATGACCCCGGAGTCCATCCGTCATTGCTACGAAGCACTGAAAGCCCGCTTTCGCGATGCCGTCCCGAATGACCTTCTGGAAGACAACCCGGATGCCATCGAATGGCGGAACCTGATGTTCTCGGCTCTCATCGGACAGTATGAGGAAACAATGCCCGAGGAAGTCATGCTGGGGCTCAGCTCTGAGTTCTTTATGCAAATCGAATGGCTTCCAGGCGGAAGAATTGACAAGGGCGAAATACTTTTTGATCCCATTTTCGAGGAACTTGATCGCCCCGACGCAACGGAGGAGGTGCGGAAATTATGCGACGAGAAGGCCCGCGGATTCATTTTCAATTTTGTACGCGAATTCGGTGATATTGAATACGTTAATGTCGGGCGGGTCATGAGCTCTCTCTCCCGTCGGCCCAGCGGAACCGGGCGGAGGGAAGTGTACGTGGCGGAAATTCAGCAGCGCGGAGCACCCGAGCCCTTTGTACGGATCCTGCGAATGCAGAAGTGGGGAATTCGGGAACATCTTGAGGAGCAGAAGGATCTTCTGACCGCCATTATGCAAGCCGAGGAATATACCGATTACACCCTCGACCGACGTTTGGGTTGCCGTCAACTCGGGATGAATCTTCCGCCCCGAACAACACCGCGGAAGATCTCGGAGCGGTACCACGGATCACGCAAGGAATATGAAGGCCAAATGATCTGGTCAACCTATTTCGAGCGCGAATACGTACCCGGCATGGCAACCGACAAGATCCCGCGCCAGCGTTTTCTCGACCCGGCATTCAGCTTGAAATTCGCCTCATTGCTGGGACGTGCCGCAGCAACCAACATGATTGTCGGGCGCACAAATCTGGAGGATCATGTTCTCTTTGATGATGGCGACGAAATCCTGATTGATGACCCTGACGGAAAACCCTTGGAAATCCTGGTCACAGATCACACGGGAGCGTTTGCCGAATACATCCTGTCGCTGGAACAGCATGCGCCCGCCTATGCGACACCCATGAATCGCCGACTCTCTTTCCTGCCATATCCGAAAGATGTCGTTGCCACCTATATTGAATCGTTCCTGGAACGCTTCATCCACATCCAGCAGGAATACCGCAAGAGAAAGCGCGCTTTCGACACCTTGTTCAAGCACAGGCGACGCGATGAACAAGGGAGCTTTGCCTACCGCTGGGAACGGGTTCTGGAACGGCTGGACCGAACGGACCCCGCAGCCATTGCCGACCGCATCCGACGGACTATCCACATCGCGTGAAACAGACAGGGACTATAAATGGTCGGGCCGTGGGGATTTGAACCCCAGACCTTCTGCACCCCAAGCAGACGCGCTACCAGTCTGCGCTACGGCCCGATTATACCAAAATATCAGTTCACACCTTGTACGGGCTATTTTCCAGCTAAAACCCGTTCCCGTCATCTCCTGCCCCGCTGTTTCTTAAACGCTCATCTCACCCGCGTCAACTCTCTCGCAAAAGCGACAGGGTCATCCTTCAACCCATCAAAAGGAGGGTATCACTATCAAGTGGGTTTAGCCCCGTCAAGAAACGAATCAAAAACCCGCTCCCAAATCTCCCGTCCATCATCCGACTCATCTTCCACTACAGCCTTCTCACGCAACTTGGCCACATATTCTGTAAGCGCTTTACCTTTGCGCTCGTGCATCAATAACTCCCGAATCCGTTCTTTGACGTCTTCAAACGGCATCGGCGAACCTTGCGTTTCATCCACTTTCTCAAGAATATGCAAGCCGAGGGGCGTCTCAACAACATCACTCAATTCCCCAACATCCATCCCGAAAACAAGATTGTCAATCTGAGGCAGGGTCATCCCTGCAACGACCCAACCAAGACTGCCTCCCGCCTCCTTGCCACTCGGGCACTCGGAATGTTGAGCAGCCAAATCGGCAAAATCCTCTCCTTCCATAACGCGATGGCGCAAGTCCAACAGCTGGGAACGTGTCGCATCCTTGTCCGCCCTGGCTTCGGAGGCGGGCCGCATGAGGATATGCCGAACCAATGCCTGGTCCGGGGTTGCATAGCGCTCGGGATGTTCCTCATAGTACGCACGCAGTTCTTCCTCCGCGCACTCTGTTGCCGCAGATGTAACCCTTCCGACAAGCTGGTCCAACTGCTTGCCCGCCTTAACACTGGCCCAGAACTGCTCCATGCTTATCCCCTGCCTTGACAGGATCTCTGAGAATTTGGAATCGCCTCCCGCCTTCTGCACAAGGGCCAGCACAGCCTTTTCCACCTCGGAATCAGGCACTTCAATATGTCGCCTCTTCACTTCCTCAATCAGAAGCTGCGTCCCGACAGCATGTTCCCGCGCCTTGGCGAGCAACTCGTCTGCATGCTCACCCAATTCCGCCCTGGACAAGTGCTGACTATAGAATTCAAGCAGTCTCTTCAGCTCATTTAAAACCGCCGCCTCGGGAATGTTCCGCCCGTTGACTCGCAATGTCATTACCGCCTCCCTATGTCCTGCAATCCACTCATCCCCAAACACATACACATCGCTTGCTACTCCCTGTCTCTCGGGGCAACCGTTGTCGCAGGGTGGACATAAACCGGCACCAGCGGTTCAGTTGCACTCCCATGATCCAGTTTGGCAAGTCCGAGAAGTCCGATGGAGCGCGCCGACGGCACCACTCGCCGCCGTTCCAGGACGACTTCCGCCGGGCAGATAGACTCCAACCGGGAACCGATCCTATCCCAGTCCGCTGTAATCCAGGCAGTTAATCCGGAACCACAGAAGGCACTTCCACCATCCGGATTTCCCACAAACATCGGCGCTTGCAGTTCTGGCCAGATCCTGCCGCGACGAAATTTGTGTGCCCAGAGTTCCTGCCGGCGTGCATCCCCAAAAACCACCACCTCATCCGTCTTGGATCTATTCAGGCACTCATATGCGGCTGCTTCAGAACTACCTATCCCGACGACACGTTTAGCCCCCGGGGCTGCGAGGGAACAGGCCGCCGCCATGGCCATCCTCAAGCCCGCAAATGCCCCGGGTCCCACTCCAACTGCAAACAGGTCCACATCAGCCAATTCCAGGACACCCGTGGCGCACAATTGACCTAGCTCGGCAAACAAACCCTGCCGTTCCGCACGACTTTCATCCCAGACGCGCTCACACACGACATCATGCCCCACAAGCAGCGCGATGCTGCCTGTATTCGTTGACATCTCTATAGCTAGTGTTTTCATTTCGCAGGAGAATTATTTTCTTGATCCTGGAGTCACTCACGTGGATGATGCACCCCTGTTTAATCGCGGCGAATGTAGCTCAGTTGGTTAGAGCATCAGATTGTGGATCTGAGAGTCGCGGGTTCGAATCCCGTCATTCGCCCCAATCCCCCTCCAGGGCTTCCGCCCATTCCTGACGCGCACTGTCCACAGCCCTGCGCGCATTCTGCTCCTCAACAGTTCCCTCGGTCCAGAGCAACTCTGCCTCAGCCCGGGGAAAGTCTCCGGCCATTGCATACATCTCCGCCAGCACCGCATGATTGTACGGCTCCCAGAAATGCCAATCCGTGTATTCCCTCCACACTCGAATGGCTTCCCGCGGCGAATCCCGCCAGAGCAATCGCGCCTGCACGCGGCGCAATTGGCTTTTCCAGGGGTTTTGACGAAGCCCCCGCTCACACCATAACGAAGCTTGATGAAACCACGAGTCGTCGTGCCGTCTCTGTTGCTCCCAGGCTGAATAGGCGGCTTCAGCAGCCAGTATGCTGAAATAGTAATTCCAGGGATACAGCGCGTAAGCCTTGCGACAAGCTTCC
Source organism: uncultured bacterium (assembly GCA_903908715.1). Taxonomy (GTDB): domain Bacteria; phylum Verrucomicrobiota; class Kiritimatiellia; order CAIKKV01; family CAITUY01; genus CAIVSY01. The sequence continues at coordinate 16,135 of CAIVSY010000085.1, forward strand.
AACAACTGAAAGGTATCGGCAACAGGAGATCCATATTTCATCGTGAAATAGTATGCTTGAGCCGTCCCCGCCCTCAAGGCAAGCCGCATACCGGCCAAGGAAATCACCAGCAGGAAGACGCCTACAAGCGCCACAAACCAGGGATCACTCATTCCCTTTCGAAGAATTCTCATGTCACGTATTCAAGCAAGAAACCCTAAAACAAAAGCCCCATCCCACGGGACAGGGCTTGTTTTAAACCTCTCTCACCAGTCCAAGCAACTATCTTCGCCCGACGGGCGTAGGAGAAGGCACGGTTGTTGTGGTCGTGGTGGTGGTGGTGGTCGTGGTCGTTCCTTCCTCTGCAGACTCCTGCTTCTCGACCACGTCCTTCATTCGCTCGCTGATCACCTTGGCCTTGGCAAGTTCCCGCTCGGCGTCCGCGGCCGCCTTGGCCGCATCCTCCTCACTGGAGGCCCCTGCAGCAGCTTCCGCCGCGACCTTGACTGCATCAGCCAACGCCGTCAGCTTTTCGACCAATTTCGTCAACTTTGCCACCTTTTTTTCCAGAAGGGCCAAAGCAGTCCTGGCGTCCTCTAACACCTTCCGCGCCTCGCTGATCTTCTCAGGATCATTAGCCGCCTCTGCCTGCTGCAAGTCAGCCTCTGCTTGCTTTACAGACGCCCCGGCTTTTTCGACATCCTTTTCAGCATTTGTAAGAAGGTCGTTCGCACTTTTCAGCAATGCAGCCGCTTCTACTGCCGCCTTCGCCGCGGCATCAGCGGCCGCACCCGCTCGGCCAATTATGGGTAGTATGACCAACAACGCAATCACCCCTCCAACGATCCACTTGTTCATACGACCATACCTCCTATTCGCGCCCTGTTTACATTACACTGCCCAGATTATCCTTCATGTCCCATCGCACGTCAAGCTCTTCGCCAACTTAGTACCAAGTTCGCGGCACCTCTATGACATCCCCCGGTATAACCGCGATGTCCTTCTGGCGTCCCTTCCGGATCTCATCCGTATTGATCAGGATGATCTCCGTGCCACGAATGAGCCTGATCTTGGTTGGGTCTGCATATTCGGTAAATCGCCCGCCTCTTCCCAGGGCCTGCAAAACCGTCAGGTTACGCGTCAAAGGATAAGGCCCAGGGCGCAGGACCTCGCCCGCCAGCGAATACTCACTCTCCGGAGGCACTATGACAACTGTAACAACCTTGTAGTATTTTTCTTCGATATATTTCTTCTCAATCATTTGCTGGGCGTCTGCACAGGATTTCCCAGCGACTTGCATGGTTCCAATCAGCGGAAGGTTCACTCGCCCCTGCTCATCCACCACGTGTGTACAGGCAAAGGGTTCCGGCGGTGCATAAATCGTAATCTGCAGCCGATCCCCGCTCCGAAGCACACGCCCGCTGCTGGAAACCGGGTCATCGCCCCCCGCAACTGCATCACCAATCACCACTGCAGGCTTTGCAGCCGGAGATGTTCGCAAGACGTCCAGCGGAACTCGTTCCGCTTGCGGCCGATACGGGGCCAAAGGATCATCCGCCGAAGTCATGGACAAACAGCCGGCCAGAAAAAATACCAGAGAAAACCCTGCCAGCAATACCCTTATGTATGGCTTGATCATCACCTATGTCATCCCGCAAGCATCAACTCTTCTTTCGAGAGGGCGCGGCTGCAGCCGAAGTCGCACTCGCTCCGCGACGTTCCCGCGTTTTCCCATACGAATAATTGTAGTACGAGTTATAGTAGTAATAATAATCCCGTGTAACATTGAGATTATTCAGCACCACCCCAAGCAGATTCCCCCCAACATTCTCCACCATCGCTTTCGCCCTTGCAGAAACAGCCTTGGGGTAACTTCGATGCTGCACAACAAGCAGCACCCCGTCGACTTCGCTCGAAAGAATCGATGCGTCGCTAACCCCCATAATGGGCGGAGAATCGAAGAAAATGTAGTCGTACTCCCCTTTGACCTGCGCAAGGATATCCCGCAGGTTCTTCGCATTCAGGACTCCATGCGAGACGGAAGGCAGTTTGCCGCTGGGAATGAAATCCTCATTCGGAAGAACATTCTTAAGGATCACATCATCAACATCCGCCTTTTCAAGCAATACATCCGCCAATCCCAGGCGATTGGGAACCTTGAACATCTTGTGCTGTGTAGGCCGTCGCATATCGGAATCAATAACAAGGATTCTCTTACCCGTCTGGGCGCACACTTGGGCCAGGTTGAACAACGTCAAAGACTTGCCCTCACCGGCACCTCCGCTGGTAAAACAAAGGGTATTCCCGCCGCTCAACTTCTTGGAAAGCTCCATGTTCATGCGCAACACACGGTACGCTTCGGCATGGGGGCTATCCATTCCCTCCTCCGTCAACGGCCGCACCTTTTGAGGGATGACACCGATGATCGAAGCCCCCATAAACTTCTCAATATCCTCCACCGTCTTAACCGACGTGTCGACATATTCTATGAAAAACACCAACCCGATGCCGCAAACGACCCCCAGAATGATGCTTAAAACAATATTGAGCACCATCTTTGGACTTACTGCATCACGCTCCTCAGGGACTTCCGCAAAATCCACAACATCCACCGGCGTTCTGGGCAATTCCAATTCGATAGCTTCCTGGACAAGCCGCGTCTCCAATGTGTCACGAATCTGTCGCTGCCGCGCCAGTTCACTTTCCGCCTTTGCGAATGGCAAGTATCGCTCTCCATGCGCAGCAATATCCGTCTTTCGAGCCTCCTCCACATCCTTTTCGGCTGCGTCGAAATCACGGCGAGCAATCTCATAATCCGTCTGCAAACCAAGAACTTGCCCTTTCAAAGTATCGTTGATCTTCTTTCGAAGGTCTGCGACCACAGCCTGTGCACTCACCACATCCGGATGCCTCTCACCATAGGTTTCCGTCTTACGACCCAACAAGGTCTCGGCTTCCGTCAACTGCTGCCTCAAAGTTGTAAGCGTCGGATCCTGAATCACATACGCAGCAGAATACATCAAGTCGCTTCCTTCGAGCTTCTTGAGCGACTCCAAACGAATTTGGCGCTCAAGCATTATCTTCCTCGCTTGAATGCGATTCAGTTCCAGTCTCTCAAGTTTTGCATTATCCAGTGAAGTCACCGTACCCGGCTGGGACCCGGCCAGGACGCTTACATTCAAGTCCTTGCGCAAGACCTCCACGTTACTCTCGGCTTCCGCGACCTTTTTCTGTTGCGCGTGATAAGCTTCCCTCAGCGCCGTGACACCCCGTTCTGTCTCCGCGCGATTCTGCTCCATACGATGATCCCGATATACCGAAGCAATCTCGTTGGCAATCTTTGCAGCATCGTTTCGGGCTGTCGTACGGTCCCCTTTGCGGCTGCTCCGGTAAATCCTGATCTCGATCAGATTTGTGTCACGGAACTGCTGCACCTTCATGCTTCCAACCAACGCCTTGTACGTCTCCGCTAATGACAGGGAGGCCCCATCGTCGGAATAGAGACGTCCAAAGTGCTCCTGAAGCCTCAGGTTCTGTATGACCTTGTAAAGGATCGGCCGCGACTGAATGATCTCAAATTGTGTACGCAAGAAGTACATGTCGTACACCGTCATCATCTGCCGTTCCTGCTGCTTGTATTGGAAAGGCGTAACACTGGCGGTATCCGGACGCACCGCGATTCGTGTCGAGGCCATGTATACCTTTGGCAGCGATAACGACACTATAACCCCTGCAACCACCACAAAAAGCAAAACGGCAATGACCACCTCCTTGCGGGACTTGACCATCCGCCAATAGTCCATGAAATGCGTCATTTCCTGTGGATTCTCTGCCATGCTGCCCTTCCCAAAAAACGGATGAGGCCGTTAAGCCTCATCCGCTTAAGATTGCCAAACTCCTCATTCCGCGGCATCGGCACGCCACGGATCCAAGCAATCAGAACGCCGCCTTCACACCCAAATCCACGACATTGCGCTCAAACGACTCGCGAACGTCGGAATCCCATGTTTCGTAGCTGTAGCCCGCAGCCAAAGACCAAACTCGATCCATCCGGAAATCCCCCCTCAAGGAAACGGATCCCAACTGATCCGTCCCCCCGGGCAGCTCCGCGCTTTCTGCGTCATAATCACCATCGCTGAACTGCCCCTGCAGGGTTACCGTCAGGCGCCCGGTCAAATCATGGTCCACCGCACCCCAAAAACTGGTCAACTTTTGCACGGAATAGGGCCGAACATAGGGCGCATAAAACCCATAGAGCGCACCCAGTCGCACACGGGTGGGAGAAGCCGCGCGCAACGTCACCTCTGCGGCGCCATGCAGTGTGTCCTGCGAGTCAACCTGATCATCATCATATTCCGCAGTCTGATAACCCCCCATCACTTTGCCGGTGAAGTCCGGGCTGAAAATCTTCTCAGCGCCAACTCCGTAAGTCAGGACCTGCGACCCACGCTCACGAACCTCCGACTCGTTGCTGAAATCACTGACACCAATCATGCCAAACACGTTAACACCAGCACCCATCAGGTACTTAAGATAGGCTTCGGCCGCCAGGATATCCTCATCCTGCTCTTTTGCCACTTCCTCATCGTCATAGCGCTTCAAGACGCTCTTCCCGGAAACATAGGTGCCAACCTTCGGCGTAACCTCGGCCCCAACGCCCGCCTTGGCCGAATTCATCCAATGATTCGCGCTCTGCCTCACACTCGCACCCCCTACGGAAACCTCCGGGTCATCCGTATAAGTCAGGGTGTCTGCCAAATCAATTCCAACACGCGGGATGATCGCATGTTTGAGATCAAACCCTAAAGACCCATACATCTCCTCGTCGTTCTGGGGATTCCCCTCGGCTGTACTCCTCGGATTGCTATGCCACTTCACACTCGGCATAAGGAACAGGTTCAGACGGGTGCGGTCACCATCCCTCCACCGCAGATCACCACGAACTTCGCCCGTCAGATCCAAGTTGGACTCCTTTTCCCCAGCCACTCCATCACGGTTGTCCGTGTATTGCGCACTTACGCCTGCAGAAACAGCCCATGGATCAGTAACCGGATCCTGAGCCCATGCGGTCATGGCAGCAGCCATAACAAAAAGAAACCCTGTTGCTCCAGTTATCGCTCTCATTGAATACTCCTCCGCTTGCAATTGGATCACCTAACTCTGTCCAGGTCGCTCATTCTTGCGGAGGACGACTTGCAAGTCAACCCAAATCCCCCGTTTTCTCTTGAATTCTGTCACGACTTCGCTACAAGGTTTGACGGGAAATAACAAAAGATGAACCCCACTCTAACCATTTGGCTACAAGTATGAAAGCGTTGTTAAACTTTTCTCTCTGCCTTGCGTTGCTGGCATGCTGCGGATGCAGGACTCCCACGGCAAACGACAAGGGAGAGACAATATGCATTTCGCTCCTGCCATCCGGCAACCTTGATACAGGAGAATCCCAGCTTCCAAAAACGCAACTCGTTCGATGGCTAAGCCATACAGGCGCCACAAAACAGTCTATTATCATTATCCAGATTCAGGATAAGACGGAGTTGGCCGAAGTATCATCCCTGACCAGTCTGCTCGCTTCTGCAGGCTACCGCTTTGTGTATTTCAAACGCCCCCAGCACGCCAAATCGTCCGTCACCGCCAAATGAAATCCAGAAAAACCCTCGGCGTAGTGGGCCCGGCAGGGCTCGAACCTGCGACCAAAGGATTATGAGTCCTCCGCTCTGACCAACTGAGCTACGGGCCCGCGCGTCCTTTTTCAAGGAAGGCTGTATTATGCCTTTGCGCACGGTCCGAGCAAGAAGTTTATCGCACCCTGCGCACCCATCACTCCGCACGGATCAGATGAAATCAGCCACCTGACTTCCGAGGCGCCACAAGCCCCCTCGTTTTATCGCTGTATTGCTGTCGCCATCCCTTCAGCCTGCCCTTGATCACGCACCGTGATAATGTTATTGCCCACCTTGCCGGTGGACTCATACACGGCTGACAACCCGGCTGTTGAACGGATGACTCCCAGGTTCGGGTTACTCACTGTCCAGATCAAGGGTAACGCCAGTTCATTGCTGGCAACACCCGAGGCCGTGAACGTCTGTATCGCCAGGCTTCCCTTCAACTCAGGGGATGCAGGGGTCACAGTAATAACCGTATCGGAAGACTCTGTGGTTTCACAACCGAGACCGCAAAACCATGCGATTCCGAGTACCATTACACAAGCAATCAATCCTTGAATTCCATGCTTCATAGTCTCCTCCTCCTTTTCCGCTTTCGATCCGCCATCCCACTCAGACCCAGTGCCATTATGGCGGCACCTGCCTCCACTGCGTCCACCAATAAGCGCTGTATTTGTCCTCAAATAAATCATCCCAGACAAACCGCGGGTCAAATTTGACGTGCAGACCAAATCCCTTGTTGGGAGGCGGCTCATCGCTTGCCCCGGCAGGCTCCGGCCCGGTCAATCCCCGCCGGTATTGGGTCAACGTTCCATAGACCCGTATCACAGGCTGCCCAACTCCCGCACCGGAAACATCGTTGTTTCGCGCACAGAATCCATAGTAGCGATCCGTCGCGCTATCCGCATCACCACACACCATGATTGCGGAATGCACATCCACCTGCTGAACCCTCCGCGGATCCGCATCCACGATCACCTCCGTGGGCGAAGCCATGATCATCGAGTCGGTGACGAGATTGGTGTCGAACGTCGGGCCCCAGGGATCATTGGCTCCTCGTGCCGTCCAATAGAGAATGTTGGAACTGATGGAGATGGTATTGGTCGCCAGGAGCATCACTTTCCCCTGGACCATGCCCTGGACCCCAGCCACCGTTCCGTTGATCAGGTAATAATTCCAGCTGTCGACCACATTCGTCCTGATAAAGACGTTGGTGGTTGTCGGGGATGAGGCGATTCTCACCCGGTTCGTCTCGAGCCATACAAACACGGCCCCTGATGTCACCACACCTTCGGCCATGGCCTCCTGCCTCCATGATTCAAAGATGTTGGAACAAGCGCCAATGTTGATCGGAGGCGCACCCAGAACCGGATCGTCCGGCCACAACGTCGAGTCCGTTGGATGCCAGAAGATCGTGTTGTCGTTCCTGATATTGCCCGCATAATAGACACTTTCAGCGACGGATGCCGCCATCCATCCCCAACTCACCAAGGGTATATTCCCGCCTGTTTGCTGGGCCGGGCCAACAATGTTGAACTGCGAGTTAACGTAGACAGGCCCATCCACCCAGTCATACCACCCATAGAAATTGCGCTTTCCGTCTGGCGTCGTTTCCATGCCGTTCGCCATCGCGTAACTGGCCCCCAGGACCTGTAGTGCCGCATGACCTTGGAGAGCCCGGACCACCCCTCCGGCAGATGTCCCGTGGGATGTCACCGTGTAATGCTTCTCCGCATGGCCGCTTTGCGAAACATCCACGATGTCAACAGAGTATGACCCAAAGCCTGTTGTGCCCGTAATCACATTCGACCCCACCCGGGAAGGCGACATATCTTCAAAGGGAATCCGCTGTGACCCCAGTGCCCGAGCATGAGCCAGTCCAGCCTCAGCTGCCCAGAAGGCATGTTCCGCGCCGACGCTTTTGGCCACCTCCACCGCATTGTACTCCCCCAGCCGGAGCAAACCGATCCCCAGTATGGCCACCAGCAGAACGACCAGCATGGCCAGCCCGAGGACCGCGCCGTCACGCCCCCCGAACCGGCGCTGCCGAGTGAACCCCCGGGACCAACTTGTGCGTTCCGCCTTCATTGTCCTGCTTCAGTTCCGTGCGAATATCCTCGTTCGTATCTCGTCCTGCCTCTGGCCGTTGGACAACTGGATCGTGATCTCCACCGTCCGCTCATTTGAAACCGCGGAAAAGCCGGTTACCGTCGTGATCACATCCCTCCCGTCATACCTCAACGCCGTCCCGCTACGGAGAAAACTGTGCCATCCTCCATTGACATCCTGGTAGCTCACAACGTTGTTGGTCGAGACCGACACTCGGCCCCGGACCGCCTCCCGCAACTGCCAATGCATCAGCCGTTCCACCACGGCACCGTCCCGCTGAAGATCCGCATCCGCCTTGCAAGCCTTCCACCCCTTGTAACCGAAGGTCAGCATGGCACCCACAGTCAGCGCCAGCACAGCCCCCGCTACCATGCCTGCAGTGAGTTCCACAAGGGTGAAACCCGCACAGCTCCGATCTCTGATTAGCGAGAGCCGATTCATGGGGCCACCAGCGTCTCCACACCCACCCATTGATTCGCAAAATACCCGGCCTGGACCCTTATCCGCAGGGCGTCACAACTGCCATCACCGCTCGGGGGAACCAGATCCACATACTGCAGGGTTGTACGCATGGGCATGGCCATTCCCGAAACGGGACTTGTTTCGCCGGGATCGCTCGTCGCCTTGTCCCACCGCCCCGTCGCGTTGTTCCAGGTGATGTACCATGTCGTGTAATCCTGCCCTATCCCGTTTGTCAGTTGTGAGTAGTAAGAAGCACGCAACGCCTCCAGCCGCCCACTGGCCGCCGCAAGTGCGATCCCCTTGTTGCGCTGCACGAGCAAGGTCCCCCGGCTCTCCGCCAGATACGAGCCGCCTGCGATCGCCAGCACCATAAGGACCACTATTCCGATCATCACCTCTACCAGCGTGCCGCCTGCCCGCTCCCGCACCGGAGCCCTTCGGCCAAATATGCCCGTCGTATGCATCATTTTTCCCCGGAACCATACAACTTCATCACAATCCTGCTGCCGGGTTGCCTTTCCACCACGACAGAATCGTCACGGATCTCAATGATCCGGTATCCCCCTCTTTCCTCACCCACCCCCATCAATCCCTGATCCGTCAGAACCAAAGGCTTCTTCCCGTCCCGCACCACACCTGTCAGATGGAAAGGCATTTCCGCCTGTTGCGTGGACCGGTAGACCGATTTCCTGTTCTTGAGTTTTACCAGAGGCAAGAGGCCTGCCTGATCGCGCTGCCGGTTCAGAATCGCCTGCATCAACCCATCGATACGGGCCTCAGTCTCGGCTATCTTCTGTTCATTCAGACGCAAAACCGTGCCACCATCCACGGCTTTGCCCACCTCTCCACAATGAAGGGTACGCAACAGAAACTCGATTTCCGCGTCATAGACTACGTCGGGACTGAGGCTCCTGGCCGTAACACGGGCCTGGATCACCCGAAAAGGCCGCGTTCCAATTCGTTCGGCGTCGTCAATAAACCGCGTCACCGCAAGCAGGGTCCCCTCCCCAAGGGCAACCACCCTGTAGTCCGTCCATCCCCCGCTCGCCGGCAAAGGCAGTTTCTCCAGCTTGACGGATCGGGTCGAAAGACCGCTTTCCTGCGCCCCACTGTTCAGACGCATCGTCAATTCAGAGGAACTATCCGAACCATCCTCCGCATCCGTAAACGACTTCATTCTTTCCCGCGCCCTCTGCAAACGGTTTTCCATGGCTGGAATGAACCGCAATTGCAGCCGCCGATTGGCAATTTCCTGTTCCATCCGTGTACAGTAAAAGCGTTCCACCACCCAGATGCAGACCAGTATGACAGCGGGAAGCAGAATGTACCCGGCCAACTCAAGACGCCCGCGTTGTATCTTGCGAAGACTCATCTCATGGCTCCCGGGCTAGCGTGGCAGTGAAGCGCCAGGATAAGACACTTTGTCCGCCAACCCTCACCCTCTCACTGTTTTCCGTCTTGAAGGATTCAACTTTTCCGGAAAGCAAAGGCTCCTTGGCCCACAAAACCGTGAGTTTCGCCGGAGAAAGGCTCTCATCCATCCTCCGGTCCGCCGGCACGAAAACCTCGAACTTGATCTCCTTGCCGCCCGTTATCTCGAACCGCCCGAGTTCCATTCCCTCAGGCAAACCCGTCGCCAGGCCAAGCAGAAGAGGGGCCGTCCGGTGCCCGGCAGACTGAAAACGGCTGACGGCATCCAAACGATCCACGCATGCATCATATTGTTTGACTAAGGAATGCACGTAGCTTCCCATTTCGATCTGCCTGCTGCGAGCGGACTGGAATTGGTGCTCTTCACAGGAGAGCTGCGAACGCTGCTCATTGAGTGCGGCAACCCGGTTGAAGGCTTGCCGGGCGGCAGTGCCGCAAACCACTGCGGCAACAAAAACATACGCCATCAGCCAGTGATGCCATCGCTTGCGTACCGCCAAGGGGAGCACCAACCCCCGCGCCATGTTAATTTGAAAAGGCGTCATATTGTCCAACCCATCCTATCTGTTCCTCCCCCACATGCGCTTCCGGAATAGGGGATGGACTTCCATCAACGGAACTTACCCTCTCCGAAGCCCCAATCCCATGCTGCAGGCCAAACTCGCCCCCACACCACTGAGCTCACTGATCCTTTTTTCAACCCCACCACGCACTCGCACAGCCGCTAAAGGATCCCACACCTCCACCGGCAGTTTTGCACCCGCCGAAACCGCATTGACAAATCCGGGTGTCGCGGGCACTGATCCGGTCAAAACAATCTTCGGGACATGCTCCCAATCCAGCTTGAATTCACAGTAGCGCAGAACATCACGGACATTATCCCCGAGAAATGCGGGCGCCGCCTCCCAGGTTGAAGCACGACACAACACGGTATGCGGATATACCGAGCCCTCCGCGGCAGGCAACACAATCACATCGGCAGAATGCGGACAAACATTGACCAGGCAGAGCGGCCCTTTCATCCTTTGACCGGCAATCTCAAAGTACAGATTGGCCACCGCCATCGCACGAATGTCCATGACCACAGGATCGAGACCAGCCATGAACAAAGCCTCCAGTTGCCGTTCAACATCCTTGACGGGAGCCGCGAACAACACACCATGCACATGACCCGATTCGCCATCTTTGCCTGAAATCCCCATCCGGTGCCAGTCGACCACAATGTGCTCTCTTGACATCTGGAGCGCTTCTTCAGCCTGCAATTCCAAGGCGGACTTAAGTTCAGGGTCCGGCATCAGGGGATACTTGAAATAGCGCATAACCAGCGAGGCACTCCTCAGGGACGCACATACAGTCCGGGTGGAAAGGCTGCTCTCCTTCCAAAGCGTCCGAATGGCCGCGGCAACGTCACGGGCGGAAGCGGAATGGTTGTAGGAAATCCAGCCCGCATGTGTCAGGGTAAGGTGACCATCCCCTTTTCCCGCCAGACGCGCAACCATCAAGCGATCATCCCCGAACTCCACCCCTGCAATGTCCGCTGAGGACCAGCTGATCACGTTTCGCCTCCCGTTCCTTTCACAGTTGGATAGATATCCGCCCTGCCCGGCACCCTGCTGCACCACCTGCTCCCATTCCCTCCCTATTCACCATCCCGATGAATACATACATCCAGAAGGACTCCGGCAGCGGCATCAACCCCCGATCACCCCCGACACAAAGGGTCAACCCGGTCTGCCGGAGTTTTTCACCGCTTACAGGCCGGAGGAGCGCGTGAATACGCCTTCCTCATCCAACTCGACCCAGAGCCCCGCCACATCCCCTGTGGAACCCGTGCAGCGAATCTCATAGTTGGTTGAATCCGCCCGCATTGTGTAGTTAATGGTCTTGAAGTACTTGCCATCCAGGTCACTCGCTCCAATACCCGGCATGTTACCTGCCGCAAGCGTCCCGTTGTGATCCTTGAAGGTGCCGTGCTCCGCCTGATACACGCGCTGCGCCGTCCTGACGTGACCGCAGCCGGCCTCCGCTTCCGTGAACATGGCCCGCTTCTTGTTGGCTGTCATCAACGGAATCGCCACAGCAGCCAAGATGGCGACAATAATCGCCACGACCATCAACTCCACCAACGTAAAACCAGCTTTGTTTCTCGTTTTCATTCTTCCTCCTTTGGTTGTTCCATACCTCTTACTTAAATCCTGCGTTGCCGCAGGATCCTTATCCATGCCTGCCCCACATTTCGTCGCTATCACCTCCCCCACGACTGCCAAATGGTTGTCCGCTTACAACCCGCAACCTGCGCCTAAATATCCTCTTTCCCTCATCTCACACTCGCCGCCACACTGAAGACCGGCAGATAGATGGCCATCACAAGCACAAGAATAATGCATCCGAAAAGCACAATCACCAGCGGCTCAAACAATGCCGTAGCCACCATGACTGCGCCTTCCACCTGGTCCTCGTAGACATCCGCGACACGATCAAGCACTTCCGGCAGCCGGCCTGATGTCTCACCCACCCCCACCATCCTGACGACCAGCCGCGGAAAAACCTTCTTGTCAAGACTCGAGGCAATATCACCCCCGGAAACAATTCGGCGATGACTTTCCAGAAGGGAGATCTCCATGGCCTTGTTGTCAAGGATCCCGGATGCGATCTCTATGGCAGTGGCCACCGGCACACCTCCCTTGATCATGATTCCCAGATTTCTTGTGAACCGAGCTACAGCCATCTTCCGCGCCACATCCCCGAAGAATGGAAGCCGCAGGATGAGGTTGTCCATCTGCAGCCGGCCCGCGGTGGTTCGAGCATAGAAAACAAGTGAAACCACAAGAGCGACAAGCACAAGGAAAAGGACCAGCAGGTTACTCAGGATGAAAGTGTTGACCTTCAAAACGATCCGGGTCAGCAACGGGAGTGAACTGCCGTACGAGGCAAAGATCTCCTGGAAGCGCGGCAGGACAAACAGGGTCATGATCGCAGCCACAATGACAAAGAAGACAGCCACGAAAACCGGGTACGCCATGATACTCTTGATTTTCCGGGCAAGCCGGTCGGATTTCTCAAGGGCAGCAGCCAGATAGTTCAACGTCGCAGGCATGCTACCCGATTCTTCCGCTGCCTTGATCAGCGCGACAAACAGGCGGTCAAAGACCTTGCCCTCAGGGGCAATGGCCTGTGAGAACGGCAAACCATCCTCCAATCGCCGGAGAACCCGCTCAAGCACCGCTTGAAAGTTCTTGTTCTCCATGTCCAGCATAATGGTTTCAAGCGCTTCCCTCAGCGGAACACCTGACGCCACGGAAATCGCGAACTGGCGGCAGAACATGGCCTTCTCGGTGAGGGAAACCCCGCCAAGGCTCAACCTCCCGGCCTGCCGCTCTGTGGCTGCAGTTCCGGAGTTCCCCCTCATCTTGATCCCCTCCTCCTCAATCCGGACCACGGTAAGACCTCTGGATTGCAGCAGGCTCAACGCCTCGAATTTGGTTGCGGAATCCACCTCACCCTCGGTCGAGACACCGGAAACATCTCTTGCCATGTATCGATAAGTCGGCATAACATTCCCGCCCTACATCGCTTCATCTCCAGAACATGTCCCCATCACTTCCGTAATCGTTGTCGTCCCTTCCTTGACCTTTCTCAGACCGTTGAGCGCAAGAGGCTCCATGCCCAGTTCCCGGGCCTTTTGCCGGAATGCAACCGCACCGCTTTCCTCCAGGATCATCTCCCTGATCGGATCGGAAACCTCGAGATATTCAAAAATCCCGGTACGACCCCGATACCCTGTCTTCCCGCACTTGAGACACCCCGCCCCGCGCTGAAACTGCCACGCGGCCGCCTCCGGATTCAATGCCATGGCATAATCCATCTCCTCCTCCGTGGGGCGCGCCTCCTCCCTGCAATGAGGGCAAATCACACGCACCAGCCGCTGGGCCAGTGTCAGGCGCATGGTCGCGGCAATCAAATAGGGCTCCAATCCGATATCCCGAAGTCGCCACAACGCCGAAGGTGCATCATTGGTGTGCAAGGTGCTTAGCACCAGATGACCCGTCAACGCAGCTCGCATCGCGATCTGCGCTGTCTCCAGATCCCGGATCTCCCCAATCATGATAATGTCCGGATCCTGCCGGAGTATGGACCGCAACGCACTGGCAAAATCCAATCCGATAACGGGCTTGATCTGCATCTGATTGATCCCCGGCAACAAATACTCAATGGGATCCTCCACAGTCTGGATGTTCCACGCCGGATCACGGAGGTAGTTCAAGGCACCATACAAAGTGGTTGTCTTGCCGCTTCCTGTCGGCCCGGTAAGAAGCACGATGCCATGGGGTGCCTGCAGCACCTGCTGAAAACGCTTCAGCATGACATCGTCAAACCCGACGTCCTTCATATCCACCAGCAGGGACTCCCGGTCCAGCACACGCAACACCAGTTTTTCCCCATGCGCCTCGGGTAACGAGGAAACCCGGATATCGATGACCCGGCCCTGGGCTTTGAACTTGAACCGCCCATCGAGGGGCAATCTTCTCTCCGCGATATCCATATTGGAGAGGATCTTGATGCGCGTAACAATTGCCTGATAAAGGTTCTTCGGCGGAGGGGTAACCTCCCGCAAGACACCATCCACCCGCAACCTGACCCTGACATCCCGCTCCCCTGGCTCGAAATGGATGTCACTGGCACGGTCCCTTGTCGCCTGCATCAGCATCAGGTTGACAAACTTCACAACCGGCGCGTCGTTCGCAAGGACCACCAGTTGGTCGGAATCCACCTTGCTCTCATCACCGGTCAGCTTCTCCGTCTCCCCCTCGAGATCCACGATATCCTGGAGATTGCGCTCAATGTGCGCCTCCTCACGATAGAACTTGTCGATCACCGCCCGGATTCGGGCCTCTGTGCTGACGGCCTTGTGTATCTCCATGCGTGTGAGTGAACGAACCGTGTCAATCGCCTCAACGTCCAGCGGGTCCTTCATGACCAGCGTCAATGAAAGATTCTCACCGTTCTTGACCGCGACGAGCGTATACCGACGGGCAACGGATTCCGGCACAAGCGCCACTTCCTCTTTCTGCAGGCGGAAATCATCGCCGAGTTCACGGAACGGAATGCCCAGTTGCTCGGCCAGCATGTGCGCAATGTCGTCATGGGTAACAAATCCAAGCTCGACCAGGGCCTCTCCCAGGAGCTGCCCCGTTTCCTTGTGACGCGTCACACCGCGAGCCAGCTGGGCCTCGGAAATAACGCCATGGCCTACCAGAAGGTTGCCGAGTCTGAAATCATTCATGCCACACCTGAACCGACCTTGCGCCCGAACGTAACCTGCCCTCCATGAGCCTGCCCCCTGTTCAACCCTGCTTCCGCGCCAACGGGAACATCAGGGCGCGGCCGCAGCCCCGCCTGGGATCCCTTCCGCAGCCGTCGCGGGAGCTTTGACTCCGGCCTCCTCCGCCGGATTACGGATGCTTGCCGTAATGAATATCAGCAGTTCCGTCTTCTCCGTGTCCACCGTCTCCCGCCGGAACAGGACTCCCAGCAAGGGAATACTGCCCAGCACGGGCACCTTGATTTTCGTCACGTGCTGCTTGTCGCGCAACAGGCCGCCAATCACGACGGTCTGTCCGCTCTTCATCAGGATCTGCGTTTCGGCCTCCCGGGTCGCCAGAACAGGATATTCCGTCAGGGATACCGTTCCGCCTTCTGCCCCGGTGCCTACCTTTCCAGACGTTGTGGCAACCTGGTCACGAACCGAGGGATGCACAACCAGATTAATGAACTGCCCATCGCAGACCTGGGGCAGGACTTTCAACTGCACACCGATGTTCTCGTAATATTCCAGCGAGGTCGAGGTCGTCGCCGTTCCCGCCCCGCCGGCCGTCGTTTGGGAGTTGATGATCGGATACTTGGTCCCGACAATGATCGTTGCATCCTGATTGTTCATGGTCAGGATCCGGGGCGAAGAAAGAACATTATACGACCCGTCCTCCTGCAGCAGATGAATCAGCACCTGGAACTGCGCTTCGGTAAGCTTCTGGAAAGCCAGCGACAAGCCCGCATTGAAAGGCCGCGAACTGTTCAGCGCTGCTCCACTCTCAGCATCAAACGCAGCAGGCTTAAAGGTGCCGCTGATCTGCTGGGCACCTGCCGCATACAGCTTCCCCGCCCCTGCCATACCAATCGTCTGCACTCCCGCTGCGGTTGCCCCGTCCGAACCCGTTCCGAATTCAACCCCGATGTCACGCAGCAGTCCAGCCCTGACTTCAATGAACTTCGCCTCAATCTGCACTTGTATGGGCATTCTATCCAGCTCGCCAAGGACAGCCTCAACCCTCTGTATCGCCGATCCCGTGTCAATGACAACCAGCGTCTTGCCTTTCACGATATCCTTTTCCTCAGCCCTCCGTTGCAGTCGCCCAAGGCTCTCTGCTGTCGCCGAGCCACCTCCGCCGCCACGAGCGCCGCCGCCCCATGTGGTCTCACTTTTCCAGCTTTGCCCCCGGATGATGAGGCGCGAAACCGATCCCCGGCCGGGCGTAAGCTGCCCGCGAACCAGGTCCTCTACGTCCGCCGCATCCAGGTACTTCAGCGTGAAAACCTTGACGATCAACGGTTCAGGAGCAGGCGCCTCGGACACAGGATCCGGCAAGGCAGAGGTTGCCGCCAGGGCATTGGTGGCAGTCCCCCCGGCCGACTTTCCGACCTTCTCAGCCGCTCCCACAATGATCGTGTCGCCAACCATGTAATAACCGTATCCATAGGGTTTGAGAATCGCATCCAAGGCATCCCGCCACTGCACATTACTGAGGCGAGCGGTAACCTTGCCCTGTACTTCGGGCCCCAGCACAATGCTGCGCCCCGTCTGCCTCGAGAAGGCATTCAGCACCTGCGTGATCTGCCCCTCATCCACATTGAGCGTGACCAGATCGGAAGGCAACTGACCTGTCGCCTCTTCCTGCCCCTGAGCCTGCGCAGTTCCAGCAACGACCAACCATGCCATCAACGGCCACACCAGACAGACTGACAGAATCCGACGTCTCGCTTTCATGGAGGGCTCCTTTCTCTGCTACTGCAACGACAACATCTTCGCCAGTTCCTTCGGCCGCGGAGACCGGCTCATGGCGGTCCCGATATCCACAAGACCCTCTCCGCAAAGATGGGCCAGGGATTCGTTCATAGTCATCATTCCATCCCTGCGGCTTGTCTGGATGACACTGTAAATCTGTTGAACCTGCATCTCGTGGATCAGGTTGCGCACCGCCTGGTTGACATTGAGGACTTCGGTCGCGAGCACACGCCGCAATCCATCCTTGGTAATCAGCAATTGCTGGGACATGACCCCCACAAGCACCAGCGAAAGCTGCGCGTACACCTGGGCCTGCTGTGCGGGCGGAAAAACATCCACGATGCGGTTGACAGCGTGTGTTGTGTCCTGGGTATGCAGCGTCCCGAGAATCAGGTGCCCGGTCTCCGCCAGGCTCAACGCGAGCTGCATGGTCTCCAGGTCCCGCATCTCACCCACCATGATAACATCAGGTGACTGCCGGAACACACTGCGCAAAGCCTCGGAAAATGAATGCGCATCCTGCCCGATTTCCCGTTGATCGATCACACTCATCTTGTGGTGATGCAGGTACTCAATCGGGTCCTCGATGCACACGATGTGCACACGTCGTGTGGTGTTGATATAGTCCAGCATGGCCGCCAGTGTCGTGGACTTACCGGTTCCCGCTGGACCGGTAATAAGCATCAGCCCGTGGGGTCGCAAAGCGAAATCCTTGACAATGGACGGCAACCCCAGTTCGTCAAAAGACGGTATCTGGAAGGGAATGGAACGGATGGCAACCGCTATGGCATCGCGCTGGTAATAGAAATTGAACCGGAAACGCGATAAACCCTCAAATCCCCGCGACATGTCAAGACTCTTGCGGGCCTGAAGAGTCTCGATCTTTTCCTCATCGAGTACGCTATAAGCCAGTCGCTCGAGCTCCGCAGCATCCAGCACTTCCTGGCCGTAAGGCTCAAGCAGGCCATTCACGCGAAGCTGGGGGGGCGCCCCGACGGTCAACAGCAGGTCGGACGCCCTGCGCTCCCACATTTCACTCAAGAGGGATTCGAGCTTTTTCATGAGGGTGATCCTCCGGAAACGGAGTGTGTCGTGATGGTTCAACCGCGGGGGGACGCGGGACATGCGTGCCACGCAAGAATGTCACGCACAAACATGAAATTCCATGGCCCGATATCATCGTTATCTCCAACCAGCTCCCTGCCGGAGGTCACCGCACACCCTTCCTCCGAAAACGGGGCCCGCTATAGCTGCCCCGTTCTGGCAACAGATTGGTGCTGCTTGGAGATATCGTCAATCCTCGAAATCCCTGAATTTGAGTAAGGGAATCCCCTAGGATCAGTGCCGCAGAAACAAATCACAACCCGAAGATCCGGACTGCGTTCTCCCCTTCAATCCTTTTCAGACGTTCAGCCGGAAGGCCGAGGCTGCGCAGTCTCTGCAGTGTCTCGCCCGCATCGGACCATGGCGAATCCGTCCCGAACATAAGAAGGCCCGCAGGATGCGCCAGCACCATCTCCCGGGCCTCTGCCACCCCAAGTGCATCGAGTGACAAGGAAATCTCCATGGCAAGAGGGCGGCCAATCAGCAGCTGCCTCACATCCGCCCAATCCTCCCAGCCGCCAAAATGGGTGGCAACGAAACGCAACGCCGGAAACCGTTCCATCACGCGGATGACCCGCGACGGATCAGCCCTGCGCTCCCTCGGGAAAGCCATGTCATAACCCGTGTGCGACACCACGACCAGATGGCTCGCCTCCGCCGCCTCCAGGACCGGCAACACGGACTCACCGCCCAGATCAAACCCCTGATAATACGGGTGCAGTTTGATCCCCTTCAACCCGGAGTCAGCCACAATCCTGACATGTTCCCGCGCCTGCGGGTCGGCAGGGTGTACGGAAGCCAGCGGAATGACCCGATCGGAAGCGATGGAGAGCGACCAGTCAAGAATGGGCTCGAATTGAGAAGGTTTCGTGGCGATGGAACACAAGACCGCCTTGTCGATCCCGGCCTTGTCCATGCTTCGGATCAGGCCGCCCACCGTACCATCGTGCCGCGCCTTGCAGTTCCCGGCCTCCAGATGTGCGATTGCACGCTCGGCAATGCCATCCGGAAACGCATGGGCATGGGCATCGATAACGGCCATACGTTCACTTCCGGCCAAACGGGGACATTTCCCGAAGCCTTCGCACAATCCCCGGCATATGTTCCAGCGTTGCGCCGATGTCCTGGTCCGTCGTGTAGCGGCTGAGACTGAAACGAACGGAACCATGCACTGCCGTAAAAGGCACGCCCATGGCGCGCAACACGTGCGAAGGCTCAAGGGAGCCCGACGTGCAGGCTGAACCGGAAGAAGCCGCAATGCCGACATCACTCAACATGTACAGGATGGACTCGCCTTCAATGTATTCAAAACTGATGTTGAGCGTGTTGGGCAACCGGTGAACCCTGTCCCCATTCACTCGGGCATCCGGACATGTCGCCAGAAGCCCCTTTTCCAGACGATCCCGCCTCATTGCCAAGGCGGCCTGCTCCTTCTCAAGACCCAGCCGGGCCATTTCACAAGCACATCCCAGTCCTATGATATACGGGACATTCTCCGTGCCGGCCCTCCGGCTCTCCTCCTGATGCCCTCCCAGAAGAAACGGATGCACCCGCGTGCCCTTGCGAACAAAAAGCGCACCCACCCCCTTTGGCGCATGAATCTTGTGCCCCGACATAGACAACATATCCACAGCCGTCTTTCTCATGTCGACCGGCACTTTGCCGACCGCCTGCACCGCATCCGTATGAAGCACACCTCCGGCCGCCTTCACCATTTCGGCGATTTCCGGGATCGGAAAGATCACTCCTGTCTCGTTGTTGGCCCACATAAGGCTCACCACCGCAGGCCCGTCGCGCAATGCCTCACCCAGCTGGACCATGTCAAGCTGACCTTCCGCATCCACCGCTATCTCATGCAGGCGGCATCCCTTCTCCGCCAGGTAACGGCAGGGCGCCAGGACGGCAGGGTGCTCAACCCGGCTGGTCACCACATTCATCCGCTGCATCGCAGCCTCCACAGCCCCACGTATGGCCGTGTTATCACTCTCCGTCCCGCAACTGGTAAAGATGATCTCCGCAGGATCCGCATGAACCAGCGCCGCCACTTGCTCCCGCGCCCGCTCCACATGCCGCTTCACCTGGCCGCCGAAACGATGCATGCTCGAGGGGTTGCCCCACAAGTCACGCAGGAAAGGCTCCATCGCCGCAAGGACTTCGGGAGCAGGCTGCGTGGTCGCGTTATTGTCCAGATAGATGTTTCTCACTCCTTGGCCTCCTCCACCACCAGATCGCTGGACACAAACTCCCGCAACTTGACCTCCACCACATCCTTCAGGGTAAACCGGGCCACCTGGCAACCGGCACACATGCCACGCAACCCGACCTTAACCCGGTTGCCATCCACATCAATCAGCTCGATATCCCCCCCGTCATTCTTAAGCAAAGGCCGGATCTCCCGATCAATTGTCTGTTCAATCAATCGGATCTTCTCAATCACTGTCAGTCGTCGAGGCGCCGCCTGGGCCCCAGCCTTCCGCTCCGCCTCCAGCAATTCAACCCGGACACGGTCAACTATCGCGGCAATATCGTCCTTGCACTTACCGCACCCGCCCCCCGCCTTGGTATAATTGGTCACTTGATCAACGGTCGTAAGCCCGTTTTCCCGCACAACCCGCTCAATTTCCTCCTCGGTGACGCCAAAACAATTGCAAACAACCTTTCCGGCCAGGATCTTCTTCGTTGTGCTGCCGCTACGATAGTTTTCGATGGCCGCCTCCAGAGCCTCCCGGCCCATTACCGAGCAATGCATTTTCTGCTCCGGCAACCCGCCAAGGTAACGAGCTATGTCCTGGTTGGTAACCGCCGCAGCCTCCTCAAGGGTCATGCCCTTGATCATCTCCGTAAGCGCGGACGAAGACGCAATGGCACTGGCACAACCGAAAGTCTGGAATTTGACCTCGGTAATCCGCCCATCGGCATCCAGCTTGAAGGTCAGTCGCAAGGCGTCACCGCACGCCAGGCTGCCCACCTCGCCAACACCGTCAGGATTCTCCACGGCTCCAACATTCCGCGGATTGCGGAAATGATCCATTACCCTCTCCGTATAATCCCACATATTGCCCTCCCTTATCCCGCCCGAACCTGCCCGCCGGAATTACCCCTTGGGAAG
The DNA here is from genome assembly GCA_903908715.1 of uncultured bacterium. Lineage (GTDB taxonomy): Bacteria > Verrucomicrobiota > Kiritimatiellia > CAIKKV01 > CAITUY01 > CAIVSY01. Next base: position 37,055 of record CAIVSY010000085.1, read on the forward strand.
CGCATCGAGACCGGCTTGTATCTTCCTGTTCTCCTTGGACTCCTTGTCGGGAAACACAAGCAAGGCCTTTTCATAATATCCCCGCGCCTCCGCATAGGCCTTGGCAGCCTCCTCGGCCCGCCCGGCCTCCGCCAGAATGTCCCCGATACGCCGGCAATTGAGTCCCATGACCATGTCCGCGGTCACCCATGACCCATCCAGCGGATCCATCTCACGATCGACCATCTGCTTGCTGATCAACAGCATGAATTCACGGAAGTGGCGCACAGCGTCATCAGTACGCTTCTCCTGCAAGGCCAGATGCGCCTTGATCTTTGCCGCAAGAACCCCCGTCATGACGCGCTCGTCATCCTTGAAAAGATCCGACTCGACCAGCGCCAGCGACTCCGCGTATTTTTCAAGGAAGAACCCCATGTCAAGGAGATACCCAGCCACCCTTCTCTTGAAGTTCAGGTCTTGCGAATTCTTCATCAGGGAATCAAACATTGCGTACACAGGCGCCATGGCCTTGGCGTCACCAGAACCGAGAAACTCCGTATACACCCCATCCATCTGGTCGGCAATGAAACCCGCGGACAGCCCCCGCTCCCGCAGGCTCACAAGCCGTACCCCCATCCCCGCAACATCCTTGCGCTCACGGACGCTGCGCATCCAATGCCGGGCGGCTGCCTCCCGCACCGCATTGCGGCTCAGGCAGGTCGTTATCAGTTCCTCACTTAACGAATCCCCCTTGTCCGGCAGGCAATTCGCCAGGATATTCATCCCATTCAGCACGTTTTCGTCGGGAATGCCCGCGATTTCCTGGCGGAAAAAGGCAAGAGCCTCATCCAGGCGCCCCTCCCTCGTCATCAACACCAGCCGCATATCACAAAGCACCCCCTTCTTTTCCGGCGAGCCAGGCAGAATCTTTTCCACCAGCGCAGGAACCTCCGCCGCCTGCTCCTTGCAGCCAGCCTCCAGAAGAACGCTGAAAACACGGCGGGCAAGGTTGATGGCTGCAGGCGCACCCGATTGACCCATCACGGCACCCGTCAAAGGCAGGACCTCCTGGCTCCGCCCAAGGCCGCATAATGCCCTCACCTGAGCCAGGGTCAGCATCTCGCGGGCCGGTTCACCAAAGGCCACCTTATCCATCGACCGGCACCATTCGACAAACTCCTCGCCAGACTGCTTCGCGGCGAGATTCTCGATCATCAATCCGAGCAGCCCTTCCATGCCCGCAGGGGCAGCTTCCAGCCCAGACTGAAAATATTTCCGCGCCTGATCAGCATCCCCGGCCATCCAGGCAAAACCCACCATCCGGGATAACATCTCGACCTTGTGGCTCTTGAAGGCGTCCATATCGACCATACCAACCAGGATATGGAGTGCACCCGTAGCGTTCCCCGAAATGGCCATCTGTTCAGCCTTGACCATCTCCGCACGATACTGTTCATCCGTCCTGTCGCGACACGAAACCACTCCCAGGGCCAAAAACATAGCCGCAAAGACAAACGCGATCGTCCTCATTCGTACCTCCCTATCCTGTGAATTTCCTCGCCCGGACCAGCGCATCAAACTGCACACTGCAGGAGTATCCCCACACATCTTCCAAACGTCAACTCGATTTCGCCGGAACTCACCCTCCTCGCCTCTGCAACACCCTTGCAGCGACGTAAAAGCCCCGCAAGGCATTGGGGGCATTGCACAACGAAGCCTTTTTCTGCTAACGTCTGGCCTTTTGGAAGGAGTATGGAGAATTCATGAGCGTTCGTGTCCGTTTTGCCCCAAGCCCGACAGGCCATGTCCATATCGGGAATATCCGCGCCGCCATCTTTAACTGGCTGTTCGCCCGCCATCACGCCGGGCGTTTCCTGCTCCGCATTGAAGATACGGACCGGGAACGATCCACGCCGGAAGCCGTCCAAGCCATCCTCGATGCCATGGCTTGGCTGGGTATACAGTACGACGAAACCCCGCTCTACCAGTCCACCCAGCATCCGCGCCACATGGAAGCGGCTGAATCCCTTCTCAGGAACGGGCACGCATACAAGGAGGACAAGGGCGGTACAGGCCAGGGGGAATGCATCCTCTTCCGCATGCCAGGCACCGACATGGCGTTCCATGACGAAATCAAGGGCGATCTCTCGAAAAAAGCAGCCGACATGAAGGACTTCGTCATCGTACGGTCCGACGGTTCCCCGGTCTTCCATCTCGCCAACGTGGTCGATGATATCACCCAGGGCATTACCCACATCATCCGGGGGGATGACCATGTGGAAAACACCTTCCGTCATGTGGCCCTCTATCAGGCCCTGGGCGCGCCAGTCCCCCGTTACGCCCATCTGCCCATGATCGTCAATGCCCAAGGCAAGCCCTACTCCAAACGCGATGGCGCTGCGTATGTCGGTCAATTCCGCGAAATGGGTTACTCGGCCGAAGCACTTTTCAACTACCTCACCCTGCTGGGCTGGTCCCCGGGCGATGACCGGGAGAAAATGACCCGCGAGGAAATCATCTCGGCTTTCACCCTGGACCGCGTAAAAAGCGCCCCCGCGCAAATGGACCTGCGCAAGCTGACGCATATGAACGGGTTATACCTGGCTGAACTCCCCCTGTCGGAATTCGCCAGCGGTGTGCGCCGTTCCCTTTCCCGTCTGGACTGGGGGCAAAACCTGGACGAGGCTCTGTTCCTGAACGTTTGCCGCCTGATGCAATCGCGCACCCCGCTCTTCTCGCAATCCGAAACCTGGAAATACTTCTTCATCGACCCGCCCGAGTATGACGAAAAGGCCGTTCAGAAAAACCTGAAGAAGGAAGGGGCGCGAACCGCACTGGAAACCATACAGAGACATCTCTCACCTTCCGATTTCTCGGACAGCTCAATCCACGCCGCCATCCGAAAAGCGGAAGCCGAAATGGGCGTCGGCGAAGGCAAGCTGAACCAGGCCCTGCGCGTCGCGGTAACCGGCTCCTCTATCGGCGCCGGCATATACGAAACCATGGCGGTCCTGGGCGCTCCCAGGTCACTCACCCGTCTGAAATACGCGATTGAACAGTTAACATCCTGACCCGCATCCGGCCATGAACACAAACGAATCCAACCACAATCCGACTTCCGACTTCATCCGCGACATCGTCGCCGACGACGTCCAGTCAGGCAAACATACCCGCATCATCACACGGTTTCCGCCCGAACCGAACGGCTACCTGCATATCGGCCATGCCAAGGCCATTTGCATCGATTTCGGCGTCGCCGCGGAATTCAACGGCGAATGCCACCTGCGGATGGACGATACAAACCCGGCAAAGGAGAACATGGAATACGTCGAATCCATCCGGAATGACGTGCGTTGGCTTGGGTTTGACTGGGGACCCCATTTCTACTTTTCAGCAGATTATTTCGAGCGCATGTACGAGGCTGCCGCCACCCTGATCCGGAAGGAAAAGGCATACGTCTGTGAACTCACCATGGATGAATGGAAGGATTACCGCGGCATCCCCACGCAACCGGGGAAACCCAGCCCGTTCCGGAACCGGCCGATCGGGGAAAGCCTCGACCTTTTCGCCCGGATGCGGGCCGGCCAATTCCCGGATGGCACACTGTGCGTCCGCGCCAAGATCGACATGAGCTCCCCAAACCTGCACCTGCGCGACCCCGTTATGTACCGGATCATGCGGGCCCACCATTACCGCACCGGTGACAAGTGGTGCATCTACCCGACATATGACTTCGCCCATCCGCTTGAAGATGCCTTCGAAAATATCACCCACTCATTGTGTACCCTGGAATTCGAGGTACACCGTCCGCTTTACGATTGGTTCTTGCGGGAACTGGAGTTTCCCCAACCCCCTCGACAGATTGAATTTGCGCGCCTGAACCTTACCTATACCGTGTTGAGCAAACGCAGGCTCCTGGAACTGGTGCGTGATGGCTTAGTCAACGGATGGGATGACCCTCGTATGCCCACCATTGCAGGCCTGCGCCGGCGCGGATTCACCCCCGCCTCGATCCGCACCTTCTGCAAACGTATTGGCGTCACCAAGTTTGACGGGTACACGGATATCGCCCTTCTGGAATTCTGCCTGCGCGAGGAATTGAACAGGACGGCACCGCGGGCCATGGCGGTCCTGAACCCGGTTAAGGTGGTAATCGAGAACTATCCGGCGGGTCAGGAGGAATGGCTGGAGGCCGTCAACAACCCTGAAGATTCATCCGCCGGGACTCGTCAGGTACCCTTCTCAAGGGAGTTGTACATAGAAGCCGATGACTTCATGGAGGACGCGCCACGGAAGTTCTTCCGTCTGGCTCCGGGACGTGAAGTCCGCCTGCGTTACGGATACCTGGTCACCTGTACCGGCTTCGACAAGGATCCAGTCACCGGCAGGATCACACAGGTGCGGTGCAACTACGATCCGGCTACACGCGGCGGGAATGCCCCGGATGGCCGTAAGGTCAAGGGCACCATTCACTGGGTATCCGCTCCGCATGCCGTCCGCGCCGAAGTGCGTCTTTACGACCGGCTCTTCAAGGCCGAACACCCGGAGGAGGTCTCCGCCGGACAGGACTACAAGATGAATCTGAACACCGAATCGCTTAAGGTGATCCACGCACTGGTGGAACCAGGCCTTGCCAATCCCGCACCTGATATTCGTTTCCAGTTCGAAAGGAAAGGATACTTTATCCAGGACCGCGTTGACTTCCGCCAGGATTCACCTGTCTATAACCAAATCGTTCCCCTGAAGGACAGCTGGACCAAGACAGCCGCAACGGAATAGCCTGACCGGAAGGGACACATCCGGGAGTTATGACGGTCGGGCGGTCCATACGAAGGGCTTTCCTCCTTTTTGACAGCGGAAAGAGACGGCCATGAGCGCGGCAAAACCGGGGAAGCACCAGAACGGGCCGCGGAGCTCAAAGCAATTCCGGAAATGTGAACACCGGGATTCCATAGCTCCACTTCAGGTCGGGATTCCTTGATTGGCAAGGTCGGCATAGCGGACGCCGACTTACCCGGGGCCCGAGGCCGTATTGGGTGTCACGATAACGAGCCAAACCGCCCGACTGTCACAAATCCCGGCCACGCCCCTTTTCAATGAACTCGCGCAGCACCGCCTCATACTGCCGGCCGCTCTCTTCCCGCCCCGTATTGTGCGATCCCTTGAGTTCAAAGAACGCCTTCGGTTCATTGGCCGCCTCGAACAGGCGCCGGCCGAAGGCAAACGGGATCATCTCATCATCCCTGCCGTGCGCCACCAGGACCGGGCAGCGGATACGTGACAGCCTTTCAAGCGTATTATAGCGGAAGCGGCAAAGCCAGCGGACCGGCAGGAAGGGATACAACCGGGCCGCCATATCGGGCAGGGAGGTGAACGTGGACTCCAGAACCAGTCCAGCCGGTGACCGGCTCTCCGCCAGCCACGCCGCCACGGCGCCTCCAAGCGATTCGCCATGGATCACAATCGAATCCTCCCCGACTCCGCGGACTTTCACCAGCCACTCCCAGACAGCCGCCGCATCCTGGTAGGTGCCCTCCTCGGTCGGCTTGCCCCCGCTCTTGCCGTAGCCCCGGTAGTCAAAACAGCACACGTTGAAGCCCATCTCGTGAAACATCCAGAGGGCATCGATCCGGTGCCAGATGTTGCCCGCATTCCCGTGGCAGAGCAGAACCGTCGCCCCCGCGCCTTCCGCCGGAACAAACCATCCGTGAATGCCCGTGCCGTCGGCCGCGGTCACATTCACTTCCTCGTACTTCAGACCGGCCGTCGCGGGCGTGGAGGTCAGGGACCGGGACGGATAGTAGACATATCGCCCCTGCCGGAAATACAGCAGCAGCACCAGGCCGACATAGGAGGCCACCGCCACACGAATCACCGGCCATACGATCTCCTGCACCCGCATACCCTTATCTCCCCTGTTCCGCCGGCAGGAACTCCATCCTGTCCGGCGCGATGAAACCGCCGGAGACAATGACCTTGACCGCCGTCTCCACACTCATGTCCAGCGTGCGCAATTCCTCGCTCCGGATGAACTCCAGGAAACCGGATGTCGGATTGGGCGCCGTCGGGATGAACACCCGGCTCCACGCCTGGCCGGAAGCATCCCGCGTCACGCCCGTCACAAAGGCCAGCGCATACAGGCCAGGCCGCGGATACTCTACGAGAACCACCGACTGGAAAGCGTTCTTGCCCGGCAGCGAGATGGCATCGATGACCTGCTTCGCCGCCCCATAGATGTTCTTGATCACCGGCACCCGCAGGATGATGGACTCGCCCCACCTCAGCAACCGCTTGCCGATGACCCGGCTCGTGATCACTCCCACCAGGAACACCACCAGCAGGAAGGCAAGAACCGACAGGAACCACGTCACCGCCGGCGAAAGCTCCCACGGAAGCAAACGGAACAGCGGCTGGAGAACCGAACCCATGACGCCGAACAATGTGCTGGCGACAAAATACGTGATCCACAGCGGCACCAGCACAAGGAAACCGGAAATCAACCGTGTGCGCACATACCGTTGCCAGGTTATCCTGCCGGAAACCGTTTCCATGAGCATTCGTCTCCTTATCCATCCGATCCCGGAGCGGACACCCCCGACGCCCGCGGGAACTTCAAGGGCCGCCTCGCATCCCCCGCCACGTAGACCGTCTGCGACGGGAAAGCGAATTCGATTCCATCCTCACTGAACCGGCGCAGGATCTCCATGTTCACCTTTTCGTTGAACTCCATGAATTCCCAGTAATTCGCCTTGCAGAACCAGTAGATCACCATGATATCCAGCGAAGAGGAACCAAAATCCTTGAACACCACCCTTGGCGGCATCGATGGATCCGCATTCGGATGATCCGCCAGGGTCTGCTTGAGAATCTCCATGGCGCGCCGGACCTTCTCGGGAGGCGTGTCATAGGTCAGCCCGATGTTCATGACCCGGCGCAGATAAGGCCGCTTGCCCGCATTCTGGATACCCTTCCCCGCCAAGTCGCCATTGGGAATGGTCACCAGGTCGCCATCAAAGGTCCGGAGCCGCGTGGAACGGAAGCCGACGTTCTCCACCACGCCGTCATACTTGTCCACCATTATCCGGTCTCCCAGTTCAAAGGGCTTGTCGGTCAGGACCGTGATGGAACCGAAGAAGTTCTTGATCGTCTCCTGTGCGGCCAAGGCAACCGCCAGACCGCCCACACCGAGCCCGGCAAGAATCGAGGTCAGCGGCTTGTCGCTCAGGACCGTCGCCACCTGGACCAGGCAGAGCACCACCACGGTAACGCGGAGGCTGCTGCGCACCATGGGCGCAAGCATGTCGTCCAGTTTGCTGGGCGTCCGGGCCGCCGCCCTCTCCATGGCGCTGCTGACGACGTCCACCATGCAGTACAGGACATAGCCGGTCGCCAGGACCACCAGGACATGGGTCGACGCGACGGCAAAAGAACTTACGGCAGGCGAGAGCACCAGCAGGTGCAGGCCCGTCTTCAGGGCGATTACAACCAGTGCGAATACGGCGGCCTTTCCGATGGCCTTGAGGAAAGAGGCCAGGACAAACCGGTTCCGCGCCTCCACAGCTTCGGCCGCCTTGGCGAGGTAAAAGCGGGCCACCCTGCCCGCGATGCCGGCCACCAGCACCGCCAGCAGCCACACCATGAACCGCCACACTTCATTCCCGCCCAACGTGCTTTGGAACCACGCCACACCCACCTGCAAATCCATGCATCAACCTCCCAGTCTGAACCTTTTTGAGAGAGCCCTTCATTATAGGGAAACAGCTTCCAATTCCACCTTTTTCTGTCACTCGTCACTGGATTCTGGATTCCAGTAACAGTTAAGCTCCCAAGACATCAGGGTCATCCATGTGAAGCGAAGTCAAGACAGAATCGTCCTGACCTGATTGTGATCTTTTATGACTCCAACTGTCTTCAATGTGGGAGGCGCGCTCCGCGCGGCGATGCTTGTTCATCCCGGCCACCACCATGAACCTGTCGCGGCACGGAGTGCCCCTCCCACATTGATTCAGTTCCTGCCCATGGTCTCGGGAGGTCATCGGGTCAGCGCAACAACCGCTTGTACATCAAGTAGATCCGGTTTGACGGCATGTGAAGCTATACTTTATAATGCATTGTTGTACAACATGCTGCAAATGCTTCACACAGAAAGATAGAGCGGGTAGACAAGCGCCCTGATTTATGCTACATTATATGCATAATTTTGGATGCGGTGTTATGCAGCGCAGAAAACGACAGAGCGCAGGATATGGCGTAATTCCTGCGCACTCTGCGAGGCAGGGTGTTTTGCAAGAGCATCCACGAACATAGCCGGAATCGTTCTAAATCTCGCAGGCGCAGTCCGCCCGAAGGACGGCAACGGAGATATGACCGCCACACTGGATATGGGCGCCTATGAGGTGCCGGCCA
>CAIVSY010000086.1 GCA_903908715.1 uncultured bacterium
CAAGCATGCCAATAATGCGGCTGATATCGGTCTTGCCGGGGACGTTGAACTTGAGACAGGCGAGCGCCAGCACAAAAAACGCCACTTCGAATGAGATGACAATGACTGCCGCGAGAACGTCGCTGACCCAAGGGAGGCCAGGAAACTTCAGAAAGGCGTCAAGCATGGTGCACTTCCTTTCCTTTGTGAATCTCGTTTCCTGACGCAGGGGTGAGTGCCTCCGGATACGATGCGGCTGCTGGCTCTCCTGCGTGAGATCGCTTCGATCTCATGCGACGTGCGCAGGCCGCGCAAACTCCCGCAACATGTGCGCACAGATTCTGCCAGGCCCTCCTCAGTCGGATAGGGATGGGAGCCTTTGCTTCCTTGTTGACGTGACTGGGTGCCGGCGCAGATTTCGACGGCATCTCGCGAGCCTGAATAATAGAAAGCGGTTCCGGCGTGGAGGCCATAATCAAAGCGGCCAGTTCAGCTTTGCCCTGGGGCGTGAAGAACAACCAGCGGTCGAACTTGTTGCACAAACGCCGGGGGCGGTACGCGATGAGCAAAGGGAGATAACCCTCAAGTTCCCTCCTCGTGAAAGCACGTACAGGTTCCCCTCCCATGGTGTTCCGGAACCTTTTGGCAGAGCCGGATAACGCATGTATGACCGGGGTATTTGGGGGGGTGCCATAGCTCTGAATACACTTCCCCAAAACAACACCATACAACATCCTCATCTCTCCACTCGTGCTCCGATACACTCCCGGATTCATCAAGTTTGCTCTCATTGCTTCACTCCTTGCCAAATGTTTGCTGGTAGCCTGGCATTTCGCTCTCAACCACGAATCGGGCATTGCTGGTTTTTTCAGGGCGCCACATTCTGTGACCTGCGAATGAGTTCCTCCTGGACTTCTCTTCTTTCACTGTTGAAGCTCTGAAGCGTCCTATTTCAATCGCGGGGCCGCGAGTGATGAAGACCAAAGGCACTCGTTCGCCCGTGGCGTTCAGGTGTCGGGAAAGATCTACCCCGATACGCCACCGGTTGCGCGCGGCGGGCTCTTCAAGCGGGATGCTGAACCACTCAGTCATTATCCACACTCCTCTTTCGCATGGGCACTATGATGAAACTTATCAGAGGCTTTTGCCTCTGCATCAATTGGGCTGGATTGGGCTAACGCCAGTATTTGAAGGGACTGCACGGGATGACCGCGAATCCCCACCTGCCGCAGGCTGTGCGATGCGTGCGCAGTACGCCGTAAAGGCTTCCGGAATCCAAATGTCGATGAATCCGCGTCGGGCAACGACATGCAACAGCCGGCCAGGTGCAATGCCGGCCGCGGCCGCTATCGTGGTAGGAATGGTGAAGCGACCACGCCGTTCGTATTTGCACTTCACCGGAACATCGCCGGAGGGCATGGGAATGTGTTCGTGTGCCGGGCAGGCGCTCCAGCGCTTCACGTCATTCTGGAAGATCGCCTTGGCGCAGTCGGGCACGAACCGGCAACATAACTCACCAGGAACCCATGCCCACCACTGCTGATCAGCGAACGGCGCGATGGCTTCAACCCATGTCCTCTTGAACTGGACCCGATATCCTTCGGCTTGGTGCAGGAAACCGCCCGCTTCACCCAGCATTTCGGTCAGCTTTATCCATGCGTCAAGATGGGGTTTGCGGGATACATCTTCATGCCGACTAATGTGCATCTTTCCACTTGTTTTCACCTTCCACCTCCTTGTGCCTGTGATTGAACGTTGTTGGTTCAGCACGGCACCACTCTTTCAAAGGTAACCCGAGCCGTCAGGTTGCTGAGGTGGCTTTGTCCGGGATTGTCCGAGATGGACTGGAGACAATAGGGGAAAGGCTCAGCCCTATTTCATGCGGATGCGACAGGTGCGGCCAACTCGAAACGCCAGCCGAAAAAAAGAGACCGCTTTGTCCTAGGAATTGTCCGGAACGATAGCACGGGCAGGCCGTAACGTGGCTTGCTTTTCTGCACGCTGCACATACCGACGCAGGGTGTCTGCGCAGTGCGAGACTATCTGGGTGCGCCCTTCACCAGATCGATTCAACCTGTCTATCAACCGGCGTAGCATCACGGGAGTAAGGTATTCGCACTGCCTCTCCCGCTCTGGTTTCTTTCCCTCTTCAAGTGAGCGACAGACGACTATGCGTGCAACCGCATGCCATTTGTCTTTTTCGCTTATATCTGCCTGGCGCAGGTAAGCAGCCCTGAGGTTCTGCCACCACTGCCGCTTGCCTGGAGGTGTTAGCACGAGAGCGGCCCTGTCGAACTTCTCAACAACAGGGGCAAGTGCATCCCCGACGGCTTCCTTAACCTGTAACCCTATATCAACTGTATCTTCCCGTGCATTGTCATTAGACAGCCGATCGGTAATCCGCTTATGCATACTTGATGCAAGATCCGCGCTAGTCGGCACGGCAATATCCTTGGGAACGCCAAGCACCTTCGCCCACGCCAACAACCCCTTGTGGATGACGTCTTTGGAGGGGATCGTTATCTTTGGTCCGGACGCAAGAGCACCAGCATGTCTCAGCTCGATCGTTGCCGCCTCTATCATGAGAACGATGGAGGGGAAGCGAAGTTCCATCCTGGTTTCTTTGGTGAAGCGAACGCAGCCTTTCGTCAGAAACCACGTGAACCAGGAGGTGTTTTTGCGTGTTGCCTTAGACTCCTGCACGACCAGAGGGTGCTGCATCCGGTCCCATGCAAGCCCAAAATACGGATACTCATCCGGTAGATGCCGCTGAACGCAATCTTCCGCGACGGCACGGATATCCTCAAGTGATAGTAAGCTGTCTTTCATTGAACCGCTCACAAGTAAACAACACAGTTAAACGCGATTCGGAGCAGACAAATATCACATGTGTGGCCGGATTTCAACCGGGTCGTTTTGCGCCGGGTTCCGACGCAGTAAGACAAGGAATGTCACCTGCTAACTCATCAATTGGCCGCTTGACCACATAAGCACATCGCACTGTTGATATAAGATGTTCAACACAGGGCCGTTGTTTAAAATCAACAGGATAGAGGAGACTCTCGACCTCAACCATATTCAACACATCCTCAATGCGGCTCTTGGGATCAAGACTCACAGATTCGAATTCCGCGAAACGAATCCAGTCATTCCGCAACATGTCCTTGAAATATTCCGCCTTCATTCCAAGATGCTTCAAGGCGACCAGCGCGTTTCTGGTATCCTCAATCGTCTTATTGCTCGATTGCCAAGCACATTCCACGAGAGCATAAAGTCGATCGTGTTGATTCGCCCTTGATGGCACGGTGTTCACAAGCGCAAGCGATTCCAGCAGCAGGGCTGCATAAGATAGCACACATGCAGGTGGGAGATCCGAAGCCCTTGACTGCAATTCAACAACCTTGGCTACTGTCCATTTTGCATGGGTGTCAATCTCTGGCTCCGACAAGACGCCCAGCGAGAAGAGAGTCTGCAATCCAGCAAGTGAATGAAAAGGGTTCGGGGGTTCACCAGACGCACATCCGAAACCTCCGCTCGCCGCTCCGCAACTGCGGATCCACGTGATGGCGGAATCCCTGCAGGCCGGATGCATTTCATTCCAAGTTAACGAAAGCGCCTCACAGGTGGTTTTCATCAAAGGAAGGCGATCTTTGGAATGGGCATATGGGATCTCAGTGGAAATAGAACATGTAACTATACTGCGGAACTCAGCCCAATGCGCTTGTGGCACAAGTTCAATCCCTACAAGCCCGGAAAGGCGCGCAAGCAGGGGTAGCCTCGACAAACTCGGCCATGGCGATGAATAGCCGCGGATCGCCGCAATGCCGGCACCCATTAAGAACAAGACCGCTCCAAGAGTCAGGACAATCCATACGGCCGCTTCAGCCGCCGTAATTGTTAGGCCCTCTGTCATGCCTACGAATACTGCTGTAGCATAGTGCGTCAACAGGTGTCTTGTTTCCGGAGGATTATCCGAGATCAACAAACGCTCAAGCTCCACAATGCGATCATACAAATCCGGGAGATGAGCAACATACCAATTGTCGAAGTGGATGAGAAAAGGATACAGGCCTAGGGACAAGAGAACCATCGGCAATACAAAACTAATCAATCCACTGAACATCCCTTCCCTGACTGATCGCCAAGACGCATTGTCGAGTAGTGACTTGTGACCTATCTCAAAACTCCTCCTTTTCAGGCACCAGTAATAAGCCATCCACTCACTGGGACGATAACCGCTTTGTAGCTTGAACACCTTCTGAAGTGGGACACCGAGGCTGCCGCTTACCATCAGCGTGAACAAGATAAGCCCAATCCTTGCTGTCAGCGAAAGGGCTGACAATGCGATGAAACAGCATGTAGCCGAAAGAATGATGGCAACGAGCACAGAGCCTATCGTGGTAATTGCTCGTCTCGGCAGTTGCAACACAAATGACCAACGAATAAGCGTAATGCCAAGCATAAGGATCCCAAACGCTGCAATAAGAACTCCACAAGGGATCGCTGACACCTTGAAGTCATAGTAAAACCCAAACAAGTGCCACCGTGAAACTATGTGGGAGAGTATGCCTGACACCACTTCCGCAAGAATGGCGCATGTCACAATCATGGTGCAGATCATGAACAGCCCTTTGGTCTTTCCCCGTAGATCGAGAAAGAAGGAATCCCGCATCGGTAGTATCAGGGTGAAGCACGCGGCCAAAGCAGAGAGAATGGGTGTGGCCGTCCAAAGCACTGAAGCTACCGAAGAGTTGGTGTTATCCCACATTGCTTTCAGGTCTGGAAGAGCAAGCTTCGGGCCTCCGGGTGCTGAGATAGACGACGACACAAGGAGTGCGTGAAATGCCTCCGAACAAATCTGATACAAAACCCCGGCAATCAATGAAGCAAAGACAAGTCTGGAGACATGTTGCGTCATTCCGGGCAGCAACACGCTGCGCGTCTCAAGTGAAACCAGCCGATCTGACGCAAACTGGCGCACGCGTCCCTCTTTCAATGAGCCCCCAGCAAATGCAGTGATTGAAAATGGTTGGGTTGCATTCCTGGCCGGGGGGTGAAATGAGATCGTGAAAGCAAGAGCCTCGATAGGGCTTAGTTTTCCAGAATGACGATTCTGTATCAACCGGGAAAGATCTTGCGGTGGGATAACGAGCATAGCTGTTGCGTCAGCAACTTTTTCCCGTGCTTGTTCGAACTTGCGTTCCAATACAAGGGCCATCCCGACAACGATGCAACTCAGGACCAGCGTAATGTGCGCACTACAGGCCACATGTTTCTGGGGCATGAATATCAGTGCGACAGATACACCCAGCAACAGGATAATTGTCACAATCATGAGAAACCGGAATAGCCGGATGAAAGGTAACACAAGGACATCCCTGGTAGTGCAGTGGGTCAACTCATGCGCAATTACGAGGCGTAAGAGGCTGCGGGCAAGGGCTGAGTCGTGGTCACATGCCTTCAGGCACATCTCCCACAATGTCTTGGGAACCACAAGAATGGCCCTTGTGAACCCCCTGCTCGCCACAAAAGGGGAAAAGATATCCCCGCTAGCAGTAAAGAGTTTCACCCACTGCCTAAGTCGAAATCTCTCCGTAAGGGAATCAAACTCCTGTTGAACAGCAGGATCGTTGTTAGAGCCGTCTGTAGACGCGCTTCCCACGCCTGATGCTTGAAAACGAGTGGAAAACAACACCCAGCCACCAAGAAGCCCCACCGGGGTCAAGGCATAAGCGATCATGGACATGATGCCAATGGCACATATTCCCAGTTCATGCATGATGTGTGCAACGACTACGGCATGTAGGGTCAACATGATTGTGGCCGCCCCGACCACAATGAGCCATGAACACAACAAGCCCGTGGTTTCATGGGTAGGTGGAATCATACTGTTGCCCGAAAGTGCAGCCATTACCATGGCGATTATCCCAGCGATAAGGATTGCTAAGGCCAGTAATGCGGGAGTGTCTGCCTTGGTGAAAAACTGGCCGACACACTTTTGACGAAGTACGGTCTCCTCCTTGAAATGACCTGCAATTAGATGCTTTCCCGCGACAAACAGTGGAACAGGTGCATCCGAGATAATGCGCAATGGCGCGGGGAGGAATCGCCAGCAAATCAGTGGGCATGTTGTGCGGGAATCAATGATATGGAATTCCTGCCCCGCTGTCATGCACCACAGGAATTTGCCATCGTAGAGCCTTGAAGTCGTGACATGGGGGCTAAAGTTCGTCTTCAGAAGTCTTCCGGTACCTGTATCTACCGTCACAAGACAGGCATTGCCTCCTCCAGCGGTAACGTCGCCAATTACAGTAAGCTTGTCTCCGGTGACAATAGGTTCCAATTGCGCTCGCGGAATGGTTGACTCCCAGACAACTTCACCCGTTTCGCAACGGATCTTGTATAGGGAGTTTGTCTTCTCATATCCCCACGTCACAAAGTACAAAGCGTCGACCTCAAGAACGAATCCGTAGCTAACGCCAGACTGCAGGGGGTGCTGCCAGAGGGTGGTCCCTTTGCGTGCATCAATGGCGTGCAAACCATTGGTTCTCGATGAGAGGAACATTCGGTCTTTCCAGAATACCGGCAGTACAGAAGGATCGGCACCAAGACGTCGCGCCCATTGAACTGTGCCCGTTCGTTCCGAAATGGCGGTCACAACACCATTTGTTGTGATGGCATAGACAAGATTGCTACGCGCTACTACGCTTGGATACCTGTGGAAGGGAATAGGTGCATCACCAAGAGAGATTGTCCACGCATGCTTCCCATCAGTCAGATGGTACGCTTCAATCGTCGCGGTCCCTCGACTGACCGTGAGAATATGCTTCTCGGCTAGCACCGGAATCGTTTTTGTCCCGACGGGAACATGTATGGTCCATCTTGTTTGTCCCGTGTGTCTGTCGAGACACTGAAGACACCCATTAGCGTCAAGAGTGGCTACTGACTCGGAATTGGCCACAATTGGGACCGGCCACGAATCTGTCAGCCAGTTACATTGACGAACCCAGTTGGTTGTAAAGTATTGTAGAAAGGCTTTGTTTTCATATGGGCCGGCCCATAATGGATCAACGTCCACCAAAAGGAATGCGAGCCCAGCAAGGGAAAACAACTTCGTGCAAGCTTGTGCAATACCACGGATCATGGATGCTTAGTGCCTATGTAGTATACCGATTACATGTTGGAGGCGAGTGTATTGTCGAAAAAATGTGTCGCTCATTCTCCGGCGGCGGGTGGATTTGCTTGTGCTGCCCCTTGTTGACAGTGGGCGGGCGCCTTATGGCGAACAGTTCCTCCCGGCACATCCAGCCCTTTTGCTATGGGTATCGTGTTCGCGAATTCAATCGACAATGTCTGGGACGGCATGGTGTGACAACATTGCCGATTCAATTCGCACCAGCATAGATAGCCGAAAGCGCTGTATTGTGCCTCACGGAAGGGTTCACGAGAGGGCGCCCTGCATAACCGCCCGCGCCCAGTGTCGTCTCCAGGATGCGCGGGCGGGGTGAGGCCGTGAGGATGCCGCCATTCCTCTTCCCGACAACTGATGCTGCGATGCGGGATGCACGGCCTCACGGAATGGTTGATGAAGGTGACTCAGGGGTGTAAAGGTGTATCAATATCCCCAATGGGGCCCCGCGCTCGTCCTCCTGCGCCGGATCATTATGTTCTGATGCCCGCGCATGGCGAGTGTGCCGGCGCCTACGGACTTCGACGCGATGAAAGGGGCCCGGCCCGGCGTGTTCGCGGAAAGACGTATAAAGGGACCCCGTCGCATTTGCGCCACCCCCTTATAGGTCTTTCGCCTTCCTTGCAGTCAGGCTCGCTCACACACCACAGGCTCCATTCCGCATCCATCGTCTGCTCCCATTCCGCCAGTGCTCGCCCTGGCGGGCTGTGCATAAAGTAATTGTATCGGACCCTGGTAAGAAGGGTTCAGGGAGAAAAACAAAATGGAAAGAAGAACAATCAAGGGAGAGGAGGTCACCTGCTACACCGTGAATGAGTTCATCAAGGCCACACGGCCGGATGGGTTCGGGCATATCTGGTTCAACGATGAACTGATCGCCTCGTTCACGGAAGTGCTCTGCGACTTGTGCAACGCACCGCTTGTGCAGCCGGAAGACCGGCCGGATGAATTGATGGTATTTGCCATCGCCGGCTCAGCATGGTGCAGGGAGTGCTTCGAGGAGTGGGCAACACAATGAGCCGCTCCTACAGGCTGGAGGTCATGACCCGGGGGGTTCCGATCAAGGATCTTGCCCGGATCATGACCGCCCGATTCCACTGGAACGAACTGGACCGGGGCGAGTATCGCGGCATCGCCTATTTTGTGGGCGAAGGATGCCTCAACTGCGGACAGCCCGAACCAGAGGCGCACCAGGCGATGTCGGAGGCCATCAAGATCGAATATCCGGCGGCCCTGGTGGCAACGCAATGGACCTGTCTGGAACCGCGACCATACACGATATACGGCGATGATGTCAGTGTGTCAGATAAGCTGTTGATTCAGACAACCATGAAAGGAGGTGCAGAGACAAACAATGGACAAGACATTTTTGCTGGTCACTAATGACTATATACTGGGGGAGTTCAACTCCATCGAAACGGCCATCGAATGCCGCGACTACATGAGACAGGGGTACCCGGAACAAGAGTTCCAACTCATTGCCCATGGGTGAGGCGCCACGAAAGGACTACGTCCTGTTGGAGGGCTGGAGTGAAATGGGATCGTTCGAGACCATCGCCGAGGGCCTGTGCATCCAGGGTTTCATGGAGTGGGTCTTCCCCAATCGAAAATTCGATCTGCACCTCAAGCGGGATACATTCATGCGGCTGAGGGAAGGCCGCATGCCACACAATGGCGACCCCTATGCCCGCTGGGAAATGATCAAACTGGTGAAAGGGGGTGAAGTCGAACATGGCGGAAGAAACAAAGATCTACCTGAGGATCAGGGTGGAAGGCCAGGAGAGTTATCTCAAGGCCTTTCCCAATGAGAAGAAGGAAAAGGAATCCGACCCCGATTACAAAGGCAACGGAGTCATGGTGTGGCTCAATGAAATGAAGCCGCAGCAGGAAGTTGAGGATCCAAAGCCCGTAGTGGAAATCGTGAAACCGTTTCCATCAAGGCGGTTCTAAGGATTCTGGAGAGCGGGCGGCGGGAAAGTTGTGACTTGTGTTGTTGTCCCGCTGTCCCGGCGCACTGGAACAGGGCCGGGCACCGAATGCCCCAGCCAGCAGGGCGGGGAAAGCCAGCGGTAGCCTGCGCTATCTGTGGCGCCCTGGAGGCAAGCATAAGGGTGACTGATGCCGGGGGACATGAGGCGAGACTCTGTTCCCGATGCAACCGCCAGATGACCTGGCGGAGAAACAAATGACTCGCCCACCCAAAAGCAAGGGGCACCCGCTGGCGCTTGATTCTAGCCGAATCGGTGCAACCCAATGCTTTTCGGTGGGCTCGATGACTGACCCTCAGCCATAGGCTTCGGAAGCGGGTTCACGAAAAGGCATATAAGAGGGCTCCGTCACCGGTGGTGCCACCTCATTATAAGCCTTTTGCTCCGCCCATTCTGCGGAGCCTGTTCACCCACCGACGCTCCACTCCGTTCCTGGCGGCACTCCCGTTCCGCGACCCGTGTCCGCGGACACGGCTGAATTATCTCATTGAGCGATTGAAAGGAGGTGCAAAGTGAACAATGGGAACCGATATTTACTTGAACTGGGAGGGGAAAACCCAGCAAGACTGGGATGAGCAAATGACCGGCTGGAGCATCGACGCGGGCAGCATGGGATACCTGAGGGCCAGTATCGGCATGTTGACCGAGAACGCCGTTCTGAGGGAGGTATTCCCGGAGAAATACTGGACCGCCGGGTCAACCGAGGAGTTCGATTTCAAGGGCGGCTATGCGTTGCTTACCAGTCTGGGGTTTGACTACCTGGCCAGCGTCTTTGAAGGGCAGCAAATAGAATTGTCGGAGAAGGCGGCCAGGGAAATGGACAAACAGCAGAAGACAGCGATGGCGATACATTCCGCCATACTGGGAGTAGCGGAGAAGCTTGGAGCGTCAGGACAAATGCAGCTCTATATGGGCAGGCCTGAGTTGTTCAGCAGCGCGGTGAACTGGCTTAATTCGCTGTTCAAGTTCTTTGAACTGGGCATGGAGAAACAGGAGAAAGGGTTGAAACCCTATCCCGGCATAAGCTGGTAGGACTGAAAACAAGCGGCGCCCTGGCGGACACCCCGTCAGGGCGTTGCCTTGTTTTGCGCCAGGCGGCAGCAGTGCGGGAGGACTGGGTAATTTGTCCTCCGGACACGAAACCCAAGGGGCGGATTTCGCTAACCGCTCAACCGCAACCCAATGGCTTTCGGTCCGTTCGGTTATCCGCTCCGCTCGTGCCCCTTCGAGGTTCCGCTCTGAAGGGGCCGGAGGGAGCTTGTGGAGTGACACGGATGTCTGGCCGGTGGGGGCCGTGTCGGTTAACGGGGTACGGGACGGGGCCGCATTGTGGCATTTCCGTTCCTGGCACCTCCCTGATTTTTCCCGGAACGGAGCAGGCTCCGCTCAGTAAACCGTTTCGGTCCACGGCCGGAACCGGACACGAAAGGTTTATCTATCGGAGCCCGCGGCCTACGGCATGGAAAAATCAGTAAAAGGAGGTGCTCAGGGAATGACAATAAGCACAATGCGGCTACGGGAGCTGTTGAAGCTTGTTCAGGATCTGGTCCATGAAGCGGAAGCCGCTCAGTCAAGAAGAGCGGAGAACCAGTGGATCGGGGACCGGGCAAGGGAAGTCTTACAGGCGTGCGGCAGGATCGCCGCCTGCGACTGATGTTTGCCCAAACATCAAGTTGGCCGGGGGCCAACTTTGGGCAAACGGTTATATGGCGCGCTGCGGCGCGCCGATGACGTGGCATTGTGTGGTAGGAAGACGGGAAAGAATGTGGAGGACCGTGTTCAGGAAGCCATCCTGGCACCTCCCTGATTTTTCCCGGAACGGAGCAGGCTCCGCTCAGTAAACCGTTTCGGTCCACGGCCGGAACCGGACCGAAAGGTTTATCTATCGAAGCCTGCGGCCTACGGCATGGAAAAATCAGTAAAAGGAGGTGCATCAAGATGGAAGTAAGTAGAACACGGATGGAAGAACTGGCGGTGCTAGTCGGAACGATCCTTCGGGAAGCTGATGCATTGGAGAATGCAAAAGGCACCGGCTTGCGACCAGAGGCAGATGCGGGAAAGTCTGCCTATGAAGGCGTGATTCGTCTGCAAAGGCGAATCCCATAGGCTCGTGAAGCGAGCTTGGATTTGCCCAAGGATCAGGTTGGCCTGGGGCCAACCTTGGGCAAATGGAAGAGAGGCGCGCTGCGGCGCGCCGATGGGGGCTGCGGCCCCCTGTGTCCGCCTGCGGGCGGACGGAGGGTTGTGGTGCAAGAAGCATGGGCTGTCGGTCTCTTGCACCGAGAAGGAATGGGGCGACACAGTCGCCCCTAGCGACCGGATTGGTCGCGATGGCACTGCGTTCGCGCACGATAAACGAGGCACCTGCGGGTGCCGGTGATAGAGTTCTGTACGTGCGGGGATGGAAAGTGAGGGGAGTTGATTGGGAGAGTGAGCCGGCTGGAGCGGCGCCTGCGGGCGCCGAGATGGGCGGCGCGCTACGTGTAGCGGTGAATAATGGATCAGGTGATCATGGTGGTGGTAAGGGGTGAACAAGAGGAGTTCGCGGTCACCCTGCGTTCGCGTGTCGACGACGGGAGGCCGTTCGGGCGGCTTGGCGTGACGTTGCGTGTCAGGGATTTATTGTATGTTGTAAGTCATTGTTATTGCGTTGG
>CAIVSY010000087.1 GCA_903908715.1 uncultured bacterium
ACATTCACTGCACGTCCCAGCTCCAGCATCGCATATCGCATCACCCCTCTTGATCGGCGTAGGCACTCTTACTGTCCCCTCGCACATGGGTGCGGGAATCGACCCTTCCGACTCTCCCTTGTGGTGAGAGTACGGGTCTGAACACGTGTGGGTGACGGTCCGCGTCACCTTCACTTCGTCGCAGCCGCATTGTGTCCCGGAAGCAACGGTGATGTCACTGGGTGTGCATCTCGACGCGGCTCCTGCACGGCCCGCGCACGCCAACCCGATCCCCGCCACCACGATCCATATCCACATCCGTTTCATCCCAATCTCTCCTCTCGACAGAAGTCTTCAATGCTCAAGATTCGCTATCCAGACCAGGGCGTACGCCCCGAGTTCAGGCAAGGTGATCTGCTTCCCATTGGCAGCCGTGACCGACGCAAGGGACTTTCCACCAAGAAACTCCACGGGAGGCGCGGGCTTCATCCATGATGGAATCGACACAGGGATCGTCACGTTCTGACGGGTCTTGACCCGGAAGGACGGACCCGTGGCGTCAGGCTGCCGCGTGGCGTCCGCCTCATACGCAAGGTTGCGGACCATGACCAGCATACCGGCATCGCCTGACCATGCCGTATACACCTTGCTCCAGCCGCCCGAGGCGTCCTCCACCTTCCGTTCCGACTCCAACACCAGGGCCGAGAGCAGGGATTCCCTGGAGCGGATCGCCCGGTTCAGGTCGCGGATCGCGGGCTTCAGCCAGGGACAATCCTTGAATCCGTCCGGCTCGCTCGGAGGACGCCAGTGGTTGTATCGCAACCCTTTCCCGCCCCGGATCACCGAGAGC
Organism: uncultured bacterium; assembly: GCA_903908715.1. Taxonomy (GTDB): domain Bacteria; phylum Verrucomicrobiota; class Kiritimatiellia; order CAIKKV01; family CAITUY01; genus CAIVSY01. Next base: position 830 of record CAIVSY010000087.1, read on the forward strand.
CAGCCCAGCAATTCAAGCTCGGCGGCTTCGAGGTGGCGCCCCCCCACCGGGCATAGGCGTTGCGGGATCCACAGCATGGGGCGCGGGGCGGCGGTCAAGGCCGCGCTACGCATCATCGTCTCCTCTTCCTCGATGAACTTCGTGCGGCGGTATCCCCACCCCAACTGGTAGGGCTTGGCATACACCGCATCCCCGATGGGCCCATAGATGTTCCACAGTTCGGGGTAGATCGCCGTGCAGTAGCCCAGGCCGCCCAATTGATCGCCGTGTTTCGTGTAGAAGTGCATGCGGTCCGCCGCCATCCGCGGCGCCGATGACCCCTTGCGGTGGCCGTATGTGTCCGAGCAGGTGAAGTCCCCATCCAGCAGTTGCACGGGAGGATTGTCGTCCAGGCTATACTCCTTGCGGTCGGACGACGGAAGGCGGTCACAGGAATCCAGGGAGATGCCCGACATGGCCCGAACGATCGACTGACGGATGGCTCCGCCGGAGAACTCCACCTTGACGTGCAGCGGCATGCCGGCACGAACAGGGCGCGGGGGGGCAAACGCCAGCATATCCGGATCGGTCGCTTCGGCGCGGCGGAGCAGGCGGAACGGCTTGACTTCCTCTCCGTTGACCCACAGGCGACGCGCCTCTTCGCGCGAGGCCACCTGGACATACATGCGCTTGAAGTCCGGCGTGAACGTCACCGCGGAAAGGGCCGCTTCCGGCATTCGGAACCGATGCACCGTCACGGTGTGGCAAGCACCCCCGGCCTCGGGAATCTCCAGCGTCCGCTGCGCGGTGACGGATTGCCGGAAATTGACCTGCAGCGCCACCGTCTCGCCCGGGGCCGCTTCCTGGGCGGGATAGTATTGCCACCACGTCACCACGGGTTCCGTGTGCCAGGCGTTCCGGGGAAAGGGGATCTGGACGCCGTCCAGCTTGACGGTCGCGGGCCCTGTCACGCGGCTGAGCGCCAGGTCAATCAGGGGCTTGCCGTCCAGCTTGGGGCAGCCATAGCGGATCGGTTTGTCGGTGTTGTTCCTCAGGTACACCTCGAATGTATTGAAGCCGGTCCGGACAGCGGTCGACGGGGCATACTGGGTTGTCACCGTCTTCCATTCGTGGCCCGCCGCAGAGGGTTGTCCGCCCGGTTCCTTCCCCAGATGCGCGCAGCCCGTGAACACGAGGCCCGCGCCTACGGCGGTCAAGATGGCGATGGCATGTAGTCTCATGGAGTTCTCTTTATTCATCGTGCTTCTTCCTTATGGTTCCAGGGGTGTGAGCAGCTTGAGTTGGATCATCTGGCCCGGGTCGGGCGAAACGCCCTTGGTCGGGTTCCGGCCCTGAAGATACTCC
>CAIVSY010000088.1 GCA_903908715.1 uncultured bacterium
AGGACTGCCACGCCATAGTGCCGGGCCAGGTTGTGTTCCGTTTCGAGCCGGTTCCCGGGCCGCAGGAGGCCCGCGACGATCTGCCGGCGCAAATCACTCCTTATCCAAGAATACCCCACTCTTGTCATAGACTTGTCCTGACGGATATCACTCAATTTGTATGAGAAAAGTATAGAAATAAAGCAGGCAGGATTCAAGAGGAAATATGCACTCCCCGGAATAATGCTGCGAGCAGGACGAAGCAAACCGGTCGTGACGGCCTTTTATTTCAACCGGAGCACTACCTCGCGCTCACCGCTCCGTTGCAGGGTTACTGATTCAGGCTCAATACGGATGACACGATAGGACCCAACCGTTTCGCCTTCCTTGAGGGAGAAATCGTCTATGATCGCTATCGGATTCTTATCGGCATAGAAAATCCCAACCAGTTTATGCGGCGGCACCGCAGGCTCCACTTCCTGAACCAACATTTCCTCCTTGACCGCCTTTTCTTCCCGCTCCCGATCCATCGTAGCCGCTTTCACCGGTTCATTGGATTGGCTGACCGCCAATGCGACGGGTTGCGTCACCACCGGCCTCTCCTTTGCCTTCGCCGCAACGGCCTTTTCCGGTTCCGGCGCTCCCGCCTGACGGCTGCACCGCATCATGACAATCGAGACAACCAGCACCACTGCCAGCAGGGCCAAAGCAATGCCTGCCACTGGAGGGCCCGCAGTTTCCGTCACAGGCTCCACACCCGCCTTTGCCTCCGGCAATGGTTTCACCAATGGTTCCGCATGCCACCGATCCTCCTCCTGGCCCGCGCGCTGCTTCTGGGCTTTCTTCAGGGCGTCGCTGATCGTGCTCATGCCACCTCCCCTTGCACCGGCGCCAATGCATCCCCGCGCAATTCCCCGATGCACTGCCGGGTGATCCGCTCATCAATCCGCCGCGTCTCCAGCACAAACCCCTTCAGCAGGGCCCGGTCGGCCAGCAGGTTGACAAGCCTCGGTATGCCGCGACTGTACTCGTGGATCAGATCCAGGGCCACATCCTCAAACCACAAGTCCCCGTTCGACCCCGCCACCTTGAGCCGGTGCCGGATGTAGCCTCCCACCTCTTCTCGCGTCAAGGCGCGGACATGAAACCGCACCGCAATCCGCTGCCGCAACTGTTCGAGTTCCGGCGCCTCGAGCTTCTCCCTCAACTGCGGCTGGCCGACAAGGATGATCTGCAACAACTTCTCCTTCTCCGTCTCCAGGTTCGACAGCATACGAACCGTCTCGAGAGTCTGGGAACGCATGTTCTGCGCCTCGTCGATAATGAGAACGGCATTATTCCCCTTGCAAACCTGATCCAGCAGAAAGGCGTTGATGGCGCGGATCAATGTCCCCTTGGTCCTCTTCCCGTTCATCGAAATGCCGAAATCCTCCACAATCGCCTCCAGCAACTGGGTCTCGGGAAGGACGGAATTCAGGATCAGCGCCACCTTGACACTGGCGTCCAAACGGTTGATCAGCGCCCGGCAGAGCGTAGTCTTGCCGGCCCCGATCTCCCCCGTGATGGCCAGGAACCCCTTCCTCTGCTCAATTCCGTAACGGAGATGATCCAGCGCCTCCATATGCGTCGGGCTCAAATACAGGAACCCCGGATCGCTGGTGACGTTGAAAGGAAACTCCCTGAGGTTGTAGAAGGCGAGATACATGATCCGCTACCCTCATATCCGCGCTGCGCACCTTGTTTTTGCCATACCCGCATACCCATGTCAACGGCTTTAACGAATCAAATCTCATACGATTGAGATTGACTAAATAACACAACTTTGAGATGAAACCCTTTTTTGACAATGAACCGAAGTATCACACAAAAGGACATCGCCTGGAAATTGGGAGTTTCCGCCGCTTTGGTTTCGCGCGTCCTTTCAGGGAAGGGTGACACGATCGGCGCATCGCGGGAAACGGCGAAGAGCATCATGGAAACCGCCTCGAAAATGGGCTACGTCCCAAATGCCAATGCCCGGTCCTTGAAAGGCGCGCCAACCCGAACCCTCGGTGTGGTTGTGTATGACTTCGAGGACCCGTTCCTCGGCACCATCACCGGCGCCCTGCACCATCTGGCCCATCAGCACGACTACACCCTCGTCCTGGTCGGCTTTGAACAGCGGCGGCCGGATGCACTGGCGCTCCGCCCCCTGGTAAAGCACGGGATGGATGGCCTGATCCTGGTCGGGTCTTCCTCCGAAGACGACGGAATGGAGGTCTTCCGGTCCCGCAACATACCCGTTGCCCGGATTGGAATGGCGCCCCCATCCCCCTTCGCCCGCGTAACCGTGGACAATGCGGATGGGATCGGACAACTGATGGCACACCTTGCCCGCTGCGGCTGTCCGAGCGCTGGATTCATCGGGGATTCGCACCCCGCCCACCAGGAACGCCTGCGGAACTTCAGGGAGGCCTGCCGCAACCAGGCCATCCACACACAACCCGAATGGCAGATAATCCGGGAGGAACCGCCGATTTCCGCAGGCTACAACGGAGTACTCGACCTGTTGGGCCTGAACCGTTCCAGCCTGCCGCGCGCCCTCGTTGCCGCAAGCGACACTCTGGCGGTCGGCGCCCTCCGCGCCTTGCAGGAAAAGAACGTGGCCGTGCCCGGCCGGATGGCCCTGACAGGCTTCGACGGGATTCCGATTACAGGCATGCTTTCGCCCTCCCTGACCACCCTGCACCAACCCGTGGAAGCCATGGCAACAACCGCTTTCGAATGGGTCCTGGATGCACAATCGAATCCTCCATCCGGAGACCAGGCCCCCTTGATTCTTCTCAAGGGAACCCTGCTGGAACGCGAATCAACAGGTCAAGGGAAAGGATACCCATGAAAACGGAAGGCGCCCTGGATGTCCTCATTATCGGCGGAGGCATGATCACGAACGACCTGATCCTCCCCTCGGTCTATCAACTCCAACGCGAAGGCATGGCGGGTCCCGTCAAGGTCTGCGCCCTGAACTCGCCGCCGCTGAAGGCGCTGAAGGACAGCGCGGAATTGAAGACCAACTTCCCCGGCCACGATTTCACGGCCTGTCCGGATATCACGGAACCCGCCGACCGCCTATTCCCCGAGCTCTACAAGCAACTGCTGGCGCAGGCGCGGCCACGACAGGCCGTGGTCGTGGCCGTACCTGACCAGTTCCACCACGAGATTGTCATGGAGGCCCTCCGGCGCGACCAGCATGTGCTGTGCGTCAAGCCCCTTGTCCTGCAGTATCGGCAGGCCGTCGAGATCGAGAATCTCGCCCGCGACAAGGGGCTGTTTGTCGGCGTGGAATATCACAAGCGGTTCGACCGCCGGGCACTCGTGGCCAGGCGCCAGTATTCCCTTGGCTGCTTCGGGGAATTCGCCATGGGCGAGGCCCGCATGATCGAACCCTATTACTACCGCCACTCGAACTTCCAGAACTGGTTCACCACGGACCGCACCGACCCGTTCGTCTACGTCGGCTGCCACTACGTGGATCTTGTCCATTTCATCACAGGCCTGAAACCGG
>CAIVSY010000089.1 GCA_903908715.1 uncultured bacterium
CGCGGGGGTGGCGTTGGAAATTCCACTTTCATGATCGTCCGAGACTTATCTCCAGTAGAGATTGAATCAGATTCGGCAGCTGCCAGAGCGGGAAATTGCCGGACATAGGTGATGTCATGTGTAGTAGATGAATGTATATCCCGCAATATATTTCGGCAGTAGATGCGGGCCTACGTCAGTTGCCACGCGCTAGAACGCTAGGCGGTTCCGACCAAGGTGCAACTCTCAGGCCAAGGCCCCGAGAATCGAAGTCATGACCTGTTCCCGCTTTCCCGGACACCGAGGTTGAGGCGATGATCGTCTCAACGGAAGGAGTCCGAGAAGAATGCCTGCTGCTCATCCTGAGGAGTTTCGCCGCCGTGCGGTGGAGTTGGCCCGGCTGCGGGAAAAGCCGATCGCCCAGATCGCCAAGGACTTGGGGATCAGCGAGTCCTGTCTGCGCCGCTGGATGGATCACGCCGATATCGAAGAAGGCCACAAGGAGGGCCTGACCCGTGATGAGCGGGCCGAGCTGGTTCAGCTGCGCCGCGAGAAGCGGGTCCTGGAGATGGAGATCGAGATCCTCAAACGGGCCTCGGCGTATTTCGCCCGGGAGAACATCCTCCCAAAATAGGGTTCCGGCTGGTCCAGGAACTGGCCGCGCAGGGATTCCCTGTCGCGGTGACCTGCCGGACCCTGAAGATCTCCACCTCTGGCTTCTACGAATGGCGAGCCAGGCCGGCCAGTGCCCGTGACCGCGCCGACGCGGAATTAGCCAACACCATCGCTGCGATCCACGCCGGGTCGCGGCAGACCTACGGGGTACGCCGCATCCACGCCGAGCTCCGCTTGGGGCATGGCGTGGCGATCAGCCACAAGAGGGTGTGGCGGTGCATGAAACTCGTGGGCCTCCAAGGCGTTCACCGCCGACGCTGGCGCCGTCACCGCCCGGCCGAGGCGTCCTGGCCGGACCTGGTCAACCGCCAATTCCGCGCCGAGGGGCCCGACCGGTTATGGGTCACCGACATCACCCAGCACCGCACCGCCGAGGGCTGGGTCTACGCCGCGGTCGTCCTCGATGTGTATTCCCGCCGAGTGGTGGGCTGGTCGATCGCCGATCACCTGCGCACCGAACTGGTCGCCGATGCCCTGGACATGGCCCGGCTACGCCGCAAACCCGTCAGCACCGTGGTTCACAGCGATCGCGGAACCCAATACACCTCCTGGCTTTTCGGACACCGACTCCGCGAAGCGGGCCTGCTGGGCTCGATGGGCCGGGTGGCTTCGGCATTCGACAACGCGATGATTGAGTCGTTCTTCGGCTCCCTGCAAATCGAACTCCTCGACCGCCGCACCTGGAACACCCGGGCCGAACTGGCATCGGCGATCTTCGAGTACATCGAGGCCTTCTACAACCCGGTCCGCCGGCACAGCGCCCTGGACTACCGCAGCCCCATCGACTACGAAAGACAACACAGCGCCACCAACACGGCGGCGTGAACACCCAACAGAAACCGTCCGGGGAAACGGGAACACGTCAGGTTACATCCAAACAATTGCCTCACCGCATTACCTGATCAAGGAAGGCCCAACCATCGGGTTCGAAGTTATCTCTCCCCAGAGTAGCGACGACAACCAACTAATTGACCGGAACCCGGAACAGGTCAGCGGTCCGCCTGTCAAAAATTAGGCCGGCCATGTTCTACGTCGGGTGGGAAGAAGATGATCCCCCTGCGCCGACCTCGGCGTTGCCCCCTTGCCCCGCACCGGTTCAATTCAAGCCTCAAACCGCTGACCGATTACCCTAGCTGGAATACCCTTCGGATCAGGGAGGAAGGGGATTGAACGTGTGGATCATCGACAAGATTCTGGGCCTTTTCGGAGGCGGTGATGCATTGGCAGGCAGCCTTTCAAGGAATAAAGCCAAGAGATGCGGGATGGATCGCGGCGGGGAGGGTGAATCCACTGCTTGATCAAATGGGGAGCAG
>CAIVSY010000090.1 GCA_903908715.1 uncultured bacterium
CACTCTCGTCCGCACAGCAGATCCAGATTGAAGCGGAAAAGAGTGGAAAGCCCTATCAGGATTGCGAGGTCCTCCGTCAGTTCCTGCAAACATTGAAGTATCCACTGCAATTCTTCGACTTCGAGACCTTTCAAACGGCCATCCCGATGGTTCAAGGTACCCGGCCATTCCAGCAGATCCCTTTCCAGTTCAGCCTCCATATTGCTGATGGTCCGGAAGCATCATTACGCCATGTCTCATGGATATGGGATGGCAATGGCGATCCTTTCGAAACCATGCTTGCGGAACTGGAGAGTGCTTTTCTTCCCGAGGGGTCTATCGTGACCTATAACGCGACCTTCGAAAAAGGCAGGCTCCGGGAAGCGGCGCAGCGCTTCCCAAAATGGCAAAAGAAGGTCAATAGCTGGATAGCACGCATAGTTGACCTGATGTCGCCATTCCAGTCATCGGCGCTCTATCACCCGGAACAGCATGGCAGCAACTCCCTCAAGGCCGTCATGCCTGCATGGACTGGCAGAAGTTACGACGGTATGGCCATCGCAGATGGCGGCACTGCCAGTCAGGCTTTCATTGGAATTATGTTTGGTCCTGCAACCGCCAAACAGAAAAGGCAGACAGTCAAGGACTTGGAAGAGTATTGCGGCCAGGATACATCAGGAATGTGGGACATTGTTAAGGCGTTGCACCGCATAGTGTAATCTGTGCGACAGTCCCTGCTGGCCTTAACGTCTATTCATGTGTTAGCCTGCCCAAGACAGGCTGCGACAGAAGGATCGCCATGGCCCGCATAATATCGAGTGTAGATGCCAGCCGCATTCAGAATCGCGGCGAACGTCAAGTATTCACCGCCCTGGAGCAGCACCTTCCCAATCATTTCCTTGTTTTCTATCATCTCCCTTTTCTTCGAAAACACTTGGAAGGCGAAAATCTCGTTGATGGGGAGATGGATTTTCTCATTCTCGATCAGCAAAGAGGCGTGCTGCTTGCCCTGGAAGTGAAGCAGGGAGCAATAGAACGACGAATCATAGGCAATCGGACCATCTGGTATCAGAACGAGCATCAGATGGACGAGGACCCCTGGAGCCAGGCGCGAAAGAACAAATACGCCCTCCTGGACTGGCTATACGGCAAACTCGACTGTAGAAAGGAAACCTTCCCTTTATCTCATGGACATGCCGTTTTACTGCCCGACGTTCATACGAATGTGCAATCTCCGATGCCTGACATAGCGGAGGACGTTGCTCTGACCTGGTCAACCGACGAAGAACTGGCATCGCGGGTTGAGCAATGTTGTGAAGCATGGCTGATGAAAGGACGCCGGGAGCCATCCGAACACCAGATTGAGCTGGTTCGACAGAGTCTTATGCCATCCGTTGTCTATGGCAACACGCTTAGAGACCGCATTGGCGTGGAACGGCAAGAGTTGGTCAACAACACGGAGCAATTGAATCAACTTCTGGATTTCATAGGAAACCGCAAGCAAGCGAGAATAGCGGGATGTGCCGGTGCCGGCAAAACCATGCTTGCTGTCGCCAAGGCGAAAGAACTGGCTGGGCAAGGGAAACACGTACTTATCCTCGTGTATAATACGGGAATTGCGGGATACCTGACCGAGCACCTGAGAGGGATACCTTCAATCAGTGTTCAGACCTTGGGTGTCTTCTGCCGTTGGTGCTGTGAGCGCGCCGGCATTGACGTTCCGAAGATGATAACCGGAGATTCTGCTGGGTGGTGGAATCAAGCCTCTGAAATGTTGGAGGCAGCTCTGACTGCCAAACCCACAGGATATGACGCATTGATTGTGGATGAAGCACAAGATTTTCAATGTGCCGTTTGGCTTGCTCTTGAGAGGGCCATCAAACCAGACGGCTGGTATTACATCTTCTACGACTTGGCTCAAAACGTATTCGGCGGGGACCTGCAGTTCCCTATCCAGGAACAGCCCTTCCTACTATTACGAAATTGCCGCAGCACGCAGGCTATTATAGACGCGGTCAACACCCGGACAGGGCTCAACCTGATCCCCCGCTCCAATTTGCCGACAGGAGAAGCCATCCGCGAGGAATCCGCTGCGGCACCCGGTCAACGTCGCAAACTGCTCGGCAAGATCCTTCACGACTGGGTCAAGAAGGAAGGTCTGACCGAAAACCAGATCGTCATCCTTGGGGGACATAGCCTCAAGCACACCTGCATGGCCGAACACGACACAGCGGGCAGCTTTAGGATTGTTGAGCGTGGCATGGCCGCTCCGGGAGTTGTCCCCTACTACACCTATATGGCCTTCAAGGGGTGCGAGTCAGACGCGGTGATCTTGCTTGATGTGGACCCTAATGACAACCGGTGGAATAAAGATGGATTGTACACGGCAATGACTCGGGCGCGCCATTTGCTGGGAATGATCAGTGTGAACCCAGCACGCAATGAGCCACCGATTCATCCTGAAGTTTCCAGTCCAGCCTAGAAACAATGACGAAATGACCAAGGCCATGACATCGTTCCTTCCCCACCGGATAGTAGCGCCCAAACAGGCACTCGCTGAGCATCACGACGCAAATGATGCCGGCGTCTTGGACCCTAATCGCTTCCTCAAGGCAGTTATGGCCCCCTACGACTGGGAAAACGTTTTTCCCGGCATCAGGACAACCATGTCGAGGTGGGAGTACTGTGTTCTACATTACTTTGCCGACAACTTTCACGAAACGGCATGGCCGAATGTACTGCATAATCTTTCGAGAACTATGCGGGGGGTTCACGAAAACAAGATGTACCGGCACACCAGTCTTGGATACACACGGATCGGGTTAGGCCCGGGTTCCCGATCAAATCTAAGAAGGAATTCACAAGACTATCCAGCTATGTTTCGAAATTACTATGGCTCTTTCTCACAAGATGAGCTTTCAATAGGAGAGCGCCACGTACCGGCCTTGAAACGGTTCGCGAAAGCCTTGTGTCAACACGGAAGAAACGGTCACAGGGTGCTCGAGAAGGGCAGCAGAAGCTATTCCCGCATTAGGAGGAAGGCTGCTCAGGCGATGTGGCAGGCGCTTGGGAGCCTCGCCCATGCAAGAGAGCATCGCCCTCCGTTGGCGTTACGCAACAAATTGCCTACAGAGCCCCAGCGCTTTACTGACGACCTTGAAGTCATCCTGAGACATCGTGGTGCCCACAGGGATCACCCAGCATTCTGGCGCCTTGCTCTAGCCAGCGCAGCTACCAAGGTGTTGTACGGGTTCAAGTTCACCGACGAAGAAGGCACGGGGGCAATCGAAAAGACTTTTGCGCAGCGTGTGCTTAAGTTTCTACAGCTGCTGAGGAGGCACAATCGCTCGCCTGAATTAATAGACGCCATTGAGGTCATACGGGGCTCACTCGCCAGAGGGCATTCGCATTACAAGCCACCCCTACAGCATGTTTACAACGTTGGTGACAGAAAGCTGATCATACAGAATTTTCGGTTCCCAACCTGGCTCAAACTGTGCAGGCAAGTGCAATCTGCGGCGAGAGACCGGCTGTGAGAGCAACCATTGACATCTGGACCGACCTACGGGCTGAACTGCGGAGAATCCGTGCAGGCGAAGTTTGGGTGGTCACCTACTCAATCCACAAAGACGTGTTCAACGCTTTTTTCGATTCTTTCAGGGATTCCTTCACCTTCCATATTCTTGTGGACTGTGGAGGAATCTGTCCCTCCGGGCTCTCGGACTTTGGGCTTGGGCTTACTCAGATACACGATGCTACGCTCCATGCTAAACTCGTTCTCATTGAACCGAGGATGGCAGGACATCGACCGGTGGCCTATTTCCTCACAGGAAATATTCGGCAAAGTCTTGTCGGAGATGAGAACCTTTGCGTCAAAACCGAGCTCTCACCGGGCGTAACAACTTCGCTCATAGGCTGGTTGAGAAGTGTACGAACTGGCGGAACTTACAAACACCCATTCCTACTGCTCCTTGATATCGACAGCGGAACCCAAAGGCATATCAGATGCAGCAGTCTCGGATCGGCCATCCTTGCTGTTCTGGAAAAACGCAAGGTGGATATTGTGCAAACTGTGCTTATGGCACCTTGGGGTTGCAATTTCACGGTAAAACGCTTGTGCGGCCGTCTCACTTCGATGAAGAAACTCGTCCTCTATGCCGGCCATAATATGGCTAGAGGTGACCAACTGTCGAATGTTTGGGTGGCAAATGTTCCCTCTGATGCGAATTGTGATATCACGAGGTTCGTACAGTCTAAGAAGTCATCTAGTTTTATCCATGCCAAGGCTGCAATGTTTAGAGGGACGCGCCGTGCCCGTCCCGTCACGTTCATATACATCGGCTCGGGAAATTTCACACTGAGGGGATTCTGGGATAAAGACAGTCTGTGCCCAAACATCGAATCCGGTATCCTGCTAACGGGAACAGGCATCACATCGGGGAGACTGGCAAAGTGGTTTACCCAGAAGGTTATTGGTAGTCGCCAGCGGTGGAGACGACTGGCTGTTCCAGAGGGGATTCACGCCCATTCCACAGGAAGCACTGACACCGCCGAGGAGTTCACGGAGGATGGGGGCGATTTGCCGCAGAACGGCTTCGAACGGCGCAGGCTCACGAAGCTTTTCAGCAAAGCGCTCGGATCACGTCGGCATGTCTGCCTGTTAAGGAAGCTCTTGATGAAACCAAACAGAGCTATCAGCGTTCGCAGGAGGTTGGAGAGAATGCTGTGTTCGTGTTGCGGAAGACACGGAGTGCATACCCGCAGGGTTGTCATCGCGAGTACCGAGATCATCGAGCGTAATCGGACACATACCCGCATTGGCCTATTGCTTGATACCGACACCTTCCATGGCATTTATGTTGTCACGGATATTCCCGGCAAACTGCCGCACAGCAATGACGAGAAAGAAAGTCTTATTGTCGACCTGGCTTGCTTTGGCGATATACGGCAGTCAAACGACAGGAATACACCAGGACGTGAGAACGGGAGTAGACGTGCAGGGGGAGAAAAGAGGTTGAACGTTCGCTTCCCGTACAGGGACCTCTTCATTCTCCGAGATAACCTGCGGCAATGTGATAATGGAGAGATGGACTTCATTCGAAAGATGAAACACAAGATCGCCATCCTAGATGAACTGGGCACGCTGGATGACAGTCAGACTAATCCCGATGTGCCGTTGTGGTGGAGATCCATTCTTAACAGAATCATCGAAGAAGAGTGCTAATGCGATGAAGATTACACAACTTCAGCGGCACGTATCCGCATATCTTGAGAGGCAAGTACATCAGTGCTTAAGACCGAATGCGACATCGCATGTCGTGGAACTCTACCTCCCGACAGGCTGGGGTAAAACCCGCGCCACTTGCCAAGCGCTACTTAAGGTGGCGCGCAAGACTCGCAACAAGCGCGTAACGCTCCTGATATTCCCTCGAAGCGGCGTACTATTAAAGCCCTGGCGAAATTGTGTTGCCTGGTGCAGTCGACGGCAAACCACGATCCAGTGTTGCCGCCGTTTGGAACGGAAATTTAAAGCGGTAGCACCCATGCCACCTGTGGAACGAAAACGTGCGCCACCAGTGGAGTTGGACTTGGTCTGCGTCAAGGAATTGGATGGCGGAGAGGCCCCCATAGTCCGGATGCCCTTGCGTGCTCTACGCGGCAATAGGACTGGATGGAACTTCGTCTTAGGCAGGCGGCAGGATGACCCAAGGAGTTCCCTTGGCGCTAAGGGTCCACTTGTAATCGTGATTGATGAATTTCACCGCAAGAACCTGTACTCCCTACACCTGAAGGCCGAAGAGGGGCACGAGAGTTTGTACGATTATTTCCGGGGCCACATGGGGCTTTCAGGCAGAAGTCGACAGATGGTATTTCTGCTCATTTCAGCCACACCAATCAATCCGGTCAACGAGCGGGAAATGCAAGTCGGACAAAACGAAGAAGCGTCGGAGGCAAGCGAAGAAAAGTATGCCACTGAATTAAAGGAGGAGATTGTCGAATGGCGAACCGTCGTTGCGTCCCTGAACGGAGGGCGGAAGGCGAATGACGCTCATAAGCCAGTTGTTGATATGCTTCACAAAGGGAAGATATCAAAGGACATCAACTCCATTTGGCGTATCGGGCAGCGCCGTCTGCTTGCAGAGAACCGGCGTATGGATTCTATCGCGGAAAAACTCCGCAAGGCGATTCCCGCAGCCAGATGGCTCGATGACTACCACGCGTTCGCTGGAAGAGCGTACTATCCACCACAGAACCTGCCGTTGTACGTGGTTGAGAACCTCTGGCTTGGCGGGGTTAGGAACCCGGCACACCTGTCGGCATCAAGCTATGGCAAGCTGACTTGGAAGACCATCAAGAGGCTGCACAAGGCAAGGGAATTGAGAGGCAACAAATCTCGAAAACTGGAGACTCTTGTACGTTTCCTTCAATTGCCAGAGTGTGCCAAACGGAAGTTCATCATATTCTGTGTTTACCAAGCAACAGCGTCAATGCTCAAAGAACAATTGCGCAGAAAAGGCTTCTTTGTAGATTGGGCACAAGGCAATAGTCCCAATATCCTTATTGATAATTTCAACAAGAAGGATGATCCTCTGCGAATCCTGATCGCTACTGACAGTCTTGCCGAGGGATTTGACCTTCACAAGACAAGGCAACATGTAATTCACTATGAACTTGCCTGGAGTCCATTGCGGATGATTCAGCGGTTTGGCCGTGCATGGCGGATCATGGAATCAACGGGCACTTTGACCGCACCAGTCGCCTATCACATCCCGTTTCCTTATTCATCGGATGAGGAGGTACTCAACAGGTTGCACAGAAGGTGGGAGATGCTCAAAGAGAAGACCAATCTGTATTTCCCTCCGATGGACATTGTGCTGGGGCATCGGCTTTCAACCAATGCAGAATAATAGTAGTTGTGTAACAATGTCGCACTGAACCGTTGCTGCTTTCTATCTTGCGCAGTTTATTTTCATCGGGTATTCCGTCTGCCAAGCTTTTCTTCACCATCAAAGTACTCTGTCAGAGGGTTAATTCGCCGAACAACACCAAGTCCTGGCAGTGATTCGCCCGTCTGACGGTTTGGGAGATATTGCGACAACAACCCTATAATAGTGATTGTTTTCCCATCGTATACGAACGCGGGACCGCCACTGACACCATGAATGACCACCCCGTCAATGAGGTAATCGCCATTTGAGGCTACGTTCGCGCTGATATGACCCGAGAAGAGGCAATTCATTCCCTCCACGATATTAGGGAAACCGCACCAAGCTATTTGGGACCCGGTTGGCAGAACTTCCTTGGGATTGGCAGTCGGCAGAGGGTGTGATGGGAAGTCCATGGCCTCCCAAGGGATTTCGATAATAGCGAGATCCAGCCCATCACTCGCCTGCATTTCGTATTGGCCGGGCATAAGCATGGTGGTGCTTTTGTGGCCAGTGAGCCTTATCGGCTCTGCCCACTTGAATGCGTGCTCGATCACATGTGCCGCGGTGGCGATGACAGCAAACTTCGCCTTCTTTTCCGTCCTGTATGCAATGTAGAACCCACTGCCTGCCGAATCCGGCATTTCCAGCTTCACTACATGGGGAAATATGATTTCAGCCGCCTCAACCCATCCGTTCGTCTTCATCTTCAGCCTCCTATTTCCATTGTTTTCTTTTGCGCCCCCATATTAGGATGTGGCCTATGACAAATGATGTCCTAGGCTGAAAGAAAGTTATGGCGGGAGATAAATTCAAACCCCAGTACAAGCGCCTATTGTTCATCGATAAGATGATCCGCGCCGGCAAATATCCGAGTTGCGCCTCCCTAGCGGCTGAGTGGGAAGTGAGCGCCAAGACGATCCAACGGGATATTGACTACCTCAAGTACGAGATGGATGCCCCCATCGAATACGACAAGTCACGGCACGGGATCTATTACAACGATAAGACCTGGTTCCTGCCTGCCGTTCTGTTGAGCGAGGGGGACATCCTTGCCCTCCTCGTCGGCACCCATGCGCTTGAGATGTATAAGGGAACACCCGTCGCCGAAGAGTTAAAGTCGATATACACCAGACTGGCCCAACTTCTGCCGGACAAGATTTCCATGGCACCCGAACTCATATTCAACCGGTTCAGTTTCTATGGGGCGCCGGCCAGGCCGATCAGTGCCGATATCTGGAAAACCCTGATCCGCGCGGTGCTCACCCAACGTGTGCTCCACATGGACTATGCATCGCCACGCTCCAAGGATCCAAAACAGCACACAATTCATCCCCTACACTTGGCGAATATTGAAGGCGACTGGTACGTGTTGGCGTTCGAGACCCGGTGGGAGGACATTGCCCAGTTTGCTGTGTCTCGGATCATGAAGGCGGAACTCAAAGACGAGGCATTCACCATGCCCAAGGGGTTTGACGCCCAACGCATGATGAACGACCGTTTTGGCAAGTTTGTGCATGCGAGTGAAGGGACAAAGATAGCGGTCCGCCTGCTTTTCAAGGCCAAGATCGCGGCGTCGATTGCCGAAAAAACCTGGCATCCCGAACAAGAACTCAAATGGCATCGGGACGGCCAGCTCGAACTGGCATTCCCAGTGCGTGATCTGCGTGACATCATGCCATGGCTGCTGAGCCACGGCTCCGCGGTCCGCCCGTTAGCACCCCAGAAGTTGAGGGCTATGGTTAATGCGGAACTGGAGAAAATGCTGGCTGCACGTTGACGGCATTCGCTCATAACATGTCCTTTGCCGAGGACAAAACATGTGCGTGTTGCGGATGCGGATGGGTGCGCCCATAATTGGCAAGAGTCAACGTCGAATATCCTGAAGTCGCCGCTCGAGCAGTGATTCTATCCTGCTCAACAGGTTATTCGGCCACTGCGGGATCATATCTGCCGGGTAGAGCGGAATAACGTCATACTGGTTTTCCTGATAAACCCGAAGCTTGTGACGGGCACTGTCCATGTAATGACGGTCTCCGGTAATACCAAAGTATTCGATGAGCGGGCCGCATTGTAAGGAGTAGTCCGGATACCACATCTTTATCTTGCCAGCATCCACTACAGCCGTCGGCTTTTCGTAGATATAAGGAATGCGACGGCTATCGAGAAACTCCCCTATCTGACGTTCCGCGCGTGATTTGTACTCAGGCCTTCGTCCTGTTTGGTAACTGCAATCGTACATGCCATTTGGAGGTGAAGGCAGTATTTCAATCTTTCGGCAAGCCGAATACCGGCCGATAGTTTTATAAGTTGGCTATGCCTCGTTGAAAGATGGTTCAAAAAGGCAACAGAGGCAATAATCCCAACAAGGGGCCAGATAGACGGCCAGGAATGCCCCGCTGGGCGGAGGTAGAGGAAGAAGTCGGCAGGTTGCTGGCAGAGCTTCTATTGGATGGCTACCTTAGAGCCTGTCCCATGTAAGCGACTTTCTGGACCGGTTTTCTTGCCGACAACACACCTTTCGCGCGATTTTCCCAGGGGCAATTTCATTTCGCCGGACCAACCTGAAAAACCCCTGTAAACACACTGTTTTTTGGCGCACTTCGGCCCTTGCTGGCGGGGCCGTCGCTCGATTTTCCCGAAAACGCCTTCAGGCCGCTTCCTTCCGCTCCTTTTCCTGCGCCCGCAGCATCCGGGCCAACACCCAC
>CAIVSY010000091.1 GCA_903908715.1 uncultured bacterium
CGGGCAGAAGGGTGCATGGAAGCGTGAGATCGCGTTTTCCAAGGATGCGGACCCGATGGGGCCGACGTATTTCGTGATCCGGGACACGCACGATTCGGATGCGGCGGCGACCTGGCGGCTGTGGCTGACGGGCAATGCGGTGACGGTGCACGAGAACGGGGCTACGCTGGAGGGGCAGGAGGATGTGGACCTGGACATCCTGGTGAAGGATGCGGCGAAGCTGAAGTTCGGCACGGAGAAGGCGAGCCAGAATGTGTCGTGCAGTTACCGGGAGGGGCGGGAGGGACCCGGTACGATCACGCAGATTGCGTTGACGGGCACGCTGTCGGGGCGGGGAACGGTCTGCGCGGTGCTGTATCCGCGCCTCAAGAGCGAACCGGCTCCCAAGGTGATATGGTCCGAGGATGGCAAGATCGTACAGGTGGAGTCGCAATCCGGCCGGGACACGGTCTTCCTCATGACCCAGGAGAAGAAGAAGGTGCTGAGCGACGTCAAGGGTCTGATGGCCCTTCGCTGGCTGGATCGCTCGAAGGAAATGTTCAAGTTCACCCCGCTTCCGGGTGTTGGCAATCCGTCTGTAACCGTCATGTCCGGCAAGGCGGATCCGACTGCCGGAGCGGCCGCCCTTCCGCCGGACTACCTGATGGTCCATCCGGCGGAGAAGGGTCCTGTGACCGTGGTCTGGCAGAGTCCGATCTCGGGAGCGGTCACCGTGGATGCGTCGATTGCGGATGGGGATCCGTCCGCGAGCGGCCCGGATGCGTGGCGCAGTGACGGAGTCCAGTTCGAGGTGCGCAGGGGGCGTGAGACCCTGCGGAAGGGCGCCATCGCGAATGGCGGTCCGGCGGCGAAGGTTACGACGGACAGTTTCATGGTTTCGGCGGGGCAGTTGGTTCGCCTGGTCATCCTGCCCGGGCCGAGTGAATGGTGGGACACCACCCAGGTTGACATGACGGTGCGTTCCGCATCGGGGCAGAAATGGAACCTGCGTGAATCGGTACTGAGCGGGGAGAAACTGGGCAACGAGGTATGCGGTGATGCAACCGCCAAGGCGGTCTGGTGGGTTTGCGGCGGTGATGCCGAGGCGTTTGAGAACCGGTTGATCGGCAACGTGCTCAAGCCGTTGAGCGAAATCACCGCGACGCCGACCTCCCTGCAATGCAAGGGCGAAGAGCAGAGTACGCCTAACCTGCGGATGGAGCGCGGCAAGGCGGATGAGTTGGGCGCGATACAGGTCCATCCCGGCCCGAACAGCCCGGTCACGGTGGTCTGGCGCAGTCCGGTGGCCGGAACGGTGGGAGTCGAGGTGCGTCTTGCCGATGCGGATGGTTCCTCGAATGAGACCGACGGGTGGCGGAGCGACGGGGTGCTTTATGAGCTTCGCAAGGGGGCCGAGTTACTGGGCAAGGGTGCGATTGCGAATGGTGGCGGCGAGGTCAAGGTGGCCGCCGGGAAGGTGTCTGTTGCCAAGGGTGACCTGATCCGCATGCTGGTTTATCCGGGGCCGAGTGAGTGGTGGGATTCCACGAGCCTGGAAATGGTGGTACGGGATTCCAGCGGGAAGAAGTGGAGCCTGAGCGAAGCCCTGCTGAAGGGTGAGAAGATGGGCAACGAGATCGGTGCGGATCCCCAGAAGTCGGTCTGGTGGGCGTGCGAGGGCGATGCGGTACAGTTTGAGCCGTCCGTGTTGAATCCGTTGCCGGGTGAAGCCTACACGTCGCCAGACGGCAAAGTGCGTCTGCAGGGGACAATCGGGTCCGTCCAGCTCCGCGGGGCAAAGACCACGATGTCCCTCGGCGCTCGCGGGGTGATTCGCGTTGGCAACAAGGAATTTGCCGCCGATTCGCCCAATACGAAGACGGAAGGCAAATAGCTTGCGTTTGACCGGAGCGATTCAGTTCAAAACACCCTCACCCCGACCCTCTCCCATCAAGGGAGAGGGAGAATAGTTTCTTGCCTCTCC
>CAIVSY010000092.1 GCA_903908715.1 uncultured bacterium
GCGACGGCCAGGGGCGAGGCGGAGTGTGTGGACGTCATCGACCCGGGCGGGTAGAGTGACATGATGTCGTTGCGGCCGATGACGGCGGAGAGGGGCAGCGAGGAGGAGATGCCCTTGCCGCAGGCAATCAGGTCGGGCCGGATGCCGTAGTGTTCAAAGCAGAACATCCGGCCCGTGCGCCCGAATCCCGCCTGGACTTCGTCCATCGTGAGGATGATGTCGTGTTCGCGGCAGAAGGCTTCCAGTTCCTTGGCGTAGTCCAGCGGGAGGAAGTCGGGACCGACGCCCTGGTAGCTTTCCACCATGACGCCGGCGATGTCGGCTGGCTGAATTCCTTTTTCCGCGAGCGTTTTCCGGAACAGGTCGAACGATGTGTCCGAGTTCTTGTATCCGTCCGGGAACGGGACCTGGACAAAGCGCGGGCAGCACTCGCCGAGCCATTTCTTCTGGCGGGAGTTGCCGCCTGCCAGCTGGGCGCCCATGGTGCGTCCGTGGAACCCGTTCTGGAACGAGACGAAGACCGACTTGCGCGGGCCGTGTTTTTCCAGCGCATAGGTTTTCGAGAGCTTGATGCAGTTTTCCGTGGCCTCGCTGCCTGTGGACAGCAGGAACACGCTGTAGTCCGACGGGGTCGGCGCCAGTTCGCGGAGCCTTTCGGCGAGGTCCGCGCGTCCTTCGTGGGGGAACACATAAGTGGCCAGAAGAGGGCGGTCGATCAATTCCTGTATGGCCTTCCGGATCCGCGGGTGGCCGTGGCCTGCGTTCGTGATCAGGACGCCGGATGACCAGTCGATCCAGCGGTTCCCCCACTTGTCCGAAACGGTGGATCCTTCGGCCTTGTGCCAGAGGACTGGGGGTTGCCCCGACATGGATCTTGGCTCCGATTTTCGAAGCTTGTCGAAGAAAGGGATCGATTCCGGGACCGGGATGGGAGTGCGGATGGTCCGGTACTTCGTGGTAATGGCGGGAACGGTTACGGGTGTCAGGCTGTATTCGGCCATGATGTCTATCTCCTCATTTCCACATGGGGATTGTTTCCGTACAGGATATTGCACCAGTCGCCATCGGCCTGGATGGAGAGGCGGGCGGCTTCGACAACCAATTCGTTGAACGAGCTGTTTGCAGGGGTTGCCAGCAGGCCGGCCTTGTCGATCTCCGCGATCATTTCCCTGCGGCGGGCCAGGGCTCCGGTCGGTTGCAGGCCGCGGGTTTCCGATTCGATGCGTTGCATGGCCGCAAGGCTGGCGGCGATGGAGTCATAACCGTAGCCGGTCGGCTTTGAGCCCCGGCCTTCCCAGGGGACCAGCCGGTAGAAATCCGGGCTGACATAGTTATAGCGTGTGCCGCCGCAGCCGATCGGGTCGAGGTACGAGTAGCGGACTCCGCGGTCCTGATCGTTGTGCTGGATCATACCGGTCCGTTCCCGGCCTTCGCAATACATCAGGAGCCCCTGGTCATTGCTGCCTGCGGCGTCGTCGGGGTACCCGAGCCCGTCGATGACCGAAAGAATGGCGCCGTTTTCATAGCGGACGCGCCCGTTGGCCCACATATAGCCTTCCTTCCCGTTCGGGAAGCGACCTTTGAAGCCTGAGACGGACACAGCGACCGGTTTCAGGCCTGTGATGAAATGGACAAGATCCACGTAGTGGCAGCCGACGTAGACGAACGGGTCGGTGCGGTCCGTGGTGAACCAGTTCTGGAAGTTCGAGTGGCGGTAGTAATAGGGTTCGATCATGCGGGCCTCGC
>CAIVSY010000093.1 GCA_903908715.1 uncultured bacterium
GATAAATGATGTGTCACGCTGACCCTCGCACCGGGGCTAGCCATATACCTTGAACTTCGGCCAATGGCAAGTCTTCTTTCTGTTTTTCTTCATGGAGGGACGGCCTCCGTGCCGTCCGGAAATTATTTCTCAGTCACCGGAAGGGGCGCCGTCAGGGCCGTAGACCGCAATACCGGCCTTCGAAAAAAGCAGATGCGCACCCGTCGGAGTAAACCCTTCGCCTTCCACCGTTACATAATAGGTGCGGGGGGAAATCCCATACCAATCCGTTCCCGCGTCCTCCAGCGTGATTGCGTGACGGAGGTAATCCACCCAATTCCGGAAGTCGCGGGTAAGCACACCCGTGAGCTTCGGCCGTTCCCGGATGGATAGACCCGAGCGACCGGACGTCTTGACCGTGAATCGGGGACAACCGGTCACGTAGGCTTGGATTTGCGCGCGGACCCTGCCCGGCGCCTCAATCCGGAATGGACCTGCAGGATCGTGGCTCTGGAGGAATTGCGCGGCTTCGTACACCGGACGCGATGGCGAATCCTGCGACTGGCGGATCACCACGGCCACGGCGGGGATGAGCGTCAACGCAACGACGGCCGCCTGAAGCGCCGCCGGATCTGCCACGGGACCACGTTCCATCAGCCATCGGACTCCCGCGGCAGCGGCAAAAGCGGCGAACGGCAACGCAAGCAAAGCCCCATACATCTCACGGGCAAACAGGAGCGGGATGGTCACGACCGATCCGGCCAGCATGGCCTTCCACCGCGGGTCGCTCATCCACTCGTTCCGCCCCAGGAATCCCACCAGCGCCAGGGGCGCCAGGAATGCCAGACGCGTGGCGGGCCGAACCACCAGATTCAGCGGCATGAAAATCAGCCGGTCCGCCGCCAGGGCCATGGAAGCCGCACCCATGAGAACAAGCGCGGTGATGACCAGGGACTTCCGGTCCCACGACGCGAAGGCCAAGGAGAGGCTGAATGCCGGCACGATCAGCGAAACCGCAACAAGCCCCGCCTTGTGCGAAAGGCCGAGCAAAATCGCCAGGACAACCGCCGAGAGAAGACCGCGAGGCCGCGGAGTAAGCAACGCCAGGATAAAAAGCGGCAGGAGGGCAAGGAGCAGCCCGCGCCCGGTGGCCCAGTAGTTATACCGCATGAACACGGGAGAAAAGACATAGAAAAACGCGAGCCAAGTGGCGCCCCTCCCCGGCCCCATGAGCCGGCAGCCGAGCACATAGGCGCCGAAAAGGCCAATGAGGCCAAACAACACCGAAACGATATAGAACCCCCAGTCAACGCCCGTCGAGCCCAGCAGTTCCACGCTGGCCAGGACAAGCGGCTGGGCGCTGGAATAGGATCTGGGTGTAAAACCGAAAAGCGAGCCCGCGTGTTCAAGCCAGGCCATTCGCTGCTCGATCCGGACGTTGTCCGCCAGATCCTGCCACTTGTACGTGTCTATTCCCGCGATATGGGTCCAGGGCAAAACCAATACGGCGAAAAGACCGGCGGCCGCCAACAGCGCGGGCGCGGGAAGGGGGGTCTCGGGCAGCCACGGCACGTTACGCCACCGCGTCAGCGCGACAAGCATGACCGCGACCGACGCATGTACGGCGGCAACGGCAAACGGCTCAATGGGGATACCCGCCCAATGAAGCGCCAACAGGGTCGCCGCATTGAGAACCACGGCGCATACGCCAGCCAGGCACAGATGGTATTCCCCCGTTGCCCGCGACCAAAGATTCCTCGCGGCCAGCCACGGATTGACAATCAGCGCCAATGGCAAAGCCAGAATGGGCAGAATAGCCATTACCGGGTTACAGCCCCGACGGGCTTTCGGGGGTTGGCGGGATCACGGGCGGCGTTGGAGGACCAGGCGGAGGCTTCGGAACACCCCGAAGCCCATCGGGTGGCGGAGACGGAGGACCGTTCCCGCTCATGTCGAGATCCCTGATCTTATACCAGTCCCGCCGCTTCTGCCATGCCAGAACGTGAGGGAACTCCGCCAAAGGGGCGTCATGCGGAAGTGCCTGGAAGACAAATTCCGGAGCTTTGAGCGCCTTTTCCTTTTGAACAGTCTTGACCGGTGGGGCGGCCCTGACAGGAGGCGGGGTCTTGGCCGCGCCGGGCAACTCCGATTTTGCCGCGGGCTTTGACGC
>CAIVSY010000094.1 GCA_903908715.1 uncultured bacterium
CCTGCTCCTGGGCGCAGATATCCGGCCTGATCGGTTTCAATCCACGCCCCCGCGCGGGGGGCGACCCCTTCTTCATAACTCATTGAACCACAAATAGCAAATCTATGATTTCCGCGAACCGCATCGCGAACATCGGTTGTATTCTGTTATCAAAGACCTCATCCACGCCAAAGACATTTTCAACACAGTACTTGCGACCATGCGCGAACCGCCCGGGGTTTTGATGATCGCTACCGGTTCGCGGACCCATTTAGACAATCAACGGGCCTTCCACATCGACCACTTCCTTCGTCCCGACATGCTCCACTCTTCTTTGCCAATTTGAACCCAGGAAGTAGTACCGCAAACTGTCTTCGGCAGGTTCGTATGTTTGCTCCAATCTGTGCTTCATTTCCGCCCATTGCGCCGGATCCACAGTACATTCAAACACCGAGTTCTGCACCCGGAGTCCGTAATCCAGACAAATTCTAGCCACGCGCTGCAAGCGCCGCTTACCCGTCGGTGTCTTAGTCGAAACATCATAACTCACAAGCACCATCATCGCGCACCTCACTTCCACAAGTACGGCGGATAACCATCCAAATCGCCCCTTAAATGCCGGGCCAGCAATAAGGCCTGAACATGTGGCAGTATGCCAATAGCCACTGTCTCATTGATGTATGGGTGCTGGATCTCCTCCTGTTTCCGCTTCTGATACGCCGCCAGAACCGTCTTGCGCGTCTCATCATTCATTTCCACCGCCCCGGATTCCGTCTTGCGGAATCCCGATCCCTGAACCTGTTTCAAGTTCACCAGCGACAAGGTCAAGCGGTCCGCAAGAAACGGGCGGAACTCCTCCATAATGTCCAACGCCAGACTGGGGCGTCCGGGCCGCTCGGCATGCAAGAACCCCACCTGCGGGTCCAACCCCACGGCCGACAGAGCTGCGGCCACATCATGCGCCAGCAGTGTATAAATACACGACAGCAGCGCGTTCACATTATCCAGTGGTGGCCGCCTGCTTCGTACCCGGAAAAAGAAATCCTCCTTCTGCGACGTAAGCATGGAATCGAAGGCCCCGAAATAGGTATTGGCCGCATCGCCCTCCACCCTTTCAAGGCGGCCACATCCTTTTCCCGGCGCGCCGCATCAAGCAGCACACCCAGGCGGCGGGCTGCGCCGTCCATGCATTCCATCCCGGGTTTGTCCCCATGATCCCGCCCGGCCCGCAACAAAACCAATCTCGCATTCGCGATCTTGGCGAGCACAAACGTCCTTGCCAAGTCCAACCGCCCATCCGCACTATCCGCCCGCCGGTATTGTTCCCGGCGCAACAGCACATTCCCCGAAACCCGCCCCTCAACACGGGCCAGGAAGCGCCCTTGCTCGGACAGAAAACTGATGGCCACACCACGCTCCGAACACAATGACATCAGCGGTGGACTGCACGATACCTGGCCGAAACATACGATACCCCCAAGGGTGTGGACAGGCAGCCGTAACTTCGTTTCTCGCTCAACGCGGACCAGCACAGCCTCACCCTCATGGCACAGGTAGGCGCCTTGCGTGGTCACAAACAGGGTATTCAGCAGTTTTTTCACCGTTCATCCGCCATCTCTTGTGCCCCGCCGCGTTCAGCCTGCAATCGTTGCAGAAGCACCTTTTGATCCTGCTTCAACTTATCCATGAACACGACGGCCCGCTGTTTCTGGTGATAGGCTTGCTTCGATTGTCCCGTCAGGTGCCGGGGGCCGGCAATATCCGTCTCTTGCAACGATGCCGCCCAACCCGCCAACTGGCGGGAGACTGATGTCGCCACGGATTTGATATCCGCGATTCCAGACTTCAAGTGTTCGAAATACACCAGCCGGTCAATGACGTGCGCGATGGATCGCACTTCTCCAGCGGAACCCTTTGCGTAGTACAGGAATGTGATCAGTTCCGGGGTTGTACCTCTTTCGAAGCCTTCGGCGATGTTGTTGGGCACGGAAAGAGCGGCCCGTTGGATTTGGTTTGCAATATCGCCTTTGAAACGAAACGCCTTGTCCTCCGTCAAGCGAAAGACTTTTGTGGTGAGCTCAATACCGGCTTGCCACACTGGCACATCCTCAAAGTTCTTGTACTTCACTATCCATTCCTCCTATTTGAAATCTCACATATCAGATTTGAAATACTGATCGAGATACTTGCCCACGGGGCGGACACAGCCGGGTTCCTGCGGCAGGCAGAGATCTTTCAGCGAGCATTGCACGCATTTGGAGCTGTAGACCGCCGGCGGAGTCTTCCCCGAACGAACGAGTTCGTGCAGCCGCGCGGCTGTCCGAACGGTCAGGTCACGCAATGCCGCGTCGAATTCCACATCCAGCCGTCGGCGTGTGGTCCCATAGAATAGCGCACCGCGGGGAGCGGGTCGTTCCAACATTTCCTCCAGACACAGTGCCTGGGCGCACAATTGGACCTTGTCGCAGTCATCAGGTTTGGGTTTTCCCCGCTTGTATTCCACGGGAAAGGGCTGCATTTGAGATTTCGGATCTGATATTCCAGAGGCCACAAGGCCGTGGAATTCCACCACATCGGCGATACCGATTAGCCCCAGCCGGAGAGAACGCAGGCGCAGACCGCGCACGATGCGAATCCCCGGCCGGGTCTCGGCATCCTGCCCATGGACACCTTCGTGCAGGTTCCGGCCCTCGACCGTCAATCGGTTTTCGGTCCAGACTTGTTCCACATGAATCAGGGCACATTGCCGCTCGCAGAAGAGCAGGTGTTGGAGCGCCGACAATGGGAGCAATTCATCTTCGGAATACATCAGGGCATCAGTCGTTTTTCGGACTCCTTTCACGCAATAAGTTCTGGCGGGGTATCCCCTCCGTATTGGCGCGGTCGTGTTGCCGTGATTTTCCGTCCGGCCCCAGAACTCGTGATCCGATGCAATACGTCACGCGTTCATGTCGGCCCAGTTATCGCCCGTTCTACCTCCCGCCTACGGCATCTCGATCACTGTCACGCCCTTCGGCAAACTGGACGTGTCGATAGTCATTGAGTAGTCGGAGAATGCTCGCGCAGGCTTCGAGTCGTCCTTCCTGGCAATCTTGACGCGTTCAAACAAGGCATGCGCCGGAGCGTTGCCGAGCGCCGAGTCATGCTTGAAGACGATGAGTTTGCGGGTGGACATAAGCCCCCGTGCGGCAGAACGGTCATGCTCGAACATTTCGCATAGCGCCTTCCAGAGCAGATTCAGGTCTTCATCGCAGAATCCAGTCTGGTTTGCAAGATGGGCAGACACGAAGCCATGAGCAACATACAGCCCATAGGGAACGGTATTCTTTCGCCCCATCGTGCGATTGTCACCACCCTGTTTCTCAGCCTCCTCCCGTGTGGCGACCGCCATGCGGGTAATCGAATGCTCAAGCGAAACAATCTGGTCTACAGATCGGCCGAAAGTCATTTGCACCGGTCCGCGAACCTGCCCAGCGTTAGGACCTGTGGACATGACTGCTCCAAAAGTCCTAATGTCGAAATAGGATTCACACATCTTTTCGCGAGCCTTTGCAACCTCACCGCCCTGGCCTACCCCTTCCCTGTTGCGCTTATCACCGTCCTTCTTATCCGTCGGCGCTTTCTCCAAGTCAATACCAAGGGTGGCATATGCACCACCAATCGAATCGTTCAGGACAGCCTTTTCCTTTACGAAGACGTCGTACGGCCTCTGACTTCCCTTCACAACTTGGACGTAGTTTCGAACCTTCCGCTTGAGACACACATCAGTGACAATGCCCTGTCCGGATTCCGCGTCCACGCGAGGGAGGTTCCCCGCATCTGGATCACCGTTGGGATTGCCATCCTGAACATCGAACACCAGGATAAAGTCATACCGATTCTTCAATGCGTTGCTCATGTCATCCTCCTTGTTTGTTAGTTAATCCTGCTTCTCTTTCTTGGTGTAGAATTCCTGCATCTGGTGGTAATAGCCAATCGCGAACCGGCCCTGCTCCTCCAACTTCAGGTTCGCCGGGAAATCACCAATCCCTGCCATGATCTCGCAGAGTAGCCGCTCGCGAACAATCCTGAAGCCGTCGGGCAACTTTGCCAAATGGTGGTTCTTGAGTCGCATCAGGATACCAAAGACGGTGACGGGTGTACTCGACGCCGAACCATAGAACTTGTCCCTGATGGTGGCATTAATGCCGGGATTCGCGTCCTGTTGAATCTTCTCCAGCGTCGCGAAGAGCCGACCTAGCCGGTAGCCGATGTTGGCATTGCTTTCGTCCAAACTCACTTTCAGTTCCTCCTTGTGTTTGCTGTCCTTGTAACGTGTTGCCCGATTGATGCATGCCTTTATGAGTGCCGCTCGCTCGTACGGAACGTTGGGCAGCGATTTGCCTGTTTGCTTGTTCTTTTTGGCCTGCTCAGCGCGAGTACGCCGGATTGCAGCCTGTAGCAGTGTCTGCGGATACGGTACTCCCGCCAGAATCGCTCGCATGGTTTCGCCTGCCATGTTTGGCGAAATGTTCTCCTCATCCTCCTGAACCGCCATGCTCCTAAGAAGGCGCTTGAGAGAGAGGGCGTGTCGCTCATTCGAACCATGAACAATAAGGATGTCGTCGAAATGCTGACGAATCTTCTCCGCCATTCCAGCGACCGTGTCATGAAGCCAAAACCGAACAGAGATTCGCGCAGCATTGGGAGCAAGGCCAAGCACGTAGAATCTGGCAACATCACAGTCCGTGGCATAAGTGCCCGACTTTGGAGAATCAAACAGGCTTCTCACCGCTTTTATATTCCTATCGGGATCTTCCTGCCATAAATCACCGAAGAACTCATCGAATCCGCTCTTTGTTCTCCTATCTGCCCAGAACACCGCTGTCGCATCCCCAACCCGCATGCGAGTATTCTCGGACTTTAGCAACGTATTGAGTGCCGTTGTGTATGCGAATTCCGCCGACTTTCCGACAGGAGCGTTGTAGCACTGTTCCTTGCCATATGAGTCGTAGCCAGCGTTCTTCTGGAAAGCCACCAGACTCTTGGTGTCTTTATTGATCGGAGTGCGCCCGTGAGTTCTAGCAATCGGGCCGACGACCCCTGTAATTAGACAACGTGAAACGATCTCATCTTCAGCCCCGTCGTCATCACACCGTGCCTCTCTTCCGATCAGCGCTGACACATGCTCCTTTACCGCTGGCCTGCACGGCACCGGCAGGACGTCACCCACAAGACGAAACGTTACATTGCAGGATGGTAATTTTTCGCACTCGGGCCACTGAGGAGCAGCCTTCACTTTTGCGACCCCGCCCGACTGATAGAACTTACACACAGCAGCTACGCCTTCATCTCGTTTCAAACTATCGGGCAGCTCCTCTAACGACTTCAGCCACGTCCGATGTTGATTGGCCGCCTTTTCGAGTTCCTTGGAGTCCGCCGATTTGGCTAACTGAAACAAATAGCCGGCATGATCCCACAAGAGGAAGGTTGTCTCGTAACTCCTCCCACCCGTCCGGGTTCTGGAGCGCGGCACCAGCAGTATCTTCCCTATCAATCTCTTCCCGACTTGTTCTCGCGTATCCTCCAACGAAACAAACTGCCCATTCGGCTGGATAACCACAATGAATGGTATCTCCTTGCGTTCCCATCCTTCCGGCGCGATGTCGCTTTCCGGATCTGCCGCCTTCCTGTCATAGTACTCCTTCAATGCCTGGAGGATCATTTCCGCACCTCCTCCGAATCCCTGGTTGGAACACCGACAACACCGGCCCTGATTTCCGCACGGAAGAACATGGGCTTGATGTCAGCCGGATCGCTGAAGTCCATATCGTAGAGCATCCACCCAAGGTCTCGTGTTTCCGGAATCGGCGTCGCAGGCTCCTTAGTCGGATCAACCAACTGAAACGCGGCGGAGAACTCACGGCATCCAAGATAGGGCTGGTTGAAACATTGCCCTTTGCGGGCGCGGCGCTCAAACATGGCGGCGTATTTCGCTTCGGTTTCTCCCGCCTGAACATCGGCTTTACGGAGTGCTTCGACTTCTTCAGAGTCCACCAGCCATTCCGGCACCGGATTGCACAGCTTGCCACGTTTCTCCGGAGGGATGTATTCAAACTCCGCGACAAGACGATATTTCACATCCCGCAGGAAGAGCCCTGCCCGTTGCTGCCGTTCGTCTTCGACAAATATCCCTTTCGACTTGGGTGATGCGACTTTGCCGACCTCGTTACGGCGCACGGAGATCCATCGAATCGGCGCCAAGACCTCGACCCTCGTTACCTGCCACCGAATGGCCGGCTTCCACAGAATGGCATCGAAAATGGCGCGGGCTGCCGACGGCGTGATCACGTCGTAACTGACCCGTTCGACTTTCATCTCCGGGCGAGTGAAACAAGCATACGGGCCACTAACTTCCAGACAGAATCCTCTCATAGGCACCTCACACGATCAGGTCTTCCGCGGGCAACTGCGCCGCGTACACATCCAAACCAAACACATCATTGTACCTCATACACGCCTGCGCCACGACCCCAGGCGCCTTCTTCTCGTCCACAAACGCCAACCGTCCGTCCGCAATCATGTCGTCCACCATACGGCTCGGAACGTTCACGGTGTAGCGCTGAAGGCGGCGCATGATCTCGCGTGTGGGTCCGACAAACCGCAACCGATCAATCCATGGCTCGCTCCCACGGTATCTGACGATGACGGGGCGCTGGGCTGTATCGTCAATGAATGTGAACGTGTCCCCGGCCGTGCGAAAGGGGACGTTGGGCACATCTTTCTGAAGAGACTTCAAGAAGTCTCCTCCGTTGTCGTTCACCCGCGGATAGAACAACTCAAAATACTTCCGGAACGTCTCTGGGGCTTGCGGGTCATAATTCGGCAAAGCCCCCATTTCGCGAGTCGTTGCCGCCGCTTTCCTCAGCAACCCGCGCGGCGGATCTCTTGGCGGAACAAAGACATGAATCTGCCCCTTTCCCGGTAGTCTACCTTCCCGGTTGCATCGGCCTGCCGCCTGCGCGATCGAATCCAATCCGCCAAGCGCACGGTACACTACGGGAAAGTCGATATCCACCCCCGCCTCCACCAGTTGCGTGCTCACGACGCGCACGGGATTCCCGTTTTTCAGCAGCTGTTTGATCTCGTCTATCTTTTCAGATCTGTGCTGACTGCACATCAAGGCAGAAAGGTGGATTGTTCCATCAGGCATCAGGTCGAACAGTTCGCGGCAATCCCGACGTGTATTGACAATGCACAAGACCTGCTCGTGTTGCTTCAGGCGCCGCGCAACTTCCCCCCATTCCACAACCGTATTCAGGTCGGGTGGCATCGAGATATCCGTGCGCCGGAGTCGTTCATAGAGCCCTGCCGGATCCGAAATGATTTCTTTTGGATCGAGCCCCGGAAGCGCCGGTTGCGTCGCTGTCGAAAGCAGAACTGTCACACTGTAGTTGACCGTCAACTCCCGTATTGCGTCCACTGACGGAATCAACCATTGCGGGGGAATCAATTGAGCCTCATCCAGAATGACCACACTGCTGACGATGTTGTGCAACTTACGGCACCGACTCGGTTTTGCGGAATACAGGGACTCAAAACATTGCACATTTGTCGTGACAACAATTGGTGCATCCCAATTCTCGGACGCAAGTCGCGAACGTTCTGTTTCCTTTTCCGGGTCGAGATTGCTGTGATGTTCAACAACATTGTCATCGCCGAAAATGTTTCGCAACACGGCAGCGGTCTGCTCGATAATACTGGTGTATGGGATCACATAGATGACACGTCTCTTGCCGTGCCGGATGGCGTGGTCCAAAGCAAAGGCCATTCCAGACAGGGTTTTGCCGCCTCCTGTCGGAACCGTCAATGAATAGAGCCCAGGAGTCTCGTTCGCCGCCTTTCGACAGGCAGCCAACACATCCCTCCGAGCCAGGTTCACAGGAGTGCCCTCGCAATTCGCCATTTTCGCAGCCATGTGGCGGTCGAGTCGCTTCCTCAGTTCATCAAGTGAAGCGAAGCCAGGGTTTCGCACTGCTCGCATGAAGGTTTCGGTGTCTAGGAAATCGGCATCTACCAGGCACGAGTAAAGCATCCTGACCCAGAAGTGATAGTTGTTCGGACACACAAATGGCGGCGCTTTGGCGGGCGGTCGACATCCTGAGGACCATACCTCCACAGCCGCCCGGATGCGTTTCAGGTTTTCGCGACCCTCGGCCAACCTCACGGACAAGGCGGCGTTCCCCGTTGGATCAGAAAACCAGTCCGGCAGACCGGCATGATGACCGGCAGCCAGATAGGCAAGCGTCCGACCCGGAATTGCTTTCATTACATCCTCGGCGAAGGCGGCACCGGCGCTCGAATGGTTGACGCGTCCGCCCCCGGCACCATCGTAACCCACATCATCCAGCCCGTTTTCGTGTGCCAGATATGCCTGAAACTCCGGCGCCGCTTTCCCGATATCGTGCAGGAACCCCGCCGCGGCAGCCCAATCGCCTGATTCAAAACCAGCGGCGAACTCCCTCGCCATTTCCGCCGTCTGGCGCAAATGGTCTTCCAACTTTTGCCACTCTTTCAGCGGCCGACCTTCAAGACTATGGGCGTAGTATTCCATCTTTCCCCAGTTCCACCACCAACCACCCCCAGCGGTGCCCAGCACCCAGCCAGTAGTCCGAATTATGCCCTTGATTTCATTTTGCGCAAACTCAATAGCGACACCTTGATTCCTTTTCGCCCGCATAGTCCCACACCCACTGGGACAAATAGAGTCCCACCCCCCTGCAAAAAAACGGTGGGCGAGGTTTCCCCCGCCCACCGTCTCTGGTCTTTGGTCTGTGGTCTGCAGTCTGTGGTCTCTCCCTCCCCCTCCCTCAGCCGCCCGCAAGCGCAGCCTTGAGATCGGCTTCAACCGTCGTGATCGGCTTGATGCCGAACTTCTCAACCAGCACGTTCAACACCGCCGGCGTCACAAACGCGGGCAGGCTCGGCCCCAGCCGGATGTTCCTGATCCCCAGATGCAACAGCGTCAGCAGAATGCACACCGCCTTCTGCTCGTACCAGGACAACACCAGCGACAACGGCAGGTCGTTGAC
This sequence comes from uncultured bacterium, assembly GCA_903908715.1. Taxonomy (GTDB): domain Bacteria; phylum Verrucomicrobiota; class Kiritimatiellia; order CAIKKV01; family CAITUY01; genus CAIVSY01. The sequence goes on from CAIVSY010000094.1 coordinate 9,051, forward strand.
CCCGCAGTTGAAGGCTCCCGCCAACGCCGAGGCCACCTTGATCGCCGAATACGCATCGTTGCACTGCCCCATGTCGAGCAGGCGCGGCAACCCGCCAATCGTGCCGAAGTCGAGCTTGTTGAACCGGTACTTCCCGCACGCAAGCGTCAGAATGATGCAGTCCTTGGGCACCGCCTGCGCAAAGTCGGTATAGTAGTTGCGTCCACCCTTGGCACCATCGCAGCCGCCAATAAGGAAGAAGCGCTTGACCGCTCCCGCCTTGACCGCGTCAATCACCTTGTCGGCGACACCCAGCACCGTCCCATGCCCGAAACCGACCAGGATGGTCTTCTCCGGCTCATCCGCGGCGAAACCGGGCGCTGCCAGCGCCGCATCCAGCACCGGCCGGAAATTCCCGTCGGCAATATGCGTCACACCGGGCCACGCCACAAGGCCGCTCGTGAAGATCCGGGCCTTGTACGTATCCTTGGGCTTCTGGATGCAGTTGGTGGTCATCAGGATCGCGCCGGGAAACGCCTCGAACTCCGCCCTCTGGTCCTGCCACGCTCCGCCGTAGTTGCCCGCCAGATGCTTGTACTTCTTGAGGCCCGGATACCCGTGCGCGGGCAGCATCTCGCCGTGGGTGTAGATGTTCACCCCCTTGCCCTCGGTCTGCTGAAGCAACTGCTCCAGATCCTTGAGATCATGCCCGGAGACCAGGATGGCCTTGCCCTTGACCGCGGTGACCCGCACCGCCGTCGGCACCGGAGTCCCGTACGCGCCCGTGTTGGCCGCGTCGAGCAGCTCCATGACCTTGAGGTTGACCTCGCCGGTCTTGAGCGCATATCCGAGCAGATCGCCCATACCGGGATCCGGACGGGTCAGGAAATCCATCGCGTCCTCCAGGAAGGCGTACACGGAATCATCCTCCTTGCCGAGGATCATGGCGTGATCCGCATAGGCCGCCGTGCCCTTGAGCCCGAGCAGGATCAGGTCCTGCGTGGCCGCCACATCGGCCCCAAGAGCGGCATGCCGCTTCTCGGGACTGGCCGCCTCGCCCTGCTTGATCAGCCCCGCCAGGTCGGCCGCAGCCACCCATTGCGCGGGTCCCGCCGGAACCTCGGGCTTCACGCCCCTGGCCTTGCACGCAGCCTCGTATCCCTCGCGCGCCTTGGCCAGCATGGCCGACGCCTTGCGCAAGATCCGCCCAAGCCGCTCCGGATCAAAGTTGACGTTGGTCACCGTGGTGAACAACGCCTCGACCACAAACACATCCACGTCGCGGTTCTTCACACCGAGTTTGCGCGCCCGGTGCGCGTACTGGCTGATCCCCTTGGCCGCCTCGATCAACAAGTCCTGCAAGGCGGATGTATCCGGATCCTTGCCGCACACCCCGAACGCCGTGCACCCTGTGCCCTTGGCCGTCTGCTCACACTGGTAACAAAACATGCTGCTCATTGTACCTTCTCCTTCTTGTTTGACTTTACTCCTGTTCCTTGAGAACGCAACCCATTATGCACACCCCTACCCCCGCGGCCTTGACGCAGATCAAGTTTTTGAGAAATGCCGGCAAAACATGAAATGCGGCTTCCCGCTTGCCTTGAGCGGGTGAATGAACAAGAATTCCCGTACAGGAACGGAGGCCTATCATGAAAATCGCGATGATCATCCCGGGCTCGGGCGGCGGCTTCTACTGCGAGAACTGCCTGCGCGATGCCGGCGTCGTGAAAAGCCTGCGGGCGCGCGGGCACGAGGTCGTCCTCCTCCCGCTCTACCTGCCCATCTCCCCGGATGATACGGATGTGCTCACGGAAACCCCCGTGTTCTTCGGCGGGATCCGCATCTACCTCCAGCAGAGAAGCCGCCTCTTCCGGCGCCTTCCCGCATGGATCACACGCATCCTCGACAGCCGCTGGCTCCTGCGGCTGGCCGCGCGCCGGGCCGGCTCTACCCGCGCCGCCGGCCTGGGGGCAATGACCTTGTCCATGCTGCACGGCCAACACGGCGCCCAGGCATCGGAAATCGACCGGCTCGTCGCCTGGCTGAAACAGGAGGAGAAACCGGACCTGATCCACCTTTCCTCCTCCCTCCTGATCGGCCTCGCCCGAAGTCTGAAATCGGAACTGGGCGTACCGGTGGTGTGCGTCATGCAGGATGAAGACACGTGGCTGGATGCCCTGACCCCGCCCTACAATACCGCCTGCTGGGAGACCCTCCGATCCAAGGCGACCGATGTGGACCGGTTCCTTCCCGTCAGCCGTGCCTATGCCATCCGTATGCAGGAAAAGCTTGGCCTGGCGGCTGCACGCATGACGGTTGTGTATCCCGGGATCGACCCGGCGGCCTTCTCCTCCGCCGAACGCGATCCGGAACCGCCGGTACTCGGATATCTTTCCAGAATGAGCCGCTCCCTCGGCCTCGAAACCCTGGTCGGCACTTTTGCGGAGCTCAAACAGCAACGTTTCCCGTCCCTGCGCCTGCATATCATGGGAGGGCAGACCACGGATGACCGGTCCTTCATTGCCGCCACCCGGGCTCGCCTGTCCACCCTCAGCCTCTCGCAGGACGTGACCTGGGAAACCGGACTTGCCCGGCCGGATCGCGCCCGGTTTCTCGCCGGACTCTCGGTCTTATCCGTACCGATGCCGGAGGGCGAGGCCTTCGGCCTGTTTCTCCTCGAAGCTCTTGCCGCCGGCGTCCCCGTTGTCCAGCCTGACCGCGGCGGGTTCCGCGAATTGCTCGAGGCCACCGGCGGCGGGCTGTTGTATGATCCGGCTGAACCCGGTGCATTCTTCCGAGCATTGGAAAGGATCCTTTCGGACCGCAAGGCGGCCATCGCGATGGGCCGCCGCGGCCAGGCCGCCGTACGCGAAACCTTCTCCTTCGACCGGATGACGGACCGGCTCCTGGAGGTCTACACTCCCCTCGTCGCGCAAGCTCAGCGCTGATAGATCGGAAGCTGGCGGTAGGAAACACTCAGCGCCAGGATCGCCATGCTGGTGGCATACTGCGAGTTGGGCGCCTGCCCGCCCCTCGGCTGCCAGGCGCCATCCTGTCCCTGAATCCGCAGAATCGAATCGTATAGCCGGGGCGCGAACTCCTCCCACTCCGGCCCGCCAAGCTGGAACATGCCGTTGGCCATGTAGTAGAAGGTGTAGTAGGGCTCGGTCTCACCGTTCAGCGAGGATTCGTTCTTGAAACTCCCGGCCAGGTATTTCCCCGCCGCAAGGGTGACCTCATCCCGGTGGCGCCCACCCAGCTCGAGACAAAGAAGGCCAATCCCGGTCCTGGCCAGGTTCGGTCCGCCTCCCGGCTGGTAGCCAAACCCTCCGCCATTGGAAACACGGCAACGCAGAATGTACTTCACCGCCTTCTCCACCGCTTCCCCGGGGACCGGCGCCCCGTTGTTGCGCGCCGAACGCAGGGCTGCCAGGGACCAGCCGGCCAGGGAAATGTCGCTGTCACTGCTCGTGGGCTGGTAGCGCCACCCGCCGGCATGTGTCTCACCCTTGGCGATATCCTGCGCAGCCAGGATAATCTGCACCGCCCCGGGCAGAACCTCGTCAATCCGGGCCTGGCGTTCCGGATCGACCATCCCGGAAACCTCGGACAGCATGAGCGTCGCAATGCTGTGGCTGTACATCTGTCCGCCCCCGCCCATCAGGAGCCCGTTCGGCTTGGCCACCGAAAGAATATGGTCGATACCCCGGTTGATGACTTCCCCGTAGGGCGGCAGGCCGGGTGAATAGCCCCGGGCAAGAAAGGCCATGACCGCAAGGGCTGTAACCGCGGGCGTCTGCGCCCCGCCGATGGAGCCGTCGGCCGCCTGGGAGCGCGCCAGGAACGCCAGACCCCTGTCAACCGCATCATCAAACGCCCGCTGGTACTTCTCGTCCTCGAGCGTCGCAGACTGCGCAAAGGTTTCGGACCCCGCAAGGCAAGCCGCACAAGCCAGCAATGTCAGGATTCCCGAAGCAATGGAATACTTCATTTTTCCTCCCCATGCCGCGATACCTCCCGGAAATACCGCTGGATGATCGGCCGGTACTCCTCGGGGCCCTCGCTGTTGATTGCCTGCAAGACGTCATCCTTGAGTTCCCCATGGAGCCGCAGCCAGTCCTGCAACTTGAGCCCGACCCGGCGGCTGAGCGATGGAACCTCTTCCGATTCGGTCCGCAAGTCCCGGTTACCCGTTCCACCCGCTGCAGCGGATTGCAGGAGGGCAGGTTGTGGATCAACGCCCATGGCACGCGCCTGCTGGTCAGCCTGGCGGGCCGCCTGCTGAAGCTGCGCGGCAGCCTGCGCGGAGTCCGCGACGCTGGCCGATTGCGCGGCCTCCCGCGCACTTTGATAGGCCTCCATCAGGTTCTCCTGCGCCGCTTGCGCCGGGGCGGGAGCCCCGGCGGATCGCGATGCCTGCTGAAGGTTGCCTGCGGCCTGCTGCATCGCCTGCGCCGCCTGCTGCTGTCTCTGCGCCGCCTGCTGGGCGGCCTGCTGCATCGCCTGCGGGGACGGGCTTGCGACCTGCCCGCTTTTCGATCCGGAAGCAACCTGCATCTGTTGCGCCGCCTGTTCCGCTGAAGCCCGGGCCTGTTGCATGGCCTGTGCCGCCTGCGCGGCCTCGGCTGAGGTCCGCGCCCCCTGCGGTTGCGCCATCGCCTCGGAAGCCTGCTCCCGGATCCGTCCCGCCTCGTTGGCAAGATCAGCGGCTTCAAGAGCCGTGTGCTCCTCCTGTTGCCGCAGGGCGTCGAGCGGACGATCCGCCGCCAGCGCATCCATTTGCCGGCCGATCTGCGCCTGCCGCCCGGCCAGTTCCCGGGCCTGCCGGACCTGTTGCGCAATGGCAGCCTGCTTTTCCATGGGCGCGCCTTGCATCGCATTCAATGTCTCCTGCATGCCGGCCGACAATTGCTCCAGCGCCTCCCGGGCCTCGGCTGCGGCATAACGGGCGCTGGACTGTTGATCCTTCCGGAGCCGGTCTGCCGCTTCGCGGGCCGCGCGCGCAGCTGCCGAAGCCTGCCGGACCGCGCCTTGCGGCAAGGCATCCCGCTCCATCTCCTGCTGCATCGATTCCACAGCCTGCGCCAGTCGCTGCTGATCCTCCCCCGTTTGTTCCGCGACCTTGTCGCCCAACGCATCCAGGGTCGCCTGCTCGCCGGCCCACAGGTCCTGCGCATCGCGTTGCAGTTCCTCCTGTTGACGCGCCAGGTCCGCGAGCTGGATGGCTTCCGCCTCGCGGCGTGCAGTTTCCGCGGCTTGCTGGGCGCGTGCCGCAGCCCGGGCCGCATCCAGAGCCTTGCCGGCCGCCTGCTCGGCCGCCTCCCCGGTTGCCTCCTGCTGCTGCCTTGCGGCGCGGGGTGATGACTCCATCGAGGATTGCCGGGCATGCTGGCTGGCGGCTTGGGCCGCCTGCGCGGCTTCACTCGCCGACTTTACCGCCTCCTGCGCCTGCTGCCGGGCCTCGCGGGCCGCCTGCTGTGCCTGGCGTGCATCATCTCCGGCCTCCGCTTCATCCCGTCGCGCATCTTCGGCGTCGCGTTTTGCATTTGCAGCCGCCTGGGCCGCATCCGCTTCACCGGGCTTGCCCTTGTTTTGCTGTGCCGCCTGCTCAGCCTGGCGGACCGCCTGCTCCGCTGTCTGGGCCGCCGCCTTCGCGGCGGAAGCCTGAGCTTGAGCGGCCTGTGACGATTGCTCCGCCTTCTGCGCCGCCTGCTCCGCAGACTTGGCCGCCTGATCAGCCACCTGCCTCGCCTGCTCCGCGTCGCGAGCCGATTCCTTCGCGGCCTCGGCCGGAGATTGCACCTTGTTTTCAGAGGCTTTCTGCTGCTGCGCCTGTATGTCTTCGGCCTTCTCCACCATTTCGCGGAACGGATCAACCTCTTCCGGCGTCTGTGCCTCCTTTTTCGCTGTATCGGCTAACGTATCGGTACGGGCTGCCGCTTCAGCCGCCTGCCTGGCTTGATCCACCGCCTTGTCCGCAGCCCGGCTTGCTGCATCCTGTTTTTCTTTTGCTTCAGCCGGGGACTCCGCGGCCAGGGCCAGCCCGGCCTCCCGTGCCGCCTCGGCCGCCGATTGCCGGGCCGCTTCCGCCATTTGCCTTGCCTGTTCCGCCTGCTGCCGAGCCTCTTCCCCGGCCTGCCGAGCATCCTGGGCGTCCTGGCGGGCTTCGCTTTCCTTTTGGCTTGCCGCCTGGGCTTGATCCTTCGCCTGCTGCGCAGATTTCGCGGCCTCCGGCGCATTGGGTTTATTCTTGCTCTGCTGTTCCGCCTGGTTTGCGGCCTGTTCCGCCTGCTGAAGAGCCTTCTTTGCCGTATCGGCTCGCTGTTCGGCCTGACGCGCAGCCTGCCGGGCTTCCTTGGCCGCCTGCTCGGCCGACTGGGCCGCCTGGCCGGCCAGCTCGGCTGCCTTTTCGGCGTTGCGCACCGCTTCCTTTGCCGTCTTTTCCGGCGTGGCGGTTCTTGAATCCCGGATTGCCCTCTGCTCCTGCTGGACCTGTTGTGCCTCTTCCACCAGTTCTTTGAAGGGATCCCATTCCTCCGGCGGTACGGGATTCTCCCGCGGTGTTTTCCCCGCAGACGGAGCCGTCTGCGGCGGATCCATCTTCCGGGCCATCTCCCGCAGGGACTCCGCCAAACGGTCCTGCATCCGCTGTGCACGGTCGCGGTCGCCGGACTCCATTTCCTGCGCCGCCTTTTTCATGGTGTCCACCTGTGGCGCCGCGACGGGTGTGATTTCGGCGCGACGGGCAAGCTGTTCCTGCTGCCGGGCAAGCTCGCGCCATTGCGCATCCTGCTTCTGCCTCTTCTCGAGAACCTCGCGCGTCAATGCCGCGAGTTCCGCCTGTTTGTTCGCAAGTTCTCCCGCACGCACAGCCGCTTGCGCCGCGGAATTACTGAGGGCCCCCGCAAACCCGGCGGCCGCTTCGGGCGTTTCCCTTGTCATTCTGGCAAGAGCATCCGCCACGGCATCCTGATCCCGTTTCCACTGGTTCTCCGCCGGTTGCGGGACGGCCGCTGCGGCGCCGTTCGTATTGCCCGACGTTGCCGCCGTATCCAGCTTCCTGCGCTGCTCCGCCAGTTCCGACTGCCTGGAACTCACGTCGTCCAGCGCAACGGCTTTCCTCGCCGCCTCACGGGCCTTTTCATGCCGCCGGATCGCATCCCCGATTTCCGCCAGGGACCGGTTGATCTCGGATGCCACATTGCTGTTCATCGCCACCCGGTCCACCTGTGTATCCATGAGCTTGATCTGCCCGGCCTGGCTCTCGGCCCTGGCCACATGCTCTTCCGCCAGGACATTCAAGTTGGACGCCATCGAATCAAAGAATCCCTTCTGCAACTGACCGGCTGTGTCCCGGAGAGTGTTTTCCGCAGAAGCCAGCGAATCCTGCAGCGCATCGATCCGGTGGGCTGTATCGGCATTCAGCTGCGGCTGCTGGGCCAGCGGGGTCTCCAGCGTTTTTGACATCTGCTGCGCCTTGACCAGCTGTTGCTGGGCCAGTTTCAACCCCTCACCGACCCGCTGGTCCTGAGTGACCAGTACCTGCTCCCGCCAGGAATCCGCCGCATCATCCAGTACAATGGTCAGGATCTCCGATTGACCCTTCTGCGAACCCTTTAGTTCCGCCGGCAGGTTATCCTCGGCCAGCATCCGCATGGACAGGCGCGCGACATTTGTGAAGAGGGCCTCGCCCAGGTCCAGCGTTGCTGTCCCGGTCACCGTCTTGCCGGCCTGGTTCGGCGCGGGAACAGGCACAGGCAGGGCACGGACGATCTCATTCGAACGGCCTGGCAGGGACAACACAAGGGAGACAGCCTGCAGTCCGAAGTCGTCTTCCGCCGCGTAGGAGACAGGCAGGCGGGTATCCCGGTTCAACCGGAGTTCCCGCTGGCGCGGGTTGGTGACCGACACCGCGGGAGGCGCATCCGCCAGGGACTGGATCGTGTGCGTGAACGGCGTGTTCTCCAAGCCGATTTCATCCGTAAGCCGCAAGGTCCAGACACCGTTCAGGCCCCGGGGCAGGACGAGGGAGAACTCATAGCCCGCGCCCGCCGCCTCCCTGCCCTGGATCCAGTTCCCCTTCAGCAAGTTGGTCGTTACGCCACTGGTAATGGCGAGGACGGCGGTGCGGACAGGTTTGTTGACCTGCACCGAGACGGTGACCTCCGTACCGGCAATGGCACGGATTACGCCCGACCCATCCCGGTCCAGCCTTGGCGCAAGGCGGGTGTAGGACGGATACCGGTAACGGATATCGCGCTGCCCGATCACAGGCGGCACCGCCACCCGCACCTTGTAGAACCGCGAGACCGCATCGCCGGCCTGCACCCGGTATCGGAACTCCTGGTGGACCCCCGGCAACGTGACCGCGAAAACCCGTTCGGTCCCGTTACTGGCGGATGGAACCGGCACCATGTCGACCCGTGTTTCCCGCTCCTGGGCGTCCACCATTCTTAGCCGGGCCGACGTTACGACCGGGTTCCGGGTTTTCATGCGGACATCCAAACTCCCGCCGGCGGCCACCAGCGTGTCCCCCGGCTCGATCCGCAGTTCCAGCGCCCGTACATTGGGCAGGTTCAGGAACGGGGCAGCCGCACGGGCCATGAGGAACCGCGTCTTCTTCGGCATGGTCATCGAAAGGGCGGCCAGGATCACAATCAGAAGGCCGGCGGTGAATGCAAACGGCAGGGCCATGCGGAAGGAAATCTCCTTGCGGGGACGCAGGGACTCGGCTTCCTGTACCGCCTCCGTGGTTAATGCCTGGATCAGTACCTCGGAACCCCGGATGGAGGGCAGATCGTTGCTGGCCAGCAGTTCGACGGCGGAACTGATGCGCTCCTGCAATTCAGGATGATGCGATTCAATCAGGCGGGCCATCCCGGTGATTGTGAAAGAACGGGCCAGCGGCCGGATCAGGTACCAGTAGGTCACCCCGCACCAGATGGAATAGGCAATGATCGTCAGCACCCAGCGGGGCCAGGCGGCGATAAACGTCAAGGCCGCATCCAACAGCATGACGGTCAGGAAGGCTCCTCCGCCCGCGGCCACCGAGGCGCACAAGCCGCGGAACAGGATCAGGTGGCGCGCCCGCCGGATCAGGCGGTTCAACACCCCGACAATCGGTCCGGGCAGGGGCCGGCCGGAATCCCGGTCAGGTAGCTTCATCAGGGCAGCCTCACTTTCTTGCGCAGAATCCATTCGGCTGTCAGGAGCAGGACGATCAACAGCCACAAGGGCCACGAATTCCACAAGTCCACCTGCCGCCGCTCCACCTGGATGATACGGGCCGGCCCGAGCTGCGAGGAAACCGACGGCAGGTCGCCCGGTCCGAGAACCCGCCCCCCTGTGAGCGACGCCACATGGTTCATCAGGCCGCGGTCCGCCGCCAGTTCGACGGTTTCGCTGTCATTCGCCCCCACCACGGATAACCGGCTGGATATCACGCCCGGCTCCCCCTCCCCGGCGGCGATACCGCCCGTATCCAGCGTCACGCGATACCGGCCTTCGGGAAGGGCTCCGATCTCCGCGCTGTAGATGCCAGGCGTTCCCACACGGTATCGGAGCATGCGGCGCAACCGCACGGTTCCCGTTTCGGATTCAATCAGCGCCGCGGGCGATGCGTTCTGGATCGGCAGGTAATCCGGGGTTGCCAGGCGGGCCATCACACGCACCGGCTCGCCGGCCTGATAGCGGGTCAGCGACGTGCCGACCCGGATCGTCCCGGTTCCGGCCGCAATCCGCTCACTGGTTCCCCAGCGCAGGATCTGCCCCCAGAGCTTGTGATGATACTCGTCACCCTTCCGGTAACGCAGGCGCCAGGCATGGTCGAATCCGAACAGGAGCACCGTGCCGAACCCCTCCTGATGGGTAACCAGCAGCGGCTTCTCCTTCTCGGTCCGGCGTTGCTGTGCCAGCGTTTCCGCATCCGGCATCCGCAGGACCGGTTCGTCGGAACCGGGCTTCGCCGCTTCCGCATAGGCCAGCACGGTTGCACCCTCCTTCGCCCGGATGGATCCGTTCCTCCAGTACAGGATCGGCAGGCTGTTCCACACCGCCAGATTCCTCGCGGCATCATCATCCATCCGGAGAAACACCGAGTTGCGTCCGGCCCCCGTCAGACCCAGGCGGAATTCCGCTTCCGGAGCCGCCAGGAGGGGTCGCGCGGATGGCGTAAAGGCGACAGGCAGGACCTCGGCCAGCGGGGAACCCGTGTAGGCGTGCGGCATGTGCCGCATACCGCAAAGGACAATGAGCGTACCGCCCCGCCGGATCACGTAGTCCCGGAGAATCCGCTGATGGACGGGACCGAGATCGTCCGGCGCAACATCACCCAGTATAATCACATCGAACTTCATCCATTCGGCCTCGCTCGCGGGCGGCAAGTTTGCCTCCACCTCGCCCGGCCCCGCCATCACCGAGGCCGCACGCGGAACCCGGTTGGTCAGGCCGGCAACCTTGTCAGGATGAAACAGCAGGTACTGCAGGCGGACATGCTTGTCCCGCTGGAGAAAGAGGTTCTTGAGATAGCGGAACTCCCAGCGGGGATAGCTGTCCACAAGCAGGACCTTGACGGCGTCCTGGCTGACCATGACCGGCATCTCCCGCTCGTTGTTGGTCCGGTCGACTTCCGCCGGGAACGACTCCACGCGCACACGGTACGGATGCAGCCCGTTGGTCTTCGGGGTGTCGGAAAGCAGGATCTGCCTGCGAAGCGCCAGCCCCTGTGGCGTCACGGTGTTGGAGGCCACAACCGTATCCCCGTCCAGCAGGGTGACCAGCACGTTGGTGCCATTCAATCCGTCGATTTTCAAATCGACCGTGAAGGACACCTTGTCATTGGTGCTGACCGACTCCGGCGCCGCAAGGGACACAATCGCCGCATCGGTGGGCGGATGGCGGCCCGCGCCGGATACGACCGGGAACACCGGGATCTTCTGCACGCCAAGCCGGCGCGCCACCGATTCAACAGCAGCCGGCGCATTGTGTCGGCCATCGGTCAGAAGGACCACACCGGCAAGCCGTTCCGCGGGGACCCCCGCCGTGACGCGTTCCAGCGCCGTGGCGATATCCGTGGACACCTTCTGTTTCTCGTCGGGCTTCCAGAGATCGGCATCGGTGGCGCGGAGAAGCGCGGGAGTGCCCATGCCGGCCGGGAATGCGCCAAAGGTGTGGAATTGCACTCCATATCCCCGATGAAGTTTTTCAAGAATGCCGGGCGGAGGCTGCTTCCCGGGCTGGGTCTCGGCCAGGGGCCGGTTGAGGAGAAGCTGTCCCGCAATTTCCATCCGGCTCAGGGTGGCCACCCGGTCGATGGCCTTCCGCTGGTCCGGCGGGAGGGAACGGTAGAATGCCTCATCGAAACCGTCACCGGACGGCTCGAGCCCGTTGGCGGATTCGATGAGCAGTGCGGCGGTCTTGCGCAGGGTTTCCCGGGCACTTTGAAAGGCCGCATCATTGGTGGCGGCCGCCCGCTTGTCATCCGCCCATTGGACCAGCCCCTTCAGCGGCTGGACCCCTTCATCCCAGAGTCGGGACGCTGCTTTCCGGAGCGGCTCTGCATGCTGTGTCCCATAATGGAACACGCAGGGAGCCGCCGCCGCCGACTGAAGCGCCTTGACCGCTTCGTTCACCGCCTTGGCCTTCTGCTTGAAAGTGCGGCCCCAGCCGCCCAAATTCCGTTCCATCTGGCGCACCCGGATGTCCGGAGACACAACCGCCAGGGCGTTCCATGCCTCCGACTGGGCCTGCAGTGCCTGGCCCGTCTCCCGGAGATCCGCCAATACCCGGTCGACCGCAACAGGCCGTCGCGCCTCGGCTATGTGCAGGGATTCGGCCAGGCGCACCTTCTCGCCGTCGGTCAGGTTGTTGTCCGGCACCTGCATGGAGGCGCTTGCGTCGAGAAGCACGATGACATTCCTCTGGATTCTCCGGATGGCGTCAAAGACCCGCACCGGTTGGCAGAGCACCAGGAGAACCGCCAGAACGGTGCTGATCCGCAGGATGACCAGGGCCCGGCCGGCCCGCGGGGAAATGACATTCCGCTCCAGTCTGGAAAGGGCGAGGATCCATTCCACAAGGCCCGCACCGGCCAGCATCAGGGGCCAGAGGCTCCATGAGGTGGAGAACAGCATTCCCTTGCGGATCAGGCCGGCCGCAGCCTCCAATGTCAGGAACCCCACGAAGACCCGGCCGGCAAAGGCGGCCATACGGGTCCAGCGTCCCGCCAGATCCCGGCTCCACCCATGGGCACGGACCCAGAGGGCCAGGAGAAGGAGCAGAACCGGGACCAGCAGATACAGCGGGATGGCCGCCGTGTCCAGGCTCACACTTGTCAGGGCCGGGTTGTTCATGCCTTCATGTCTCCATCCACTTCATCAGCCTGTCCTTCGCCGCCTGCACACTCTCGGCCGGGGACCTGAGTTCGACCGTTTTCGCCTGATGCAGATGCCGTTGCAGTGTGATCCAGCGCGTCAGGACGCTTTCCGATACCAGGCAGAGCAGGGCGCAAAGGATCAGGATCTTCCAGAGTTCCTGGCCGGGGATCTCCCCCGTGAAGGCCGCAAGCAGTTCGGAAAGCGATCCGGGCAGGAACAGGTCCACATGACTGCGAAGGGTGGCAATTTCGGAATCGCTCAAGGGCGTGAGCGTGCTTTCCGCCGGTTGCCGGGTCACCGTGAACAGCGCCTCCGGTGCCTGACCGGCGGGGATCCCGGCCTGCGCCGCCAGCCCCGCCGGCAGGCACACCCGGTAGAGACCGGGATGCAGTGTGGCGGGAAAGCGGAGCCGGAATTCGCGGCCCCGGTACTCCACGCGGGCAGACACCGTCTTCCCCGCAGGGTTCGAAACGGAAACCCCGGCAGGCAGGGAAGAGCCCTGCCCCGCTGCGGCAGGCAGACTGCCCGAAAGCGTCCATTCCGCGCCCGGCGCCAGGTTACAAGCCCGCAGGGTGGGCTCGGAAAGGTAGTAGACCATTTCGTGAATCATCGGAACAAAACACTTCAGGGTTGGAAGATTGCTATCCCGCCGGTCCAGCGCCAGGGAGGATTGCAGGATGAATCCACGGCCGAGCGCACGCTCCACCAGCCACGGCTCGCCGGATTCCAGCCGCCCGCATACCCGCACACCCTCACCGTCGGCAATCATCTTCCAGTATCCCGAGACAAGGCCCAGCCGCAGGTCCGACTGTCCGGGCTGGGCAACCAGTTGCACCGCCGGATGGGTGAGCGACTTGAGATCCAGCAGGAGCGGATCCACCGGATAGACGCGCTTGTCCATCCGCAGGGGCAGGACCGATCCGCCCGCCGGATCCTGCCAGGTGTTGTAGAACTGCGGTTCCGCGCGGTTGCCCGGCAGGATCAGCAGTCCGCCGCCCGCCTTGACAAACGCAGTCAGGCGTTCCGCCTCGATGGCCGGCAGACGCGGGACATCCGCCAGAAGGATCACCCGGAACATCCCCAGATCGCGGATCGTGCCGAGATTCGAAGCTTCCACAATCGTGGGTTCCACAAGCTGGGAGGTTGTATCCGTCTCCGTTTCGCGCGGGGTCAGCGCCGCGCGGATCAGGCTGGCCGTCTTGAAGAAGAAGAACCGTTCCGCGGAAGCACCCTCCACCAGGAGTACCGGGAGCCGGTCGGAAACATGAACCACCTGCTCCATCCCGTTATCCGCCGGAAGGTCATCCTCCGCCTGCAACCGGGCGCTGATCACGTGATAGCCGGGTGTTTGAAAGTGATAGGTGAACGGAAACGTCTCCGATGTCCCGGGCAACAGGTCCTTGAGCACCGGGACCTGTTCGACCTTCCTGCCATCCACCCACCATTCCACGGTCGCCGGGCGGACGGGGATCGTGCCGGTACTGTCCACCGCCACATCCGCCTTCACCGGCCGGTCGGTGCCGATGACCGTCCGGGAAAGATGGATGCCCGACACGGACGCGTTCCGGAAACCTGGCGGAATCTCCAGCCGGCGGCACACAATCCGCGGGGGGGCGGGAAGGGATTTGAAGCTTTCCGCAAGGAACTCCCAGCGGGCCGCCGATTGGACATCCCAGCCCTCGGCCTGCCCATCCGTGAAGATCACCAGGCGCTTGGAAAGGTTCGGGCCATCAGCCAGAAGCGTGGCCGAAAGGTTCAGGGCATCCAGCACGGCCATGACCCCGCCCACCGGTCGGCATTCCGGGGAACGGAGAACGCGCAGCAATTCGCGCCGGTCGGATGTGGGACGCCGCACCAGCGCCTCCGGGACCGATCCTCCCAGCACGACGGCGATCGCATCCGAGGGCCGCGCCCTCTCGACAAGGGCCGTCGCCTCCTCCACAGCCCTGCTGAAACTGCTGCGCCCGTCGGCCACACGCGTCATGGACAGCGATGCATCGAGGAGGATCACCGCATCGCTCCCGCCGCCGGCCGTCATCCAGCGCCGCGCCTGTATCCGCTTCTCGAGCAGCAGGGCCAGCAACGCCACGGCCAGCAGGGCCGCCGAGATCCGCAGCAGGCGCTGCCGCCGTTCACGGTCGGTCCAGAGAACCGTGGCGATCCCGGCAAGGATCGCCGCCAGCAGGACACCGGGCAGGATCAGCACCCACGGCACGGCGGACACGCTGGGCAGGAATGGCCGTGCCAGCGCCAGGGCCAGAGCCGCCAGGCCCAGGCAGCGCAGGCACAACAGAATAGCATCCTCGATGCGGATCCGCCGGCTACGGGCGGTCACCGACGCCAGCAGGAATTGCATGGCGCCCCAGTCATGCACCTTCGGCTTGCTGCGGTTGAGCAGATGGATGACGATCGGGATCGCCACCGCCGCAAGGCCCAGCAACATGGAGATCTTGAGAAACGTCATACCCTGACCCCGCGCTTCATTGGATCCGGCTCCTCCGGTGGGCGAGATATCCGGCCAGTGCCATGCCGAAGTCCTGGCGAGTCGAAAACGGGACATAATCCACCTGCATCTCGCCACAGCCCTTCTCGAGCGATTCCACAAAGGATTGCACCTCCGAAAGGTAGGCCGATCGCAGCGCCTCCGGATCAATGTCCAGGAACTGGCCGGGTTGCTCCAGGTTCCGGAACTGGCTCCAGTTCTTGAACGGGAACGTCAATTCCTCCTCCGCCATCACATGCAGGACGATGACCTCGTGCTTCCGGAAACGGAAATGATGCAGGGCCTTGAGGATCGCCTCCACGCCATCAAAGAGATCCGACAGGATGATCACCAGGCCGCGGCGGTGGATTCGCTCGGCGATCTCATCGAAGACCGGCGCCAGGGCGGTTTCCTCGCCGGGCACCGTGTTGTACATCTCCTGCAGCAGGACACTCATGTGGTTCGCACGCGTGCGCGCCGGCAGGTACCGGCGAATGGCTGTATCAAACGTAACCAGCCCCACCGCATCCTGCTGGTTCATCAGCAGCCGCATCAGACAGGCGGCCATGTAGCGGGCATATTCGAATTTACTGAGCCGCCTCCCCTTGTGCACCGCCGCCATCTCCCCGCGATACGCCATGGAACCGGACGCATCCAGCAGCAAGGTCGCTCGCAGGTTGGTCTCCTCGACATACTGCTTGACGTAGTAACGGTCCGACCGGGCATACACCCGCCAGTCCAGATCCCGCAAATCATCACCAGCCGTGTATTCCCGGTGCTCGGCGAACTCCACGGAAGTCCCGCGGAAGGGACTCTGGTGCCGGCCCGTGATGAACCCCTCGACCCGTTGGCGCGCCAGCAGCTCGATGCGGCTGATCTTCGACATCGCGTCCGAATCCACCAGCTGGAAATGCGGCGGAACCTGCGTCTCCATCTTATCCGGCACTCTCGACATCGCGATTGGAACCTCCAGGGGCTTGCACCCAAGCGAACCTCTATCAGGCCAGTTTCTCGGTCACCGCGGGACGGACTTCCTCCAGGAGCCGCTGGATAATCTGATCGGTCGAGATCCCGGCCGCATCGGCATTGAAGGTTGGCACGATGCGGTGCCGCAGGATCGTCACAGCCATCTCGCGCACGTCCTCCGTGGTCGCATGATAACGGCCGTGCAGGATGGCCCGGGCCTTGGCCGCCATCATCATGTTGATGGTGGCCCGCGGCCCCGCGCCCCAGTGGATCAGCTCACGGACAAAGGCTGGCGATTCGGGCCCCGGCCGGGTGGCCCGCGCCAGGTCACGCGCATATTCGAACACATGGTCCGCCGCGGGCACCCGCCGCACGATTTCCTGCAGCCTGAGGATGTCCTCCCCTGTCAGCACCGTCTCCAGCGTCGGCTTGTAGGTGCCGGTGACCTTCTTGGCGATCTCCAACTCCTCCGCAGGCGTCGGATAATCAACCTTGATCATGAACATGAACCGGTCCAGCTGGGCCTCCGGCAGCGGATAGGTTCCTTCCTGCTCGATCGGATTCTGCGTGGCCAGCACAAAGAAGGGATCCGGCAGGTGGAAGTCCTCGTCCCCGACCGTCACCATCCTCTCCTGCATGGCCTCCAGCAGGGCAGCCTGCGTCTTGGGAGGCGTCCGGTTGATCTCATCCGCCAGCACCATGTTCGCGAACAGCGGCCCATGCACAAAACGGAAGACCCGCTTGCCCGTCGTGCGATCCTCCTCCAGCACATCGGTTCCCGTGATGTCGGCCGGCATCAGGTCCGGCGTGAACTGGATCCGCTTGAAGGTCAGGTGCAGCACCCGGGAAATCGTGCTCACCAGCAGCGTCTTAGCCAGTCCGGGCACGCCAACCAGCAGCGCATGGCCCCGGCAGAAGATCGCGACCAGGACCTGCTCCACCACCTTGTCCTGCCCTACGATCGCCAGCCGGATCTGCTCGGTCATCTTCCGGTATGCCTGGTTCAAGGCCTTTACGGTTTCAATATCGCCCTGCGGCGCATCCATCGCCGCGTCCGTTACCTGCTGTTCTGCACTTTGCATATCGGATTCTCCTCCTCCAGCCGCCTTCCCCGCGAAAGGCCTTGTCTGGCAGATTCTTCCGATGCAGGAATCGTGCCATGCCTGCCCCGCCGCCGGGAAACCCTTCCTGGAGGCGCTTTCCGGCCATACCGGCCAGTCCGGGAAGATCCATATGCGTATCATTGTATGCACCTTGCACGGTATGTGTATTCTCTTGTGTGCATATCGCTTGACCGGCGAACTCCCGGCGGACTATTCTCGTATCCGATGACAGGATCCCGCAAAGACACATCGGTTCGTCGACCCGGTACCGGCAACCTGCACACGGTCATGCTGGACCGCAAAGGGGCACCCCGTTCCCTGCACCTGCAGAAGGCCAAGCTGCTCATCATGAATGGACCGGACCAGGGTCGTGAAATCCCCCTGGACAAGGACGCGTTCACCATCGGGGCGGGGGCGCAGAGCGACCTGGTTCTCCAGGACGAGGCCGCCTCACGCCGCCATTGCGAAATCCGCCAGGGCGAGGATGGGTTCCTGCTGCGGGACCTGGGCAGCACAAACGGTACTCTGGTGCAGGGGGTGCGGATCTGCGAGGCCTACCTGACGCAGGGCGTGGAGTTCCAGGCCGGAAGCACACGGATGGTGTTCTGTCCCCTGCAGGAAACGGTGGTCTATCCCCTGAGCCCGCGGGAAAGTTTCGGGCGGCTCTGCGGCCGGAGCAATGCCATGCGCCGCGTTTTCCACCTGGCCGAGACCTATGCGCGCACCAACGCCGCCATCCTCATCCTGGGCGAAACCGGGACGGGCAAAGAACTCATGGCCGAGGCATTGCACGCCCACAGCGCCCGACAGGGTAAGCCGTTCGTGATCATTGATTGCGGAGCCCTGGCCAAGGGCGTGATCGAAAGCGAGTTGTTCGGACATGCAAAGGGCGCCTTCACGGGCGCCGGTATGGAGCGCAAGGGCGCTTTTGAACAGGCCGATGGCGGAACCGTTTTCCTGGATGAAATCGGCGAGCTGGATCTCGAATTGCAGCCGAAGCTCCTCCGCGCACTCGAACGCAAGGAGATCCGCCGCGTGGGATCGAACACGGTCCGCAAGGTGGATGTGCGCATCCTTGCCGCCACGAACCGGAACCTGGAACGCGAAGTCCGCGAGGGGCGTTTCCGTGAGGATCTGTTCTACCGGCTCTCGATCGTGAAGATTGAAATCCCTCCCCTGCGCCAGAGGCCGGAGGACATTCCCCTGCTGGCCCGTTCCTTTCTGAAGGAACTGACCGGGTCCGCCGATCCGGACTCATGGCCGGATTTCGAGCGAAGCATGGATCTCTTCCGCCGCCACGACTGGCCGGGAAACGGCCGCGAACTCCGTAATGTGGTGGAGATGGCTGTACACGGGACATCGGGCCGGGTGGATCTTGGCGCCTGCCTGGCGCTGGGGCGGATCCGCGAGCAGGCTCCGCCGGCGGCCGGCATGGCTCCGGGCAAGCCGTTCAAGGAGGCGAAGAACGCGCTGGTGGACCAGTTCGAGCGCGAATACCTCGAGAAGCTGCTGGAGCGGAACGGCGGGAATATCTCGCGCGCCGCCCGGGAAGCCGAGATTGAACGGGCCTACCTCCAGCGTCTGCTCCGCAAGCACTCGCTGAACCCGCGCGACACCTGACGCGCGCGCTATTTCCTCCCGAAGATCGTGGGCTCCCACTGCGCGGCGTACCGATCCAGAAGTCCCTTCAGCGGCGTGCGCTCATGCAGCCAGAAGACCGGCGCATACGCCGCGTTCAGGGTTTCCCTCCGCTGGGCGGCCTGCAGGCCACCCTGGCGCAAGGCCGAGCGATATACCGGCCCGATGCTGAACCCGTACAGGATCATTCCCACCACCAGCGCCACCCCCGCTGTCGTGAACCTGCGGATCCGGTAAATCCGGCGGATCTGATCCAGGCGCTGCCGCGCCGGACGGGAATCCTGCTTCCACCGCTCCAGCAAGTCGCGCATGGACCGCTCCGCCGACTTCAGGTTACCGCGCCGGATGGCATCATCGGCCCGGGCGATCATCCGGTCAATCTGCAGGATCCGTTCCTTCGCCTTTTCCGCAAGCGACTCGGCCGGGGACGGCTCGATGGAAATCTCCTGCAGCGCCTCACAGGTTCTGAGACACCCCTCGTAATCCTGCGCCTTGAAGGCCAGCGAGGCCGCCTGCAACATCCGTTCGACGGCCTGGCGCGCCGCTTCCACTTCGGCCTTCGCCTGCTCGACATCCTTCCAAATCATCGCCACCACCCGCGCATAGGAACCGCGGCCGGATGACGACGACGGATCCGTTGCCGCCGTCAGCGCACCCTGGAGCGGCGGGAACTGGCTCTCGATCTGGGCGAGTGAGAGCAACCGGTTCTCTATGTCCGCGAGGCGCCGCGCCGCCTCGCCGGGACGCTTCCCGCCAAGCTGCCGCCGGGCCTCGGCCAGATCCCCGCGCAACAGGACAATGTTGCGTTCGGCAATCCGCCAGGGGAGCTCGCGACGCAGGTCGGAGTACCCCGGACCGTCATCCAGCACCCCGTACTCGTTCAGGCGGTCGCGCACCTCCTCGTAGTTCTGCCGGTCCAGCCCCGCCGAAATCGCCTGGACGAGTTCATCCTTTCTCTGGATTGCCCACAAGGCGGTTTCCCCCAGTTCCCGGATCTCCCGGACCATCTCCTGCCCCTTGTCCCCCCGGGGCTGGAAGGCGTTGCCGCCATCCATGGCATCCTTGATGCGCTGGAATTCCTTGGTGCGCCGGTAGTCGCGCAACCGTGCCAGCAACGCACGCATGTCCTCGAACGCCTTGATGTCGGTTGAACAACGCCCGCAGAAACGCACCCCGACACGCGTCTCGGTCCCGCACTCGGGACAGGACTCCATCCCATCCCAGTTGCACTGCGCACAATAACGGTTAGCCACCGGATTCAGCGAATTACACCACTTGCAGCGCCACATTCCCGGATCGGTCAGCGGCGAGATCAGGTCGCCCGCCGACTGCGAGAGTACCTCGGCGAGGTCCCGAGCCGAAGACCAGCGCTGCTCCGGCTCGCGTTCCATGGCCTTGAGAATGATCGGCCGCAGCGATTCCGGCACACGGCTGTCGCGGAAGAAGCGGGGGTTCTCGCCGGTCAGGCAGAAGTAAAGGATGCCGCCCAGGCTGTAGACATCCGCGCGCGCATCGGCCGTTGCCGGCGCCGTCTCCTGTTCGGGAGCCGCGTATCCAAGCGAAAGCATCCGTGCGCCGGTCAAGGTCAGCTTGTCACTGTCCGCAACCATCTGCCGGGCAATGCCGAAATCCACCAGCCGCGGCTCCCCATGCTCGTCGAGCAGTATGTTGGAAGGCTTGAGGTCGCGATGCACCACGCCATTCCGGTGCGCATACTCCATGGCGAGACAGAGCTTGCGGACCAGCATCACCGAGGCGCGCAGGGTCAGCGGCGCGCCATTCTGGTCCAGCTTCTGCTCGAGGTTCAACGACGAAGCCGGCCAATCCGGCGCCGGGGGCTTGCCGGGCCCCGCAACGTATTCCATGATGATCCGCGGATCCGTCCGCTCAATGTCGAAATCGTAGAGCTTGACGATATAGATGTGGTTGAGCGCCGCGATGAGCTGCGCTTCCCGCCGGAACCGGTTCCGCATCGCCGGGTCGGTCAGGAATTCCGGATTGAGCCTCTTGATGGCCACGTGCCGGCCCAGCTTTACATCCCGGGCCAGGTAGACCACACTCATCCCCCCATGCCCGATTTCGCCGAGAATCCGGTACTGACTGTCCTCCAGACCCACCAGCACGGGAGGCGGACGGGCACCGCGGGGAATCACGATGGTGGGAGTCTCGCGGCCCTTCGCGGATCCCGCCGAATGGTCCCCTTCCCCGCTTTCGCCGACCGGCGTCCTGTTATGACCCGACTGCTTCCCGCTCATCTCTTCTCCCAACCTTCACCCCGCCCCGGCCAATCCCTTGACCCTGGAACGGTTCATCACGCCTAGTCTTTTTCCGGAGAAAAGGCAAGCATCCGGCAAATGATTTCGCCCGGATGAAACGGGAAACACGGGAACCAGCCTGCGGTTACTGCGGTGCTGCCACGCCATTGAACACGTTGGAAACGGCCGTTGCGCCCCAAGTGGCGGTCACGCCGTTGACGGCATACAGGGTCCGGTAAAGAATGTCGTGGTCGTAGATATCCGCGCCGTCACTTCCGGAAAGCGCAAGGGACAAGCTCAATTCTATGTCGGCAGGCATCGGCTGGACCGTGATCGCGCCCACGGAGGTCGAGGCCTCCACATGCACCACGGCCTTTGCCCGTCCATTCACGAACGCACGGAATTGTTCCGTGGCACTCTGTGTCCAGGCGGCCGTGAACGTCCCCTGAGCATACCGCGCCTCCTGCGATTGCCACATCAGTTCCGCAAGCAGATAATCGGGTCGGGCGTCCGCCGGCAATTCAAGCATGCCGTTGAAACTGAACCCCACGCGGTCAGCCAGGTAGGATTCCGACCAGAGTGTTCCGTCTGTATAGGCGTTCCACATGTATGTGACATGGAACTCCCTGCCCCGGGCATGCGCCATGCGCCCGATTGCCCCATGCCAATCGGTAACCACCTGCTTGCGGAACGCCACCCAGTTGGCATCCCCGAGCTGACCGTTCGGGTAGGCGGACAGATAGCGGTTATTGGCGGCCGCATCATACGTCGCTCCGGTTCCCCAGACTCCGAGGTCACACTCAGCCATGTCGATCCCATCGACTCCCATGTCGAGCAATTCGCCTGCAACGGACTGGGTCCACGCCACAACATCGGGATGATAGATCGAGATCAGGTATTCACCCGGGTTGAAATCAGTTCCATCCGCGGCTTTCTGCCTCCAGGCAGGATTGGCATTCCAAGCCGTCTTCGAACGGTTGAGTTCCACCCATGCATAGACCTTGAGCCCCGACTGGTGCCCGCGTGCCACCAGCTTCCGCATCAGGTCCTGCGCTCCAAGGCCGCCTTCCTGCGTCAGGTAGGGAGTGGTCGGATTCGCCCAATAGGTACCGTATGGCGCCGTGAATGCCTTTACATACAGCGCATTGCATCCCCAGGCCGCCGACGTTCGCACGATCAGGTCGGCGACGGCGTCGGCGTTCATACCGCTGTACGGGCCCCCATAGTAGTAGCCCGGGCTGACCCGCATTCCCTTGATCTTTGCGGGCGCGGGTGTGTCCTTGATCAGCGGGTTGGTCCCATGCTCCACTTCCCATCCGTCGTTTAAGCCATCCCCGTCGGTATCGGCCACGCCGGGCCGGGTTCCCGTGACGAGATGTTCCCGGGCATCGGCCAGACCGTCACCATCGGAATCGATATCGCCACGGGCGGCCAGATAAATCCGGGTTTGCACGGCTTGAACCGGCGGGCGAGTATCGGAACCTGTGTCAGTCCACGTCATCGCGGCCGCTCCCTGCACCGCAAGGCCTGCAACCGCCATCTTCCAGCCGCTTGTGAGCGACAAAACCGCATCGGCGGCAAAATCCTTGCAGAAAACATCCAGCTTCCCTGCGGGGAATGCCGCCGTGTCGATCGTCAGCACCGCACCACCGGGGCTGCCGGCCACCTTCACGATACGGGGCGCACCCGCAAATACACCGAACGGAAACTCATAGGGGCGGTTCTCCGTCCAGGTAAAACCCCGGCTCGCGCGGCGCCGGTACCAGAATCCCTCTCCCGTCTTGAGGACTTTCGCGGACTTCACACCACTGATTTCACACCAGATGGCGTTGCTGGACGTCTTGCCGCTCTTCTTGAGCCACTGCGTGTCGCCGCCATCGGGATCGTTGACTGTATCGGAAAGGGTACTCTTGCGGTCCGCATAGGCTCCACTGGCGGCCAGCCGTGTGCTGTTGAGGGCGATCGCCGAACTGAACGGATACGCGAAGAGTGTAAGTCCGGGCTGAAACGATACAGAACCGATCGCATCCGCCACAACCTCTCCGGCGATAAATACGGATTGTCCGGCATAACTGCGATTGACAATCCAAAAGGCCTCCCCGGGAGCCAGAGTCAGCGGGCTTTTCTCCCACACGCCCGTATCGGAAAACCACTTCCCATCCTTTGCCGGATCCCCTGTCCCGTCCGCCTTGAACGCACCCACATATGCCTGCGCTGCCGGGTTCCACTTGAGAATCTTGTCCGCCTGCGCTTCCGTGAGCCCGCCTTTCAGCTGGCCTGCCATCACATCATCCAGCGAGCCGGAAAAAGGCTTCAATCCGACCGCATGGAGGGAGTTGCCCGGCGCCGCTTCCAGACGCACGAAACCGGCCGGAACGGAAACCGTATCATACGGACCGGCCAAAACCCACTGTCCGTACCCGGACTGTAAGACACAGCATAACAAAGCCGACAACCACAATCCCCGTTTCCGATTCATCACACCCCCCCTTCTGCTCTCCATCCTGATGAACGGAGGGAGCAGGAATCAGGCCAACCGTTAACTCGCCAACCTCAAGTTGGAGGTTAAGTCTGAATCAGGGTTTTGTACAGCTTTTTCGGTTTTTTTATTGAGCCCGGACCCGGAAATATGCGAATTGGATCCGCTATCGATTCCCTTTGGTTCAAAGGTCCGCCCAGCGCCTCCCCGAAGGTGACTCAGTGAGACAGCTCACGGACATTGAAGAGCTGCCGATGAGACAGGCCGCAAGATCATCCAGTCCCTTGGCTCCCCGTCCGCCGCCGAACGCTTGTCTCCCACGCCGGCCCCTTGCAACAACCGGAAGTCGACAATCACCGGAAGATGATCCGATCCAACACGCGGGCCTGTCTGCCGATCCACAATCTGCACTCCGCCGGAGTACAGGCAATGATCCAGCGGGATATACAGGAGAGGATTATAGGCGGGCCAGGTCGGGTAGACCCGTCGCCCCTGCGCACTATCCCGGAGCCCGGCTTCACGCAACAAACGCCTGAAATAACGGTTCCACGGTGTCACATTCAAATCGCCCAGCAAAACCACCGGGGAAGACGCCTGCCGCACCCACTCGGGCAAACAGGCCAGTTGATTGTTCCGTAACTCGGAGTACTCCCTCCCGGCGGGTGGAAGCGGATGGGTCGCCAGAACCGTCAATCGGCCGGCAGGCGTCTCGAATTCCGCATGGATGGACGGGACACCAGCCTGGCCGATGTAGACAATGCGGGAGTCCTTCGCTGGAAACCGGCTCCAGATCCCAATACCAAAGTTATCCTCCCGCGGTGCGGAACGGACATGGGCAAAACCCGCCAACATGGGCTGAAGGTCCGACAGCCATTGGCTGTTGACCTCCTCCAGGACCACGAGATCGGGATCAAAAAAACGGATGGCCTCGGCAACCGCCCGGAAGTTCCTGTTGCCTGTGTTCACGTTGGCAAGCAGGGCCCGAATCGGTTGTGAACACGGTGGAATCGGTGCCTCAGTCCGGCCCACGTACAAGGGGAGGATAACCGCCAGCTGGATCAGGGCGCCAATGCCAAAGCAAAGGGCCAATCGCCTCTTCCCGGGAATCAGGAGGAGCAGGGCCGCCACAGCAAGACCCGCAAGGTATTGGACCCTGAAGTGCGAACAGAGATCCAACGTCCAGTGCCAGCCCCCCAGGAATCCCAAAACGCTTGCCGCCAGCAGAAGGATCCCGCAACTCTCAACAAGACCCCAGAACCGGATCCGAAACCGGAAGAAACCGGATAGCCAGAATTGAAATCTCGTCGACACTAGCGTCCCCCCGCGTCTTCCAGGCGAAACTCGAAGGTTACCTCGCAATCGGAATCCACAACTTGCCCGTTCCTGCGGGCGGGATGAAACGCCGCCTGGCGCACCGCGGCGGCCGCCACCTCATCGAGTTCATCAGACCCGCTACCTTGCACAACCCAGACCGCCTGCACTTTGCCTGAGGCACTCACTCGCACTGTCATCCGCACCCGCCCCTCCTCCCCGCGCCGTCTCGCGGCAAACGGGTATTTCGGGCGTGTAATCCGATCCAGTCCGGCCGGGCGGTCGGTTCCGGTGGCCGGCCCAACCGTCGCACTTGCTGTTCCAACCGCGGATGGCAGGGATTCTCCCGGCAGTGCATCATCCCCCGCCGAAACCCGGATGGCCGCAACCTTGGGCGATGCCGAAAAGACAGGCGGATCCGAAATCGAGGGAGCGGGTTCCATCCCGGGCATATCCGGAGCCAGCCGCACTGACCGGGGCTCAGATGCTTCAGAACGCTCGATAAAATCCGCACTCGCCTTCTGCTCTTCCGGCAACAGGATCTCCACTTCCCGCGCCGCACCCGGCAATCCGTCTTCCACCAGGGTTCGAACGGCAGGCGGCAGAAGCCCCAGCAGGAAGAAGACCGCACCATGCAGGACAAGCGCCAGCAGACAGGCAAGAGCCAGATCTTGTTTGCGGTTCACGGGCTTATATCCGGATTCACGAGAAACGACAGTTGCGTAATACCATGATCCCGCAAACGCGCGATCAGTTCCACCGCAACACCAAGATCAGCCGAGCGGTCCCCCTGGATCAAAACGGGCAGCCCCGGCTGCAGACGCGCCATGGCCGCCACTTCGGGCAGAATCTGCGCCAAGGTCAGCGTGCGGCCTTCCAGCACCAGCGAATTGCTCGCGGTAATCGTGATGACCAGGCTTTTGGCCGCGACGGCTTTCCCGGGCCCGGACGGAAGCGCGACCTTAACCCCGCGTTCCACCGTCATGCGAACCATGGCGTAGATAAAAAACACCAGGAGCAGGAAGATAATATCGATCAGGGGAACGATCTCGATACGCCCCTTCCGATCCTCATAACCGCTGCTTAGCCGCATGGGCCCGCCCTCTCCGGTAGGCCACCTCAAACTGTGTGGCCACCTGCTCGATCCGCTTGGTCGCCGCCTGGACGCGCGACACGAGGTAGTTGAACGCCACCAGCGTCGGCAGCGCCACAGTCAGCCCGGCCGCGGTCGTGATCAACGCCTCGGCAATCCCGGTGCTGATGGCGCGCGGATCCCCCATCTGGCTGCTGCCGAGGAGATCGAACGAGCGGATAATCCCGGTGACCGTTCCCAGAATTCCGAGCAGAGGAGCCATTGTGACAATGGTGTCCAGAATCGCCAGACCCTGCTTCATCCGCGCAATCTCGTCGGCCGCCGCCACCTCCATGCTCTCGCGCAACCCGTGTTCACGGTGCGACAAGCCCGTGAGCAGTACACGGGCCACCGCATCCGGCTGCTGCTCATTCAACGCCAGAGCCTTTTCATATTCCGCCTGTTCCGTATGAAGGAACAGGCGGTCTATGAGCGGACGGCTCTCCCGTCGTTTCTCCCGCCACCAGAAGAGGAGGCGTTCGATCGCGATCGTGGCGGCCACAAGGGAACACAGGAGCAACGGCCACATGACCGGCCCACCTCTTGTGAATAATGTCATCGCTGTATTCATAATGCCCGATCACCCGTTCCGGGAGAGGATCCCTGCCTCGCCTTCAAAACGTCATCTTCACGCCGCCATACGCCGCGCGGCCCGGTGTTCCATACCCGAAGACCTCTTCATACTCTTCATCGAACAGGTTTTCAACCCTGCCGAAGACCGTCAGGTTCTCGCGGACATCGTACTCGGCGCGAAGTCCCGCCAGCACATAGCTGTCCAGCGTAAGGGTTTCATAGGCGGCATAGTCAATATCCTTGCGGTCCCCCGTATACAGGAGGCTGGCCGTTCCCCGCGCCTTGGCAGTGAAGGCATACGTCGCGTCCAGAGAAGCCTTGTTGCGGGGCCGCCGTTCCAACACCGTCCCGGTCTCCTTGTTCTCCGTTTCGGTGTAGGTGTAGGAGGCCCGGAGGGTAAGGTCATCCACCGGCCGGGCGGCCACAAAGACCTCCATGCCCTGGGCCTCCGCCTCTCCCACATTGGCATAGCGCGACAGCGCGAAATCGTAGTCAATCATGTCCTTGAACTTGTTGCGGAAGAACGTCGCGCCCGCCGTGATCCGGCCTTCCATCAGGTCCTGCTCGACCCCTGCGTCCCAGCCGAGACTGGCTTCAGGATCCAGGTCCGGGCTGCCGTAGGCCGAGTACAACTGGAAAAGGGACGGTGCCTTGAACCCCGTTCCGCAGGACCCCTTGATCCGGGTCCCTGTACCGGGCACCGCATACACCGGCGCCACACGCCAGGTGGCCTCGGAACCAAACGCACTGTGGTCATCCACACGCACACCCGCCACCGCGGAAACCGGGCCGGCCGTGAAATGATCCTGCACGTAGGCGGCCTTGTTGCGGGCGATGTGCCGGTCAAACCGGTCGATATACCCCGCCGCCTCGTACACCGATTCGGCAGCCTCCTCCTCGTATTCCAGTCCAGCCGTCAACAGGTTGACCTCGCCAATCCGCAGGTCGTTCTGCCAATCAACCTTGCGAAGCTGGCTGTCGAACGAAGATGCGCCCAGGCTGCTGAAATCATCGCGCTGGTGATCCACAATCGCTCCACCCAGCCTCTGCTTCCAGCGTCCATCCAGCAGGTTCATCCGGCCATTGCCCCCGACGAGCAGGCGATCGGACTCGGCATGGTCGTCGGAGTCGACAGGTCGGCCGTCCAGGAAGCCATCATAGTCGCTGTTGGAACGGGTCCAGCGCACCAGGCCTTCGGCATCGAATTCCGTGGAAGGCGTCCATCCAAACCGGCCGGACAGCTCTGTGCTGTCGTACCCGTCCTTCTCGGTATTGCCGCTCTTTTCGCTGGCGCTGGAAATCCCTTCGGAATCCTGGCGCGATGCGCCCACCGCGAAATGGCCGCGCCTGTCACCACCACGAACCTCGAGGCTCTCGTTCCAGGTATGGAAGGACCCGCCCTCGACTTTGGCCCCGCCCGATACCGGCCCCTGCCCCTTGCGGGTGATGATATTGACCACACCGCCGATCGCGTCGGCGCCATACAATGTGCTCTGGGGCCCTCTCAGCACCTCGATGCGCTCAATATTCTCGACCGGAATCGTGGAAAGATCGACGCCCCGGCCCGGCTTGACCGGATCATTCAGTTCCACGCCATCGACCAGCACAAGGACCTGCTCGGACTGCGATCCGCGGATATAACCCGCCCCAATCGAGCCGCGGCCGCCGCTCTGGGTCAGGTCAACCCCCGGCACCCCCCGCAAAGCATCCAGGATCGAAACGCTCTGCCGCGCCTGCAATTGTTCCGCATCCACCACTGTCACGGAACTTCCCACCACGGCCGCAGGCACCTCCACCCGCGTCGCGGTCACCACGATCGGCGCCGATGCACTTCCCGCCGTATTCGTCTGCCCTGCCGCCCAGCCCGCCGCCAGGAAAATCCCGGCCACCATCCCGACATACTGCTTCCTCATTCGTTGACTCCCTTTCCGTCTTGCTGTTATGGGTTTCCTCATCTGCCCTCCGCCCCCTTCCGCCGTGTTCCAGCAAGACCAACGCTCTCTCGACGCCCCGGAAAACAAAAACCTCCGGTCCCCGCAAGGGAACCGAAGGTTGATGCAAAACGGCACACGTCCCACCTTCTCTTCCATCGCGAAAGAGGGGTCTGGCGGCTCTCGCCGCACACCCGATGAACATGAAACAAAACGTCTTCTGACTTCCGGCTTCAAACCTAACACCCAGCCTTCCCCCTGGTTACAGGAGTGGCCCCCGGGCTTCGTATCCGGTTACAGCGGCGCGACCGTATCCGATTTTCACGGATTTCCGTTCTTGCTTCACGGCTTCTGGTTGCCAAAGAACTCGCAGGAGCATACCATGCCTCCAAACGATGACAAGAATTTTGATCCTTCTATCCGGTCTTGGGTTCTGCGCCTGCGCCGCAATGGC